>DASZTG010000036.1:0-76568 GCA_035548375.1 Burkholderiales bacterium
TTGCGTTGGACGGAAATGCTTGCGTTAGCCGAAGGCCCCTTCGTCCCGCCGGAATACCACGGCGTATGGAAGCGCACGCTGCTGCGCACGCCGACGAAGGAAGACACGACCACGCAGGTGTACTGGCTGCAGACGCGATCGTGGCACGCGGACATTCGCGTGCCTGCGACCCGGCCCGACCTGTCAGGCAAGGCCGGCCTGGAGGAACTCGCACGCGCCGAGCTCATGGCGCTCGCGGGACAGCAGGGCTTTTGCGGGATCACCATCGTCGACGAGGACATCTGCCGCTGGCTGCGCAAGCACGACTTCCAGCCGCCGACCGGCGGCAACGACGTCGGCCGCATGGAATTCGAGACGCCGGACCGCGTGCTCGAATACGGCGTCGAGGCGGATTACTTCGAGATCTGGGAAAAGCTGCCCGAGAGCGAGGGGAAGGCGTCCGCCATCCAGGTAACCGACGATCCGCTGTCGATATTTCTCACCGCTGGCGACTATGCGATGCACGTTCGGCCCCGCATTCCGGAATTGCCGGTTTCGGCGTCGCTCGCAGCGTGCCTGGAAGGCAAGAACGGGCAAATCCTGCGCGAGGCCGTGGACTTCGAGATCAGCTTCGGGCGGCGTACCGCGTCGAGTGCCTGGAAAATCGAACTCTCCACGCTGCCGTGGAAGCAGGGCGTGACGGCGGCGAGCCCGAGATGAAGGCAGCGAACTATCGCCTCGTCAGGACATAAGCCAGGATAGCGGCCCCGACGATGGCAACGATCCACCAGGCTGCATTGTTGCGCATTCCGGATTGGCCCGGTGGCGGCTGCAGTTCGGGATTGGCCCGCATATAGGCATCGACGCGATCCTTCGCCTCCTTGAGGCCGATGCCTTCGTCTTGCCGCACGATCTTGATGGCCTGGATCAGCTTGCCGTTGCGGATGGCCGCGATTGCCGCCAGCGACAGCGGCGTCACCTTCTTTTCGTCGTTCATCCGGCTTCTCCGTAGCAGTGCAGGATCCGCGCTAGCGAAAGAAAAACGACCCCGCCACGCCCGCCATGAAACCGCCCAGGATGGCCAGGCCGTTGATCCTGGCGAGCACGCGTCGCTCCGGCGGAATGACCAGGCTCAAGCCCGCGCAGAAGAACGCGATGCCGATCGCCGGCAATTGCCAGTGATACGGATCGCAGAACACTGCCCGGCATCGCTTCGGCGGCGTCCAGGGAATCACGCCGAAATACAGCAGGATCGGAATCGACGCCATCGCGCAGACGACGATGCACAGCATCGATCGTTGGCGCGGCGACAACCCGCTCGCATCCATCGATCCGCCCCCGCGGAGGATTCACGGCCTACTGGACGATTGCCTGATACACCATCTGCTTGAACAGGTAGCGGTCGTAGCGTCGCGGCATGCCGAACTGGCCCTGCGTCATCCACACGACGACGATGTCGTCCTTCGGGTCGACATAGAAGCCGGTGCCCGCCGCGCCTGCCCAGAAGTATTCCCCGGCGTTCCCGGTCACCTCGAAGCGCCCGGTTTCCTTGCGCACCGCGAACCCCAGGCCGAAGCCGGTGCCGCCGGGCAACGTGGTCGCGCCGGCGAACTTGATGTCCGGTCCGAGGTGATCCGTGGTCATGTAGCGCACCGTGGTCGGGCTCAGGATGCGCACGCCGTCGAGCTCGCCGCCGTTAATCATCATCTGCAGGAAGCGCGCGTAGTCCGTTGCCGTGCCGACGCTGCCGGCACCGCCGGCGTCGTTCTTCTGCGGGACGGTGACGTCGAGCAGCGCGATCGGCGTGTTGGTCGCGCGGTCCGTGGCGAATGGCTGCGCCAGGCGCGCGAGCTTGTCCTGGGGCACGATGAACGCGGAATCCTTCATGCCCAGCGGGGTGAACAGGCGTTCGTTAAGGAATTCGCCGAGGGATTTCCCCGAGATGGCTTCGACGATGCGGCCGAGAACGTCGATCGACAGGCTGTACTCGAAGGTCGTGCCGGGCTGGTGCGCCAGCGGCACTTTCGCCAGGCGCTCGACCTGCTCGGCGCCCGTGAGGTCCTTCCAGTCCACGTTTTCCTTGGTGTAGAGCTCCTTCACCTTGGGATGCGCGGTGAACTGCGGATAGACGATGCCCGAGGTGTGGCGCAGCAGGTCCTGGATGTTGACGTCGCGCTCGGCAGGTACGTTGACGTACTTCGTCGCGCCGGTGTACGGATCGGTTACCGGCACGCTCACCTGCAGGTTCGCAAGCTGGGGCAGGAATTTCGAGATCGGGTCGGTGACGCGCAGCTTGCCCTCTTCCATGAGCATCATGATGGCGACCGACGTGTAGGGCTTGGTCATGGAATAGAGCCTGAAGATGGCGTCCTTCGGCATCGGCGTGCCGGCCGCGGGATCGAGCTGGCCGACGCTCTCGAAGTACACCACCTTGCCGTGCCGGGCCACCAGCATGACCGCGCCGGGATACTGGCCCTTGTCGATCTCGCCCTGGATGACGGGCGCGATGCGCGCCAGGCGCTCGGAAGAAAAGCCCTGGCTCTCCGGCGCGGACGTCGGCAGATCGGCCGCCCAGGCCAGCGTGATGGCGGATAGCGCCAGAACGAGGCCGCAGGCAAAGCGATGCAGTTTCTTCATGTCGATCTCTCCTGATTGTCGTTATGCATTGCGAAGGCGCAGTGTAACCGCCGCCGCAATTGCCTGCGCGCTGCGAGCTCCGTCGCAACGCAACACGGCGGCATCCTCGGCTATGCTGTCGAGCGCGGGGCCGTTTCGCCCGCTCTCTCGCTTGGGGAAAATCGATCGGTGTTGACGGGAATCCTGTGCGGCCTCGCGGCCGGGGCGTTGTGGGGCGTGGTCTTCGTGTTCCCCCGGCTGGTGCCGGGTTTTTCGGAAGCCGACGTGACCGTGGGGCGCTTTCTCGCCTACGGCGCCATCGCCGGCCTGAGCACGGCGGTGCGCTTGCGGCGCAGCCCGCTGCCGACGCTGTCGCAGGCGGCTGCCGCGGGGGGCATGAGCGTGCTGGGATTTACCGGCTACTACCTCGTGCTGGTCTATGCCATCCGCGATGCCGGCGTCGCGGTGCCTTCGCTGATCATCGGCACCATCCCGCTGTGGATGATGCTGCTCGGCAAGCCGGGACACTTGCGCTGGCAGGCGCTGCTGCCGGGCCTGATCCTGACAGCCGCCGGATTGGCGTTGATGACCCGCGCCTCTTATGGTCTGGAAAATGCGGGCGATGCAAGCTACTGGCGCGGCATCGCGCTTGCGGTCGTGTCGATGCTGGCGTGGACGATCTTCGGCCTGGCAAACGCGTCCTGGCTCAGGCGGCATCCAGACGTGGATGCGACCGACTGGGCGAACTGGCTCGGCATCGCCACCGGGCTGGGCGCGCTCCTGCTCGCGCTGGCGATCGGCTCGCCGCCGCGCGAATTGTTCGAGCGCCCGCAATTCGCGACGTTTGCCGCACTGTGCGTGCTCTCAGGGTTCGGTTCCTCCTGGCTGGCGACGATATTGTGGAACATCGCGAGCCGCCGCCTTTCCGCCAGCCTGTGCGGACAACTCATCGTCAGCGAAACGCTGTTCGCGCTGCTGTATTCATTTCTGCTGGAAGGCCGCTGGCCCACGGCGGCCCAGGCAACGGCGGCGGTACTTTTCACCTTGGGTATCCTGGCATCGATCCGCGCGCATCGCTGAATCGCGCCGTGCGAGGTGATCAGGGCCGGATGTGCAACCGCCCTTCGACGTAGCGCAGCACCGCACCTGTATCCAGCTTCAATCCCGCCATCGCGATATAGCCGTCCGGTCGCAAGAGATAGAACGACACCGGCGGGACGTGCGCGCGCGCCAGCTCGGCGTCGTTCGCCGGATTTGACGGGACGCCCAGCACATCCAGCAGGCCATCCAGCTTCGGCAGGCCGCCCGTCGGTGCCGGTTGTCCGAACAGGATCAGCGTGAACCTGGTGTCGTCCAGCTTTTCGTAGAGGCTTTGCACCGGCTCGTCGCGCTCGAGCGCAAGCCGCAGCCAGGGAAAGCGGTCGCCGGCGCGCGGAGCGTCGGCGGGGAGGCCGGCGAGCGATTCCGACAGGCTGCTTTCACGATAGTGGATGCCGGTCTGCGAGATCGTGCGAAAGGCCAGCCGCTGCGCCGCACGCAGTTTCATGACCAGCGCGGCTATCCTCACCAGCACGCGCGTGCGGAACAATGCGATGAACGGGTTCTCCGACACCACGACCGAAAACATGCGGTCGGTCGTCTCCAGCAAGCGGCGCGCGACCGGAAGACGCTCTTCGGCATAGGAGTCGATCAAAGCCTCGGCTGCTTTTCCGGAAGTCACGAGCGCCAGCTTCCACGCAAGGTTGTACGCATCCTGCAAACCGGTGTTCATGCCTTGCGCGCCGACCGGGCTATGTATGTGCGCGGCGTCGCCGAGCACAAAGCAGCGGCCCACTCGGAACTGCTCCGCGCGCCGGTGATGGATGCGATAGGTCGACAGCCAGCTGCATTTCCGGAAGGCCATGCTGGACCCGGCATCCCGCTCGATGAAAGGCGAAAGCTCTTCGAACGCCAGGTCTTTCCTGTCGCGCAATTCCCTTGGCAGAATTCCTACGATGCGCCAATGATTCTCCCCTCGCATGGGAAAGAACAAATGGAAGCGCTGGCGCCAGAGATAGACATTGACTTCTTCCGGCACCATCGATCCCGTCATCTCGACGTCGGCCACAAAGAAGACATGCTCGTAGGGCGCGCCGGAGAAAGCGATGCGATTCAGTTCGCGCACGGCGCTGTGCGCGCCGTCGCAGCCCGCGATCCACGCCGACGTCGTTTCCTGCGTGGAGCCGTCCGGCATTTTCAGCGTGGCTCGGGCATGGTCGGGTGCCTGTGCGATGCCGGTCAGCTCGGTGTTCCATTCGACCATGACACCCTGCTCGCGCAGCTTGTCACCGAGCAGGCGCTCGTTGTCATCCTGGCCGAGTATCAGAAGATAGGGGTACGGGCTGATGCCCAGGCCTATCGTCGACAACGGCACGCGCGCGGCGTGCCTGCCGAGCGACCAGATGTCCGCGCCTGTCGCTCTCTTGCCGAGTGCGATGGCGCGGTCGGCGAAGCCGAGGTGAGCGTAGATTTCCAGGGTTCGCGCCTGCACTCCCAGCGCTCGCGTCTGCATAGCCGGTCCGGCATGCCTGTCGATGATGCGCACGCGCACGCCGCGTCGATGCAACTGGTTCGCGAGCATCAGGCCGGTGGGGCCTGCACCGACGACAAGGACATCGGTTTCCAATGACATGACGAACCCTCCCGGATCCATTGTAGAACCAACAATGGGCGCAACGAAATCCTTCGTCATATTGGCCCGCCTTCTTGACGCCCGGACGACGGGAGCCCAGCATTCGGACCATGCAGCCCGACACCTTCCTGATCTATCTGTTTGCCGCGACCGGCTTGTCGCTCTCGCCGGGACCCAACGGCCTGCTCGCGCTGACCCACGGCGCGCTGCACGGCCGACGCAAGGCGCTCTACACGATTTTCGGCGGGGCGCTTGGCTTCGTGGCCGTGATCGCGTTGTCGATGTTCGGGATCGGCGCGCTGATCAAAGCTTCGCTCGTCTGGCTGACGATCATGAAATGGGTTGGCGGCGCCTATCTGGTCTGGCTGGGAATACAAGTGTGGCGCTCGCCCACGATCGGCCTCGAAGTCAATGGCACCGCGGGGCCGAGGTCAGGCAGTTCGATGTTTCGTCAGGGGCTGCTTTCCGCTGTGACCAACCCCAAGGGGTTACTGTTCTTCACCGCGTTCCTGCCGCAGTTCATCGACCCCGCGCGCAGCCTCATCGTGCAATTCATCGTGATGGCCGGAACCTTTGCGCTGATCGAGATCGCAACCGAACTCTTCATCGCGAGCATGGCCCATCGCATCAGCCCGTGGCTGCGGCGCGTGGGACGGCGATTTAATCAAGCGTGCGGCGGGTTGTTCGTGGCGATCGGAACGATTCTGCCGCTACGAAGCTAGGAAGGAAGATTCAGCGCTTCGTCTTGTTCTTGCTGCGCGCAGCGGCCTTTTCGATGTCTTGCTTTACGCGAAACCTGGTCAGGCGTTGGATCAGGTCGAGCGGCATGGGCTCGTCCAGTGGAAACCTGAGATTCCCCTTCTCCCCCGCATACCGCGAAGCCGCCTTCTCCAGGCGCGCATCCCCCTTGATGGGCGGGTAGAAACCGATGTGGTTCTTGAAGGCCGCGAAGTAGACGAGCATGCCGTTCTGCTTGAGCGCCGGCATGCGGTAACTGATGACTTCCTGTGCGTCGGATGCGGCGGTTCGTACGGCTTTCCGAACCTGCCGCAGGACCGCCTGGACCTTCGGCGGGAAGGACTCGATGTACGCGTCGACGTTCGCGGGCGCGCGAGGGGAAGTTGTCACCATGTACGGTGAAAATGCCGGTAAATGGCTAGCCCTCCGAGTCGGGCTTGTTCGGCGATTCCAGATGCTTGATCACGCGCAGGCGATGAACGACCAGTTCGTCGATCTCGAGCCGGCGGATTCGCGCCCGGCCGACGTTCAGCCGGCCGATGGCCATGGCACCGATGGCAATAGCGCCAATCGCAATGGCCGCAAGGGCCAGCGTCCCGATGGCCTGCGACCCCGTTGCCTGCGCCCCGATCGCGCTGGCGCCGATCTTGACCGCTGGGTGACGCTCGGTCCGCGCCTTGAGATCGGTTCGTTCATCCCCGGCGATGCTGGCGTTGCGTTTACGCATGAGCATAAGACTGGCCTCTTTGCTGTTGAATTGATTGTCGCATCGCGAGCCCGCGCTTGATCCGTTTTTCGGCGCCGTACCAGCTATCCCGGTGTCGCGATTGCCTTGTCGACTATCGCCTGCGCCTCGGCAAAAATCCTCTTCAGGTGTTCTTCGCCCTTGAAGCTCTCGCCGTAGATCTTGTAGATCTCCTCCGTTCCAGACGGCCGCGCGGCGAACCAGCCGTTGGCCGACACGACCTTCAGTCCACCGAGCGGCGCGTTGTTACCCGGCGCATTGCTGAGGATCTGCAGGATCGGCTCTCCCGCCAGGTCTTTGGATTTGATCTCTTGCGGCGTCAGCTTCGACAACCGCTTTTTTTGCTCCGTCGTCGCAGGCGCGTCGACGCGATCGAAGCTGGATTTCCCGAGTTCCTTCTCGAACCCCGCGTAGATTTCTCCGGGGTCGCTACCGCTGCGCGCGATGATTTCCGCGGACAGCAGGGCGGGCACGAGCCCGTCCTTGTCGGTCGTCCAGGCAGTGCCGTCCATACGCAGGAACGACGCGCCCGCGCTTTCCTCGCCCACGAATCCGAGTGAGCCGTCGACCAAACCATCCACGAACCATTTGAAGCCGACCGGCACTTCGTAGAGCCGCTTGCCGAGCCTGGCGGTCACGCGATCGATCATCAGGCTGCTGACGGCAGTCTTGCCCACGCCCGCTTTGCCACCCCACTTCGGCCGGTGCCGGAATAAATGGTCGATGCACACCGCGAGGTAGTGGTTCGGCGGCACCAGGCCGACGCTGCGCGTGACGATGCCGTGCCGGTCATGGTCGGTGTCGCAGGCGAAGGCGATGTCGAACTTGTCCTTCATCTGCAGCAGGCTCTGCATTGCATAGGGCGAGGACGGGTCCATGCGGATCTTGCCGTCCCAATCCAGGGTCATGAATCTGAAGGTCGGATCGACCTGGTCCTCGAACACCGTGATGTCCAGCTTGTATCGCTCGGCAATGCACGCCCAGTAGTGCACGCCCGCGCCGCCGAGCGGATCCGCGCCGATGCGCAGGCCCGCGCCGCGAATCGCTTCCATGTCGAGCACGCTGCCGAGGTCGGCCACATAGGCGCCGAGATAATCGTGCCGGTGCGTGGTCGGCGCGCGCATCGCCGCTGCCAGCGGCATGCGCTTCACGCCGTCGAGCTTCGCACGCAGCAAATCGTTGGCGGCGTTCTCTATCCATTTCGTGACGTCGATGTCGGCCGGCCCGCCGTTCGGCGGGTTGTACTTGAAGCCGCCGTTGTCGGGAGGATTATGTGACGGCGTGACGACGATGCCGTCCGCGAGGCCGTCCTTGCGCCCGCGGTTGTACACGAGGATCGCGTGCGAAACCGCAGGTGTCGGCGTGTAGTCGTCGTCTTTCGCGAGCATGACATCGACGCCATGTGCGGCCAGCACTTCGATCGCGCTAGTCGCAGCAGGCGTGGAAAGCGCATGCGTATCGATGCCGAGGAACAACGGTCCGCTGATGCCCTTCTGCTTGCGATAGCGGCAGATCGCTTCCGTGATGGCCAGCACATGCCACTCGTTGAAGCTCGCGGTAAACGACGAGCCGCGATGGCCCGACGTGCCGAATGCGACGCGCTGCGCCGGCACCGACGGATCGGGAATTTCCGTGTAATACGCCGAGACGAGCCGCGGGATGTCCGTCAGGCCGCCCGGTGGAGCGGTTTTACCGGCAAGGGGGCTGATGTTCATGGAAGCAACCAGGAATGGAGGTGACAGTCAGACCCGAAACTTGCAGCCGGGTTGCCGGATTCTAACCGCCCGCGAGCCGGTTCGAGAACGTCTTGAGGTCCACCACTTCGCCGTAGGCCGACGCCAGCGCCGCCATGAAGGCGCCGTGCACCTGCGCGGCGGGAATGGCCGTCCCGGCGAATTCCAGGTCGCTCGCCGCACAGGCGTCCTCGACCACGGTGCAGCGATAGCCCATGTCGAAGGCCGCGCGCACCGACGCGTCGATGCACATGTTGCTCATGGCGCCGCAGAAGAACAACTCCTTCGCGCCGAGGACATGCAGGATTTTGGCGAGCGTGGTGTCGCGAAACGCGTTCGGATAATGCTTGGTGATGAGCATGTCCTCGCCCTGCGGCGAGACGCGAGGATCGATTTCTATGCCCGGCGTGCCAGCCAGGAGGAATCCGACCGCGGGATCCTGCTCGACATGGCGCACGTGGATCACCGGCATGCTCTTGGCGCGAAACAACCCGATCAGGGTTTCCGCGCGCAGGATCGCGCGCTCCATGTCGGGCAGCGGGAATTTTCCGCCCGGAAGGTAATCGCGCTGCATGTCGATCACGATCAGGGCGGTGTCGAACATGTCAGCTTTTCTGCTCGAGATAACTTACGTGCGCCGCGACCACCTTCCAGCCCTGCGGGGTGCGCGCCCAGGTCTGGCTCTGGCGGCCGGTGCGCGTCGCGGGCGGGCGCTGGAACTCGAGGTTGGCGGTGGCGTAGTCGTCGCCGAAAGTCGTGATGACCCTCTTCAACACCGTGCGCTGCAGATTGGCCGGCGAGCGTGCCGCGCGAAATCCCGCGATTTGCGCGTAGCCGTACAGGTTTTCGGTCGGCCCGTAGCGCAGGACCTGCGCTGCGTTCCAGAACAGCTCGTCGAGCACGGCGACGTCGTTGCCCACGAGCGCCTTCTCATAGCGATCGCAGGCAGCCGTGACTTCGGCCAGGACTTCGGGCTTGTTGATCTCCATGTTCATCCGCGCGTAACGCGCGCCTTTGCCACGCCGGCCGATTCCAGCATGGCGGCGGCCGCGAAGCAAAGGTCCTCGCGCCAGGGCGCGGCGATCAGTTGCACGCCGATCGGCAGCTCGCCACCGGCGATCGGCGCTGCCACCACCGGCGCCCCGATGAAAGAGATCGGTTGCGTGAACAAGCCCATGCTCGGCCTCACCAGCATCTTTTCCCTGCCCAGCTCGATGGTCTCGGTGCCGATCGGCGTCGCCGGCACCGGCGTCGCGGGCGCGATGAGGATATCGTAACGCGAAAATATCTCCGCCATGCGGGCGCGGAACCAGGTGCGAAACCGCTGCGCCTGCAAGTACCAGGACGCGGGCGTCAACGCGCCGGCCAGGAAGCGATCCCGCGACAGCGGCTCGAACTGCGCGTAATTGCGCTTCAGGTTGTCCAGGTGGCGGGTGCCACCTTCCGAAGCGGTGATGACGAACGCCGCCGCCCGCGCGCGATGCACTTCCGGCAGCTCGATTTCGTCGACCGCACCGAGCGTGTCGGCCGCGCGTTTGGACGCCGCCTTCGCCTCCGCCGATGCGTACTGGTCGAAGTAGCCTGTGAGCCTCGCCACCCGCAGTGGCTTTCCCCCGTTGAGCGTCGGCGATACCGGCTCGACGTCGCGCTGCGCGCAGGCGGAATCATGCATATCGACTCCCTGCATGGCGTCGTAGCAGGCGGCAAGATCCGCGACGGTCGTCGCGAACGGCCCGAGATGATCGAGGCTGTCGACGAACGGGAAGGTCCCGGTGCGCGGCAGCCTGCCATAGGTCGGCTTCAGTCCGAAAACTCCGCAAAGTGACGCCGGCACGCGAATCGAACCATTCGTATCCGATCCCAGCGACAGCGGCACGAATCCGCCGCCCACTGCCGCGCCGGAGCCACCGGAAGATCCGCCGGCCACGCGGCTCGTATCGTGCGGATTGCGCGTTGGCCCGAAGGCGGTGTTTTCCGTCGTGAAGCCGTAGGCGTAGGCATCCATGTTCAGGGTACCGACGAGGACGGCGCCGGCCTCGCGCATGCGCGTCACCAGCACGGCGTCCCGTTTCGCGGGCGGCGAGGCCTTGTTGATCGCCGATCCCGCAATGGTCGACAGCGCGGCAACGTCGAACAGGTCCTTGACCGCGTAGGGCACGCCAGCGAGCGGCGGCAGGGTTTTGCCCGCCTTGCGCAGCCTGTCGATGTCAGCGGCCTCCTCGAGCGCACGCGCGGTGGTCACGGCGATGAAGCAGTTGATCGACGGATTGCGCCGCGCGATATCGGCGAGCGTTTCCTCGGCGACTTGCACGGCAGTGACTTCGCCCGCGCGGATGCGCGCGGCTATCTGGAGGGCATTCACGCTAGATCATGAACCACGGAGAACACGGAGGTCACGGAGAAAGAACATTACACGTCATTCGAAGCATGTTGACGACAGGACAGCGATGCTCATTGCAGCTATGAAACATCCAGCCAGTCCGGATTCCGGAATATAAAAGGAACGATTTTCCCGTACTTCTCCGTGTCCTCCGTGTTCTCCGTGGTTCGGAATTTGAATTCAGGGATGGAATACGGGCGCGGCTTCGACCGATTCGGGCAGGCCGAACTCAAGCACCAGGCGCGCAATGTCAGCGTTACGGGCGAAGACCGCAGTCACGCGTTCCAGTTGCCCGGCATCCAGATCCAGGCCTTGCGCTGCCGCGGCTGCAACAACGTAACCGGCGATTTCATCTGCGTTCATGCCGGCATGATACCGGACTCACTTGTGCAGCGACGCTGAGAGCTGGTCGCAGGTCGCGGTCCAGCCGACGATGGCACCCTGCGCGCGGATCATCTCCATGGCGGCCTTCTTGAACTCGGGGAAATAGCTTTCCGTTGCGTCCTCGATCAGCAGGCACTCGTAGCCGCGATCGTTGGCCTCGCGCATGGTGGTCTGCACGCAAACCTCGGTGGTCACGCCCGCGAACAGCAGGTGCGTCGTCCCGCGCAGCCGCAGGATGTCGCCGAGCGGCGTGGCGTAGAAGGCGCCCTTGCCCGGCTTGTCGATGACGATCTCGCCAGGCAGCGGCGCGCAACCGGGAACGATGTCGTTGCCAGGCTCGCCCGCAATGAGTATCCGGCCCATGTCGCTCGGATCGCCGATGCGCAGCTTCGGATTGCCCCGCTTCATCTTGGCCGGCGGCAGGTCGGAGAGGTCCGGCCGGTGCGCTTCGCGCGTATGGATGATGGTCACGCCGGCCTTGCGGCAGGTATCCAGCAGGCGCTTGACCGTCGGCACGATCGCCGCGAGCAGCTTCACGTTGTTGCCGAGCGTCTCGCCGAAGCCGCCAGGCTCGATGAAGTCGCGCTGCATGTCGATGACGACGAGCGCGGTCTTCTCGGGTGCGAACTCGTAGTCGTACGGCTTTGCCTTCACGATTGCCATGTCAGTGCGCCTCCTGGTGCGTGGCCGGGGAAGCGGCCCCGGCGTGTCCCGCCATGCTCGGGCCGACGACGCCGATGTCGGCCTCCGAGGTCAGCGTCTCGTGCACGATGCGTCCGTCGAAAATCACCAGCAGCCGGTCGGACAGTTCCAGCAACTCGTCGAGGTCCTCGCTCACCAGCAGCACCGCGGCGCCGGCATTGCGCGCGGCGAGGATGCGGTCGTGGATTTCTGCCACCGCGGCGAAATCGAGCCCGAACACCGGATTCGCGACGATCAGCACGGAAACGCTTTCGGACAACTCGCGCGCCAGCACCGCGCGCTGCACGTTGCCGCCGGAAAGCGTGGCGATCGGCGCTTCGGCGCCCTGTGTTTTCACCTTGAACTCGCCGATCCAGCGCTGGGCCTGCGCCGTCATGGCCCTGCCGCGCAACCAGATGCCCGAAGCCAGCGGCGCCTGGTCGAAATTGCGCAAGGCCATGTTCTCCGCGACGCTCATTCCCGGCACGCAGGCATTGCGCAGCGGCTCTTCCGGCAGGCTGAACGCGCGGTGCACGCGAATTTCGCCTCGCGTCGCGCCATAGGGCTTTCCGTTGACGTGAATGCTGCCGGCAACGGGCTGCCGCTGGCCGATCAGGGCTTCGACCAACTCGCGCTGGCCGTTGCCGGAAACGCCGGCGATACCGACGATTTCGCCCGGCCGCACGTCGATCGAGAATTCCTCGACCGCGGGCAAGCCCGAGTCGTTTTCGACGACGAGGTTGCGCACGGACAGGCGCGGCTGGTCTGACGCGCGGCCCGACTTGCTGCCATGCGCCTGCGGAATGTCGCGCGAGCCCACCATCATTTCCGCGAGCTTCGTCGGGTTCAGGTCGGCGATGCGGCCCTCCCCCGTCAGCCTGCCCCGGCGCAGCACGGAGGCCGCGTCGGCAAATGCCATGACCTCGCGGAACTTGTGCGTGATCATCAGGATCGTGACCTTGTTCGCGCGCGTCATGTCCTTGAGCATGCCCAGCACTTCGTCGGCTTCCGAGGGGGTCAGCACCGAGGTCGGCTCGTCCAGGATCATGAAGCGCCGGTCCAGGTAGATCTGCTTGAGGATCTCCAGCTTCTGCTTTTCGCCGGCCGCGAGCTGCGACACCGGCTTGTCGAGCGGCACGCGAAACGGCACCGTGTCCATGAAAGCGGCGAGCCGCGCGCGCTCCTGCTTCCAGTTGATGACCGCCGGCACGTCGGTGCGCGACATCACCAGGTTCTCGGCGGCGGTCATGCTTGGAACCAGCGTGAAGTGCTGGTACACCATGCCCATGCCCAGCGCGTGCGAATCATGCGGGGAACGGATCGTGCGTTCGCGGCCATCCACCGAAATCTGGCCGCTGGTCGGCTCGTAGAAGCCCACCAGGCATTTCACCAGCGTGCTTTTTCCCGCGCCGTTTTCGCCCAGCAGGGCGTGGAAGGAACCGGGTGCCACGTACATGGAGACGTCGTCGAGCGCGGTGAACGCGCCGAAACGCTTGGTCATGCCGTTCACCGCAACTTCCAGCGCATGATCGAGCACGATCTCGTGCTCGGGCTTCATGCGCATCATTTCGGCTTCGGCCATCAGGCGATCGCTCCGATGACTGCGCTGGAATCCGCGACCGCACCGAACACCCCGCCCTGCATGGTCACCATCTTCAGTGCCGCGAGATGGTTGCCGTAATCGGTGGCCGCGGTGCAATCCGACAGGATCAGGCATTCGTAGCCACGGTCGTTGGCGTCGCGCATGGTCGTATGCACGCAAACGTCCGTGGTGATGCCGGTGAGAATCAAATTACGGATGCCGCGCGTGGCCAGGATGAGATCGAAATTCGTGGCGTAGAACGAGCCCTTGCCCGGCTTGTCTACCACCGGCTCGCCAGGCATCGGCGCCAGTTCGGGAATGATTTCCCAGCCCGGCTCGCCGATGGTGAGGATGCGTCCGCAAGGCCCCATGTCGCCGATGCCGATGCCGTTGGTGCCGATCTGGCGCGAGCGCCAGCGCTTGTTGGCCGGCAGGTCCGAGAGGTCCGGCTTGTGGCCTTCGCGCGTGTGGATCAGCGTGTAGCCGCCGGCGCGCATGGCAGCCATCAGCTTCTTCAGCGGCTCGATCGGCTTGCGAGTGAGCCCGATGTCGTAGCCCATCTTGTCCACGTAGCCGCCGGGCCCGCAGAAGTCGATCTGCATGTCGATGATGACGAGCGCCGTATTGTCCGGGCGCAGGTTGCCGTCGTATGGCCAGCGATACGGGTCGGCCGTCACGTAGCGGCCGAGGTTTATGGTTTCGTCACGCATGCTTGCGCCTCCTTTCGAGCCCGCTGGCGGCGGCGTCCGGCGCATATTCGCGCTCCGGCGCCGGGAATCCGCACGAAGTGCCATCGGTAACCTTGACCTGGCTCTCCCACGGCAGCTTGTACTTGCCCGCTACAAGATCGTGCATGTAGGTATAAGGACAATCCTGCGCGCCGCCCTTGACGGCGACGTAGCCGCGATGGCCGAACTGGTAGATGTTGTTTTCCACGCCCCAGTTCGCGCGCGCCTCGCGCACGAGGTCAGGCCGCATCTCGCAGGTGATGATCTCGTCGGGCCGGCTGCCGCCCGTGACCAGCGGCGTGCCGTCGAAATTCACGAACATGCCCTCGCCCATGGAATCGAAAGTGCCGTCGCTGCCGCACATGCACACGCTCGCCGTGTAGATCAGGTTGCAGAACGCGTTGGCCTGGTTGGTGACTTTCCAGGTGTGGCGAATCGGCGCCGTGTAGCCGGCCGTGCGAATCATGATGTCCGCCCCCTTGTACGCGCACTCGCGCGCCATCTCGGGGAACATGCCGTCGTGGCAGATGATGAGCGCGAGCTTCGATCCGTTCGGTCCGTCGCAGACCGGAATGCCGATGTCGCCCGGTTCCCAGGGTTCCACCGGCACCCAGGGATGCAGCTTGCGGTAGTAAAGCTTGATGGCGCCGCGATCGTCGATGATGAGCCCGCTGTTGTACGGATTGCCGAACGGGTTCAGCTCCATGATCGAGAAGCAGCCCCAGATGCGGTTTTCCACGCAGGCGCGCTTGAACGCGGCGACTTCCGGCCCGTCGAGCTTGCACATGATCGCGGGATTGGTGTCCATCGACAGGCCGTGCAGCGAATATTCCGGGAACACGACAAGATCCATCGTCGACAGGTTGCGGCGCGCCTTGGCCACCATGTCGCAGATCTTCTGCGTCTGCGCCGCCAGGTCCTGCGGCGTTTTCACGACGGGTAGCTGCAACTGCACCATGCCCAGCACCACGCCGTTGGGGGATTTGTTCAGGCCGCCGAGTCCGCTCATGGTTGTCTCCGGAAATGAAGGGCGTCAGCGATTGATGCTGAGCTCGCCCGGCGCGCCCGCGAGCGTGCGGCGCGTCGAGCAGGTTGCGATCATGATGCCCAGCGTCAGCACGTAGGGCGCCGCGTTGTAGAGGTAGTAGCCGCTGGTGATGCCAACCGATTGCAGCGCGGGGCCGAGCGCACCGGCGCCCCCGAACAGCAGCGCGGCATAAAAGCAGTACAGCGGATTCCAGCGCGAAAAAATCACCAGCGCCACCGCCATCAGGCCCTGTCCGCTGGACAGCCCCTCGCTCCAGCTTCCGGGGTAATACAGCGACAGGAAGGAGCCGCCGATGCCGGCGAGGAAGCCGCCCGCGGCGGTCGAGAGCGTGCGCACGACCGGGACGCGGAACCCCATCGCGCGCGCCGCGTCCGAGCTGTCGCCGACCATGCGCACCACCAGCCCCCAGCGCGTGTTGCGAAATGCCCACGCGAGGAACAACGCCAACACGATGCCGATCAGCAGCAGGGGATTCACCTGCAACGCCGCCTGGATTTGCGGCGAGTCGCTCCAGTTGCCGAAGGGAATCGACGGCAGGGTCGGCGCCTTGGGTTGTACGTAGGGCTTGCCGAGGAAGAATGCGAAGCCCGTGCCGAACAGCATGAGACCGATGCCGACCGCGATGTCGTTCACGCGCGGCAGGTTGCAGATGAAGCCGTGCAGCAGGCCGAGCAGCAGCCCGGCGACGCCGGCCGCGAGCACGCCCAGCCATGGGCTGCCGGACAGGAAGGAGACGGCATAACCGCTCATCGCGCCCATCACCAGGATGCCCTCGAGGCCGAGGTTGATGCGCCCGCTTTTTTCCGTGATGCACTCGCCCAGGCTCACGAACAGGAAAGGCGTGCTGACACGAATCGCACCGCCGAGTACCGCTACCGGAACACCCCACCAGCCGAGATCCATGTTCGTCAGCCTCCGGCTCGACGAACAGGAATCAGGAATCGGGAATCAGGGATCACTGAATGCATTTTTTATCTGAGTAACTCATTCGGTTTCACGCCGGCGCGGTTTTTGGCTGGAAAATCCTGAAGCGCCCGTACAGGGTTTCGGCGGCGAGGATCAGCATGAACGCCATGCCTTGCAGGACCAGCACGGTTGCATCGGGCATGTCGAGCCGGCGCTGCAGCATGCCGCCACTTGCGGAGATGCCGCCCAGCAACACCGCCACCGGAAGCACGGCGATCGGATTCTGGCGTGCGATGAACGCAACGAGGATGCCGGTATAGCCGTAGCCAGCGATCAGCGAGGCGTTTGCTGCGCCGTGCACGGCGGCGACTTCCGCCATGCCGGCGAGGCCGGCCGCCGCGCCGCCGAGGAAGCAGGCCGCGAGCACGAGCTTGTTCACGGGCAGGCCCGCGAGCCGCGCGGCGCGGGCGTTGCCGCCGACGATGCGCAACGAGAAGCCGTAGGTCGTGTGCCTGACCAGCACATACATGGCAATGCAGAACAAGATGCCGAAACCCAACCCCCAGTGCACGTCGAGGCCGAAGAACGACCCCAAGGCGTTGGCTTCGCCGATCTGGTGCGTGGCCGGCTTGTTCAGGCTGCCGGGGTCGCGCAGCAGGCCTTCGACGAAGTGGTTGAACAGCGCAATGGCGATGTAGGTCAGCAGCAGGCTGGAGATGGTTTCGTTGACCCCTCGGTACTGGCGCAGCGCGCCGGCGAGCGCGATCCACAATCCACCGATCAGCATCGCGATCAATGCCATGCACAGCTTCACCAGCACCGGCGGCGCGCCGATCATCCCGTAGCCGACCACCGCGGCAGCGAGTCCGCCCAGCACCAGCGCGCCTTCCGCGCCGATGATCATCAACCCCGCCTGCGCGGGCAGGGCCACGCACAGCGCCGTCAGGATCAACGGCGCCGCGCGCACCAGGGAGTTCTGCCACGCGAATGCGCTGCCGAACGCGCCCTTGTACATGAGCGCGTACACCTCCAGCGGGTTCTTGCCGAGGATGGCGACGAAAATCCCGAACAGGACCATTGCCGCCAGCAAGGCACCCACCGGAATGGCGAGTGCCTCGAGCGCCCGGCCGGAAGTCGGTGCAGCCACGGTGGCTCCCTGGTGTTAAGGCGCTAGACCTTGCCGATGACGCCTTCGACCAGGTAATTCATCGACTCGAGCACCGGGTCCTGTTGCTTGAGCGACGTGCCGGCGGCGATCACGGTCTTGCCGGTGTTGTCCTTGATCGGGCCCTTGAAGATCACGAACTCGTCCTTCAGCATCTTTGCCTTGATGCCGTCGGCCTTGGTCTTCGCGGCGGCGGGCACGGCCTTGCCGTACGCGGAGGTCTTCACGAAACCCTCCTTCAGGCCGCCGCGCACGAAATTCTTGAACGGCGCGCCGGACATCGCGTCCTTGGCGTGCATGGTATAGACCGTCAGCCAGTTCCATTCGGCGCCGGTGAGGTAGCCCTTGGGCGCCAAGGCGGACTGGTCGGCGTGGTAGCCGCAAACGAAGATGCCACGACGCTCGCAGGTCTCGACGATGACCTTCGGGCTGTCCACGTGGCAGGTGATGACGTCCACGCCGGAGTCGACCAGGCTGTTGGTGGCTTCCGCTTCCTTGACGGGCAGCGACCAGTCGCCGGTGACGATGAGTTGCGTGGTGATCTTCGGGTCGACGCTTTGCGCGCCAAGCGTGTAGGCATTCAGATTGCGCAGCACCTGCGGGATCGGCTTGGCCGCGATGAAGCCCAGCTTCTTGCTCTTGCTGACATGGCCGGCGACGACGCCGTTGAGATACTGGCATTCGTCGATATAGCCGAAATAGCTGCCGGCATTCTTCGGGTGCTTGCCTTCGGTCCACATGCCGCCGCAGTGCGCAAAGCGCACGTTCGGATATTTCTCGGCCATCTTGATCATGTGCGGATCGAAGTAGCCGAAGGACGTCGCGAACACTAGCGTGGCGCCGTCCTGCTCGATCATCGACGACATCGCTTTCTGCACTTCCAGGGTTTCCGGCACCTTTTCCTGCTCGACCACCGTGACGCCTGGCACCTTCTTCAATGCCGCGGCCGCCTGGGCCTGCGCCTGGTTGTAGCCGTAGTCGTCGCGCGGGCCGACGTAGATGACGCCCACCGTGAGCTTGTCGGCGGCCATGGCACGGGACACGATCCACGGTGCGAGGCTGGCGAGGCCGGCGGCGCCCAGCGCCTTGAGCACGGCGCGACGATTGAAGTTGCTGGACATCCTGTTGTCTCCTCTAGGTGGGTTGGCGTGGCCCGCAAAGCGCGGACGGAACGCGAACCGATTTCGCAAGAGACATGCCAAACGGATTGGCGACGGAATTCCGCAGCGATATCAAGGACGACAGCCGGCAAACATGGCGCCGAAAGCCGCATGTAAAGGGAATCAGCCGTTCGTGGTGCACGCGAACGGCGCGGCGCTCCGGCGTGGTGCGTCGTCAGTTCTGCGAGGCGAGCCAGGCCCGCCAGCCGCCGAAGCGGGTGATGTCGGTAGCACCCGTCGCGGCATGCGCCTCGCACACGAAGCCCTGCACCTTGGACCCGTCGGAAAGCTCGACCGTGCCGATGCCAAGCGGACCGGGAATGCCGGCCACGAAGGAACCGAATTCGCGCGCAGGCAGTTCCCAGACTTCCATCTCGATCGCGGCGCCGCCTTCGGCGCGGACCATGCCGGGACGTTGCGGCGGGCCGCCGGGCAATGCATAGAATTTATAGGCGGGTGCGGATTTGACCGTTGCGACGAGGCGGCCGCCGCGGCTCGTGAGCTGCGGATTCAGCGGCAGGCCGCTCATGTGCGCGCCGCAGACCGCGACTTTCACCTGTCCCGATGCGATGGCGGCTTTATCGAGCGCATCCGCAGCCGGCAGCGGCAGCTTCGTGGCGCCCATCGACTGCACGCGCGCGCGTTGCAGCTTGGCGCCGAGACGCAGCAACGGCGTGTCCTGGAAGGCCGGCGCGAACAAGGTCACGCCCCAAGGCAGGCCGTCGGCCTGGAAGCCGACCGGAATCGCCACCGCGGCGTAGTCCAGCAGGTTCATGAAGTTCGTGTAGTGGCCCAGGTTCGAGTTCAGCTTGATCGGTTCGGCCTCGACCTCGGCGATGCGATAGTGGCGCGGCGCGGTCGGTGTGACGATGCAATCGACCTTCGTCCATGCCGAATCGGCAATGCGCTTGAGCTCCTTCAATCGATAAAGCGCGTCGTAGGCATCTGCCGCCAGCCACTTTGCCGAAGCGCCGACGATCTCGCGCGTCACGGGAAAAAGCGCCTCGGGTTTCCTGTCGAAAAATTCGCGGATCGCGGCGTAGCGCTCCGCCACCCAGGGCCCGCCATAAAGCAGTCTCGCGGTTTCGAGGAAAGGCTGCAGGTCGATTTCCACCGGCTCGCCACCGAGGCGCCGCAGCGCTTCGACCGCATCGCGAAACAGGCGCTCGCCCTCGCGGTTACCGAAGAATTCCAGGTCGGTCGCGCGCGGCACGCCGAAGCGGAATGCGGGCGCTGAGCCGAAATCGAAACCGTGCGGCTCGGCCTTGCGCGAAAAAGGATCGGCGGCATCGAATGCCGACGCGACGATGAGCACGCGCTGCGCTTCCTCGGCGGTCAGCGCGAAAATCGAGATCGTGTCGAGGGAGCGGCAGGCCGGCACCATGCCGGTCGCGGAAAGCAGCCCGCAGGTCGGCTTGAGGCCGACGAGGTTGTTGAATGAAGCCGGCACTCGGCCCGAACCCGCGGTATCCGTGCCGAGTGAAAAGCTCGCATAGCCCTTGGCAACCGCGATCGCCGAACCCGAGCTCGATCCGCCGGACACGAAGTCGGGATCGAAGCTGTTGCGCCCCGCGCCGTAGGGCGAGCGCGCACCGACCAGGCCGGTCGCGAACTGGTCGAGGTTGGTCTTGCCGACAGGGATCGCGCCGGCATCGATCAGGCGCTGCACGACAGTCGCGCTTTTCTCCGGCGTGTATGCGAACTCCGGGCAGGCGGCCGTCGTCGGCACGCCGGCGAGGTCGATGTTGTCCTTGATCGCGAAGGGGATGCCGTAGAGCGGCAAGGTCGCGATGTCCCTGCCCTCCAGCGCCTTTGCGTATTCGCGCAACTTCTCGACCGGCAGGCGATGGATCCAGGCGTTGTTTTTGTCCGCCGCCGCGAGTCCGGCGGCCTCTTCCACGACCTGCATTGGCTTCAGGTCGCCCTTCAGGTAACGCTGGCGCAGGTTGGCTATCGATAAGTCCATGTCTACACCCAACGCAAAGGCGCAGAGAACGCAAAGAAGCGCATAGGAGGACAAAAGCTTGAACTTGATAATCGTCGAAGAGTATTCATGATTGGTCTACCTTGAGTCATCTTCCCGTATTCCTCGTGGCGTTCCCGGCTGTTTGCCAGATTCCGCTCACGAAACTTCCGAGCACCGGTGATCAACAGCCGTTCTCGATATTCCTCCATTGCTTTTCTTTGCGACCTTCGCGCTCTTTGCGCCTTTGCGTTGGGTGGAGGCAGTACGCACTACGCGGCTTCCAGCACGATCAAGTCCTGCCCGGCCGAGACTTGCGTACCCTCGCGGCAGAATACCTGCAGCACCTTGCCGGCGAAAGGCGCCGCGACAGGGAACTCCATTTTCATCGATTCGACGATGACCAGCGCATCGCCCTCGGCTACCTTGTCGCCGGGCTTCACAGGAATCTTCCAGATGTTGCCGGCAAGCTGGCTGGCGACCGCGCGGCCGTTCGCCGGCAATTCCCGCGCAGTGACGGCGTCCTCGTGCGCCGGCTCCCCGACATATTCCGCCTGTCCCGAGGCGCGCCAGCGCTCGCGTTCCGCCTCGAATGCCGACTGCTGCCTTTGCTTGAATGCGGCGATGGACTTCGCATTCTCGCGCAGGAAGGCGTTGTACTCGCGCAGCGAAAAGTTTGTCTTCTCGATTTTCAGGCGATGGCGGCCGAGCGGGAAGTCTTCGCGTATCTTCAGCAATTCGCGCTCGGTGACCGGATAGAAGCGAATCTGGTCAAAGAAGCGCAGCAACCACGGCTTTCCGCCTGTAAACGCCTCCGTCTGCCGGAAGCGGTTCCACATCTGCAAGGTGCGGCCGACGAACTGATAGCCGCCGGGCCCTTCCATGCCGTACACGCAAAGATAGGCGCCGCCGATGCCGACCGCGTTCTCCGGCGTCCAGGTGCGGGCCGGGTTGTACTTCGTCGTCACCAGCCGGTGGCGAGGATCCATCGGCGTGGCCACCGGTGCGCCGAGATAAACGTCGCCGAGGCCGAGCACAAGGTAGGATGCATCGAACACGATGCGATGCACGTCGTCTATCGAATCGAGGCCGTTGATGCGGCGGATGAACTCGATGTTGCTCGGACACCAGGGCGCATCCTTGCGCACGGATTGCGTGTACTTCTCGATCGCGAGCCGCGTCGCCGCGTCGTCCCAGGACAACGGCAGGTGCACGATGCGCGTCGGCAACTCCATGTCCTCGATCGACGCCAGTTCCTTCTCCGCTTTCGCGAGCAGGTCGAGCAGTTTTTTCAGCGGCAGCCGGCGATCGAAATGCACCTGCACCGAACGGATGCCGGGCGTCAGGTCGACGATGCCGGGCACGCTGCGCGCCTGCAGCCACGTCATCAGTGCGTGCACGCGGAATCGCAAATTGAAATCGAGCACGAGCGGGCCGTATTCGACCAGCAGGTAGCGGTCACCACTTTGACGGTACGTCACCACAGGCGATGCTGCTCCTGCGTCAACCTGCCGCAGGATCGGTGACGAGGGAAGGGAGAAGGGAAAAGCGGGAAGAGTCTTCGGCGGTACCAGTGTGTCGATCGCATTGTCTGCAGCGATGGACATCCGGGCAGCCCATTCCTGGTTGACGCGCGTGAACCGGATGCGGTCGCCGGGCTTGAGCTGGCCGACCTTCCACAGTTCGCTATCGGCGATCACCGCCGGGCAGACGAATCCGCCGAGGCTGGGCCCATCCGGACCGAGGATAACCGGCATGTCGCCGGTGAAATCGATGGCACCTATCGCGTAGGCGTTGTCATGGATGTTCGACGGATGCAGGCCGGCCTCGCCGCCGTCCGGCCGCGCCCATTGCGGCTTCGGACCGATCAGCCGGACGCCGGTGCGGCTGGAGTTGTAATGCACTTCCCACTCGGTCGCAAAGAAGGTCTCGATGTCCGCATCGGTGAAGAAATCCGGTGCGCCGTGCGGGCCATACAGCACCGCGATGTCCCAGTGATTTGAGTAGCGAGGCAACAATGCTTTCGTCAGGGACACACCGGTCTTCGCATTGCCGCCAACGAAATGCAGCATGTCACCGACGCGCAAGGTTCGTCCCGCGTGGCCGCCGAACTGGCCGAGCGAGAACGTCGAAGCCGAGCCGAGGTAATCGGGCACATCGAAGCCGCCCGCGATCGCCAGATAGCTGCGCAATCCTGCTCCCGTCACGCGTCCGATCTTCAGGATTGAGCCCGCTTTCACGGATTGCGCTTTCCAGAACCGCAGCGGCTTGCCGTCGAGCGTCGCGTCCATGGCCGCGCCGGTCAACGCGATGACGGCGTCGGCATGGAACCTGAGCGTCGGGCCGACGGCCGTGCACTCCAATGCCGCTGCGCCTTGCTTGTTTCCCAGCAGGCGATTCGCGAGGCGCAGCGCGAGCGCATCCATTGGTCCCGAGGGTGGCACGCCGACGTCCCAGTAGCCCAGGCGGCCCGGCCAATCCTGCACGCTGGTCTGCACGCCGGGTTCGACGACTTCGAGCGCGCGCGGATGGTAGGCCAGCCGTGACAGCATCGAGGTCGTCTGCCGACCTTTCACGAAAGTTGGCTCAACGACAACCTGCCGCAGGTAATCCAGGTTGGTTTCGATGCCGCCGATGCGGGTATCGGCGAGTGCGGCGGCAAGCCTTTTCAGCGCGGCAGGTCGATCGGCCGCGCGCACGATGACTTTGGCCACCATCGGATCGTAGTAGGGCGGCACCTCGGTGCCGCGCTCGACCCACGTCTCTACGCGAGCAGCCTTCGGAAAATCCACGGCGGTCAGCACACCGCTGCTCGGCTGGAAATTACGGGCAGGATCCTCTGCATACAAGCGCACCTGGATGGACGCGCCCTTCGCGACCGGCTTGAGGTCGTCCAGCGGCGGCAACTCCCCCGCCGCGCATTTCACCATCCACTCGACCAGGTCGACGCCGGTGACTTCCTCGGTCACGCCGTGCTCGACCTGCAATCGCGTATTGACTTCCAGGAAATAGAATTCGCCGGTGGCGGCATCGAGCACGAATTCCACCGTGCCGGCCGAACGATAGGACACGGATTTTGCTAGCCGCACGGCCGTATCGAGCAGGCGAGTGCGCACGATGTCCGGCAAGTTCGGCGCCGGGGTTTCCTCTATCACTTTCTGGTTGCGCCGCTGGACCGAGCAATCGCGTTCGCCCAGCGCGATCACGCCGCCGCGGCCGTTGCCGAAGACCTGCACCTCGACGTGCCGCGCCTGCTCGACGAATTTTTCCAGGTAGATGCCGGCATCCTTGAAGTTCGCGCGCGCGAGGCGATCGACCGACGCGTAGGCTTCCGCGAGTTCGTCGCCGCCGCGGATCAGGCGCATGCCGATGCCGCCGCCGCCCGCCGTGCTCTTCAGCATGACCGGATAACCGATGCGCGCGGCTTCCGAGCGCGCATGATCGATATCCGACAGCAAACCGCTTCCCGGCAACAACGGCACCCCGCTCTCGCGCGCGAGTTCGCGCGCGCGATGCTTGAGCCCGAATGCGCGCATCTGTTTGGCAGTCGGTCCGATGAAGGCGATGCCCCGCTTTTCGCAGGCCTCGGCAAAGTCCGCGTTCTCGGACAGGAAGCCGTAGCCCGGATGGATTGCCTGCGCGCCCGAGGCCCGCGCCACTTCGAGGATGCGATCCGCTCGCAGATAGCTTTCCGCCGCGGGCGACTTGCCAATGCACACGGCCTCGTCCGCCTGGGCCACGTGCAGCGATGCGCGGTCGGCTTCGGAGTAGATCGAAACCGACTTCACGCCGAGCTTGCGCAAGGTGCGAATGATGCGGCAGGCGATAGCGCCGCGATTGGCGATGAGGACTTTGGTGAACATGCGCTACGCCAAGGGCGTGAAGGGGGAAGGGAGAAGGGGGAAGGGTGAAAACCCTGAAGCCTGAAGCTGTAGGTCTTTACCCTTCACGCCTTCCCCTTTTTCCCTTCCCCCCGATCCGCCTGCTCATCCCAAATGAGCAGGCGGATCGGCGTCGGGTTATACGCATTGCACGGATTGTTCAGCTGCGGGCAGTTCGAGATCAGGCAGATCACGTCCATGTCCGCGCGCATTTCCACGTATTTGCCCGGCCCGGAAATGCCGTCCTCGAAGGTGAGCCTGCCTTCCGGCGTCACCGGCACGTTCATGAAGAAGTTGATGTTGTGCGTGATGTCGCGCTTGCTCATGCCGTGGTTTTGGTCATGGTTGATCGCGGACATGAAATTGTCGCGACAGGCGTGCATGAAGCGCTTGTCGAGCGCATAGCGCACCGTGTTGCTTTCCTGCGCACAGGCGCCGCCCAGCGTGTCGTGCCGGCCGCAGTTGTCGGCGACAATCGTGAGCAGCGCGTTGCCTTCGGTCGAGATCAACTTCGTGCCGACGCCGAGATAGAGATTGCGCTGGCGCTGGATGGTATCGACGGCGCTGTAGCGCTCCTCCGGATCGCGGGCGCTGTAGAACAGCGTGTCCACCGCCTGGTTGCCTTCGAGGTCGAGGATGCGGAACACCTGTCCCTTTCGAATCTCCTTCATCCAGGGTTCGCCCGCGGCGCAAACCTCGTCGACGACGGCATCCCTTGGATCGAACTGGCTTGGCTTGAGCATGGTTCAATCCGCGAAGTAGCGCGACGTGTTCACGAAGGCGCGCTGGTTCTCGCCGCGGAAATTGCGGCAGTAGTCGTCTTCCGGAGCGATTCCCGCACGCCATGCCGTCATGCGCACCGGGCCGGGCGCGTACGATGGCGCCGGATCGAGCGGATGCGGGCAGCTCGACAGCGCGAGCAGCACGTCCATGTCGAAACGCAAGTCGACGTGCCGGCCGGGTTTGCCATCGGCAACAAATACGAGATTGCCGTCAAGGTCGGCCGTGATCTTGCTGAACAGGTTCACGTTCGCGTGCAGGTCGCGCTTGCCCAGGCCCCAGCGGCCCATTTCCTTGAGCAGCCCCTCCTTGCCGCTGCGCTGCATGGCATTGCGATGCTCCTGGAAGCGCCTGGTGCCGAAGCGCTCGAGCATCAGCGCGTCGTCCATGACCCCGCATACCGTGTCGTGCCACCCGGCGCTGTCTTCTACGATGGAGAACATCACCCGCCCCATGTCGGAGAATCCGCAGTTGCCGCGCGTGAGATAAGCGGTGTGCTGCGCCTTCAGCGTATCGGGCATGTTGTAGCGCTCGGACCTTTCCTCGAAATTCCAGAACAGCACCGCGACGTTCGCGCCGCCCTCGATGTCGGTGAATCGCATTGCGGTCCCGCGGCGCATGACACCAGACCAATGCATGCCGCCTGGCAAGGTTTCCTCCCACAGCACCGGGCCCGCCGGTACGTCACTTGCCAATCCTTGCATTACTTCCCCTCTAAAACCAAAGAAAAAATATGAACCACAGAGAACACGGAGGGCACGGAGAAAAGATCTGAGAGAAACATCCTGGGCGGACAACCCGATGTGCACAGCCAACTTGCCTCCGTACTCGCATTCCTCATCCACATGCTTTTCTTCGTTCGTGGTTTTCCTCCGTGCCCTCCGTGTTCTCCGTGGTTCATTCCTACGTTTTAAGCTGTCCGCAGAGCTTTTCGAGAAGCTCCAGATCGGTCTTCATGCCGGACGTCTCGCGGATGCGCTCGACGATTTCACGCTTGAGTTTGATGAATTCCGGCGAGAGCTTCATGTCCTGGTAGCGCGTGGCCGGCAGCGGCACGTCGTGGATGCTGTCGATGCGCCCCGGGCGCGGTGCCAGTACGACCACGCGCTGGCCAAGGTAGATGGCCTCTTCTACGTCGTGCGTGACGAACACGATCGTGGTCTTCTCCAGGTGGAAGACGTACTGGATCAAATCGTGCATGACCTCGCGCGTCTGCGCGTCGAGCGCGCCGAAAGGCTCATCCATCAGCAGGATCGGGGGCCGCGGCATCAGCGCGCGCGCGATCGCGACTCGCTGCTGCATGCCGCCGGACAATTGGTTCGGGAAGGCATTCGCGGCGGCCTGCAGCCCCATCAGGTTCAGCAATGCGTCGGCGCGCCCGGATGCGGCTTCGACTTCGGCCGATGTGAACTCGCCCTGGTTCGCCTTCAGCTTGCGGCTGAAGCGGATGTTTTCCATGACCGTCAGCCAGGGGAACAGCGAATACTGCTGGAACACCATCGCGCGGTCCGCACCCGGCCCGGTGACGGCCTTGTCGTTCGCGATGATCTCGCCGCCGGTGTGGTACTCCAATCCCGCGATGATACGAAGCAGCGTCGACTTTCCGCAGCCAGATGCGCCCACCAGCGTGACGAAACTGTGCGCGCCGATATCGAGGTCGATGTCCTTCAGCGCGACGGTGGCACCCGGACCCTCGCCGAAGATTTTCGACAGGCCGCGTATGGAAACTTTCGCGGCCCTGGTGGTGGCGCTCACGACTTCCGATACATCCATGGGAACGCCTTGCGATGCGCCAGCCGGAAGATCTGGTCGGTGATCAACCCGATCAGCCCGATGATGATGATGCCGCCGAAAATCTTGTCGGTGTGCAGGAAGCGCTGCGCCTTCAGGATGGAATAGCCCAGCCCGGAATTCGCCGCGACCAGTTCGGCCACCACGAGATAGGTCCAGGCCCAGCCCATGGTCACGCGCATGGTGTCGAGCAGCGCCGGCTTTGCCGATTGCAGCAACACGAGTTCCATGAGTTCCTTGCGGCTGGCCCCCATGGTCTGCGCCGCTTCCACTTGTGCGGCTGGCACGCGGCGCACGTCTTCCGCGACCATCAGGATCATCTGGAAGAAGGTACCGATGAAAATGATCGCGATCTTCGAGGACTCGTCGATGCCGATCCACAGCATTACCAGCGGGATGAACGCGACCGCCGGCATGTAGCGGATGAAATCGGTCAAAGGCTCGAGCAAGGCTTGCACCGGCCGAAACGTGCCGATCATCAGGCCGATCGGCAATGCGATGACTGCCGACAGTGCCCATCCAGCCGTGACGCGATAAATGCTGATCAGCGTGTCGCCGACGAGATTTTCGGTCTCGAACCACGAGATCGCGCGCGACCATACCTGCGCCGGCCCGGGCATGAAGACCTTGGTGACGAGCCCGCTCGCGGACAACCCCCACCACGCGAGCAGCGGCACCAGCAGCCCGACTGCGGCGAGGATCCAGTAGGTGCGCTGGCCCATCGGGCCGCGCACGGACCACAGGCCGGGGCGCGCGCTCGCCGTCATGGACGCGAACTCGCGGCAAGCCTGCACAACTGGGAAGAAGCATTCACGGCATCGGTCTCCACGGTCGATCTGCAACGGCCAATGAGAGGACGAACCTTGCGCTCGGCCTCCCGGGCTTTTATCCCTCCGTGGAGCCCCGCGTCACCGCGGGACCGTCGGCTCTCGGACCAGCCAGCTCTTGCGAGCCCGGAACCCTAGCCGACAACGACAAGAAGCGCTGCGCGACGCTCCTCTCGCGGCATGGCTTTGCAAGCGGTGTGCCACCCGAGAATGCGGGCTCGCGCCCGTTTCAAACAAAGGTTTGGAGACGACGACGCCTTGTCGCGGAGCGCGACAAGGCTTTCATGCACCGGTGCGGTGCGAAGCGTCGAGATGGACGTTGCGCCTGCCGCGACAGCGGACCCTCGAGGTGCGCTGCGCGATCAGGAGATTCGCGCGGCCTCGAAGATGGCCGCGCTCGATGTCAACGGGTCAGGGCCGCTCCATCTTGCAGTTCGTCGGCAGGATCGTGTCGTCGGTCTCGAAGCGCCCTTCGGTCTTCCAGCCGAATCCCGTGTTCTCGACGTCGTACTTGACGCCGGAGCCGCCGGCCTTCTGGAATGAAAAAGCGTACGCGGGATGCATGAGCTGGTGATCGTCCGGACGCATCCACTCCATGCCGGTGCCGGCGTCGTAGCGCATGTTCTCCAGCGCCTTTGCGACGGCGACCGGATCGAGCGACTTGGCGGTGTCGACCGCCTTCGCCCACATTTCCACCGCGCTCTTGTGCGGCAGCATGTTCCACTCTTCCTTGTACTTGGCCTTGTAGCCGAGGTAGTACTTTTCCAGCTTGCCGTCGACGATGTTCGGATGCCAGGAGCTCACGTTGACGAGGTGTCCCTCGCCGGCATCCCCGATGGCCGTCGGCGTGCCGGTGAAATGCGCATTCAGCGTGTAGTAGAGCGTCGGCAAGCGCGAATCGTGGCTCGCGCGCATCATCAGCACGAGGTCTGGCCCCCAGTTGCTGGTGATCACGGCATCCGCCTCGGACGCGCGGATCTTGGCGATGTACGGCGAGAAGTCCTTGGTCTTTTGCAGCTGGATCAGGTCGTCGCCGACAATCTGGATGTCCGGCCTCAGCTTCGCGAGCAATTCGCGGGACAGCTTCTGCACCGCCTGGCCGTAAGCGTAGTCCTGGTTCAGCAGGTAGACCTTCTTGACGCTCTTTTGCGCGGCCACTTGCTTGATCAGCGCGTGCACTTTCATATCCGCGTGGATGTCGAAGCGGAAATGCCAGAAATTGCATTTCTCGTTGGTGAGTTCGGGCGTCTGGCCGCCGTAGTTCAGGAACAGGACGGCCTTGTCGGGATTGCGTGCGTTGTGTTTGGCGACCGCATCGGTCAGCGCGAGCACGACGTGCGAGCCGGTCGAGCCGAACATGAAGTGCAGGTCCTGGTCGGTGACGGCCTTGAAGGCGATCAACGCTTCCTGCGGGCTGCCCTTGGTGTCGAAAGTGACGATCTCGATCTTCCTGCCGCCGAGCACGCCGCCTTTCGCATTGACCTGGTCCACCGCCCATTGCACGTGGTTCGTCCACCACTGGCCGATGACGGCGGACGGGCTGCTGAGGGTATCGACCACGGCGATGCGCACCGGATCGGCGGCCAGCGCCGATTGCGAAAGCGCCGCGAGCAGCAGCGCACCCCATCCGACCAGCAATTTGCGAAACATGCTCTCCCCTTTGTTGTCGATTGTCGTTGTGGATTCGGCCCGCCGTTCGAGACCATGGGGGCGAGCGCAGTCTACGCCCTTGGCGGCCGCGGGCAAACGGGAATTCCTCATGGGAACGATCGAGCGGCGGAGCCGATCGGCTCCGCCCGGTCAACTGCCTATTTCTTGACCGCGTCCTTGATCTTGTCGCCGGCTTCTTCCATCTTGTCGCCTGCTTTCTTGGCGGCGTTGTCGATCTTCTCGCCGGCCTTCTCTGCCGGACCCTTTTCGCAGGCGGTGAGCCCCGCAAGCGCGAAACTCAGAAGTATGGCCGCTGCCAGACGCAAACTGGTATTCATATGCTTCTCCTCTCTTGATTGGCTTGGCGGTTTGCCGAAGGAATTTCGCAAACCTTACGTATGACCGTGCCGATCCGGCCAAAGTTGCATTTGTCATCGGCGACGGCTCGCCTGTAGCCCTTCCACCCATCCTCTAGAATGGCCCCCTCACCCCGCAGGAAACCCGCCATGCGCCTCCTTCTGCTGCTCGTTGCCGCCCTGAACTGCGTGCCTGCCCTGGCCTACGATGCCGACTCGCCGGAATCCGCCGGCACCGGGCGATACATCTTCGCGTGGCCGCTGGGCGAGGGCATGCTCAAGCCGCGCGGCGCCAGCACGAAGGGCACGGCCGTCACGCTCGATACCGAACCTTCGGCGCAATGGACCGCATTGCATGAAGCCGGGCTCGGCAATTTCGAGCGCGACCGGCGCGCGATCCTGGCGATGGCTGGTCCCTACCGCGTGAGCTTCGATTTCCTCGAGGTTGCGCGCTTCGATCCCGATCTCAAGGCGGACGCGCCCTACCAGAGCTGGGGAACGGAATACGTATTCGTGAGCGAGGACGCCGGAGACTTCATCGCGCTGCAGCACGTGCTCGTGATGCGCGTTCTGCAGAAAGACGGCAGCGAGAGCGAACCCTTCGTCACGCGCCACTGGCGCCAGGAATGGCGCTACCAGGCGGATGCGGCGCTTGTATTCGAGGGTGCGAACGCCTGGACGCTCAGGAAAATTCCGGCGGAAATGCGGCAAGGCGCATGGGTACAATCGGTCTACCAGGTCGACGATTCGCCGCGCTATTCGGGCGTCGGCCGTTGGGTGCACTCGGACAGCTTCTCGAGCTGGATCAGCGACGAAACCTGGCGCCCGCTGCCGCGCCGCGAATGGAGCGTGCGCAAGGACTACCAGGTGCTGGTCGGCACGAATCGCCACACCATCGTCCCGACGGGCTGGCTGCAGGAGGAGAACAACCTCAAGCTGGTGCTGGACGATTCCGCGAGGCCGCGCGAAACGCTGCCCTGGCTCGCGCGCGAATATGGTGTGGCCCGCTACGAACGCATCAAGGACTACGACTTTTCGCCGGGCCAGGAATACTTCGAGAAGACGGAACCTTTCTGGGCGGAAGTCCGCGCCGCCTGGCGCAACGTCATCGAAGGCGGTGGCTTCATGCTGAAGAAACCGGTGGACCAGGGCCAGCTGTTCGCACCCTTCTTCGAGTACGCGGAACGACTGGCCGATGGCGAGCCGTTCGTGGCGGAGGACGCGCGCGCGTTCATCCACAAGATCCTCGTGGAGAACTACCTGGCGGCGGGCTGATTCAGATGGGCACGGCGCCGACGAAGCGCGCGATGATGCGCGCGGTGTCCTCCGGCATCTGGTCGATGAAGAAGTGCCCGCCAGGCAGAGATTCCACGGTCACGTTCGTGCAGCGCTTGCGCCACTCGGCGGCCAGGTCGAAATTCTTCGCCATGGTGCCGTTGGCGCCGTAGAACACCATCGTCGGGCAGGCCACTTTCGTGCCGACATCCGCGCCGTCGTGCTCCATGTCGATGGTGGCGGCGGCGCGATAGTCCGAGCACGAACCGTGGATCATCTCCGGATTGCGCCAGCAGCGCCGGTAGTCCGCCATCATGTCCGCGTCGAAGTCCTCCACTTTCGTCGCACCCCAGCCGACCAGGCAGGTTTCGAAGAAGAAATCGGGATCGAGCCCGATCATGTGCTCCGGAAACGGCGTCGGCTGCGACAGGAAATACCAGTGCCAATACGTGCCGGCGATCTTGCGCGTGACGTCGTTGAACATCGCCCAGGTCGGAACGATGTCGAGCACCGAGAGCGATGCGACGGCCTGCGGATGATCCAGCGCCATGCGGTGGGCCGTGCGGCCGCCGCGATCGTGGCCGACGACATGGAATCGCTCGAAGCCGAGTTTGCGCATGACCGCAACCTGGTCTGCGGCCATCGCCCGGAATGCGTAGTTGCCGTTGTCCGGCGCGCACTTCGGCTTGGAAGAGTCGCCGTAGCCGCGCAGGTCGGCACAGACCACCGTGAACTTGCCGGCCAGTATTGGCGCGGTCTTCGCCCACATCGCCAGGTTTTGCGGATAGCCGTGCAGCAGCAGCAGCGGCGGGCCGTTGCCTGCCGTCACGCAGTGGATCGTGGCTTCGCCGGTATCGATGCGGTGGCGCTGGAATCCTTCGAACATGGATGACCTCTCGTGTTGCCGGGATTATGCAACAGCGCCGGGGGATTCGCGCTGTACGTTGCCGGCTTCGCGTGATACGGTTCGGGCCCGGTTGCCAGAAGGAAATGAAATGCCCTCCACGGAATTCGCGTACGACTCCATCGCCACGCTCGCCGAAGGCATCGCAAACGGAAGGCTGTCGCCGGTACGCATCGCCGAAGCCCTGCTCTCGCGGACGGATTCCCTCGACAAGCGCCTGCATGCCTTCATTCGAGTGATGCCGGATCATGCGCTGGCGCAGGCGCGCGCGGCCGAGCTCGCGATCAAGACCGGCGCGAGCCTCGGGCCGCTGCACGGCATTCCGTATGCGGCGAAGGACTTGTTCGACGTGAAGGGCATTCCAACGACAGCCGGCACGCGCCTGCTGGAAAACAACGTCGCCGGGAAAAATTCCACCATCGTGCAGAAGCTCGCCGAAGCGGGCATGACGCTGCTGGGCAAGACGCATACGGTGCAATTCGCTTTCGGCGCCCCCGGCATCAACCACGACCACGGCACGCCGCACAATCCCTGGCATGCGGTAGCACACGCCCCCGGCGGCTCCTCAAGCGGCAGCGCGGTGGCAGTCGCCGCGGGCCTCGTGCCGATGGCGCTGGGCACGGACACCGGCGGCTCGGTGCGCGTACCGGCCGCGCTCTGCGGCATCGTCGGCCTCAAGACGACCGTCGGTCGCGTCAGCCGCGCCGGGGTCTACGCGCTCTCGCGCACGCTCGACAGCGTCGGTCCCATCACGCGTTCCGTCGAGGATGCGGCGCTGGCATACCAGGCAATGCAAGGTTCCGATCCGGCCGACGATTCCACGGCGGGCGTCCCGGTGCACGATGCTCTGCGGGGCTTGAAGGACGGCGTGAAGGGATTGCGCATCGCATTCGCGGAATCGGTGTTCTTCGACGACGTGAATCCCGAAATCGAGAAGGCCGTGCGCGAGACTGGCTCCGTTTTCAAATCGCTGGGCGCGCAGGTGGCGAACATCGCCGTGCCTGAGGTGGCCGCGGCCTGGGCGGAAAAGAAGCGCGGGCTGCTGATTCCCGCCGAGGGTTGCGCGGTGAATGCCAGGCTGCTCGACGATCACATGGAGGCGCTAGACCCGGTGATCGGCCCGCGCATGGTCACCGGCAGGAAATTGACCGCGCCGGATTACTTTTTACTGTTGCGGCGCTATGCCGAGCTGCGTGAGCAAGTCTGCCGCACACTGCGCGACGTCGACGCCTTGATCGTGCCGACCACGATGGAACCGGCGTGGCCGATTTCACGCATCGATGCCAGCACGGAAACCTATCTCGACTACAACATGCGGGTTCACCGCAACACCGGCATCGGCAATATCCTCGATCTGTGCGGCGTGTCGCTGCCGTGCGGCTTCACCGCGGATGGCCTGCCGATCGGCCTCATGGTCTATGCCAGGCCTTTCCAGGAGGACATGGCGCTGCGCGTCGCCTACACCTACGAGCAGGCTACCGATTGGCACGCGCGCCGGCCCGACCTGTCGTGGACAGGAGTGAAGCAAAGGGACTGAGCGGTCGCACCCAGCCTTGACACTGCATTCCGTTAGCATGATCATTCGAACGCTTCTTGGCACGTAGCAATGTTATGACTAGAAAACGGATTCCGACTGCCGCTGACTTATGGCCGAAGCTCAGCAGAACTCTTCGCAAGCATCGCTTTCTTTGGAACTCAAGCCAAAGACTAGCCTGATCCCACTTCCCGGTATCGAGTTGTTCTTCGGATTAGTTGGCCCAACCGGTACTGATACAAACGCAGTAGTCGCAGAATTGACAGAGCAACTCGCTGCAGTTGGCTACGAAACCCAGAGGGTGTCGCTCAGCGATTTAATTGCCAGGTTCTCGAAAAGTACGCCAGACGGGCCGACGGAGTACGACCGCATCAAGTTTTTGATGAAACAAGGAACTGCCTGGCGGGAGCAGTTCGAGGATGGGACCTTCGTCGCTCGTCTTGCTATTGCGGAAATTCGCGCAAAGCGTAAAGCATCTCACGGCGAAGAAAATAAACCCCTTCCGACCACTGCATACATTCTCACGTCATTCAAACGGCCGGAGGAAGTTCAACTCTTTCGAGATATCTACGGTAAGGCGTTCAATTTAATTTCAGTCTATACGTCCGTAGATGATCGCCTGATGGCCTTGTCGCGACGTCTCGCGGCCTCCGCGAGAACCCCAGTTTCGAGCGTACAGCACAAGGCGTTGGAATTGATCAATATCGATGCGACTGAAGAGGGGACTCGATTTGGTCAGGACGTCCGCGATACGTTTCCCCTTGCGGACTATTTTGTCGCGATGAGAGACAGTCATCATCTCAAGGCGCAACTTCGTCGCCTAGTTCATTTGGTTTTTGGAAATCCGTATCTCACTCCAACCAAAGATGAGTACGCGATGTTTTTTGCGATGGCCGCAGCATTGAGGTCGGGAGACCTTTCCCGTCAGGTAGGGGTTACGATCGTTTCCCACGAAGGGGAAATACTTTCGTCCGGATGTAATGAGGTTCCCAAAGCAGGGGGGGGCTTATATTGGTCTGACGATCCATCGCCGAAAAGAGACCTCGAGCTTGGGTATGAAAAAAACGCGAAGGTGAAGCAGGAATTGCTAGAAGATTTACTTCATCGACTTCGCGAGTCGAATTGGCTTGTTTCGAAGTTCAAGGCCGACAACTTAGCTGCCTTGGTGGAGAAAGCAATAAGAGAAAAAGATGCGCCGTTGAAGGATTGCCAGTTATTGGACGTAATCGAATACGGCAGAACTGTTCATGCAGAAATGGCGGCGATAACAGATGCGGCAAAAAGGGGACTTTCAATCAAGGGCGCTCGGCTCTTCACCACAACATTCCCGTGCCACATCTGCGCGAGGCATATTATCTCCTCAGGTATCTCCGAAGTGAGCTACATTGAGCCGTACCCGAAGAGTCGAACGGAAGAACTTTACTCGGACTCCGTCGTCGTAAATCCAACGAGTCCTGTTAGCACGTTGGTAAATTTCTTTCCCTTCAGTGGAGTAGCACCACGGCGATATTTTGATTTTTTCCAGGTAACGGAAGGTAGAAAATCGCCCAAGGGAGAGGTGTTAAACTGGGACGGAAAACGCACGCAACCCAAGGTTAAGCGATTCGTGCCTTCATATATTGCGTTAGAGCAGTTCGTTTTGGATTCATTTCCCGGGGGATAGGAGGAGGAAAAATGACAAAAAAGGAAGACCAGACGCTCACGGAGCAGATTCAGTCCGCTAAATTAGCGGTCAAGGATTGGCCAGAGTGGATGAAATCGGTGGCATACGTATCCAGTGCATCACTCACGACTGACTCCGCGAAGCAAATCCTTCAGATCCCACCGTTGCCTGACTCAACTCGCAAGAGTTAGGGGTATAGGTAGTTTTTCCTGACGAGCCCATCCGGGTTCGACGTAGTGGACTCGCGCCCCATTCCGGGGCAAATATTACAAAAAGTGTCCGAAGTAAAGCGCCTCAGGCCACGTCTTTCGCGTCTCTAACGGAAAGCTCGTTGGTGTGGGCAGAACTCTGCGAATTGATTTCCGCGGCGCCATCTCTTTACAGTACTTGGCTATCAGCGCGAGTCGATTTTCGTCATTGATCACGACAGCCATTTTCTCGCTCTTGCCGTCATTCGCGTTCTTCGCATTCGCGCGTCTTCGAAGCAAGTAGAAATGTCGCGACGGCGGGACGGCAAGTCCCGCTCGTCCGCGAATCCGTCAATTGCGCGTGATCACGATCTCGAGATAGTCGCCGGGCACGACCATGAAGCGGTCTCCCGACCGGTTGAACCGCTCGACCAGCATCAGCAGGTCGCGTTGCAGGCCGGCTTGCGTCGCCATGTCGAGCGCCGCGAAGGCCTTGAGCACGGGGCCATAGAAACTCTTGAAGACCTCCAGCCAATGCTCAGGCGAGCGATAGCGAAAGACAAAATTGCGCCGGGTCACTTTGATCGATGCGTCGTCAGCGTCGAACAACTCCTCGATCCGGGATTGCGTGCCCCAGAGGGCGGGGGACTTCACGCCCTGCGGCGGCGGCACGTACCTGCCGATGATCCTGAAGAGTTGACCGATGAAGCCATCCGGCGTCCAGTTGGCCAGGCCGATCTTGCCGCCGGGCTTGCAGACGCGAAGCATCTCCATCGCGGCCCGCCGCTGGTCGGGCGTGAACATGACGCCGAATGTCGACATCACCACGTCGAAGCTCGCATCCGCGAACGGCAGCGCTTCGGCATCGGCCTCGCGGAACCTGATGGCGAGGCGTTCGGCTGCCGCGCGTTCGCGCGCGCGATCGAGCAATTCGGGAACATAGTCCGTGGCGACCACGTCGCACCAGCGGCGCGCGGCGGCGAGCGACGCGTTGCCGTTGCCGGCGGCGACGTCGAGCACTTTCCGGCCGGCACGCAGGTCGAGCGCCTCGCACAGCTCTTCGCCGACGATTTGCAGCGTGGTGCCGACGAGGGAATAGTCGCCCGAAGCCCACGCCGCCCGCTGGCGGGACTTGATCGCCTTGAAATTCGCAAGGCCGTCGGCCCGGAATGGTTGATCGAGAACTACGGCGGCGCTATCCATGACGATCCTCCGTGATTTGAATTGATCCGGTCCGGTTCAGCAAAGGCAGTATGCGGGCGCGACCTGCAGGTCCGGCGCGCATGCGTCCGCGGCAGTGGATGCCTCGCCTCGATGTGACCGCGCGCGCCCGTGAAAATCGAAATGCCTGATCACCCGAATGGCGTCCGGCTCGGCGTCGACGACGAATTCGCAGCCGAGACGGGAAAGCAGCGTGAGCATCGGCCAGTTGTCCGGCAGGACGAAGCCCGCGAACGATGCGAGTCCCGAGCGGGCGGCATGCTCCGCCAGCACGCCCAGCAGGTCGTTGCCCAGGCCCTGCCGTTGCCACGCATCGTCGACGACCACCGCGAACTCGGCGTCGCAATGCAGGCTCACGACGTATTGCGCCAAGGCCACGATGCGCAATCCCGTGGCATCGATGGCTTCGGCGACGAGTGCCAGGCCGCCCGCGGCCGGCGAACCGATGAGGCTTTCGATCTGGTGCGGCGAAAGCTCGCGCACCGGTGAAAAGAACCGGTTGCGCCGCGATTGGACGGAAAGGCCGCGCACGAATTCCTGCACCGCATCCGCGTCCGCGCCTCGGGCCGCACGCAGGATCACGCGGCGGCCATCCTTGAGCCACACGATCCTGGGCACCGGCATGTGTCCGATTATTGCGCCCGGCTGCGGCAAGCCGGGTGCGCGTACCACGGCATCAGCCCGCACGATGGAGCCCGCCGCGAAATGCCTCGTTGCGAACATCGGCGACGTCCGCCGCAATCATGCAGCGGGCAAATTCCGCGAGGGTTGCGATCACGCGCGCCCCTTGATTCCATCCCGCCGCGACGCGTTGCCCAAGCGAGGGCGCGGGCCGGGTCGAACGCGCAAGCGTGAAGGCCGCGGGTTCCGAACCGCCGACCGAAACGAGCGTGCGGCCATCGCGATCGATCCGGAACGAGCCGCCGGAATCGACGAACACGTCTTTCACGCTGCCTGCCTGCGTGATCCAGACCTTGCCGTATTGCACGCTCAGCAACAGTCCGCGGCCATCCTGGATGCGCACCACTTCGCCCTCGGCGATCCAGCTGCCTATCGTGCCGACGTATCTTTCCCTGCTTCCGGTTGCATCGCGGACTGCAATCCTGTGAATGTGATCCGGTGTCATGGTCCTGCTCCTTCGCGTGGATCCCCATGCATCGGGGGTTGATCCGCACTTTATCGAGCAGGTGAATCAGCCGGATTTCACGGCAACGACGGAATTGTTTCTTTTGTTTCGAAAGCCCGGAAAGGTCGCCGTCACTGGCGGGCGCTGCGGTGGACGCCGTTCGCGACTTCCGCGACTACGCGGCGCACGTCGGCGGGCAGGAAAGGCTTCTCGAGAATGGGTCTGCCCGTTTCCTCGGCGAATTCGCGCAGGGTGGTGGCAAGCGTGTCGCCGCTGACGAACACGATCTGCGCAACGCGCTCGGGCCACATGCGCTCCACCTCGCGATAGAGCGCGCGTCCGTCGACGTCGGGCATGCGGATGTCGGTCAGGATCACGTCGAAGCGCTCGCGGCCCAGGCGATCCAGCGCTTCGCGACCGGACGCCACGGCGACGACGCGGTGACCGGCCACCGTAAGGATTTCCGAGAGGGTTTCGCGGACTTCCGCCTCGTCGTCCACGACGAGCACCCAGCGCTGGCCCGCCGGCACGTGCGCAGGTCGCGTTTGCGCGGCATCGGGTCCTGCCGCATCGGCTGCCGGCAGCACGATGGTGAACGTCGCACCGGCGCCTTCGCTGCTATCGACCGTGATGCTGCCGCCGTGCGCCTCGACGATGCCCAGCGACACGGCCAGGCCGACGCCTGTTCCCGAGCCCATCGGCTTGGTGGTGAAGTAAGGCTCGAACACGCGCTTCTTCACCGCCTCCTGCATGCCGGGACCGTTGTCCGAGATGACGATGCAGATCGTCTTGGTGGCGGGATCGTAGCGGCTCTTGAGCTTCAACGTGCGCGGAAGCGGCTTCTCCTGCAGCGCCTGCTGCGCGTTGATGGTCAGGTTCATGAATACCTGGTGCAGCTGGTCGGCATCGGCGAGGACGGGCGGCGCATCCGCGGCCAGGTCGAGCTCGACCTCGACGCCGCTCGAGCGGAGCGCGTAGCCGGTGATGTCGAGCGCCGCGGATGCCACTTCGTTAATGAACACCGGTACGCGTTCGGGCTGCTGCTGCCGCGCCATGGCGAGAAAGGTCCGCACGATGCGCGCGCAGCGTTCCGCGGCAACGCGGATCTTGGAAGCGGCGCCCCGCGTGGCGGGATCGGCCTTCTCCTCCAGGATGGCCGCGCGGGCGACGACGACGGAGAGCGGATTGTTGAGCTCGTGGGCCACCCCGGCGAGCAGCGAGCCGAGCGCGGCCAGCTTCTCGCGCTGGTGCAGCATCTCGCGCTGCCTCGCCAATTCCTTTTCCGCGCGCTTCTTTTCGGTAATGTCGCGGGTAATCGTGAGCACGTGGGTCTGTCCCCGATACTCCATGGGGATGCCGCGCACCTCCAGCTCCATCGCGGACCCGTCCTTCCGATGGTCCGTGAGCTCGGTGTGGAATGCCTCGCCCCTGGCGACCGACGGCAGGATCAGGTCCAGCGCGGGCCGGCGGGCCTGGCGAATCGGCTTATCCGGATCGCGCGCGAGAAACTCCTCGTGGCTGTACCCGTACATCATCCAGAGCGCCGGATTGATGTCGACTATCGCGCCGTCGGCGCTCCACAGCGCAAGGCCGTCGACGGCGGCGTTGAACATGATGCGGTACTGCTCCTGGCTCGCGAGCAGCTCCTGCTGCACCTTGATGCGCTCGGCGATGTCCTCCTGCAGGCGCGTCTGCGTGCGGGCCACTTCGTCCGCCATGGCGTCGAAGGCCTGGCCGAGCCGCGCGAGCTCGTCGCGACCGCGCACGCCGCTGCGCGCGGCGAGATTGCCGGCGGCCAGTTGCTCCGCGGCGCGAACCAGCCGGTTGGTGCGGCCGGTCCATAGGTAGTGGAATACGATCCACAGCACCGCGGCGAGGGCGGTCACCCACGCCGTCCAGTAGAGCGACTGCGCCACGATCTGGGTACGCGCGGCGCTCTTTGCGCGCTTCAGGTCGTACTCGAACAGCAACTGGCCGATGCGCGAACTGCGCAACTCCCGCTCGCCGACGCCCATGGGAATGTCCGCGTAACCGAGCAAGGCGTTCTTGTCGGACTCCAGGACCACCTGCACGCCGCGTCCGAGCGTATCCTGCGTTGCCAGGCCGTGGTCGAATTTAGGCAGCACCTGCGCCGCCGGATGCCCCAGCCACGCGCGCTGGGTGGCCGCGATGACCATGCGCTGGTCGTCCGTCAGCGCAACAACAGTGTAGTTCCGGTTCGACGCCAGGATCGCGACTTCCCGGCGCGCGCCCTCCATGTCGCCCTTGTGCAGCAGGTATTCGAGCGAGCTTTGCAGGCGCGAAAGCTCCTGCAGCAGGCGCTCGCGATGGTCTTCCTCGACCGCCTGTTCCTCCCTCGGCACCTGGTAGGCCACGTTCAGCACGCTCAGCGCCAGGGCAAAGCCGAGCAGGATGAGCGGGATGGTGACCTTGAGCGATGCCGGGAGGAACCGGCTCATGGCGGCAGCTTCTGCAGCGGCGCGGAAGCGAGCAGGCCGTCGATGTCGATCGGGTTGCGCAAGAGCTTCGCGTCCACCATCAACGTCATCAACTGGCGCGCGGATATCGCAAGGCCGGGATGCTCGCCGGCGAGCATTACCAGGTTGTCGGCCCGCGACGGAATCTTCAGGCCCTTCAACGCCTGCAGGAACTGCTCACCGGTAATCTGCTCGCGCACGGCCATGCGCTCGGCGGCATCCTTCGGGTTGCGGGCCAGGTAGTCGGTGGCCCTGAACCATTGCGCCAGCACCGCTTGCACCGCCTTGGGATTCTTTTCGAGCACGGATGCGCGCACCGCGAGCAGGTCGACGATCTCGCCGGGAATCTGGGTGCTGTCGAACACCGTGTGCGCGCCAAAATCGAGCATCTGGCTGCGGTAAGGATCGAAGGTTACCGCCCCGTCCACGCCGCCCTGCTTGAACGCGGCCGGATGCTCGTTCGATTCGAGGTGCACGATGCTGACGTCGCTCGCCTGCATGCCGTTGAGCTTGAGCGCCCGGCTCAGCACGAACGCGCCGAGGGCGCCGCTTTCGACCGCGACCCGCTTGCCGCGCAAGTCCTTCATCGTGCGCATGCCCGTCCGGCCCACGACCACGTCCGCACCGTTCGAGACATCCACGATCAGCACGACCTTGGGCTGCAGGCCGCCCTGGGCGAGCACGAACAGCTCGTCCAGGCTGATGACCATCGCGTCGATGGCCTGGTGGCGGAACGCCCGCGACACTTCGCTCGCCGACGGATACTCGACGAGCTGGGCGGTCTCGCGAGCGAGGTAGCCGAGGTCGCGCGCGAGATAAAGCGGCTCGCTGCCGATCCAGACGTTGGTGCCGATGCGAAGCGGCGGCTCCGCTTCGCGCATGCAACCCGCAAGCAAGGCCGCCGCCGCAAGCAGAATGAGCCACGACCAGCGGTGAAATGCGTTCGATGAGGCGCTCATCTTTCTTCGAAGCCTCCGGGAATGAACTTGTAGCCTTCGCTGCGCACGGTGCGGATGAACTGCGGATGCTCGGGGTCGGGTTCGATCTTCTTGCGCAGGCGCAGGATGCGCAGGTCCACGCTGCGATCGAGTGGATCCCAATCCTCCTGGCCGCTCAGGTTGAGGATGCGTTCGCGCGTGAGCACACGGTCCGGATGGTCGCTCAGCGCCTTCAGCAAGATGAATTCGAGCGGCGACATCGGCACTTCCCGCCCGTCCTTGTCGGTAAGCCGGTGCGCGGCGCGATCGAGCACGCACAGCCCCATGCGAACCCGCTCCGCCCCGATCTCCGCGCTGGATGCAGCCGACGTGCGCCGCAGGATGCTCTTGACGCGCGCCAGCAGCTCGCGCGGGTCGAAGGGCTTGCTCACATAGTCGTCCGCCCCGATCTCGAGGCCGATGATGCGATCGACGATCGTGCCCGCCGAAGTCAGCATGACGATCGCGAGCCTGGGATAGCGCTCGCGCAGGTGGCGGGCAAGGCTCAGGCCGTCCTCTCCGGGCATGGCGATGTCCAGCAGTGCGATGTCGACGGCATCCTTCGCCGCCAGGGCCTTCGCCGCCTCCGCGTTTTCCGCGGTCAGCGCGTTGTAGCCCTGCGAGACGAAATACTCCTCGAGAACCTCGCGCAAATCGGGTTCGTCGTCGACGATCAGGATGGTGGCCTTCGGGCCCATGGTTGCCTCCTCTACAGCGGACAGCGTGCGGTTGGCAGGGCGGATGATACAGCGGCGCAAGCGGTTTGCGGCCTCGATTGCCCGCCCTGAAACACTTGAAACAAAAGTCCGGGAGCGACGAAATCCGTCCGATACAACGCCTGCCTAACCTGCCGTCAATCGCGAATTCACGGGGGAGAAATCGATGCGCTGGCTGTTTGCTGCCCAATTGAGGCCGTTCGTGCTGCTTGCCGGCCTGGCGAGCCTGGTGCTGAACCTGGCCCTGCTCATGCCGTCGATCTACATGATGCAGGTGTTCGATCGTGTTTTCGCCAGCCGCAGCCTGGAAACGCTCACGATGCTGAGCATGCTGGCGTTCCTTGCACTCGCGCTGGGTTATTGCATGGATGTGGCGCGTTCGCGTGCGCTGGGCTGGGCCGGCCGAGCGCTCGACCGCAGCCTGTCTTCCGAGGCCCTGCGCGAAATCCTGCACGATGCTTCGGGTGTTGCGGGCCGAGCCAGTACCGATGCGCTGCGCGACATCGCTCAATTGCGCGCTTTCCTCGGCGGAACCGGCATCAATGCCTTGTTCGATGCGCCGTGGTTGCCGATCTTCCTGCTGGTGATCGGCCTCATGCACCCGCTGCTGGGCCTTGCCGCGGCGCTCGGCGCGTGCGCATTGGCTGTGCTCGCGATCCTGAACGAAGGGGTGATGCGCGGCCGCGCGGAAAGCTCGATGCGCGCTTCACGCGATACCACGCGCCAAGCCGAAGTCCTCACCCGCAACGCCGAAGTCATCATCGGCATGGGCATGACGCGGGCGGCGGTGGCGGGCTGGCAGGTCCACCATGGGCGACTGCTCGATGCGCAGGCCCGCCTGGCCGCCGGCTCGTCCAGGTTTGCCGCGGCTGCGCGCCTCGCGCGCCAGGGACTGCAGATCGTGATGCTCGCCCTCGGCGCCTGGCTGGTCGTCGACCGGCACGCTTCGCCGGGCATCATGGTCGCGGCCACCATCCTGCTGGGCCGGGCCTTGCAACCGGTCGAGCAGCTCATCGGCGGATGGAAGGCGCTGGTCGATGCGCGCGGCGCATGGCGGCGACTGAAAGAGCGTTCGGCGTTGCCGTCGAAACACGCCGGCCTCGCCTTGCCGCCGCCCGCCGGCCGCATCGAAATCGAGAACGTCGTTTTTTCCGCGACGGCGCAACGGCCGCCGATCATCAAGCGCGTCGCGTTCACGCTCGATGCCGGCGAGAGCCTGGGCGTCGTCGGGCAAAGCGCTTCGGGCAAGACGACATTGATCCGGTTGATGCTCGGCATCTGGAAACCGCAAGCGGGCGTGATTCGCATGGACGGTGCCGATATCGCGCGCTGGGATCGCGATGCGCTGGGCCGGCACGTGGGCTACCTGCCCCAGGATGTCGAGTTGTTCGCCGGCACCGTGGCGCAGAACATCGCACGCCTGGGCGAAGTGGATGCCGCGCAGGTGATCGAGGCGGCGCGGCTCGCGCACGCGCACGACATGATCCTGCGGCTGCCCGAAGGCTACGAGACGCAAATCGGCGACGCGGGCGCGATCCTCTCCGGCGGGCAACGACAGCGCATCGCCCTGGCGCGCGCGTTGTACGGCAACCCGCGGCTGGTGATACTCGACGAGCCGAACGCCAACCTCGACGCGCAGGGCGAAAGCGCGCTGGCGGCGGCCCTCGCGGATCTCAAGTCGCGCCGCGTCACCACCGTCATGGTCAGCCATCGTCCCGCCCTGATGTCGCAACTCGACAAGCTGGCCGTGCTGAAGGACGGCGCCCTCGAGGCCTTCGGCGCCGCCCCGGCAATCCTGGCACGCGTGCATTCGGTGTCTTCCAGGCCTGCTCACCTCGCGCCGGTCACGACCGCGGAACCCAGGGAGGCATTCGCATGAAAGCCAATTCAGTGACATCACTCGCCGGCTTGCTTTCCCGATCCGGAGGCGATCCGGAAACGCGCGGCGAACTCGTGGAGCAAGCCCGGCGCATGATCGTCCCGCTGCTGCTGGTATCCGCGCTCATCGCTTGCTGGTCGGCAACCGCGCCGCTGTCGGGCGCCGTCGTCGCGAGCGGCCAGGTCAAGGTCGAGTTGAATCGCAAGACGGTCCAGCACCAGGAAGGCGGCATCATCCGCGAGATCCTGGTGCGCGACGGACAACGCGTGCGCGCCGGCGAGCCGCTGGTCGTGGTGGGCGACGTGCGCTCCGACGCCGAACTGGCCCTGCTCCAAGACCAGTTGCGGGCCGCTCGCGTACGCAGTGCGCGCAATGAAGCGGAAGCCGGGCTGCAGCCCCGATTCTCCCTGCCCGACGATCTTGCCGGACAAAAGGAAGCGGCCGGCCACTACGCGCGCGAGCACGCGCTTTTCATGGCACGGCGGCGCACGCTCGACGAACAGGTCGCCGCGCTGGAGAAGCAGATCCGGGAAGCGAAGGCGCAGGCAACCGCGCTCGAATCCCAGATCGCCGCCACCGAAAACTCCGCCCGCTATTCCGCGGAGGAACTCGAGATCAACAACAAGCTGGTGCGCGACGGATTCATCAGCCGCGCGCGCATGCTCGAGCTGCAACGCAGCGCGTCGGATTACTCGGCCAAGGTCGGCGAGTACCGAAGCGACCTCGCCAGCGCGCGCCAGCGTGCCGGCGAGCTCGAGTCGCGAATCGCGCAGTCCCGCAACCAGTACCAGCAGCAGGCGGCCGACGAACTCAAGGACGCCTCCGCCAAGGCGCGCGAACTGGAAGAGCGTTTGCGCCCGTCGCGGGACCAGGTCGAGCGCCAGGTCGTGCGCTCGCCGGTGGACGGCGAAGTCATGGCTATGCATGTATCCGCCGTCGGCGAGGTGCTCGCCCCGCGCCAGCCCATCCTCGACGTGGTGCCGGCGAACGAGAAGCTCGTCGTCGAAGCGCGCATCCGCCCCCAGGACGTCGACCACGTGCACAAGGACGCACCGGCTGAGGTTCGCCTCACCGCTTTCGATGCGCGCACCGTACCCCTGCTGCCGGCGAAAGTCCTGCTCATCTCGCCGGATCGCATCACTGAACCCGAGACCAGGGAATCCTGGTTCGTCGCGACCATCGAGGTCGATGCCGCGAGCCTGAAGAATTACCCGCAGGTGCACCTGCAAGCGGGTATGCCGGCGGAGTTGTTTGTGACCACGCCGGATCGCACCCTGTTCCAGTACCTGACGAAACCGCTGACCGTGTTCACCGCCCGCGCCATGCGCGAGCCCTGATACCGGCGGACGGATCGTCCCCTCCCCCATGTTCGAAACTTAAAAGGAATGGATTCAAATGAGCATCTACATCGGTACTAACGCGGGCGATACCATTACGCCCGACCTGGTGTCCGCCAACGTCATCGCGATCGGCGCCAGGAAGCCGTCCGCAGCGGACGACCTGATTCTTGCGGGCAACGGCAACGACGTCGTGGCAGGCGGCGGCGGGAACGACATCGCCTTCCTCGGCGGCGGCGACGACACGTTCATCTGGAAATCCGGCGATGGCAGCGATGTCATCGACGGCGGCTCCGGTAACGACCGCCTCGCGTTCGGCGGTTCGTCGGCTGCGGAAAACATTTCGGTTTCCGCAGGCATATTGGGACTGGCGCAGGTGACACGCAATGTCGGCAACGTGAACATGACCCTGACGAGCGTCGAGCGCATCGATATCGCGGCCCTCGACGGCCAGGACAAGGTCACCGTCAACGATCTGTCGAATACGGATGTAAAGGATGTGTTCGTGAACCTCGCTGGTGCGGCCAATCCAGCGGCCGGCGACGGGGCTGCGGATGTCGTCACGATCAACGCCACGGCCGCAGCGGATGCAATCAACGTCGCATTGAGCGGAACTTCAGTGGTGGTCAGCGGCCTCGCTGCGAAGACGACCATCGACAATTCCGACGCCATCGATCAGCTGGTTGTCAGCGGCGGCAATGGCAACGATGTCATCACGGCCGGCAACGGCCTGGCGACGAAAATCCAGTTGACGATCGATGGCGGAGCCGGCAATGACACCATCACCGGCGGTGACGGTGCGGATCTGCTCCTGGGTGGCGACGGCAACGACACGATCATCGGTGGCCGCGGCAACGATACCGCGCAGCTGGGCGCCGGCGACGACACTTTCACATGGAATCCGGGCGACGGCAGCGATGTCGTCGAAGGCAACGCCGGCAACGACACGCTGCAGTTCAACGGCGCCAATGTCGGCGAGAACATGACGCTGGCGGCCAACGGCTCGCATGCCGTTCTGACGCGTGACGTAGCCGCGATCACGATGGACCTGCACGGCATGGAGATCGTCAACGTCACCGCACTGGGCGGCGTGGATAACATCACTATTGGCAACCTGGCCGGCACTGGCGTCAAGCAGGTCAACATCGACCTGGCGGCCGCCGGCGGCGGCGATGACGGCTCGGTCGATACGGTAACGGTCGCCGGAGCAACAACCGACGACGCTTTCGCCTTCACCGTGCCGACCACCGGGCCGGCGATTCTCAAGGGTCTCGGCGGCGAACAGATCGCAGTCGATCACATGGGTGTGGGCGATCGCGTGGTCATGGACGGCGCGGCGGGCAACGATACCGTCACGGCCAATGGCACCGGCGCGGACGACGTCATCGGTATCGCTCGCGATGGCGCAAACAGCATCGCGATCTTCAGCGGAAACGGGACCGGACCGGTGATCGACATCACGAATGTCGAACACCTGCTGATCCAGGGCGGTGCCGGCAACGACACCATCACGGGCCAGAACGGCATCGGCGCATTGACCCAACTCACGATCGACGGCGGCGCGGGCGACGACCGGATCCTTGGCGGCGACGGCAACGACCTGCTGCTGGGCGGCGACGGCAACGACTTCGTCGACGGCAACATCGGCAGCGACACGGCCAATCTGGGCGCTGGCGACGACGTGTTCGGCTGGGATCCGGGCGACGGCAGCGACGTCGTCGAAGGCGGCTCGGGCAACGACACGCTGCAGTTCAACGGTTCGAACGCGGCGGAGAACATCGCGCTGTCAGCCAACGGCTCGCACGCGGTGTTGACCCGCAACGTGGCCAACATCACGATGGACCTGCACGGCATGGAGAACGTGAACATTCGCGCGCTCGGCAGTGCCGACAACATAGTCATCGGCGACCTCACGGGGACCGATGTCAAGCAGGTCAACATTGACCTCGCGGCATTCGACGGCACCGACGACGGCGCGATCGACACGGTGACGATCGCCGGTTCGGCAACCGACGACGCCTTCGCCTTCACGGTGCCGACGGCCGGTCCCGTGATCGTCCAAAGTCTGGGCGGTCAACAGGTTGCCGTCGATCACATGGGCGTCGGCGATCGCGTAGTCTTCGATGGCGCCACAGGCAATGACAGCGTTACCGCCAGCGGCACCAGCGGGGACGACGTCATCGGCATCGCTCGCGACGGCACAAACAGCATCGCGATCTTCAGCGGAAGCGGAACCGGACCGGTGATCGATATCACGAATATCGAACACCTGCTGATCCAGGGCGGCGCGGGTAACGACACCATCACCGGCCAGAACGGAATCGGCGCATTGACCCAGCTCACTATCGAAGGTGGTGCGGGAGATGACAGGATCCTTGGCGGTGACGGCAACGATCTTTTGCTGGGCGGCGACGGCAACGACTTCGTCGACGGCAATATCGGCAGCGACACGGCCGACCTCGGCGCCGGAGACGACGTGTTCGGCTGGGATCCGGGCGACGGCAGCGACGTCGTCGAAGGCGGCTCGGGCAACGACACGCTGCAGTTCAACGGCTCCAACGCGGCGGAAAACATGCTTCTGTCGGCCAATGGGTCGCACGCAGTGCTCACCCGCGATGTCGCGGCCATCACCATGGACTTGCACGGCATCGAAAACGTCAACATTCGCGCGCTCGGCAGCGCCGACAACATCACCATCGGCGATCTCACGGGTACGGATGTCAAGCAGGTCCACGTCGATCTCGCGGCCTTCGATGGAACCGATGACGGCGCGGCCGACACGGTGACAGTCGGCTACACGGCGGGTGACGATGCGATCAAGCTCGACATGCACGCCGGTCCGGCGGTCGTCAACGCCCTGGGAGGTGTGCAGGTCTCTGTCGACAACATGGGCGTCGGCGATCACTTCGTCATCGACGGCGGGGCGGGCAACGACAGCGTTACCGCGAGCGGCACCGGCGGTGACGATGCCATCGGCGTAGCACGCAACGGTGCGAATGTCGCGGTGTTTGCAGAGGGGGGCCAGGCGATCGATGTCACCAATGTCGAGCAACTGCTGATTGAAGGTGGCGCGGGCAACGACACCATTAGCGGCCAGAACGGCATCGGCACGCTCACCCATCTCACGCTTGACGGAGGGGCTGGCAACGACACGTTGCGCGGCGGCGACGGCAACGACCTTCTGCTGGGTGGCGACGGCAACGATTTCGTCGACGGCAATATCGGCAGCGACACCGCGGACCTCGGTTCCGGTGACGATGTGTTCGGCTGGGATCCGGGCGACGGCAGCGATGTCGTCGAGGGTGGGAGCGGCAACGACACGGTGCAGTTCAACGGCTCCAACATAGGCGAGGACATTGCCCTTACCGCCAACGGCTCGCACGCAACGCTTGCGCGCAACGTCGCCGCCGTCACCATGGACATGCACGGCATGGAGAACGTGAACATCCACACCCTGGGCGGCGCCGATAACATCACCATCGGCGACATGACCGGCACCGACGTCACTCACGTAGGCATCGATCTGTCAGGCTTCGACGGGGCGGCGGACAGCCAGGTGGACAACGTGACGGTCAACGGCACGGGCGGAAACGACGTCATCACGCTGACGATGCGCGACGGCTCGCTGGTCGTGGGAGGCCTGTCCGAAGAAGTCGTCATCAAGAACTTCGACCCGAACGACATCATCCACATCGCCGGGCTGGGTGGCGACGATGTCATCGACGCGTCTGCGCTGGGCACCGACGGACCGCAGATCATGCTGGACGGCGGGGAAGGCGACGATGTCCTGCTCGGCGGCGCCGGCAACGACGTCCTGCTCGGCGGCGCCGGCGACGACGTATTGCTGGGCGGTGCCGGCCAGGACGTGCTCGACGGCGGTCCCGGTGGCAACGTCGTGATCCAGGACATTGCGGCGCCGGCCACACCGGCTGCCGCCGTGCACGAATTCGCGGCGGATCCCAACGGGCCCGACCACGATCCCGTCCCGCAGGCGAATGGCGATCATTCGCTGATGTAAGCAACACCTGCAGGAAGACGGGCCGCGAATCGCGCGGACCATTGCGAGAGCCGGCGGGCGACTACTTCAGCGTCCGCCGGATTCGCTGACAGCCATTCTCGCTATACCGGCGCGCCCATCTGGAAACATTGGGCGTCCACCGGGATCATCGTGGACTTCTGCGCGGAACGCACCCAGATGTGCTTGCGCACCTGCACCCAGTCCGGATCGTCGAGCGTACCGCCCGAAATTCCTATGGCACCGGGACGGCGCTCCGCCGTCCAGGACACTGTGGTACCGCAGCGGGCACAGAATTGCATGCGAAGCCAGCGCTGACTCTCGTCTGAATGATGCACGTAGAGCTTCAGCGGCCCGCCGGAGAACCCGACCTGCCCGGCGTTGAAGAACACCGGCTGCGAAAACGCGCTGCCCGTGCGCCGCTGGCAGAACCTGCAATGGCATACCGTCGCCGCGATCGGATCGCCGTGAATCCGGTAACGCACCGAGCCGCAGACGCATCCCCCTTCGTGGATTTGGTCCATGGTCACCCCCTTCCCCTCTTGGCGGCCATCTTAGGCCTCATGGATTTCGAAATGCAACTGGCCCAGCCGTCCGGCATTTGAGGCGCCCGGTCGCGTGGATGCAATCCGCATAGTCCGAGCCGGTGACGGAGGGCCCGATCTTCCGGCTCCGCCGCCGACGGGTCGTCCAGATAGTGGGTTTTATAATTGGCGATTCGAATTTCTCCTGGAGCACAAATGTCGCGAGTCATCGTCATCACCGGCGCAAGCGAAGGTATCGGTGCGCTGTTGGCAAGACGCCTGGGAGCGAAAGGCGACTCCCTGGTTCTCGGGGCGCGCCGCCTCGACAGGCTGGAACAGGTCGCGAAGGAAACGGGAAGCAGCGCGCTGGCAGTGCCGACCGATGTCACGAAACGCGCCGAGATCGATCGCTTGCGCGACGCCGCGTTGCAGCGCTTCGGTCACATTGACGTGTGGGTCAACAACGCCGGCCGGGGAATCGGCCTTCGCGTCATGGAGTTCACCGAGGAAAACCTGGATGAAATGCTGGCGGTGAACCTGAAGTCCGCGTGGTACGGCATGCAAGCGGTGATCCCGCATTTCCAGGCGCGCCGCAGGGGGCATCTCGTCAATATCTCCTCCGTGCTGGCGCGCGTGCCGCTTGTTTCCGCCCGTTCAGCATACAGCGCCGCCAAGGCTGCCTTGAACGCCTTGACGGCGAACCTGCGCATGGACCTGCGTGCCGAATACCCGGATATCCATGTGTCGCTGGTCATGCCCGGCCCGGTTGCCACCGAATTCCATAACAACGCGCTCGGCGGCACGCCCGCCGGGCGCGGCATCGAGATGCAATCGACGGAACAGGTGGTCGAGGTGCTGGAACAGGTAATCGATCGCCCGGTCTCCGAGGCTTACACCAACCCCTCTGCAACGGGGCTGGTGCGTAACTATTACCAGGATGTTGCGGCTTTCGAAGAGGGTTTGGCCGCGAGAACCACGTAGGCAGCCCGTTTCGGCTTGCCTGTCACGGGCACTGCGGGAACAATGGCCGGGTTCAACCAACCTGAAGGACGACCCCATGAAAAAGAAGGCCGCTGCAAAGAGCATCGACAAGAAGGACCTCGCCTCCCGGCGTCGTGCGCCGCTGGCCACGCCTACGGACCTGAAAGCCGCCGCGACGCGCGACGTCTCCGGATCGATGAACGCGATCCTGGCCGACGTCTATGCGTTGTATTTCAAGACCAAGAACTTCCACTGGCATGTGAGCGGTCCCCATTTCCGCGACTACCATTTGTTGCTGGACGACCAGGCCACGCAGCTCTTTGCCATGACGGACCCGATCGCCGAGCGCATCCGCAAGCTGGGCGGCTCCACATTACGCTCGATCGGCCAGATCTCCCGCACCCAGCGTGTGCTCGACAACGACGCGGAATACGTCGAGCCGCTCGACATGCTCGCCGAGTTGCGCGAAGACAACAAGGACCTGGCAGCGCGCCTGCGCGAGGTTCACAACGTCTGCGACGACCACCGCGACGTGGCGACGGCGAGCCTGATCGAGGTCTGGATTGACGAAACCGAGCAGCGCACCTGGTTCCTGTTCGAGGCCAGCCGGCACGGGGACGCGACCGGGCATTGAATGACGCGCGAAACGATCGGGAGCCGAAGCGTCAATGCTTCGCTCCCGCCTTCGGTAACCTATTTCAGGTAAACCGCCTCGACGTTATTGCCGTCTGGATCGATCAGGAAAGCAGCGTAGTAGTCCGGGCTGTAATCGATCCGTAAGCCCGGCGTGCCGTTGTCGCGCCCGCCGGCCTTGAGGCCCTCCGCGTAGAACGCATCGACTGCGGCGCGGTTCTTCGCGCGCAGCGCGATGTGCACGCCAGGGCCGCCCGCATTCGTCGCGGCATAGAGCCAGAGTCCTGGTTCGCCTTTCGGACCGAGTCCCGCGTAAGTCGCTTCCTTCGTCGCGATGACATGGCCCAAGGGGGCGAGCGCCGCCGAGTAGAAGCGAACCGCGGCGTCCAGGTTCTTTACTTTCAATCCAATGTGGTCGTACATGACTATCTCCTCGAGGGCGAGGAGATCATGCTAGGCCAATGCGGCGAAGCGCTCTTGGAAAATCTTGCGATCGCCCCGGGCAGCCTTGCGAAAATTTCGCGGCGACATGCCGGCGGCGCGGTGAAAGGTGCGCACGAAATTCGAAAGGTCGGCGAAGCCGACGTCCAGGGCGATGTCGGTGATCGACTGCCGATCGTCGGTCAAGAGTCGTGCGGCATGCCGCAGGCGCGAACGCACGAGGTACTGGTGCGGCGTCACGCCAATGACCTTGCCAAACAGGCGCAGGAAATGGAAGGCGCTCAGGCCCGCGTGCCGGGCGGCACGCCCGAGATCGATGTCCTCGTGCGCGTGCTCGTCCAGCCACAGCGCGGCCTCGACCGCGCGCCGCCGATCGATCCGGCCGGGAACACACGCGGGCCGCCGAACCCCCGTCAGGCGCGCATAGCGCGCCGGAAACATCCAGCCCAGTTCGTCGAGGCCGACGTCGCTGCGACCCTCGGCCACGGCTTGCGCAAGCTCGCCCATGACCATCATTTCCGGCAGCGGCGGCAGCGCCCCGCTCTCGATAGCGGCAAGGCCCGCCGCCTGCGCGGCTTCCTCGTCCAGGTGGAAGGCAAGGCATTCGTCGCCGCCTACATGGTGTTCGTGCGTGCAAATGAATTCGTCGCCGGGGCGGCCGACCAGTACCGATCCCGCGACCAGCTCGTAACTGCGCCCGCGCGCGCGATAGCCGAAGCTGCCGCGGCGCACGTAGGCCACCGCGAAATCGCGATGGGCTTCGGCGAAAGGCTTCGCGCCCGGACCCGCGGTACAGCGACAGTCAACGATGGAAACCGGCCCGGCCTTCAATTCCGTCCTGTTCAGCATGCGTCCAGTCTACGACCGGCGGCGCGCTCCGGCAAACGCTGTCATTAAACCGAATGGTTGACAAATGGACGCGGACCGACAATACTCAACCTTATGGTTGACTTATCGAGTTCCCGCAACAATCCGCAGCGCCTGGACCGAGTGTTCCAGGCGCTGGCCGATCCGACGCGCCGGCAAATGCTGCGCAGCCTGGCTTCCAGGGAAAGCACCGTGGGCGAGCTCGCGGCGCCCTTCCGGATTTCGCTCGCGGCAGCGTCCAAGCACGTCAAGGTGCTGGAGCGCGCAGGCCTGGTTCGGCGCACGGTGCAGGGCCGCACGCATTTCTGCCGGCTCGACCCGAAACCGCTGGCCGGCGCCCACGACTGGCTGAAATTCTACGAACGTTTCTGGGGCGAGAAACTCGACGCGCTGGAAGCCTTGCTGCGCCATCCCGACAAGGAGTGAAACATGAATGACGAGTATGGAGTCGTCACCGAGCCCGCGACGTTTCGCATCGAGCGCCTGCTGCCCGGCCCGATCGAACGCGTATGGGCCTTCTGCACGGAATCGGAAAAGCGCGGCAAATGGTTTGCCGCCGGGCCGCTGGAACTCAAGGTCGGCGGCAGGGGCCGGTGGATCGCCGAAAATTCAAAGCTATCGCCCACGCCCGACCTGGCCGAATTCCGCAACGACATGAAAGTCCCGCTCGATGTGACCGTGCTGGACATCGATCCCCCACGGCTGCTGGTCATGCAGTGGAACGCGAAGGGCAATGAAACCGAAGTGACCTTCGAACTCGAAGCCCGCGGCGACAACGTCTTGCTGGTCGTCACGCACAGCCGCGTGACGGACCCCGCATTGCTCCTCGGAATCGCCGGCGGCTGGCACGTGCACCTCGGCATCTTGCTCGATCTTTTCCACGGCCGCGCCATCCCGCCATTCTGGTCCACGCATGCAAGGATGGTGAAGGAGTATGAGGCAAGGATAAATGCGTGAAGGTGTGAATGGGTGAAGGGGAAAGAGGAAGGGAAAAGGGGGAAGGGTAAAAGCCCTGGGGCAACGGCCTCTACCCTTCGCGCCTTCACTCATTCACGCTTTTTTCGCGCCGCAATTTTCTCCAAGTCCACATCTGCTTCCGCCGGCAGAATGCTTTCCGGCACAAGGAGGCCGGACATGGACAACTCGCTACAACACAACCTGCACGCCGACGGCCCCGCAGCCGATCGCGCGGGGAAAATGATGCTGTACGGCCAGTTCGTCGGGTCCTGGGACGGCAGGCTGCGCTATCTCGACGCGGAAGGCGTGCGTCGCGAAACCACCGCGGAAGTGCATTTCGGCTGGGTGCTGGAGGGCCGTGCGGTTCAGGACGTCTGGATTGCGCCATCGCGCATCGGACGCAAGCCGGATGATCGGCTGCTCATGCACGGCTCGACGTTCCGCATCTACGATCCGCAAAACGATATCTGGCACATTACCTGGCTGGATCCGGTCAAGCAGTTACGCAACACAATGACCGGCCAAGCAGTCGGCAACGACATCGTGCAGGAATACCGCGCTAACGACGGCCGGCGCATCCAGTGGACGTTCACCGAAATCACGCCGGATTCCTTCCATTGGACCAACCGCGACTCGGCCGACGGCGGTGGGAGCTGGATGGTGCGCGGGGAGTTTTTCCTCAAACGACGCGCGAACTAGCGTCGATCAAGACTTGGGTTTCTTTGCGAGATCTGCCGCGCGCCAAAGGTACCAACTGGCAACCGATCGATACGGCTTCCACTTGATGCCCGGCTTCAACAGGTCCTTCGCCGTCGGCAGCTTGCGCTTGCGATGCAGCGCCTGGAATCCGGCGCGGATGCCGTAGTCGTCGACCGGCCAGACGTCCGGGCGCCCAAGGCGGGAGAGCAACAGCATCTCCACGGTCCAGCGGCCGATTCCGCGCACCTGCGTAAGTTTCTCGACGAGCGTTTCGTCGTCCATCTTGTGCGCCTCGGCAAGCGTGGGGATCTCGCCCGCGACCGTCCTGCGCGCGAGGTCGCGGATCGATAGCAGCTTGTTGGTCGAGAGGCCCGCGGCGCGCAGCTTCGCGTCGGACATGCGCAGCAACAGTTCTGCGTCCAGTCCTTGCGCCACTGGAAACAAGGCGACGAGACGCGCGAATATCGATGCCGCCGCCTTGCCGTTCAACTGCTGGTAGACGATGGCTTCGGCCAGCGCCACGAAAATGCTGCGTGCCTTGCGCATCTGCATGCGAAACGGCCCGACCTCGTCCATGAGATTCGCCAGCACGGGATCGACCGCGCGCAGGTGCGCAATCGCGACCTCGGGGTCGTAACCCAGTACGCCGTCGCCTTCGAACAAAGCGCCCTGGCCGCTTGCCAGCGCGGCTTCGATAGCCAGCATGCGCAGCTTGGTGGCGATGCCGCCGTTTGCCGAGAATCCGCCTATCCTTCCATCGGCCGCAAGCACGCGGTGGCAAGGCACGACGATTGCAAATGGATTACGCCCGAGCGCCTGTCCCACCGCGCGCGCGGAACCCTCCGCCCCCATGCGTTTCGCGATCTCGCCGTACGAGAGCGTCTCGCCGGGCGGCACATTGCGCGCCACCTCGTACACGCGACGATGGAAAGGCGGCACGTGCTGCATGTCGAGCGCCACGACGGACAAGTCGGACGCGCGGCCAGCCATCAATGCGACGATCTGGTCTATCGCACGCTGGACTTCGGCGGGCGGCGCCCCCTCGATCGCGGCCGCGTGCCGGCGCAGCATGCGCGAGCGCGTCTCCGATTCCTTCGTCTCGGGCAGTTGCACGGCGACGATGCCCTGCTCGCCCCAGGCAATGCCGCAGCGGCCGACCGCCGTGTCGAACAAGGTGAATCCGTGGCTGCTCATGGCCGCGATGCTAGCACCGGTCCGAGATACGGGAATTGGAGAAACTTGCTGCACGCCCGCCCGAGCGCGACACGGCGAAAATCGAGCAGTAGTACAGCCATCGGTTCGCCACAAAAAAGGTGTTGCGTTTTAGGGTAATCCGCGATTGTGTATGCTGCGGTTATAGGCGTGCTGATTGCGGCAACCCTCCGTCATCCGAAACAACAAGGAGATCCAGATGAAAAACTCCATTTGTTGCGCTCTTGCCCTTGCGATTTTATGCGGCTGCACGTCGGCGCCTATCCCGAAGGATTACTCCGGACCCATTGCGACGATTCAGGATTGGGCGAGATCGGAGGACTCGAGCCGGGCCCAGTTTTTCTACCTTAGCGAAATTGACGGCCGGAAAGTGGACAACATCCTGCTGGCCACGCGCCAGGCCAATTACGGAAAAGGCGCTTCCAACACTCCCGTCACTTTTTCACGCCAAGTTCCAGCCAGAGCGTCGAAGCTGAAGATTGAAGGCAGGATTGGATATGGCGCCCCGATCCAGGAGATGTTTCATAGCAGCACGATGTATACCGCCGAGGCAACGCTCGACTTTACTCCCGAACCGAACAAGACCTATGTGGTTAGAGGCGTCTTGACGCCGAACAAACAGGAAGTCTGGCTGGAAGAAGCAGATACCAGAAAGCGCATCGAGTAAAGGCGCTCTGGAACTCGACCGCAGCACCGGGCGACCTGTTTCTCGAATTGTTCGGCGAAGCGACTCGTTGAATGCCGGGACCTTACGCTTTCGTCGCATCACCGTGGCACGCGGCGTTCTGCTAAGGTTAGCCCCCGCTGAAGCGGCGCAACCCGTCTACCCATAATTCCGCAATATTCAAGATGACCGAACTCATTGGCCTTCCCGCATCCACCCTGCCCGCCGGCATCCGTTCCCGCTTCGTCGACAACAATAACGGCCTGCGCATGCACATCCTCGAAGCCGGATACGAGGAGCCGGGTCGCCCGTTCGTGCTGCTGCTGCACGGATTTCCCGAACTGGCCTTTAGCTGGCGCAAGATCATGCTGCCGATCGCTGCGGCCGGCTATCACGTCGTGGCACCGGACCAGCGCGGCTACGGTCGCACCACCGGATGGGATGGCAGCTACGACGGCGACCTTGGCGCCTTCCGCATGATGAACCTCGTGAAGGACGCGCTCGGCCTCGTTTCCGCGATGGGCGTGCGCGCGGTGCATACGCTGGTCGGCCACGATTTCGGCTCCTTCGTGTCCGCGTGGTGCGCGCTGATCCGGCCGGACGTCTTTCGCTCGGTCGCGCTCATGAGCGCGCCCTTCGCCGGACCGCCGCCGCTGCCCTTCGATACCGATCGCGACGCGACGCAGAAGGGCACGCCAGCCGTCGACATCCACCAGGAGCTCGCGAAGCTCAAGCGCCCGCGCAAGCATTATCAGTGGTACTACTCCACGCGCGAGGCGGAGTCGAACATGCTGCATGCGCCGCAGGGCCTGCACGCTTTCTTCCGCGCCTATTACCACCACAAGAGCGCCGACTGGAAAAACAACCGCCCGTTTCCGCTGAAGGCGTGGACCGCGCCCGAGCTGGAGAAAATGCCGACCTATTACATCATGGATCTCGACGAGGGCATGGCGGAGACGGTCGCGCACGAGATGCCGACGCCTGCGGAAATCGCGGCGAACAAGTGGCTGCCGGAAAGCGAGATGAAGGTCTACAGCGACGAGTTCGCGCGCACCGGTTTCCAGGGCTCGCTGAACTGGTATCGCTGCATGACCAGCCCGAAATACATTTCCGAGCTGCAGGTGTTCGCGGGCAAGACCATCGACATCCCGTCCTGCTTCATCGCGGGCAAGAGCGACTGGGGCATTTACCAGCGCCCTGGCGGCGACATGATCAAGATGCAGAAGGACGTGTTGACCAACATGGCCGGCGGCAGCCACCTGATCGAAGGCGCCGGCCACTGGGTCCAGCAGGAACAGGCCGGCGAAGTCAGCCAGTTGCTGCTGCAGTTCCTCAGGATCGCCCGGCGAGCCTGAGCTCGAGCATCTGCTCGAGCTGGTCGAGGAAGCCGTGTTGCGCGGCGAGCAGCTTTTCGCGCGCGCGAGCAAACGAAAACCAGCCGCCGCGATCCGCCTCGGGAAATTCCTGCTCGTTGCCCGAGCGCGGTGGCCATTCCATCGAGAATAGATTGCTGCGGATCGCATCCGCATCGATGTCGCCCTCGACCGCCCACGCATGGACGACCTTGCCGCCCGCCTGCCGGCACGGGCGCAGCGGGATGAACTCGCCGCTCACTGGCGAGCCGGTCTCTTCGCCGAATTCGCGCTTGGCCGCAGCCAGCGGATCTTCGTCCTTGTCGATTTCGCCTTTCGGGATGGACCACGCCCCGGCGTCCTTTTTGGTCCAGTAGGGCCCGCCGGGATGCACGAGGAAAACCTCGGGGGCATGCCCGTTGATGCGATAGAGCAGGATGCCGGCGCTGCGCCTGGGCATGGTTCGATCGATTCGGGCTGCGCGGCGGTCAGGACGACCGGCGCTGAAATACGAAATCGAAGAGCTTGCCGAAATCTACGACGGGAAACGGGCCGGCCACGCGGTTCTCCTCATTAGCGGACGATGTCCGCCAATGAAGATACACCGAACGGCGATTACGTTCCCGGCCGGGCTACTGCATTTGCTGGATGCCGGCCAGCAGCCATCCGCCCTTGCCGTCCATCGGCTTGGTCAGGTTCCAGACTTCCTCGAAAGGCGCCGCGGTCGTGCTGTTCTCGCGCATGGCGCCCGAGAAGCGCACACTGGCCATGTAGTTGTCGGGGCCGGTCTCGATGCCGAGCAACGTCGCTTCGAGGTCGGACACTTCCGTGCTGTTGACCGCACCCTTGTCCTCGTCGATTTGCATCCTGATTTCCGCGAATACTTCCGGCGTAGTGAACTCGCGGATGTCGGACAGGTTTTGGGCATCCCAGGCCGCCTGCAGCCGCAGGAAATTGACCTTTGCCACGCGCAGGAAGCCATTCACGTCGAAATCCGCCGGCACGCCCCAGGGTTCATGCGGTGCAGACGACGGCACCGCCGAATGGGGAGACGAAGCCCCGGCGGGTATGCGCCCGCCGAAAACGTTGACGTCGCCGCCTGACCCGGCGGGTGCCGGGGATGAATAAGCCGGTTCCATCGTTCGCATGGTCGGCTGCGATGGCGCCGTCCCGCGCTTGAGCAGGCGCCATATGAAGACCCCCGCCATCACCAGAAGCGCGATCACGATGATGCTGCCAAGCCCGTCGGCAAATGCGCCGCCCAGGCCGAAGTGCGACAGCAACGCGCCTATGCCCAGCCCGGCTGCGATGCCGACCAGCGGACCCAGCCAACGGTTGCCGGCAGGCTGCGGTGCGGGCGTGGCAGTCGGCGGTTGGGCCGGACGCGCCAGTTCTTGATTGGGAGCGGAAGGCGACGCGGCTTGCCTTTGCGTGACGGTCGACGATTGCTTGCCGAAGGATTTGCCGCCGCCGAGGCGGCGCGCATCGGCGTCATGGGAAGCGAACATCAACGCGCAGAACAAGGCCGTGACGAACGCGGCCAGCGTCAAGCTCGTGGAAAAGCTGCTGCGAATACGATTCATGCGGGATCCGTACAGGATGCAGATGGCCGATAGTTTGGGGCCGCCGCCGGAGCGCGCAAGACGGCGTTACAACAATTACAGTCTGGCGGCGAGGCCGCGAGTGATTTCGGCTGCCGATACTTCCCTGCATCCCGTGGCGTTTTCACCGGACCAGAGCGGCGAAAAGTCCCCCGATCCGGTCGCTTCAGCCTTCGCGCGCAGCGGCACGATGCCGGATGTGGCGAGCGGGAAGGCCGGCGGCAGCTTGCTGATCGGCCCCAGTTCGCGCATTACCCGGTTGACGATCCCGCGCGCCGGACGCCCGGTGAACAGGTTCGTCAGGGTCGTGTGCCGCGCTGCCTCGCTTTTCAGCGCCTGGCGATGTACCGCGGTGATGGTTGCTTCCGGGCACAGCAGGTAGGCCGTGCCGACTTGTGCTCCGGCTGCGCCGAGCTTCATCGCGGCCGCGACGCCTTTGGCGTCGGCAATGCCGCCCGCAGCGATCACCGGTATTTTCACGGCGCTCACCACTTGTGGCAGCAGCGCAAACGTGCCGACCTGGGTGGTCAAGTCGTCGGTCAAAAAGATCCCGCGATGCCCGCCGGCTTCCAGCCCCTGTGCGATCACGACGTCGGCTCCCTGCGCCTCGAGCCATTTCGCTTCGTCCACGGTGGTGGCGGATGACAGGACCTTCGAGCCCCAGGACTTCACGCGCGCCAACAAGTCGGGAGCGGGCAATCCAAAGTGAAAGCTGACGACCGGCGGCCGGTAAGGCTCCAGCACGTCCGCGAATTCTTTGCTGAAAGGCGCGCGACCCGGTCCTGCCGGAATGCTTGCGGGATCGATGCCGAATTCGCGGTAGTAGGGCATCAGCGCCTCGCGCCATGCCGATTCCCGCGCCGCATCCGCCACCGCCACCTGGTGGCAAAAGAAATTGACGTTGTAAGGCTTGGCGGTCTGCGCCTTCAACGCATCGAGTTCCTTGCGCAACCCGTCCGGCGTGAGCATGGCGCACGGCAGGGATCCGAGGCCGCCGGCATTCGAGACGGCGATTGCCATGGCGCCAGCCTGCGCGCCCGCCATGGGCGACTGGACGACAGGCAGTTCGATGCCGAACAGGTCGGTCAACTTCATTGTCTGCTTTCCGGGAATGAGTCCATGCGATTTTATCGCAGCACGCCGGCCGCCGGCGCGCGTATACTTACTTGCATCATGAAAGTCACTAACCAGGGAGAACGGCGATGCGGCGCAAGAGCTTCGGCAAGATGCAATGCCCGGTGGCGCGCGGCCTGGAGCGCATCGGCGAATGGTGGAGCATCCTGATCATTCGCGATGCGTTCCACGGGCTCACGCGCTTCGACCAGTTCGAGCAGAGCCTGGGCATCGCGCCGAACATGCTGACGCGCAGGCTTGCGGCGCTGGTCAAGTCCGGCCTGATGGAGAAACGGCGCTACAGCGATCGGCCGCCGCGCCATGAATATGTCCTCACCGAACGCGGCCGCGATTTCCAGCCGGTGCTGGTGGCAATGCAGGCATGGGGCAACAAGCATTTCGCGCCAGAAGGTGCGAGCGTGATGCTGGTGAACGCGAAAACGGGCAAGCCCGCGGACCCCATGCTGGTCGACCGGCACAGTGGACGCCCATTGACGAAGCCGGAGTACGTCATCGCAGCCGGGCCGGCCGCCGGCGAAGCGACGAAGCGCAAGCTCGCCGCCAGCGCCTGGGGACGTACCGCGGCATCCGGACAACGCGAAGCGCGCCGCACGCGCGCCCGGTCATGAACTCTCCCCTCGCCCCCGCCGCCGCGCTGACGGCCGGCGCCACAGCGGCATCCCAAGCCGCCATGAATCCGCGCACGCGCATGCTGCTCGAGGGCAGCATCGTGCCGACCTTGCTGCGCATGGCATGGCCGAACGTGCTTGTCATGCTGGCGCAGGCTGCAACCGGCCTCATCGAAACCTGGTTCGTCTCGCGCCTGGGCACGGATGCGCTGGCTGGCATGGCGCTGGTCTTCCCCGGTTTCATGATGATGCAAATGCTCTCTGCCGGCGCGGTGGGCGGCGGCATCTCCTCGGCCGTCGCGCGGGCACTCGGCTCGGGCCGTCGCCAGGATGCGGACGCACTGGTCGCGCACGCGATCGCAGTGAACCTGGCGCTCGGCCTGCTGTTCACCGTGCTGTTCCTTGCGTTCGGCCCCCAGCTCTATCGTGCAATGGGCGGCGAAAGCGCATCGCTTGAGGCCGCGCTCGACTACTCGAACATCGTCTTCGCCGGCATCGTGCTGGTCTGGGTCATGAACGCGCTCGCGAGCGTGCTGCGCGGCACCGGCAACATGCTGGTGCCTTCGCTCGCGGTGTGCGGCGGCGTTATCCTGCTGGTGCCGCTTTCGCCTGCTTTGATATTCGGTTTCGGGCCGATTCCGGCCATGGGCATCGCCGGCGGCGCCATTGCAGTGCTTTCCACCACGGCGCTGACCGCCGGCGTGCTCGCGTGGTACCTCTGGTCGGGTCGCGCCGTCGTGCGGCCCGTGCTGCCGCGCATGCGCTGGCCATTGTTCGCGGACATCCTGCGCGTGGGTCTCGTCGGCTCGGTGAATACTTTGATGACGACATTCGTGTTCACTCTCGCCACCGCGCTGGTCGGTGCCGCGGGCGGACCGAATGCAGTCGCCGGCTACGGCACCGGCGCACGCCTCGAATACCTGCTGATTCCGCTCGTGTTCGGCCTCGGCGCGCCGCTGGTTGCGCTGGTCGGCACGAATATGGGCGCCGGCCAGCAAGCTCGCGCACTGCGCATCGCGCTGGTCGGCGGCGCCCTTGCTTTTGGCTTGACTGAAGCGATCGGCCTCGTTGTGGCAATCTGGCCGCACGCCTGGCTCGGCTTGTTCGGCAACGATCCGCGCATGCTGGAAACCGGCGAAGCCTACCTGCGCATCGTCGGTCCGGCCTATGGATTCTTCGGTCTTGGTCTGTCGCTCTATTTCGCGTCGCAAGGCGCGGGCAAGCTGGGATGGCCGCTGATCGGCAGCGTCGTGCGCCTCATCGTCGGCATCGGCGGCGGCTGGCTGGTTCTGAGATTCACCGGATCGCCGCAATGGCTGTTCGCCGCGTTGACCGTGGCACTCGTCGTCTACGGGGTCGTCGTCGCGGGAGCCATTGCTTCCGGCGCCTGGTTCAAGCCTGCAGGAGATCGCAAAAATGGGTAAGCCAACGGCAATCGTTGTTGGAGTCGGTGCGGAGCGCGGGCTAGGTGCGGCACTGTGCCGTCGTTTCGCTGAAGGCGGGTACCACGTGTACGTCTCCGGCCGGAGCGCGGACAAAATCGAACAAGTCGCGCGCAGCATTGCTTCCAGCGGCGGCAGCGCGCAAGCCGTGGTAACCGATACGACGAAGGAGGCCGATGTCGTGCGGCTGTTCGACCTGGCGATGACGCCGCGCGAGGGCCGCGAGCTTCCTGATCTCATCGCCTACAACGCCGGCAACAACCGCAAGATGGACTTCCGCGAATTGTTGGCCGAGACGTTCGAGGAATTCTGGCGCGTCGGCTGCTTCGGCGGCTTCCTGGTCGGTCGCGAGGCTGCGCGACGGCTCGTACCGTTGGGCCGAGGCTCCATCCTGTTCACCGGTGCCTCGGGCAGCATGCGCGGCAAGCCGGGTTTCGCGCATTTCGCGGCGGCCAAGGCAGGCCTGCGCATGATCTCGCAAAGCATGGCGCGCGAGTTCGGTCCGCTGGGCATTCATGTCGCGCACGTCGTCATCGATGGCGGTATCGACGGCGACCGCTTGCGCAGCCGCATGCCGCAGATCGTGCAGGAGCGCGGCGAGGACGGGCTGCTCGGCATCGATGCCATCGCGGAAACTTTCTGGCACATCCACAAGCAGCCGCGCAGCGCCTGGGCGCAGGAAATCGACCTGCGGCCTTACAAGGAAGTTTTCTGAAAGCTACTTTTCACCACGGAGAGCACGGAGAGCACGAAGAAAAGCAAGATCAATAATTGGGAGTGGTTTCCGTTGACGATTTACCGTTCAAAGCCACCCTTTCGGCCCCACGTGATTCGTCGAAAAACAATTCGAATCCTCTTCGATCTTCTCCGTGTTCCTCCGTGTTCTCCGTGGTGAAATTTTAGCCTTATGCTGCGGTAGCGCTGACAGCCAGTCGCTCCCATACGCTCGCGATGCCTTCGATCGACCGCAGCCTCGCGGCCTGGTCATAGATATGCGCGGTGACCATGAGCTCGTCGGGCTTGAGATCGTCCAGGAACGCCGCCAACCCATTTGCGACCGTATCCGCAGAGCCGATGAACGACACGGCGAGCGAGCGCTCCACCATCGCCTTCTCCGGCGGCGACCAGTAGCGGTCGATGTCGTCGATGGGCGGCGGCACCTGCCCCGGCATGCCGCGCCTCAAGTTGATGAAGGATTGCTGCTGCGAAGTGAAGTGGTATCGCGCCGCCTCGTCGCTGTCCGCGACGATCACGTTCGCCCCCAGCATCGCGTACGGCTTGTCGAGCTGTGCGGACGGCTCGAAACGGCTGCGATAGATTTCGAGCGCCTGGCGCATCAGGTCCGGCGCGAAGTGCGACGCGAACGCGAAAGGCAATCCGAGCATCGCCGCCAACTGCGCGCTGAACAGGCTCGATCCCAACAACCAGATCGGAACGTTTAGCCCCGCGCCGGGCACGGCGCGAATCTGCTGGCCGGGTTGCACCTCGCCGAACAGGAATTGCAGTTCCTGCACGTCCTGCGGAAACTGTTCCGCGCTGTCCTCCATCGTGCGCCGCAGGGCGCGCGCGGTGAGCATGTCCGTGCCCGGTGCGCGGCCGAGGCCCAAGTCGATGCGGCCGGGAAAAAGCGACGCCAATGTGCCGAACTGCTCGGCGATGACCAGCGGCGAATGATTCGGCAGCATGATGCCGCCCGATCCCACGCGGATGGTCTTGGTGCCGCCGGCGACGTGCGCGATGACGATGGAAGTCGCCGCGCTGGCGATGCCCGGCATGTTGTGGTGCTCGGCCAGCCAGTAGCGCAGGAACCCGAGCTTCTCCGCGCGTTGCGCGAGCTCCAGCGTATTGCGCAGCGCGACGGTTGCGGTTGCCCCTTTCGGGATTGGGGAGAGATCGAGTATCGAAAAGGGAATCACGGATTAAGTTCGTCGACGCAAAGGCGCAAAGGAAATACAGGAAAGGTCGCAAAGAAAGCCCAAGACGATTCGGTCTTTTCATTGCACTGAGCTGCCATGTTATTCCGATTCGCACATTCTTCAAGTGGATGCCGATTTCAAATCCATGTTTCCTTTGCGTGCTTTCTTGCTTTTCCTTTGCGTCCTTTGCGTCAACGCCTTTAGTTTTAGAATGGTGAGAAGGAGGAAATAATGAAAGTCAAAAAAATAGAAATCCTGTCCTGCGACGCAGGCTGGCGCAACTACCACTTCGTCAAGGTCACCACCGACACCGGCATCGAAGGCTGGAGCGAATACGACGAAGGTTTCGGCGCGCCGGGAGTCACGACCGCGATCGAGCGGCTGGGAACGCGCGTCGTTGGCCAGGAGGTCGGCGAGCACGAGAAGATCTTCGCGGAACTGACATCGGCGACGCGACCCGCCTCCGGCGGCATTGTCGCCCTGGCCATGGCGGCAATCGAAAACGCGCTGATCGATGCCAAGGCGAAAGGTCTTGGCGTACCGGTCTACGAATTGCTCGGCGGCAAGATCCGCGACCGCATCCGCGTCTACTGGTCGCATTGCGCGACCTGGCGCATCAACCATCCGACGCACTACAAGCCGGCGATCACCGATCTCGACGGCGTCAAAGCCATCGGCCGCGAAGTCCGCGAAAAGGGCTTCACTGCGCTGAAGACGAATATTTTCACCTACGACGGGAACGGCAAAAACGCACGCGGCTGGCGGCCGGGGTTCGGCGTGCCGTTCGAATCGGGACTCAACGTCGAGCGCAACGTGCTGCGCAATCTCGTGATGCACCTGGAAACGCTGCGCGAAGGTGCCGGGCCGGACGTCGACATCCTGCTCGATCTGAACTTCAACGCCAAGACCGAGGGCTTCCTGAAGATCCTGCGCGCCATCGCGCACCTGGACATGTTCTGGATCGAGATCGATTCCTTCGTTCCGGAGGCGCTGGGCTACATTCGCCGGCAGAGCCCGCACCCGATCAGCTCCTGCGAGACCTTGCTCGGCTTGCGCGAGTTCATGCCCTACTTCCGGGAGCAGGCGATGGACGTGGCCATCGTCGACGTGCCCTGGAACGGCATCTGGCAATCCATGAAAATTGCCGCCGCGGCCGAGGCACATGAAGTCAACGTCGCGCCGCATAATTTCTACGGCCACCTGTGCACGATGATGAGCGCGCATTTCTCGGCTGCCGTTCCGAACCTGCGCATCATGGAAACCGACATCGACCGCATCGCATGGGACGCGGAACTGTTCGACCACGTGCCGGAATTCGTGGATGGGCACCTTGTGATGCCGGATCGTCCGGGCTGGGGCATCGTGCCGAACGAAGAGGCCATTCGCGCGCGACCGCCGAAGGGATCGCAGGGGTTGCTGAACTACGGCCGCAAAGTCTGAATTTCGATCTGACGACTGCGAAGGCTGGGTCGGGCATGCCCGTACGCACTTCCCGACCCAGATGTACGCGCTAGCTGCCCTCGGGTAGAGACACCGCTGCGCAGTCAGCTATTTGACGCAGTTTCCGCCCCACTTGCCGATGCTCGATTTTCCCGCCATGCCGGTATTTTCGTACCAGCCGCTGTTTTTCGAGCCGTTGGCAAATTGACCCGTTCCTGTAACGCCCTTCCAGGTGCCTTTTCCGCCGGCAGCAAGATCCTCGAAGAACGAATAACTCCAGTTGTCGCCGTTGGCGGCAACTCTCGTGCAACTGCCCGAGACCCAACCCTTGCCGTCGGCCCCGACGAATACATACCCGGCGCAGCCACCCAGTCCGTTATAGCCGGAGTCCCCGCTGGATACCGACCCGTGATCGCTGAAGAACGTGATCTTGGCCCCCCCCGCGAGTTCCATGTTGTCGGAGTTCACCAGTTCGTTGCCATAAAAGCCCGAACAATTGTCCGCCGCGTGCACGGCCGGAACGGCGCAAAACATGGACACAGTCGCGAGGCAAATCAGTTTTCCCGAAGCTCTCATCTTGTCCCCCGTTTGGTTGTTGGCGAATCGCGGCAGGATGCCGCGACATCCATACTGGCCCTCTTCCGGGAGGGAGACAATATTCCAAAGGAATAATCTTGCGGATCCCTAACCCATCCGCAATCCGCCGGGGCCGACTGAGGACGACTGTCAGGGCGGGAAACTACGCGATCAGGACGGGCAGGTGGGCCGGAAATGAGGCCAAGGCGACCGGCGACGGTAATCGCCGGTGCTGCCGGAAAATGCTTCGAGGAAGGAGAAAAACGAGGTCAGTGGCCCCGCGTTTCCTTCTTCAGGCGCTTGGCTTCCTTCTTTTCTTTCGGCGTCTTGGCCGGGGCCTTCTTGGTTTCCTTCTTGGTATCGCGATTCTTGCTCATGGCATCTCCTCCGACAGGGTAAGGAATCGTTTGTGCGCAGTGCGTGTCGAATGGTAATCGACACATGTCGGCATGTGAAGAATCCGCCGTGCCAGGCTGGACCGGCCGTCATTGAAAGCGTATGTTTGAGGCGCCTGGCTCGACCGGCTTTTCCGACCCCATCCCCCGAGGAAGCATGAACTCCACCGAACACAACAGACTCGTCGTTCCCGTCAACAAGACCGATCACATCCTGGGCCCGGAATCCGCGAAGGCCGTGTTGGTGCAATACGGCGACTTCGAATGCCCGACCTGCGGCCAGGCTTACCCGGCCGTGAAAATGCTCATGAAGAAATTCGAGCACCGGCTGCGCTTCGTGTTCCGGCATTTCCCGCTGACTGCCCACCAGAACGCGGAGCCGGCTGCGGAAACGGCGGAGGCCGCGGGTGCGCAGGGAAAATTCTGGCCGATGCACGACCTGCTCTATGAGAACCAGTTCCACCTGAAGCCGAAGGACTTGCGGCGCTACGCGGAAAAGCTGGAGCTCGACCTGGAGCGTTACGACTACGAGATCGGCGATCAGGTCTATCGGCAGCGCGTGAATGAACACGTGGAATCCGGCAGGCAAAGCGGCGTGCGCAGCATGCCGGCGTTTTTCCTGAACGGCGTGATCGTCGACGTGTCCTTTGGCCTGGATCGATTGCACGATGCCGTGCACGCCGCGCTGAAAGGCTGACGCGCCGTCGGGCATCGCCTTTGCCGCGATCGAGGGTTTTTCCCCGAGCAATCGCCTGGCATACGCTCAAGTTTGGACCCGATCGGGCCGTATTGCGTTTCGTGTCGTCACCTCGACATCGAAATCCCGAGCGGGACGTTGCGACTACGGAAAAACAGGAGTTCGCGAATGAAGCAGAGCCTTGAATCGAAGCGACGAGTGGCGGATCGCCCAACCGACCGGGTCTTGTTCGTGAAAGCCCTCGCGTTCATCGGGATTGGCCTGGCGACCGCGGGCTGGGCTGCCGTCGCGCCCGCCGACGAAATCGATGCACCCTTCGGCGGCCTGTCCCTGGGCATTCATGCGGGCGCATTCCGGGGCAAATCGAGCTACGGCACCGATCCGGCTTGTCCACCGATCGTCGTCGATGCCGTTTTCTGCAATGCCGCTCCCGATCCGACCATCGCAAACGGCAACGCGGTGGCCGCGAGCGGAAGCGGGACGATGTCTTCGGACGGGGCAACCGGCGGCGTGCAGGCGGGCTACAACTGGCAGTCAGGGCGCATCGTCTATGGCGGCGAAATCGATTTCGCCGCACTCGATTTCGACGAATCGGCGAGCGCGAGCGGTGCCTTCCCTGTCCCGTTCGCCGGCACTCAATATACGGTGACGAACAAGACGACGCTGCACTGGGTGTCGACGTTGCGCGCCCGCGTCGGCGCAACCGTCACACCGCAGTTCCTGGTTTATGCGACCGGCGGCGCAGCGTTCACGCGGATCAGTGTCTCCGGTAGTTATTCGGACAATGCCAACAACGGCATTGTTTTTGGCGGCAGCGGATCCGGCGAAACCAGCAAGCTGAAGGCCGGCTGGGTCATCGGCGCCGGCGCCCAATGGGCACTGGATCGCCAGTGGTCGGTAAAGGCGGAATATCTCCACGCGGATTTCGGCTCGGTCTCCGCCGCCGTGCCACTGACCAATTCACCCGCCTTCACGCAGACGATCTCCGTCACCGGCGACATGACGCTGGACCTCCTGCGCGTCGGGCTCGACTATCGGTTTTGACGCTGGGAAAACTTCCGTTGTTTATCGTGGTCTTCCTCCACCCTCCCAAATTGGAAGTCGACCCTCCCTACTTCGATTGCATCTGATCGCTCGACGATCGGCGTCGAACCGGGAACTGCATTTCGACCACGGCTTCGTGCATCCTTTCCGGATCGGGAACCTGGAGGAAGAATTCCGCAGCTTACGGACGCTTGGTCGGCGACCCAGAACCGCCGCGCTCTTGGAGGAACGCGACTACGCCTCGTTGTAGGCTTTCTCGAGCTCCGCCACGTCGAGTTTCACCATCGTCATCATGGCGTCCATCACAGCCTTCACCTTCCCTGGATCCGTGTCACGGATAAGCTCGGTGAATCGTCTCGGGACGATTTGCCAGGAGAGGCCGAAGGGGTCCTTGATCCAGCCGCATGCCGTGGGCGTCGCTCCTGCCTTCACGAGCTTGTCCCAATATTCATCGACTTCATCCTGATCCACGCAGTCCACGTAGAGCGAGACGCCCTCGGAAAAGCTGAAGTACGCGCCTCCGTTGTAGTCCATGAAGAGTTGACCACCAACGATGAACTCCGCAGAGCTGATGGGACCGTCGGTGCCTGTGCGGGCGACGTTGCGTACTTCCGAGTTCGGAAACGTCGCAGTGTAGAACTCGATCGCCGCCTCGAGCTGGTCGTTGAACATGAGGAAAGGCGTCACCTTGTTCATGGAAGTGTCTTCTCTGTGAGGGCGATGCGCTTCTGCGTCCAACGTTCACGTTTTGCCGCGCCGTATGCCCGGCATAGCAAGATGAAGGGGGCGGTCAACAACACGCTGTTAGGTTGCACTGTGCTTATCTAGGAAGGATTTGTTTGCGTCCCCTCATAAGCGATACAACGCAATAAAAGAACACCGCCACAAAGGCGATTGTTAGTGCCAAGTACCCATAGACCCAAACCGCTGCCCTGTTAGCTGGCCACCGCTGCGGCTCCGCAGCGCTTAGCCATGTGTAAAAGACAACGCTCATGGCTGCCTAGCCTCCAGCGGCAACGGACAGCACCAAAGCGACCCACGTGGCGATCTTGCGGCGCTTGGTCATGGATGCCTCCTAACGTGCCGGTTTTGGTGCGCCGATGGCCACGCGAAGCGCTGAATCGGAAGCGTCGCCCAACGACCGGTTGTTAGGCGTCACATCCCTGCTGCCCCTCAGTTGGAACACCTGCCAAACAAGCAACAAGACACATATAGCGAGCATCACATAAAGGACTCGGCCAAGCGTTGTGGCCCAGCTCGGCGTGCACTTAGTACAAAGTGGACCATTATCGCTTACCCAAGTCTGAGCATTGAAGAAGCCAACAACTGCCAAGAGCCACATGAAATGAGCGCGCTTGGTTGTCGTGATGCCGCAGTTGGCGCAGGTAAATGGGCGAGCCATGCGTGACACCTAGCGTTGGAGTTCGCCCGCGGGCGGAAGCGGGCGCAGCCCGCTAGAGGCCGTCGGGTGCAACGACGCGTCAGCCGGCAGGTTGAACCAGGTTGATGAGATTTCCACAATTATCTTCAAACAGGACGACAGTTACGGCCCCCATGCTTGTCGGCTCGCCCCGGAATTTCACCCCAGCCGCCTTGAGCTTTTGGAACTCTGTGGCGATGTCGGCTGTGATGAAAGCGGTCGCGGGTATGCCTGCCTCGAACAGTGCCTTCTGAAATGTACGAGCGGGTGGAAAGGCCATCGGCTCGAGCACAAGTTCAACACCTGCCACACCCTCCGGAGAAGTTACGGTGAGCCAACGGAACTGGCCCATCGGTATGTCATGCTTCTTCCGGAAGCCGATAACTGACGTGTAGAACGCGAGTGCGCGATCCTGGTCTTCGACGAAGATACTAGCGAGGGTAATTTTCATGGATGTTCTAGCTATACGGGCCAATGTCAACGCTAAGCGGGCGGCGAAGCGGTCCGCTGCAGCGTGAGGTTAGGGGTCAACTCTCGCACTACCAGCCGTCCCCCGCGTACCCCGAGCGTTCGCTGCATGCTGCCACGACAAATGAGGCCCCATTCCGGTTGACCTTCCGAAGTCATGAAGGAAACCACTCGTAATCCATTTGACAGCGAGACCTCGATCTCAGGCAACGCTCCGAAAGTCCTGACCCCAACCACTGTGCTGCCTTGCAACTTGGAAAGCATGCCCGGCCATCTGCGTTCATCGCTCCAGCTGCCGCCCATGATCGATCTTGGCTTCTCGATCCGCCAACTCCACTCAATCATCAGCGTGATCTCGCCAGAAAGATTGCCAACCAAGCCATCGCGGCGAACGCGAGACGATGGACTCAGCTTGCCGAATTCCAAAAAGAGCGCCGATCCGTGCCCTCGCCAAACGTGCGAGGCGGGAAGGCCGACAAGGGCTGTTTCGAAGAGGGCGAAGGACAAGCCCGTTTACTCCTAACGCATAGTTCACCGTGCCGCTTTTGCGGCTCCGGTGGAACGCCGGGTTAGACGCGCCGAGCTCTTCGCTACTTTCAGTAAAGAACGTAATGCATCGTTGACGGCCTCCGTGGTTGGAAAGGCGGCGGCAATATCGGGATTTAGCAAGACGAGGTTCGTAGCCTTCGAATATGCGCGATGGAATTTGCCGCGCACACCCTTACCGAGGTCTTCGCGACGATATTCCTGGCGAAGGTCATCCTTCCTGGAACGGCTAGCCTTCTTCATAGATTTTCCTTTCACGCCTTATGGTCCGGCGAGCGCTGATCAATTGTGTATAGATACCACGCTGGGTGTGGGAGACAACCAACAGTCGGCCCACAGAGGAGACGCCAAAGGTCAGCAAGCGATGCTCGCCAACTGAATGGTCAGGATCGTCGAACGTGATAGCGAGAGAGTCTCCAAAGATCGTTGCGGCTTCCTCGAAGGACACCTTGTGGTCCTTGAGGTTTTTCGCCGCCTTCTTCGGATCCCAGCTAAACTCCATGCGAGGATTATAAAAGAACGTGCCGCTTGAGGGGCACGGAAACAGCAAGCGACGCTTGCTGGCAGAGCGTTCCTCTCGAACGAGGTGTTAGGCATGTGACTGCGCATCCACCGGAGCAAAGGCATTGGGACTGGATTGATACTTTGACTCAAAGGCGCGGACGATAGCTTCATCGTTCGGGACCGCCTCCCAATAACTTCTGTCGTGCACGTTTGAGTCTATGCCTCGGGCCGCCAGTGCCGTCTCAAACACACGCGCTGCGGCATTCATGCCGAAGTATCGAAATCCCTGTATCGCCGCCAGGAGCTGAGCCTCCGTCAGGATTCCAAGAGTGTGTTCAACGCCACCATTCATGACCAGTCCGTGAGCTGCCAATGCAGCTGCCAACGCAATGTCCCCTTCGCACGGAGTCGTACCACCTGCCTCAAGTGCCGCGCGGTTCCACACCGAATCTTGCGCCGACAGTTGCATCACATGCCTAACGACAGAGTTCAGCGGCGCGCCGCTTGCGGCGCGTCCGCTGCAACGACGGGTTAGAGCTCATATTCTGTCGTCGTATCACGGCGACTCGGAACTCGGCGCGTTATTACCAGACACCAATTCGATTGCCTCAACGTCCACAGCGATTGAATGCAGTTCGGTTTGTCCATCACCGCGATCCCAGGAAAGGCTCACCCAAACCTGCCCGTTATCGTAGACGTCGAATACTTCGAGTTCTCGACCGACCATTGACGCGACATCGGTGTGTTCAGATCCAGTAAGCCGTTTAAGAATCGATGGGCGGATTGTCAGAAGACGCACCCGATCCCCGATCCGCACGGCGTTGCCATTCCTGTCGCGCCCGAGAATCGCAGCCATATGAGCTCTAACGCCTCAGTTCACCAGGCCCGTAAGCAGCAAAGCGAAGCCGCGCTGCTTGCGGCTCGGGTGCAACTGATAGTTAGGCTCACCCGTTGCATGTGATCTTGGACGCCGTCGTCCCGGCCTCAGTAAAAGTTATAAAGCAGTGACAGGAATGGAGCTGTACCAACACCTTGTGCTGATCAAATACTTCCGCCTTTAGCGGTTTCTCTCGAACTTCAGAAGCGCGTTTCAACACTTCTGACATCGTGGCTCTTCTATTTAAACCTTCACAGAATGCGCGAAGGTCTTGAATGGTTTCCGTTGGCATGCGACGAAGATCTATGACGAACGCAACGGCTGACGCGACAATTAGAAAAAGTAGGACGACTGTAGCCAAAAGCATCCGCTTCTTCCGCGTATTCATCAGTTAAAGCCTAACTCGATTTAGACATCAGAATTGACGTATAACTGGACGCCGTGACGTATAACCAGGCTTCCAGCCCGCGATTGAATTGCCGTCCGATCAAAGCCTTGCGTCTCCAGTTGCCGTTTAACCAGGGTATTAACTGAATCGGCAAACCCTGCAATACCCGCTCAGCATATTCCAGGCGGCCATAGCCGCCAATCCCATTCCGCCAGCCTGAAGGGTAACGTGCCGCCCCCTCGCAATTCTGCGCTTTCGTCGCGTTCCATCGCGTCTCAAGGAAACCACACATATGCATCCGCAGCGAGATGTGCCGTGTGCGGAGCGTTGTGGCAAGGTAGCCGGCAAAGCCGAAGTGCTCGCCTAGTTTGTCACCCGCATATACAGCATCGGCAGCTTTTCCGGCAGGCGCCGGATATGGTCGAGCACCATGTAGTTGCGCATGCCGAAGATGCGCGAGACGTAGCGATCCGCCTTCGGATCGAGGCTCATGCAGTAGGTGAAGATGCCGTGGCGATTGTTCTCCTCCACGGCCTTCTTGGCGTCGAACACCAGATATTGCGCGTCATGCACATCGATGTCCGAGGGCTCGCCGTCGGTCACCAGCAAGATCAGTTTCTTGTGCGCGCGCCTGTCCTGCAGGAAAGAGCCAGCGTGGCGCAGCGCCGTTCCCATGCGCGTAGAGAGCTGGCCCGTCATGCCGGCCAGCCGGGCCTTGGGCAATTCGCCGTAGGGCCGGTCGAAATCCTTGAAGCGGTAGTAGCCGACATCGTGGCGGCCGTTGGACGAGAAGCCGTGGATCGCGAAGCTGTCGCCAATGCGGGCCATCGCATCCGCAAGCAGCACGGTGGCTTCGCGCGCCAGGTTCAAAACGGTGGTCGATTCGTCCGCGACCATGTCGTTGGTCGATTGCGAAAGATCGAGCAACACCAGCACGGAAAGATCGCGCTGCTGGCGCCCGAGGATCGCATGCACGCGCGGATCGGGTGGAATGCCGCTGCGCAGGTCTATGGTCGCGTTGATGCACGCGTCCAGGTCGAGGCGGTCGCCGTCGAGCCGTCGCTTGAGCTTGACCGGGCGCTGCACCTGCACGGCCTTGACCAGGTATTTGACCCGGTCGACGAGGTCGCGATTGCGATCGAGGATTTCGTCGATTGCCTGCGGGTCGCCTTCCGGTGCCGGCTTCTCCAGCAAGGTGCACCACGAGGGTCGCTCGCGGCCGATCACATAGTCCCATTCGTCGTAGCGAATGGGCGGCGACAACGGCTCTTCCTTCATCGCTTCGTCGGCACGCGACGGCGCGGAGAGCTTGACCTCTTCCTCCTCCGTGGGCGGCGGCTCCGATTGCTCGTCGCCTTCTTCCTCGCCGGTGTTGGAATCGTCGTCGGCGAGCTTCGCGCCCTGCATCACCACGTCTTCGTCGTCCGGCGAGGGCTCGCCCATGTCGCCGAAATCCCAGATGCCCTGGTTGTCGTCGCGATAGGCCGGCTCGACCACGTAGGTCTTGAAGTTGAACTGCACGCGCATCTGCCCCATGTCGTTGCCGAGCAATCCGCCGAGCGCGCGGCTCGTCGACTGGTCGGTCCAGTATTCCTTCTGCTCGAAAAACTGGCGGCGGCCCTTGGCAACCCAGGGATTGTCGTCCTCGAAATCCTCGTCGATCAACGCGCGTGCAAGCCGCGCCATCAGCGACCCCGACGTGACCGCGCCGCCCGCGTGCGCGACGTGGAAGGTTTTCCAGAGATGGCGCAGGCCGGGAAAGACCTGCATGGCAAGCTGTTCGACGCGCGCATCCTCGATCAACGACACCAGCGCTACTTGCAGCGGTTTCAGGCTGCCGACCGGGAAGCGCTGCGTGGTGAACACGATGTGCGCGGCGGCATGCGCGGCAGAGGCGCGATACAGCGCAAGCCCGGTCTGGCCGCCGAACCCCCGGTAAGCCTGCGGCATGCGGATGGTCCAGCCGTCGATGGTGGAACGCCGCCCGGCACTCGCGCCCTTGGTGTGCATGACCGGCCGCAGCTTGATGTTGCGGCCCCATAGCGCGCGCAGGTAGAGCGAGAGCCTGCGCTCGACGTCGGGAAACACGGTCTGCTCGCCTTCCGATTGCAGGAGCTGGCGGCCTTCCTCGCTGTCGAGCGCGAAGTAGCGCGCCTGCGCATTCGGGTCGCGCATGTGCGACTGCACGCCGAGCATCGCCCAGCGGCGCAGGCCGTCGAGGGTCAACTGTTCTAGCAACCGGTCGAGCCGCTGCAGGATGGCTGCGACCCCCGCGGGCGCCAGGTTGGCAAGCTCGGCGAGAAATTCCAGGTAGCCGCGATAAAGCGAGGCATCGCGCAACCGGCGCGCCGCGACGTTCGCAGTCGAGAAAACCTGCTCCGTGGTGCGCGCATCGGTATGCGCGTAGACGGCGAGCGCAGTGTCGATGGTAGCGAAGGCGGCCTCTTCGTCGACCTGGCGCGCAACGGCGGGAATCTCGCGCAGGTAAGCCAGCACGACGCTCCAGCCCAGGCCGGCGGTGGAAATCTCGCGCGCGCCTTCCAGGTAGCGCGTCAGGCCTTTTTCGGAAAACGAGCGCGTCGCCTCCAGCCAGCCCGACTGCAGCAGCTCGCGCGCGTGCGGCCCGAGGCTGTCAAGCAGTTCGCTGTAGTCGTCGAGCTTGGGCATCTAACCTTCTAATTCTTGAACCACGGAGAACACGGAGGACACGGAGGAAGGTCAAGAGGGGAACTAAAAAGAGCGGGACATGCATTGTTCGCGACGGGATCCACTTTTCTGACTGTCCATCTTGGTATCGCTCTTTGTAGAACGTATTTCTCCGTGCTCTCCGTGTTCTCCGTGGTTCATGCTTATGCTTGAAACGTCAGAAGCAGGCGCGAATCGTGGCGCCGAGGGCGTCGCGAATATCCGGATCGTCGGTGATCGGCCGGATCAGCGAAACGTGGCAGGCCGAGACGGGCTCGACGCCCTGGCCGATCAGCGAGCCGGCATAGATCAGCATGCGCGTGGAGATGCCTTCTTCCAGGCCGTGGCCCTTGAGATTGCGCGCGCGCTCGGCGATGGTCACGAGCTTGGCCGCCGTTTCCGGGCCGATGCCGGATTCATGGGTGACGATTTCGATCTCGATGTCTCGCGCGGGATAGCTGAAGTCCAGGGCGCCGAAGCGCTGCTTCGTCGATTGCTTGAGGTCCTTCAGGATGCTTTGGTAGCCGGGGTTGTAGGAAATTACCAACTGAAAATCGGGATGCGCGTGGACGAGCTCGTTTTTCTTCTCCAGCGGCAGCACGCGACGCGCATCGGTCAGCGGATGGATGACGACCGTCGTATCCTGGCGCGCCTCGACGACCTCGTCGAGGTAGCAGATGGCGCCATAGCGCACGGCAAGCGTCAACGGACCGTCCTGCCAGCGCGTGCCGTCCGCATCCAGCAGGTAGCGGCCGACCAGGTCGGACGCCGTCATGTCCTCGTTGCAGGCGAGTGTGATCAGCGGCTTGCCGAGCTTCCACGCCATGTATTCGACGAAGCGCGTCTTGCCGCAACCGGTCGGGCCCTTCAGCATCATCGGCATGCGCACCGCGTAAGCCGCCTCGTATAGCGCGACTTCGTCGGCAACCGCGCGATAGTAGGGTTCGGCGTCTATCGTGTACTGGCGCACGATGCCGGTGGCCGGCGTCAGGTTGTCGGTGTCCTGCGGATTCATGGCTTTATTTCCTTCTCGGCATCGGCGCCGAACCGGTGAGTGTCTCGCGCGCCGCCGACCAGGCGGCGAACAGCGCGCTTTTCAGCGCGGCGGCGTCGACTGCAAGCATACGCGCCCAAGCGCCGCTTTGGTTCGGCAGCAGGGATACGCCGCCGTAGACGCCGGTGCCCGACAGGGCTTCACGCATCGCCGGCAGCAGGCGCTCGGCCCGTTCCGCGACCACGTAGAAGCCGGCCTGCGCCTTCCAGTTTCCGGTGACGCCCGGCAGGCCGCGGGCGAGTTGCGCGCCGGTGACCTGGAAGCGATCCCGCGCCAGCAGCCTGCCGCGCGCGTCTTCGATGAGCGTGTCGGAATGCAGCCAGTCGAACCTCGCTTCGCCGCCCTTGGGGTCGTGCAGCAGCACGGC
>DASZTG010000037.1:0-2222 GCA_035548375.1 Burkholderiales bacterium
GTGAAGGGTGAGGTATCCCTCCATCGCCAGTCGATCAGGGCGAAAGCTTCAGCAATCCGGTTCGCCTTCGGCTGGACGCGGTGCGGGCTCGAAGCCGAATTTCTGGGCGACCTCGCCGGTCTGGATGCGCCCGACCGGAACGCGGGCCTCGCCAAACTGGAAGTACACCCCCGTGCCGTGCCTGCGGGCCTGGGTATCGAAGGCGCGGGCAAGCAGGGCGTCGTCCAGCGATTGTCCCCGCAGATCCGTGAATAGCGGCGACAAGCGCGCGAGATCGCGGTCATCGACCACGCCCACCGTCGTGCCCCAGCGCAGCAGCAGCGAACCGGTCTCGTCGATCCATGCACCCGACACCTTCGCGACGGGCTGCCTGCCGTGGGTTTCCAGTTGGCTATCGGACGCCGTCGCGGTTCGCACCACGAAAGGCGTGTAGTCCAGGGTGACGAACACGCGCTGCGGGCCGTTCTGGAAATACCAGCGGCCCTGGTCGTCAGCGGCGTAATTGCGGGCGATGAACGCCGTCACACCGTCATTCGCGATCCGGTCTCCCTTGATCAGCCAATTGCCGCGGCGATCGAGGCTCAACCAGCCGTAGACGTTGGGGACGTTTGGCCACTTTGCCATCGAACGAATGACTATCTCGTCCAATAGTCGCTCCAGCAAACGTTTCCCATGCCAAACGTCTGGCGCCCGTCCCCGCGCGAGCGTGACTCGTTAGCGGCACGCCCGTTTGCGGGAGCGCGAGCGATTCGGCACACGTTGACATCCATGCTCGCCAATGATTCGACTCCGCCCCAAGCTCCGCCCGCGGGAGAGCCGAATCCGGGCGTGCCGCTAACGAGTCCCGGGCATTCGGCGATTTGCCCTTTGACCATATCAGCATGTCGGCTGGGCGTTGGTCCCAGATCCCTCATCAATGCCGAACGCCAGCGCCCGGTCCCGCAAACGGGCGTGCCGCTAACGAGTCCCGGGCGCACATCCGGCCATTTGGCCATTGCGCGGACGACTGCTTCATCCATTACACTGCCTGCCTCATTCCAGTCGGTGGACGACCGATTCTACTGCGGGGACAGACATGGCATTGACGTTCTATTGCGGTTCCGGCTCTCCGTTCGCATGGCGTGTTTGGCTCGCGCTCGAAGCCAAGCAGGTGCCCTACGAGCTAAAGATGATCTCGTTCTCCGATGGCGACCACAAGAAACCGGAATTCCTGGCACTGAATCCTCGCCACCGGGTGCCCGTCATCGTCGACGATGGATTCGTCCTGTACGAATCCGCAGCGATAGTCGAATACCTGGACGAGCAGTTCGCCACCGGCGCGAAGCTTTTCCCCGGAGACGCGAAGCAGCGGGCGCGTGTGCGCCGGCTGGTGCGCGAGGTGGACGACTACTTCACGGCGGCGGGCGATCCCCTGCTCGAAGCCGTGTTGTTCACCAAGCGCGAGAACTGGAATGCGGAGCACATCGGTTCCGCGCGCTCGAAGCTCGCGCACGAGGCGGCCAAGTGGGAAGCCGGCCTGGCCGGCGACTATCTCGAGGGCAACGCGATGACGGCCGCAGACCTGGCGCTGTATCCGCAGGTCGCGCTGAGCCTGCGCATGGACATTCGCAAGCCCGACCTCGATGTGGCGGGCATCTACGGCCCCAAGCTGCACGCATGGAAGAAACACGTCGAGGCGCTGCCGTATTACGAGAAAACCATTCCCCCGCACTGGAAGCAGAAGGGCTAACGGCCGCCGTTATTTGGGGGTGGCCTTTCCGGTAAAGGACAGGTTCTTTTCGATCACCTCGAACAGGCGATCGATGTTCGGATGCTTGCCGGGATTCGCGCGTGCGTCCCCGGTGTGCTCCGCAAACAGCGCAAGGCCTTCCTTCGCCGAGGCGGCGTCGATTTTCCGGTGCACGAGAATGAGATGGTTGTAGACCGCCAGCGAGCCGGCCTTGCCCGGCTTGTTCTCCAGAGTTGCTGCGACGCGTCCTGCGGAATCGAGCAGTTCCAGCTTCTCGATGCCGTCCACCGGCGGCAGCCTCTTCAGGTTATCGGCGAATGTCATTCTTCCTCCGTGATTTACCTTGTCAGGCCTTGTGCCACTCTTCGTGGCGACGTCTGCGCTCTTCGCGATAGTTCGTCACTTCGAGTCGCAGGCCGTCCGGGTCGCTGAAAAATGTCGCCCAATAGTCGGGCGCGTAGTCCGGGCAGTGCGTCGCGGGCGAGGCATCGAT
>DASZTG010000038.1:0-50251 GCA_035548375.1 Burkholderiales bacterium
CTGCGCTCCATCATCGGGCCGATGATCCGCATCCAGGGCATTGCGGTGGGATCGCGTGCCCGCTTCGAGGCCATGAACCGCGCGATCGCGCTGCAAAAGCTGAAGCCCGTGATCGACTCGACGTTCGCGCTCGAGAAATCAGCGGATGCCTTCCGCCACCTCGAGGCCGGCAAGCATTTCGGCAAGATCGTCATCTCGCTATGAACGCGGCCGCGATCGACCTGGATCATTTTCTTACCTGGGTCGGTCGAACCGAGACTCGAAACGATCTGGTGACGGCGACGCCGATTGCGGCACTCTCCGCGACCCTGGATCGCGACGATCCCGCGCCGGTGGCAGGCGCCGTGGTGCCGCCGATGTGGCACTGGCTGTATTTCCTGCCCATCTCGCCGCTTGCCGAGGCCGGCCCCGACGGGCACCCGAAGCGCGGCGGCTTCCTGCCGCCGGTGCCGCTGCCGCGGCGCATGTTCGCGGGCGGCCGCCTCGAATATCACCATGACCTGAAAGTCGGCGACGAGGTCACGCGCTCGTCGCGCATCCTCGACGTCAGCGGCAAGGAAGGCCGCAGCGGCACGCTGGTGTTCGTCACCGTGCGCCATGAGTTCACGGGGCCAGACGGCCTGGCGATGTCGGAGGAGCACGACATCGTCTACCGGGAAAACCCAAGTCCGGACGCGCCCGTGCCCAGGCCGCAGGCGGCGCGCACCGACGAGGCTTTCTCGCGCGAGATCGTGCCGGACCCGGTCATGCTGTTCCGCTACTCCGCGCTGACGTTCAACAGCCATCGCATCCACTACGACCGCAGCTATGTCACACAGGTGGAAGGCTACCCGGGGCTGATCGTGCACGGGCCGCTGATCGCGACTCTGCTCGCCGATCTCTGGCGGCGGCAGCAACCGCAGGCGAAGTTGCGGCGTTTCGAGTTCCGCGCGGTGCGGCCGCTGTTCGACATCCATCGGTTTACGGTGTGCGGCCGCCAGGACGGCAAGCGGGTGTCGCTGTGGACGCGAGACCACGAAGGCTGCCTCACAATGGACGCGACCGCCGAATTGGTTTAAGGCTTCACTCTCACCGCGGAGGACGCAGAGGACGCAGAGGAACAGCAAGAGAGGAAAACCAAGTTTTGGATAGATTGGCAGCGCCAGCAGTGTTTCGCTACAACACTGACGTCCAGCCGCGTAATTTCTTGCAAATTATTTCCTCCGTTTTTCCTCCGTGTCCTCTGCGTACCCTCGAGGGGTATAAAAGTGAATCCTCCGCGGTAAGAGCGAGGCAGTAAGAAAAGGTTTGGAGACCAATGAAATCTTCCAGCGATAACTACGCAGACATCCGCGAAGCCATGCGCGCGCTCTGCGCGCAATACCCGGATGAATACCATCGCAGGGTCGACGAGGCGCGCGGCTATCCAGAGGATTTCGTCGATGCGCTGACGAAGGCCGGCTGGCTTGCGGCAATGATTCCTCAGGAGTACGGCGGCTCCGGCCTCGGATTGTCGGAGGCGTCGGTGATCATGGAAGAGATCAACCGCTCCGGCGGCAATGCCGGCGCCTGCCACGGGCAGATGTACAACATGGGCACGTTGCTGCGCCACGGCTCGGCGGCGCAGAAGAAGGAATACCTGCCGAAGATCGCGAGCGGCGCACTGCGCCTGCAGTCGATGGGCGTGACCGAACCCAGCACCGGTACCGATACAACCAAGATCAAGACCACGGCGGTGAAGAAGGGCGACCGCTACGTCGTCAACGGCCAGAAGGTCTGGATCTCGCGCATCCAGCATTCGGACCTGATGATCCTGCTCGCGCGCACGACGCCGCTGGCGGAGGTACAGAAGAAATCGGAGGGTATGTCGATCTTCGTCGTCGACCTGCGGGAAGCGATCGGCAAGGGCATGACCGTGCGGCCGATCCGCAACATGGTCAACCACGAGACCAACGAGCTGTTCTTCGACAACCTGGAGATTCCCGCTGCAAACCTGATCGGCGAGGAAGGCAAAGGGTTCAAGTACATCCTCGACGGCCTCAACGCCGAGCGCGTGCTGATCGCGGCGGAGTGCATTGGCGACGGCTACTGGTTCGTCGACCGCGTCGCGAAGTACGCAAAGGACCGCGTCGTCTTCGGCCGGCCGATCGGCCAGAACCAGGGCGTGCAATTCCCGGTCGCGGAGGCCTACATCGAAGTGGAAGCCGCGAACCTCATGCGCTGGAAAGCCTGCGAGCTGTTCGATGCGCACCAGCCCTGCGGATCAGAAGCCAACATGGCGAAATACCTCGCCGCGAAGGCGTCATGGGAAGCGGCGAATGCCTGCCTGCAGTTCCACGGCGGGTTCGGGTTTGCCAGCGAGTATGACGTGGAAAGGAAATTCAGGGAGACGCGGCTGTATCAGGTGGCGCCAATATCGACCAATCTCATCCTTTCCTACGTCGCCGAGCACATCCTCGACCTGCCGAGGTCTTTCTAGAGCTTCGCACTCCAGCGACTCAATCTCGACGCAAAGGCGCAAAGGACGCAAAGGCCGCAGAGAAAGCAGCGCAATGCGCGCTGATAGTGGAGCGACGATCGGCTTGCCATGGCTGGCCGGTCATATCGCCCGCTTTTGTTGCCGAAAGGAACTGGTTTTCCTTTGCGTTCTTGGCGTCCTTTGCGCCTTTGCGTCGAGGTGTTGGTTAGAGGCCCATGGTCAGGAAGGATGAATGACGCCCTTGCCGGAAGTCTGGTGATCGAATAACTCGTACGCTTCCTTCGCCTGCTCGAGCTTCCACTTGTGCGTGAACAGCCTGTCGATGTCGATCCCGCGGTCGGCGATGTAGCGAGCGCAATCGGCCTGGCCGACGGTCGAGAAGGTCCATGAACCGATCAAGGTGACCTGCCGGCGCAGCAGGTCGCTGCTGACGTCCAGTGTGACGCTGTCGCCCTCGCCGACGAAGCAGGCCTTGCCCCAGGTGCGCACGCACTTGACGGCCTGCGCGCGCGCCTGCGGGGAGGAGGACGCATCGATCGACGCATGCGCGCCGCGGCCATGCGTGACGTCCTTGATGGCCTGCACGACGTTCTCGGTTTTCAGCGGATTGATCAGCACGTCGGCGCCGAATTCCTTGGCGCGTTGCAGCCGCTCCTCGCCGGTGTCGAGGGCGATTACGCGAGCGCCCATTTGCGAGGCCAGCAAAGTCGCGGACAGGCCGACCGGGCCCTGGCCGAAAATAGCGATGGTGTGGTTGCCCTGCAGGTCGAGGCGATGCAAAGCGCCCCAGGCCGTGCCGGTGCCGCAGGAAATGGCCGCGCCGGCATCGAACGACAATTCATCCGGAAGCGGCACTAGCGTGCGCGCCGGGCATTTCATGTAGCGCGCGTGCGCGCCGTGGCCGGTCGCGCCGTAGACTTCCTTCACGCCTTCCACGCAGAGCTGCATCCAGCCGGTATTGCAGTGCTCGCACACACCGCAGCCGCGGTAATGGTGTTGCATGACACGCATGCCGATTTTGGCCTGGTTTTCCGGGACGTTCGCACCGACGGCCACGACCACGCCGCAGGGTTCATGGCCGGCAATGACCGGGCCGGTCAGCTTGCCCAGACCCAGCGACGAGGCACCGCCGACGGCGCGGTAGAACTTCAGGTCGCTACCGCACATGCCGGAAGCCTTGATCTCCAGCACGACTTCGCCCGGACCCGGCGTGGGATCGGGAAATTCCATGAATTCGAGCTTGCGTCCGCCGGGAAAAACGACTGCCTTCATGGTCTGCTCCTCTGTTCGGGTTCTTGTAGTGGACGGCTCAAAGCGTACAACCTTTTGCGGCCAGCGTTTCGTCGACCCAGCGCCGGTCCGCCTTGCCTGCCGCGATCGCGTCCAGCAGCGCTTTTTCCTTCGCCAGCAGGGCAGCGACAGCCTTCAGCAGTGCTTCTGCCTGGGAGGGTGGAATGAAAACCAGGCCGTCCGCGTCACCGACGACGATGTCGCCGGGGTTCACGACCGTGCCGTCGATGGAAATGGCGACATTGATCTCGCCGGGGCCTTCGCGCGTCGGACCGCGCGGGGAAATGCCGCGCGCGTAGACCGGCAAGTCACGGGCCGCGAGTTCTTCCGTGTCGCGCACGGCCCCGTCGATCACGAAACCTCCGACGCCGCGTGACACGGCATAACTGGTCATGATGTCGCCGATCAGGGCGGCATCGAGCGCGCCACCGCCATCAACGACGATGATGTCGCCGGGCTGCGCCATGTCGATGGCCTTGTGGATGAGCAGGTTGTCGCCGGGCGCGGTGCGCACGGTGATCGCGGGGCCGCAGAGTTTGCCGCCGCTGTGCATCGGTTGCAGGGCGCCGGAGGCGTTGTGCGTGCGCCCCATGCTGTCGCACAGGTTCGAAACGGCATGTGCGCCGAGCGAGGCGATGATTTCCTTTGGTGCGCGGGCGGGGGAGGGAAGGACGCGGAAGCCGAGTGCCATGATGTTGAGTTGAATGAGTCGAAGGGAAGCGCGTATTTTGCAGTAATTCTTTCTACGGCCTAAATCTCACCACGGAGACACGGAGAACACGGAGAAAAAACGGCAGCAAAAAAAGAACAGTTGAGTTGCTGACGCTCGCTGTATGAACTCAGCTATCTTGGACATATTGGCGAACAAACTCTGTCTTTTTGTTTTTCTCCGTGCTCCTCCGTGATCTCCGTGGTGAGAAGTAACTTTTAGAGTGGTGGCAGTTCGACGCCAATCTGTTCAAGAATTCCGCGAGGCGCTCCGCCCTTGAACGGCTCGGGAAATATGATCGTAAGCTTGTCATTGGCGACGCGATAGTAAAAGTAGTGTTCGGGAATGCGCACGGTTTTCCCCGTCGGCGGATACGGCTCCATGCCGGGCATGGCCCAGGTGCCGGTGTGCGTGCCACCCTGGTCCCACTTGATCGCGAAGTTGCCCTGGCCGCGCTCTTCGATTTCACGGTACTTGTAGTTCCAATCGGGGAAGCCCGTGTAAAGCGCGGTGAGCATTTTCAGGGCGGGTTCCTTGTCGAGGATGCGCGTGGCGGAAATGAACTTCAGCTCCGGCGCCATCGTCCCCGCGATTTTTGCGATGTCGTGCGTTTTCAGGCCGTCGATGTAGTTCAGCAGTACCGGTGGTATCGCCATGTTTTCCCAAACCCTCCCGTTATCGTTCTTGTCAGACCGCAACGCCGAACAGCGTGCCGTGGTAATTGCGCAGCAACGCATAGGCGACGAGACCGGCAACGATTGCGGCAATGTCGCCAGTGACCGCCCTGCGTGAATTCGCCGCCCGTGCGCCACGCCGGTTTTGCGACCACATCGCGTACAGCGAGTAGAGGCCGAATCCGCCGAACAGCAACAGCCCCGCGAGATCTCCGTTCGCCAGAAGGTGCAGCAGTGCCCAAAGCGTCACGCCCCACAGCATCGGGTGCGCGGTCGCCCGCTTGATGTTGCCGGGAATGTAGGCGGCGAATACCAGGATGAAGGCCACCGGCATGAGCCACACCGCGGCATGGCGCCCCCATTCCGGCGCATTCCAAAGCGGCACGAATGGCGATCTTGCCATTCCCGCGACGATCAGGCCGAGGCCGGCGAAGGAGGCCAGCGAATAAAGACCCTTGTACCCGCCTCCGCCCAGGCGCGAGAGGACGCGCCCGCGCAAGATCGGAAGGCTCGTCAGCACATGCACGCCGAAGAAAAGCGCGATTCCCGCGATCAGCCAGGCCATTTTTTCCTCGTCGATTCAGCGCCGCCTGCGCGCCTGGATGATTGCATCGCGCAGCAGGATGCCCACGCCGGCGATCAGCAAGGCGAGCCCGCTCCAGGCGATCCACATCCTGGGTGTCTCGACCCCAGTGTCGAGTTGCAGGCCGACGCCGGATACCGTCAGCGCGGGCGTGCCGACTTCCTCCAGTACCAGCAGGTAGCTGCCCGGATAAAAAATCCGTAGCGGATCCAGCGCGACTTCGACCTTGCCGTCGCCCTTGACCTCGATCGACCTCTGCATCACGTTGATGTCGCCCTGGAGCAGGCTGACCTCGTACTGGTTCGTGGCGCCGCTCTTATCTGCCTGCGTCACGTTGAACGTGAAGCGCATCCGATAGCCGTTCGAGTCCGGCGTGAGTTCGAGCGGCAGCGGCTTGTAAGCCATACCCCCGCGCAGCCGCAATATGGAGCCGTCCGGCAGCGACCAGCGATTGCCGCGTTCCGTCATCGCATAGGTCTGCCCCGGCTTTCCGCTCACCTTGGCGCAAAACGCATAGTAGCCCGGCCCGAACAGCAGGCCGAGGACGATCAGGAGCAACACCTGGGGCTTCATGCCGCGCGGTTCAGGAGCTATGCCTTGTCATGGGGCTGGAATTATCTGCGCTGCCGGCGGGTCCAAGCAACAGACATTGCTTCGAGGAGCAACCATGAAACGCTTCCTGTGCGTATTTGCCTTGCTGGCGACTGGTGCCGGCCTGGCGATCCCGTCCGCCGGGGCGTCCCAGGTCCAGATCCTGAGTCCGCTGCCGCAGGACGTGATCCACGACAATTCCGGCAACCTCACCGTGTCGGTCCAGGTCGATCCGCCCTTGGGCCGCAAGCCGGTGCGAAATCTGCGCATCCTGCTGGACGGCAACCCGGCCTCGCCGGATTCGCAGGACCTGACATTCACGGTGATGGGCGTCGAGCGCGGCGAGCATTTCGTCCAGGCGGTGCTGTTGGACGATAAGGGTCAAACCATCGCCGTGTCCGACACCATTTACTTCACCATGTGGCAGGCCTCGGTCAACGCGCCTGCGCGCAGGAAACTGCAGTAGCCGGATCGGGGTTTGCCTTACCACCTGTCGACGAAAGCAACGATCGCCGGGTCCAGGTCTTTTTCCGGCACCGGATCCTTCGCGAAATAGCCGAAACGATCCGTGCCGCGCACCAAGGTCGCCGAGTTCAGGTCGCCGCGTTGCCTGACGTGCGGCGCGACATAGCGGATCGCAAATCCCATGCGCCTGCCGCTCGATCGGTTCGGCGGCGAGCCATGCAGGATCTTCACGTGATGCAACGACATGTCGCCCTGGGCCAGCGTGATGTCGACGGCTTTCGATTCGTCGACGTCACCGGCCAGTTCCTCGTGGGTCAGCAGCATGTTCGCGCTGTCGGCGGCGGACTTGCGATGCGACAGGGGTGGCATCGTTTGGGTGCCGGGCACCACGCGCATTGCGCCGTTTTCGAGCGTGCTGGGATAGAGCGCGATCCATGCCGACACCACGTCGTCCGGTTCCAGGCCCCAGTAATACGAATCCTGGTGCCAAGCGACGAATGCCGGATCATTTCCCTCCTTGACGAACAGGCTCGATCCCCAGCAGAGAATGTCCGGCCCGAGTATCGACTCGACCGCATCGAGCACCTTCGGGTGGAACACGAGCTCGTACAGCTTCGTGAGCTTCAGGTGTCCCTTGCTGCGGATCGCAAGGCCGGCCGCCTGGCCGGTGTCGCGCTCGAATCCCTCGATCGCGTCGCGATAGCCGGCCGCTTCGGCGTCGGACAAGGCCGGTACCGGGAATACGTAGCCGTCCCGGCGGTAAGCCGCAACCTGTGTCGCGTCGAGTTGATTGCCCACGCCGCTCCTCGCTTTATATATATTGTGGGCGCATTGTCGCATGCTTCGATTCCGTCGCATTACCGGCGGAACTGGCTCGCAAATTGCACGACCCCGGCCGCCGCCACCGCGCACGCAATTTCAGAGGAGGGGATTCTTGGCCGCATCGAACGAGGATGCCTGGACGATAGGGGTCCTGTTCTCGCGCACCGGCTTGATGGAAATCCCGTCGGCCCAGCACGTGAGGGGCGTCACCTTGGCCATCGACGAGATCAACGCGTCTGGGGGCATCCTCGGCCGGCCTCTCGCGGCGATCCATTACGACACCTGCTCCGATCCGGCGTTATACCGGAAGTTCGCCGACAGGCTGCTCACCGACGACTCGGTCAGCGTGATCGTCGGCTGCTGCACGTCGCTGAGCCGCAAGGCGGTGCTGCCTTCCATCGAGCGGCGCAACGGCCTGCTCTGGTACCCGGACCTGTACGAGGGCTTCGAGTACTCGCCGAACGTCATCTACGTCGGCGCCGCCACCAACCAGAACAGCCTGCCGCTCGCGCGCTATCTGTTCGGGCGCGGTGCGCGGCGTTTCCTGTTGATCGGCTCGGACTACATCTATCCGCGCGAAGCCAATCGCGTCATGCGCGACCTGGTCGAGCGCCACGGCGGCGAAGTCCTGGACGAGATCTACCTGCCTTTGCAAACGGAAAGCAAGGAACTCGACCACCTGGTCTCGCGCGTGCTGGAACTGCGGCCCGACGTCGTGTTCAGCACGCTGGTGGGTAGCAACATCTGCAGCTTCTGCGAGCGCTATGCCGATGCCGGCATCGATCCCGCCGAGATACCGATCGCCAGCCACAACGTGACCGAGGCGGAATTGCTGGAGGTCGGCCGCACGGAGTGTGCCGGGCACATCACCGCCGCGCCTTATTTCAGCAGCATTGCGAGCGATGCGAATCGCAATTTCGTCGATGCCTTCCGCAGGCGCTTCGGCGAGGCGGCGCCGGTGAGCCAGTATGCGTCGGCCGCCTATGCCGCCGTGCGCCTGTTTGCCCTGTCGCTGGAGCGCGCGGGAGAAATGGACACGCAGCGCATGATGATGTGCGCGCGCGGGCTGGAGATGCGGGCGCCGCACGGCCGCATCGTCATCGACGAGGACAACAACCACACTTGGCTGACGCCGCGGGTCGGCGTGTGGAACGGCGCGGACGAATTCGACCTGGTCTGGGAATCGGAACAGATGGTGCAGCCCGATCCCTGGCTGGTGTCCTATGGCGGCGTGGAAGACGTGCCCGAAGCGGCGCAGGCGCCGGGCTGAAGCGAAAAAGGAGAAGGCCGATGTCCCTCGATCCGATTCGGGAATTGCGCGGCACGCGCGTGCTCGTCATGCATCCGGCAGACCAGGAGATCGACGAGTTGCTGCGCCACCTGCGCCGCATCGGTTGCCAGACCATGCACGCATGGCCGGCGCCGGACACATTTCCGGAGGCCATCGACGTCATTTTCTTTCCCATCTGCCCCACGCGACCGGTGGCCCTGCCGCAGGCAACTGCGGAGGGTGGCCCCGCGCTCATCGCCATCGTCGATTTCGAGAATCCCATCGCGCTGCGCAGCCTGCTCGACGCCAACGCGCACAGCGTCGTGGCCAAGCCCATTCGCTCGGCGGGCATACTCGCGAGCCTGGTGATGGCGCGTTCGATCCACGGCTACCAGGGACGCCTGCTGAACAAGGTCGCCAAGCTCGAGGAGACGCTGCGCAGCCGCCGCGAGATCGAGAAGGCCACGCGCATCCTCATGGAGGTCAAGGGTTCCAGCGAGGACAGCGCCTACCAGCTGATTCGCCAGCAGGCCACCGCGCAGCGGCTCGCAATGGGCGTGGTGGCGAGATCCATCATCACCGCGCATCGCGTGTTCGACGATCGCAAGCCGCGCGACCACGGCGCGAGCGTGCTGAGATTGCCGGCACGCAAGTCGCCTTGACAGCGTTGTGCGGCGCATGAAAAACTGGGGACGTTGGGTTGCGCACGCGGCAGGGCTGCCGCGTTTACATTGGGGCTACGAAGCCTTCGTTCATTCGCCGGTCGCGGCGGGACGAAGGCTTTTTTATTTTCGTATTTGAATATTCAGCGCAGGCATCCGCATTGGTGCATGGCGGGGGAAGTTCGCACGCTATCGGTGCGAAAGCGAAGCGGTCTTGCGCGAAGCGTCGATTCAACCGTTGCGCCGCCGGAATCATTGCGGCCAACGCTTAAGGGAAACCAGGGGACCGGCTGCCGACTGCATCGGCCGGTGCTTTCTCGAACGCAGTTTTCAAGTGGAGGTAACGATATGTCCTCGAAGCGCAAGCTTTCCTATCTGCTCGCCGCACTGGCGGGCGCATTCCTGGCGGGATCGGCCTCGGCCGAAGACGTGATCAGGATCGGCATACCTGTGGGCCTGAGCGGCGCCAACAGCGTGGTCGCGCCGTCCGTCGTGCAATCGGCGGAACTGGCCGCCGAAGAAATCAACGCCAAGGGCGGCATCATGGGCAAGAAGGTCGTGCTCGAAGTGGCGGACGACGGCAGCGGCGCCGCCGGCGCGCAGAAAGCGTTCGATTCGCTGATCTTCCAGAAAAAGGTCAACGTGCTGATCTCGATGGAAACCAGCGCCGCGCGCAATGCCGGCCTGCCGATCGTCAGCCGCGGCAAGACGCCGTTCATCTACACCTCGTTCTACGAAGGCCGCTCATGCAACAAGTACCTGTACGTGAACGCCTGGGTGCCGGACCAGCAAGTCGCGCCGATCGTCGATTACTTCAACAAGAACTACAAGGCCAAGACCTATTTCCTGATCGGCAGCGACTACGCCTTCGGACGCGGCATGCTGGAGTTCACCAAGGGCTACATCGAGAAGACCGGCGGCAAGGTGCTCGGCGAGGAATACCTGCCGATGGACGGTTCCGACTGGACGCCGATCATCAGCAAGCTGAAGGCAGCCAAGCCCGACGCGCTGATTACCTCGACGGCCGGCGGCGCGCCGAACGTGACGCTGACCAAGCAACTGCGCGCGGCGGGTGTCAACATTCCCTACGGCAACCTCGCCGTGGATGAAGGCACCGCCAAGAGCATGGGCCCGGACGCGGAGGGCATCTTCATTTCCGGCTCCTACTTCACGACCATCGATTCGCCGAAGAACAAGGAATTCCTGGCCGCGATGCAGAAGAAGTTCGGCGCGGACCTGAAGACGCCGAACGACCTGTCGGTGCCGCAGTACGAAGGCGTCTACGCATACAAGATGGCGGTCGAGAAGGCAGGCTCCACGGATGCCGACAAGGTCATCCCGGCGCTGGCGCAAGTCGCGTTCGAGGGCCCGCGCGGCGTCATCAAGATGAACAAGCAGCGCCACGCGCCACTGACCATGTATCTGGGCCAGGTGCAGAAGGACGGTAGCGTGAAAACGTTGTCGACGTTCAAGGACGTCGATCCGGGCGCGCAGTGCCCGAATTTGAAATAACAGCCACGAGGCACGCGGCGCGAGGCACGAGATGAACGCCTTACGGGCGCGAAGCGGGAACTTCACTCTCGAGCCTCGTGCCCCGCGCCTCGGGCCCGAGCGATAGCCTGATGGCGACGGTCCTCGACATCCTCAGCACCGCGGCGATCCTGTACGGGGTCGCCGCGGGGTTGCTGATCGTGTTCGGGGTCATGAAGATCATCAACTTCGCGCACGGCGGTTTCCTCACCGTCGGCGGTTATTCCGCGCTGCTCGTCACCAAGCTGGGCTGGAATCCGTGGTGGTCGCTGCCGTTCGCGTTCGTCATCGGCTTCGTGTGCGGCATGGTGATCGAGCGCCTGGTCATGAAGCCGCTGTATTCGCGTCCGCTGGACGCCATCCTCGCGACCTGGGGCCTGGGCATCATCATCGGCCAGTTGATCACGCTGGGCGCGGGACGCGAGGTGCAATTCGTGCAAAGCCCGGTCACGGGCGCGGTCGACCTGGCAGGCGTGTCCTACTCTGAATACCGGCTGCTGTTCATCCTGGTTGCGATCGTCATCGCCGTCGCCATCGCGCTCGTCCTGAACGGCACGCGCCTCGGGCTGGTCACGCGCGCGGTGATCATGAACGAGAATCTCGCACGCGGGCTCGGCATCAACAGCGGGCTCGTGCGCTTCGTCACGTTTTCCCTGGGCGCCGGGCTCGCGAGCCTGGCGGGCGCGCTGATCACGCCGCTGTCGAGCGTCGATCCAAACATGGGTGTGCCCTGGCTCATCAATGCCTTCATGCTGGTAATGGTGTCGGGCGTCTCGCTCGTCAGCCTTGCGATCGCCTGCCTCGTGCTTGGCGGCGCTCAGGTGCTGGTAAGCTCGTGGGGCAATCCCATCCTCGGCGGCCTGACCATCGTCGTGCTTGCCGCGGTGGTGTTGCGCATACGTCCTCAGGGATTCAGCCGTGGCTGAAGCAGCGTCGGTCCTGCCTCGGCGGCAGGGTGCCCGCGTGCGCGCGAGCCTGCGCATGCTGGGCATCGTCGGCGCCATCGCGCTGATCCTCGTGGCGGTCGGCCCCTACGTGCTGCCGTCCTACATGGTCAACAGCCTGATCCGCGCATTTCTCTATGCGGCAGTGGCGTTGACCGTCGACATCCTGTGGGGCTACACCGGCATCCTGACGTTCGGCCAGTCCGCGTTCTTCGGCATCGGCGCCTATGCGGCGGGGCTGATTTTCACGCACGCCGGATTCGGCCCGGGCTATGCATCGATCGCGCTCGTCGCGGGTGTCGGCGTGGCGACGATCGTCGCCGCGATCGTCGGCTGGCTTGCGTTCTACCACGGCGCATCACCGCTCTATGGCTCCGTCGTGACGCTGGTGCTGCCGATCGTGATCAGCCAGATCCTGTATTCCGGCGGCAATTTCACTGGCTCCAGCAGCGGGCTGTCCGGCTTCGAGAGCTTCGACGTGTCGCTGGAAGCCTGGTTCCGGATAGCCGGCGTGTTCCTGGTGCTATTGACGGGGGCCGCGTGGCTGTTCGTGCGCAGCGACGCGGCACGCGTGCTGGTCGCGATTCGAGAGAACGAGCAGCGCTGCGAATACGTGGGCATCAATGTTTCGCGTGTGAAGATCCTGCTGATGATTGCGTGCGCGGCCATCGCGGCCGTGGCGGGCTACATGTTCGCCGGCGTGCAGATGGTCGTCGCCCCGGAATACGCGGGCTTCGTGTTCGGCACCGAGTTGCTGATCTGGGTGGCGCTCGGCGGTCGCGGCACCCTCATCGGACCCGTCATCGGCACCTTGATCCTCGACGTTAGCACGTCCTACCTCAGCGGCAACCTGCCCTTCGTCTGGAAGCTCGTCATCGGCTTCGCTTTCGTCGTCGTCATCGTCGCGATGCCGCAGGGTCTGCTGCCCCCGCTCGCGCGCTCCGCGCGCCGCCTGTTCAGTCGTGGAGGTGCGTCCATCGATGCCGCCGTCGCGCCCGCGCTGGAGCGCTCGGCCGATGAGCCGTTTGCCGGACTGGAAGGCGCGGGCGGGCGCGCGCTCATCGTCAGCGGCGTGCGCAAGAAGTTTGGCAGCCTGAAGGTGCTGGAGGGCATCGACTTCGAGGCGAAGCGCAACGAATTGCTGAGCCTCGTCGGCCCCAACGGCGCCGGCAAGACCACGCTGATGCGTTGCATCGCCGACGGCAATGAACGCTCCGGCGGCACGGTGCTGGTCAACGACCACGACATCCAGAAGCTGCCGCCCTATGCCTGCGTGGCCTTCGGGGTCGGTCGCAAGTTCCAGACGGCGAACGTGTTCGAGACGCTGACGGTGGCGGAGGCGCTGCGCGTCGCGCGCACTCGCCTGGCGCGGCCCTCGCTATGGAAACGGGCCGATGCGCTGGCGCTGCCGGACGCTTCGATGCAGGTCATGCGCGCAACCGGCCTCGACCGGCAACTGGCTACCGAGGCGCGCTTCCTTTCGCACGGCATGAAGCAGGCGCTGGAGCTGGCGATGGTGCTGGCGCTCGAGCCCAGTGTCCTGCTGCTCGACGAGCCGACGGCGGGACTGACCAAGCCCGAGCGCACGATGATAGGCGGCATCCTGACCGGGCTCGCCCGCGACCACCAGCTTTGCATCCTGCTGGTGGAGCACGACCTGGATTTCGTGCGCGAGATCAGCTCGCGCGTCATCGTACTGCACCAGGGCAGGATCGTGCTCGACGGCACGGTGGCGCAAGTCGTCGAATCCGAGCTGGTGCGCACGATCTACTCGGGCGGCCATGCGGCCAGTGGTGCCGCATCTTGAACGCAGTCGCCCTTGAAGTGAAAGGCATGCGCACCGGCTACGGCGAAGCCGCCGTCGTGCATGACGTCAGCCTCGACGTCAGGGCGGGCGAAATCTTCGCGCTGCTCGGCAAGAACGGCATGGGGAAAAGTACGCTGCTCAAAAGCGTGATGGGTTTTTTGCCCCTGCAGGCCGGCAGCGTAGGCCTGTTCGGCACCGACATCACCGGGTTGCCGCCGCACAAGGTGGCCCGCCGCGAAATCGCCTACACGCCGCAGGAGCAGGCGCTGTTCCAGGACCTGACGGTGGAGGACAACCTGCGCCTGGGGATGCGCGACGAAGCCGCGTTCGACGCCGGCGTGAAGCGTATCGGCCAGTTTTTCCCGGTGTTGCCGACGCGCCTGAAGCAGCGCGCCGGCACATTGTCGGGTGGCGAACAGAAAATGCTGCTGGTGTCGCGGGCGCTCATGTCCAGGCCGAAGCTCATGCTGGTCGATGAAATCTCGGAGGGGCTGCAGCCCTCGGTGGTCGAACGCCTCGCAGGCGTGCTGCGCGCCGAGCGCAATGAATCCGGTGTCTCCATCCTGATCGTCGAGCAGAACGTGAAATTTGCCCTGTCGGTCGCCGACCGCTACGCCGTGCTCAAGCTGGGCGAAATCGTCGATCGCGGCGACATCGGCGGCGCGGATATCGAACGCAGGATCACGGACCAGTTGAGCGTATGACGTTCTCCATCGTCGCCCACTGTCCGCGCACCGGCATGCTGGGCGTGGCCGTCGCCACCGCGGTTCCCGCCGTGGGCTCGATGTGCCCCTACGTAAAATCCGGCGTCGGCGCGGTGTCGACGCAATCCTGGGTCAATCCCTACCTGGCCATCGATGCATTGAAGATGATGGAAGGCGGCAAGCCGGCTCCCGAGGCGCTGAAGGCGGTGATGGCGGCGGACGCCGGTCGCGACGGACGCCAGATCGGTGTCATCGATGCGCAGGGCAGGGCCGCCGCGTGGTCGGGCAGGGACTGCACGAACTGGTTCGGACAGGTGGTCGAGCCGCATTTCGCGGTGCAGGGAAACATGCTGGTGTCGGCGCCGACCGTCGAGAACATGGCGAAGGCGTTTCGCGAAAGCGAAAAGCTCGACCTGGCCGAACGGCTGATGCTGGCGATGGAAGCGGGCGAGGCGGCGGGCGGCGACAAGCGCGGCCGGCAATCCGCATCGCTGAAGGTGCATCACGTCGAGGACTACGCGCTGCTCGATTTGCGCGTGGACGAACATGCGCATCCGGTCGGCGAGTTGCGGCGCGTCTTCGAAATCGCGAAGCTGCAGTTGCTGCCCTTCGTGAAAGGCATGCCGACCAGGAACAATCCCGGCGCCGCGGCGCCCGACGCCGTGGTCAGGCTGCTAGGCTTCCCGCCGCCGCAGCGGCCGGGCGGCGGCGGCAGCGCGCCATGAAGGAGAATCTCATGAATGATCCGTACAAGGAACTGTTCGGGCTCGACCTGCCGCCCGAGCGATTGCAGGAAGTGCTCGCCGCATACGGCGACATCCTCGGCGAGATACAAAAGCTGCGGACGCTGGACCTGACCGACGTGCACCCGGCCGTCGTGTTCGAGCCCACCGCGCCGTACCGCCTGAAATCATGAGCACGGAGCTCTGGAAGCTGCCGCTCGAAAAGCTCGCGCCGGCGATCCGCGCCGGAAAGATTTCGCCGGTTGCCTTGACCGAGGCCTGCCTGGATCGCATCGAAAGAATCGACGGCGAATTGCAAAGCTTCATCCACGTTTCCCCGAAAGCGCTGGACGCGGCGCGAACGGCCGAGCGCGAGATCAAGGCCGGAACCTATCGCGGGCCGCTCCACGGCATACCCGTCGGCGTGAAGGACAACTACCTGACGCAGGACATGCCGACGACGGTCGGCAGCACCGCGCCGGGGCTGTCGTACCCGCGGCGGGACTCTGCGGCGGCCGCACGCTTGCGCGCGGCAGGCGCGGTGCTCATCGGCAAGACGCGCACGCATGAATTCGCCTGGGGCAACGTCACGCCGCCGGTGCGAAATCCCTGGGACCTTTCGCGGGTGCCGTCCGGATCGAGCGGGGGCTCCGGTGCGGCCGTGGCGGCGGGCCTTTGCGTCGCCGCGCTGGGATCGGACACCGGCGGTTCGATCCGCATGCCGGCGGCGGCCTGCGGAACCGTTGGACTGAAAGCAACGTTCGGCCGCGTCAGCCGCGACGGTGTCGTGCCGCATAGCTGGTCGCTGGATCATGCGGGCCCGCTCACGCGCACGGTGGCCGACACTGCCGCGATGATGCAGGTGCTCTCCGGCTACGATGCGGCCGATCCCGCCTGCCAGGCGCAGCCGGTGCCCGACTATGCGAAGACACTGGGCAGGCCGGTGAAGGGCCTGAGGATAGGCGTCTGCCGCAATCATTTTTTCGACAACCTGCAGGAGGACGTGGAAAGCGCAGTGGAGCAGGCGATCACTGATCTCGCGGCAGCGGGTGCGCAGGTGCGCGAATTGAAGATTCCCCTGCTCGAATACGGGCTCGGCGCGATTTTCGCGATCGAATTGTCGAGCTCGACCGCTTACCACGATGCCTCGCTGCAGGCCGGCCGCGCGCCCCACTACCAGCCCGATGTGCGCACGCTGGTCGAGATCGGCAGGCTGGTGACCGGCCCGGACTATCTCAAGGCCGAGCAATATCGCAGTGCGTTGATGGACGAGTACCGCAAGGTGTTCGATGACGTCGACGTCGTGATCGGCCCGACCACGCCGATCACGGCATGGAAGCGCGGGGAGTGGACGGTGCAGGTTTCGGGAAAACCCGAGAGCGTGCTGGCCGCTTCCTGGCGCTTCACGTATCCGTACAACCTGACCGGCTTGCCCGCGATTTCGGTGCCGTGCGGATTCGACCACGACGGACTGCCGATCGGCTTGCAGATCGCCGGCAAGCCGTACGATGAATGCACGGTGCTTCGCGTCGCGCACGCCTACGAACGCGGCCACGACTGGAAGGACCGATGGCCCGACCTGTGAGGAGAAAACCATGAGCAAGCCGCAGAGTTCCCTGCGGGTCGCCTGTTTGCAGATGGAGCCGCGCATCGGCGAGGTCGCGGCCAACGTCGCGCGCAGCCTGGAGATGATAGCGGCGGTTGCCGCGAAAGGCGCCACGCTCGCGGTGCTGCCGGAACTGTGCAATACCGGCTATGTGTTCCGCGATCGCGCAGAGGCGCTGGCGCTTTCGGAAAGCGTACCCGGCGGGCCGACCTGCGAAGCCTGGGTTGCCGCCGCACGCCGCCATTCGATGTTCATCGTGGCCGGCATCACCGAGCGCGAAGCGGACAAGCTGTACAACTCCGCGGTGCTGGTCGGGCCCGACGGCTACATCGGCAAGTATCGCAAGAACCACCTGTGGGGCGCGGAAAACACGATATTCTCCCCCGGCAACCTCGGCGTGCCGGTGTTCGACATCGGCGTGGGGCGCATCGCCTGTGCGATCTGCTACGACATCTGGTTTCCGGAAATCTTCCGGCTGGCGGCGCTGCAAGGCGCCGACATGCTGTGCGTCGCGACCAACTGGGTGCCCATGCCGGAACAGCCGGACCACCTGCCGATGATGGCCAACGTGCTGGCCATGGGCGGCGCACACGCGAATTCCATGTTCGTCGCCGCGGCCGACCGCATCGGCGTCGAGCGCGACCAGCCCTTCCTCGGCAACAGCCTGATCGTCAGCCACACGGGTTGGCCGATCGCGGGGCCGGCCAGCCTGGATCGCGAGGAAATGCTGCTCGCCGACGTCGACCTGGCCGATGCGAGGCGCAACCGCAACCTGACCGAATTCAACGAGCGGCTGCGCGACCGGCGCACCGACCTCTACGCGGAAATGCTGGGAGCCAGCGCGCAACCGGGTTACTAGCCCTCCGGGCGTTCCGGTCTCCGGGCTAGGCAATCGCGCCGGGCTCGCTTACCATCGCGCGTTTCCCGCGGCGCGCCGCCATTCTCGTGCAAACAGCAACCTTGATCGTCTTCGCGGTGGTCTACCTGGGCATGATCCTGGGCGGGCTGCCTTACCTGCAGCTCGACCGGACCGGCATCGCGCTGCTTGGCGCCATCGCGCTGATCGGCGCCGGCGCGATCAGCCTGGAAGAAGCGTGGGAGGCCGTGCACGTGCCCACCTTGATCCTGCTGTTCGCCTTCATGGTGATCTCGGCGCAATTGCGCATGGGCGGCTTCTACACCTGGGTCACGCACAAGACCGGCCACCTGCCGCTATCGCCGCCGGTGCTGCTCGCGGCGTTGATCGCCATCGTCGCATCGCTCTCCGCGGTGTTCAGCAATGATGTGATCTGCCTCGCGATGGCCCCGGTGCTGATCGACGTCTGCCTCGCGCGGCGGCTGCATCCGATCCCTTTCCTGCTGGCGCTGGCCTGCAGCGCTAACGTCGGCTCGGCGCTGACCTTGATCGGCAATCCGCAGAACATGCTTATCGGCGAACGCCTGCATCTGTCCTTCTCCGGCTACATCGCCGAGGCCGTGGTGCCGGTGCTGCTGGGGCTCGTGGTGGTATGGGCGCTGATCGCCTGGCGCAGCCGCGGCACCTGGGGCCTCGACATGGAAGAGGCGGCAACCGACGCGGTGCCGGCCCACGAGGAGCCCGCGCCGCGCATGGACGGACTGCAGACGACCAAGGGCCTGCTGGTCGCGGGAATCGTTTTCGTGCTGTTCATCCTCGCGCCGGTTCCGCGCGAGGTCATCGCGCTGACGGCCGCCGGCGTGCTGATGCTGAGCCGCAAGCTGCACTCGCGCAAGATGCTGGGGTTGGTGGACTGGCAGTTGCTGGTGCTGTTCATGGGCTTGTTCGTCGTCAACCATGCCCTGCAGAAGACCGGGCTCACCGATCGATTCGTCGCCGGCATGGCCGGAGCGGGCGTCGACCTGCACGCGCCTTTGGCGCTGTTTGTCTCGACGTTCGTGCTCTCGAACATCGTGTCGAACGTGCCCGCGGTGATGCTGTTGCTGCCTGTCGCCACGCACGACCTCGCCGGGCCGATGCTTGCACTCGCGAGCACCTTGGCGGGCAACCTGCTGATCGTCGGCAGCATCGCCAACATCATCGTGGTCGACGCGGCGCATGCACGCGGCATCGACATCGACTGGAAGCGCCATGCCCGCATCGGCGTTCCGGTCACGCTGGCGACCCTGGGCATATCCTGGGCCTACCTGTGGTTGCGCGTCCTGCATTGACGATTCAACCCGGCTGGCGTTCGGGCGTTAATGGCTCATGAGAGTCATCTGGCTAATCCTTCTCCTACTGGCGTCGTCATCCGCGGCGGCGGTGGAAGTCGTGCCGGTGGAGATCCACCAGCAATTGTCGTTGCCGGCCGGGAGCAGCGAAAAAATCGTCGCATTGACCCTGGATGCCTGTGGCGGCAAGTTCGACGCCGACATCGTCGACTTCCTGATCGCGCATCGCATACCCGCGACGATCTTTGCGACGCGCAAATGGATCAAGCGCAATCCCGGCGGGATGGCGTTGCTGAAGGCGCATGTCGACCTGTTCGAGATCGAAGACCACGGTGCCAATCACGTGCCCGCGATCCTGGGCAGCGACCGCAATGTCTACGGGCTTGCCGGCGCGGCGGACCTGAAGCAGTTGAAGGGCGAAGTCTCCGGCGGCGCCGACGCGGTGGCCGCCGCGACCGGCACGAAGCCGCACTGGTATCGCGGGGCTGCCGCCGAGTACGACCCGGAGGCGCTCAAGGCGATCGAGGCGATGGGCTACAAGGTTGCCGGTTTTTCGGTGAATGCCGACAGTGGCGCCACGCTCGACAAGGACCACATCGTCGCGCGCATGAAGAAAGTGAAGAGCGGCGACATCATCATCGCCCACTTGAACAAGCCGGCGTCGGACACGGCGGAGGGGCTTGCCGAAAGCCTGCCCTGGCTGCTCGACCGCGGCTTTCGCTTCATCAAGCTCGACGAAGCGACCGTGAAGCCTTTGCAAAAGAAGCGCTGACCAAGAATTCTTAGTCCCTCCTGTCTCGCAATTCGCGCCGGATGATTTTTCCCGTCGTCGTCATCGGCAGGGAATCGACGTAGCGCACCTGCCGCGGATATTCATGGGCCGCGAGCCGCGTGCGAACGTGATCCTGCAACTCGCGCGTGAGCATGTCGGTCGGCGCGATGCCGTCGTTGAGCACGACATAAGCCTTCACGATCTCCGTGCGTTCCGGGTCCGGTGCGCCGACGACCGCGGCCATGCGCACCGCGCGATGTCCGAGCAGGCAATCCTCGATCGGTCCGGGCCCGATGCGATAGCCGGCGCTGGTGATCACGTCGTCGTTGCGGCCGACGAAGGTCACGTAGCCTTCGTCGTCCAGCGTGCCGGTGTCGCCGGTGACCAGCCAGTCGCCGATGAATTTTTCCTGAGTCGCCTGCGGCTTGTTCCAGTAGCCGAGGAAGGTCACCGGGTCCGGGCTGCGCACGGCGATGTTGCCGATCTCGCCCCTGCGAACGCGCCTGCCGTCGTCGTCGACGATGGCCACGTCGTGGCCGGGCGCCGGCTTGCCGATCGCGCCGGGCTTGACCGGGAACAAGGCGCTGCAGGACGAGAGCGTCATGTTGCATTCGGTCTGCCCATAGAACTCGTTGATGGTCACGCCGAACGTATCGCGTGCCCACTGCAGCAGTTCCGCGCCCAGGGATTCGCCGCCGCTTGCGATCGAGCGCAGGTTCAGGTTCCAGCGCGACTTCGCATCGGCGACGTTGCGCATGAGCTTGAGTCCGGTGGGGGGGATGAAAGCGTTGCGGATGCGATGGCGCGCCATGAAGTCGAACGCCGCTTCCGGATCGAACTTCTCGAAGCGGCGCGAGACCACGGGCACGCCGAGGTGCCAGGCCGCGAACAGCACATCGATCAAGCCGCCTATCCAGGCCCAGTCCGCCGGCGTCCAGATGAGATCGCCTTCCTGTCCGAGGAAGTCATGCGACATCTCCACGCCGGGCAGGTGGCCGAGCACGGTGCGATGTGCATGCAACGCGCCTTTAGGGCTGCCGGAGGTGCCCGACGTGTAGATGATCAGGGCGGGATCGTCGGCGGCGGTATCGCGCGGCTCGAACTCGCCGGACATGCCACGCAACAACGCATGGAAGTCTTCCGCGCCAGCATGCGAGCCATCGATGCAAAAAATCGTCTTCAGCTCGGGCAGGCCATCGCGGATTTGCGCGATCTTCGGCAGGCTCGCGGCGTTGGTCACCAGCGCCCTGATGCCGGCATCGCGGAGCCGGTAATGCAGCGCGTCGATGCCGAACAGCGTGAACAGCGGTACGGCGATCGCGCCTGCCTTGTAGGTGGCAAGGTGCGCGATGGCGGTTTCCGGTTCCTGCGGCAGCAGGATGCCGACCCTATCGCTGGCCTGGACGCCGCTGGCGACCAGAAGATTGGCGGCCTTGTTTGATTCGCGCCGCAGCTCGTCAAATGTGAAACGGGTGACGGCGCCGTCGCGGCGCTCGTGGATCAGTGCCAGCCGCGAAGGACCGTCCGCCCACTTGTCGCAAAGATCCACGCCGATGTTGTAGCGCGACGGGATCCGCCAGCGAAAGTCGCGGCGGAGCGCCTCGTAGGATTCGAGTCGCGGCAACATGTCCCGGCGCAGAATGCTAGGGCAGGACCTTCACCTGTTTCACGAACTCGAGCGTATAGGCCTTCTTGTAATCGACGTCGGGCTTCACCAGCTTCGAATCGCGCATGACCTCGAAGGTCTGCTTCCAGCGCGCGTCGGTCATCGTGAACAATCCGAGTTTCTTCGCGTCGCCGCCGTCGACGATGCCGTATTCCTTGAGCTTGGCGACGCTGAATGCGAGCTGTTCGTCGTCCATCTGTGGATTGTCCTTCTTGATGAGCGCATTGCCAGGCGCGGGATTCTTCAGATAGCTCTTCCATCCCAGCGCCGAGGCCTCGATGAATCGCTTGATCAGGTCGGGCTTGTTTTTCACGGTCTTGGTGAGCGTGACCACGGTCTGCGCGTAAGGCGGATAGCCGTATGCCGCGAGGTGGAAGATGACCGGCTTCACGCCGCCTTTCTCGATGGCATAAGGCTCGGACGTGATATAGCCCTGCTGCGCGATATTCTTGTCGATGAGGAATTGCTGCACCGAGTAGGCATAGGGTTTCTTTTGCGCCTCGGTGAATCCGTATTTGGATTTCAGCCACGGCCAGTAAGTCGTCTCGCTGGCCTGGCCGATCAGCAGGGTGCGGGTCTTGAGATCCTCGATTTTCTTCACGTCCGGATGGGCGATCAGCCCGACCGGTTCGCTCTGGAAATTCGCGGCGACGGTGACAACCGGCAAGCCCTGCTCGATGGCGCTGATCGTGGCGTTGTCGTAGCCCATGACGAAATCGGCTTTTTCCGCGAGCAGCAATTGGTAGACGTTGACCTGCGGACCGCCCATGCCGATGTGCACGTCGAGGCCGTATTTTTGGTAGATCCCCTCGGCCACCGCCTGATAGTAACCGCCGTGCTCGGCCTCGGCGAACCAGTTAGTGAGGTAGGTGACCTTGTCGAGTGCGTGTGCGGCGGTGGCGCCGACCAGGAGCAACAGGGCGGCGGCGAGCCGGAAAAGATTTTTCATGTCGATCGACTCCTGCGAAAACGCGATGCGGCAGTTTACGCCGCTCCCGCATGTTCGGGAGCGCAATTCGGTTTACTGCGTTGCCAGCCTGCGCACCAGTTCGATCATCGTACGGGTGCCGAACGCCACGTTCTCCAGCGACAGGCGTTCGTCGTTGCCGTGGACGCCGCCGAGTTCCTTCGCCGGCAGCCGGAAAGGGATGAAGCCGTAGCAGGGAATGCCCTTCTCGCGAAAGAAATGGCAGTCCGTAAACCCGGTCAATAGCGGCGTCGTCACCTTGATGCCGGGATCGATTTCGTCGGCCAGGCCTTGCAGCACGCGGTAGAACTCCGAATCGGACGGGGAAGAAGTCGGCGGGAAAGCCATCACGGGTTCGATCCGGATCGCGTCGTCGCTGATGACCTGCTTCAGGTCTTCCAGGAACAGCGCGGGGTCCTGCCCCGGCAACAGCCGGACGTCGAGTTGCGCCGAGGCTTCGGCTGGAATCACGTTCACCTTGTTCGATCCATCCAGCATGGTGATGGAAATGGTGTTGCGCACGGTGGCGTTGTTGCGCAAATCCTTGGTGAATTCGGCGGCGAACGCGGGATCGCCCAACGACGCACGAAGGTCCTTGAGCTTCTCTCGCCTTGCCGGCACGGGCTCGAGGTCCGCGATGTCCGCGAAGAATTTCTGCGCAACCGGGTCGACGCTCAACACGGTTTGATAGCTCGCGATCCGATGCAAAGCTTCGATGAGTTTAAGAACGGCGGAATCCGGCCGCGGCGCGGAACCGTGCCCGGGCGTGCCGGTCGCCGTGAGCTTCAGCCAGAACGGCGCCTTTTCCGCGGGGGATGCGCCGTAATACCGCGGCTTGCCGTCTTCGCCGATCGAGATGAAGCCGAATTCATTGATGACGAGCCCGGCGTCCTGCACGAGGTCGAAATGCTCCCTGGTCATGTACCCGGCGCCCATGGCACCGCCGGCTTCTTCGTCCGCCGTGCCGAGGAAGATCACGTCCGATTTCAGCGGTACGCCCTCGCGCTTCAACGTCAGCATGGCCATGAGGTTCAATATTCCCAGGCCCTTCACGTCGAGTGCGCCGCGACCCCACAGGTAGCCGTCCTTGACGACGGCCGCGAAGGGATCGACGGACCAATGGCGCCGGTCCGCGGGCACCACGTCCATGTGACTCAGCAAAACGATTGCCCTTTCGGATCCGTCCCCCTTGATGCGCGCATAGACGTTGCCGCGCCCCGGCGCGGACTCGAAAGTCCGCGACTCGATGCCTTCGCGATCGAAAATCGCCTTGAAAAATTCAGCCGCGCGGATTTCGTTTCCGGGCGGATTCGTCGTGTCGATGCCGATGTATTCGCGCAGCAGGGACAGCGCTTCCTGTTCCGGCTTGCCGTCGCCGGCAAGCACGCTTCCGGTGCAAGTCAGTAACAGGGCGCTTGCGATCGATGCAACCGAAATCCTTTTCACGGCCTTCCTTTCTATGAAAGAGTTTGGGGATGACACGGACTGTTCCGGTGCAATGCGTGCAGCCGGCACTCATGCTTCGCCGATGTCCTCGTCCCAGATCTCCGGATGCGCATGGATGAACGAGCCGAGCAGCTTCTGGCATTCCGGCGAATCGAGGTCGACGACTTGCACGCCACGCTCACGCAGCCAATCGATGCCGCCCTGGAATGTCCGCGATTCGCCGACGATGACCTTGCCGATCTGGAACTGGACGATGAGCCCGCTGCAGTACCAGCACGGCGCCAGGGTCGTGACCATGATCGTGTCCTGATACCTGCGCTGGCGGCCGGCTTTTCGAAACGCGTCGGTCTCGCCGTGCACGGACGGATCGTTTTCCTGCACGCGCCGGTTATGCCCGCGGCCCAGCAGCTTGCCGCTTCGATCGAACAAGGCCGCACCGATCGGGATGCCGCCTTCGGCCAGGCCTGTCCGGGCTTCCTCGATGGCGACCGCAAGCATGGCCTCGTGCTCTTCCTTTTGCATGTCACACCTCGTTTTGAATTCATGCCGGGCGACGCAGGAAACGGGCCCGGCCCGGTTGCGGTGATCAGGGGTCCCGCGGCAATTCGCTCTCGTGCCAGCGCCGCAGGACCAGTTTCGACAGGGCCGTGACCGCCGCGAACAGCGCGATGCCGGTGAGCGTGATCAGCGCAAGCGCCGCGAACAGCCGCGGAATGTTGAGTTGCAGCCCGGCCTGCAGGATCTGGTAGGCGAGCCCCGAGCGCGTTCCGCCCGTGCCGGCGACGAACTCCGCGACGACCGCGCCGATCAGGGCAAGCGCCGCTGCTATCCTCAGGCCGGCGAAGAAATACGGCGCGGCGCTCGGTGCCCGCAGGCGCAGCAACGTCTGGGTTCGCGAGGCACCGTGCATGCGGAACAGATCGAGCAGGCCCGGGTCGACGCTGCGCAAGCCGATGGTCGTGCTGGTGATGACCGGGAATATCGACGCGACCGTGGCGCAGATCACCAGCGCGGCCCGCGAATCGTCGACCCAGATGATGATGAGCGGTGCGATTGCGACCAGAGGCGTGACCTGCAGGATGACGGCGTAGGGGAACAGGCTCGCTTCGACGAGCCGGCTTTGCACGAACACGACGGACAGCGCCGCACCAAGAACGACGGCTGCAAGCAGGGCCGCGAACGTCACGCCTAGCGTTACCAGTAGCGAACCGGACAGCAAACCCCAGTCGCGCACCAGCGTGCTGAATATGTTCAGCGGCGAAGGAACGATGTAGGCCGGGACATCGTACACGGTGACCCAGGCCTGCCAGGCCAGCAGCAATGCCATCCCCACCAGCACGGGCGCCACGACGCCGGTCCAACGGTTGTTCACGAGAAAACCTGCGCCTTTACGAATTCAGGTTCGTCCATCGCGGCGGCGAGCGCGGCGGAAAGCTGGGCATTGATGCGCGCAAAGGCGGGCGTGTGGCGGTAGCCGTCGCTGCGCGCGCGCGGTTCTTCGATGGCGAAGTCGCCGGCGATGCGCCCGGGTCGGGCGGACATCACGATCACGCGCGAAGACAGGAAGGCGGCTTCGTAGATGCTGTGCGTCACGAACATGACCGTGAGGTTTTCGCGCGCGCACAGCGCGGAGAGGTCCAGGTCGAGTCGATTGCGGGTGATTTCGTCCAGCGCGCCGAACGGCTCGTCCATGAGCAGCAGCCGCGGCCGGGTGACCAGCGCGCGCGCGATCGAAACACGCATCTGCATGCCGCCCGACAGCTCGCGCGGATAGGCTTGCCCGAATTCGCGCAGCCCGACCATCGCCAGGGCGTGCTCGACCTGGTCTGCGGCTTGCTCGCGCGGGACGCCGTCCAGGTCGAGCGGCAGCCGTACGTTGCGCTCGACGCTGGCCCAGGGCATCAACGTGGGGCTCTGGAATACATAGCCGATGCCCGCATCCCGGAGCGCCCGCGCAAGGCTCACGCTTCCCGTGCTCGGTTCGGCCAGGCCGGCGATCAACCTCAGCAGCGTGCTCTTGCCGCAGCCCGACGGACCGACCACGGCGACGAATTCCCCTTGGCGAATGCGCAGCGTGACCGGTCCCAGCGCGCGCGTGCCGTTGGCGAAAGTCTTGCCGACGCCATCGACGACGATGGCCGCATCGGTTGATTGCTGGAGGGATTCGCCGCCGGACACCATGCGATTCTAGCGGCAGCGACGGGAATCGGATACGCGCCTACTTGCGCGTTTCGAGGGAGGGGAAGGTTTCTGCGACGCCGGCGACCTCGCCCGCGCGCGGCGCGGAGTACCCCGGCAGGCCGCGGACCAGGGCCTTGAACGCCGGACCGCGCAGCAGTTCGATCAATTCGGCAGCTTCGGGGAGCTGCAGCGTTTCGTCCCGGCAGATCAGGAAGTAGCGCTCCTTGGCGACCGGGATGAAATCCAGGTTGAATTGCCGGGCCGGCGGTTCCACGCCGAAGCCGGCGTCGGCCATGCCGCTTGCCACGTAGGCGGCGATGGCGGCATGCGTGAATTCCTCGGTCTGGTAGCCGTCCAGGCGTTGCAGGTCGACGCCGGCCTGCTCGAGCAACTGGTCGATGAGCAGGCGGGTTCCGGAGCCGCGCTGCCGATTGATGAACACGACGCCGGGCCTGGCAAGGTCGGCGATGCCGCGGATGTTCTTGGGGTTGCCCTTCGCGAGAAACAATCCCTGCGTGCGCGTGACCAGGTGGACCAGCTTCTGGCGGTCCGGCATCAGCCACTTCGCGTACTGCGCCAGCGCCTGGTCGCCGAGGTCACCTTCGGGCACGTGGAAACCGCCGAACTCGCAGGCGCCGCGCCCCACGGAGGCGAGGGATTCCTGTGCCCCGAGATAGCGCAGGTCGAGCTGGATCAGGGAATGCTCCCGCAGCAGTTCGGGCAGCTTGGCGACGGCGAAGCCGTGGCTCGCGTGAATCCGCAACGTGGATCGCGCGGTCGTGACGAGCTTGCTGATCTCCAGGTTCAGCTCGGAGGCAAGGCTTTCGAGCTGCGGCGCGAGGCGGGCATTGATGCGTTGTTCCGCCCACAGCAGCTTCTCGCCGAGCGGCGTGAGGGTCGTGCCGCGCCCGCGTTCAAGGTTCACGAGCGGGCTGCCGAAGAAATCCGACCACCGGCCGATCAGGTTCCAGGCATGCCGATAGGACAGGCCGACCTTGGTGGCCGCGACCGTCAACTTGCCGGCGTCATGGATTGCCTGCAGCACCGGAAACAGCTGCTGGTCGAGTTCTTGTCCCGCGTCGTTGCTGACGAGCCATGCCGGCCGTACCAGGATTTTGCTCATCCCGCCCCTTATATGCACTGATATTCATATTGAAGGAAGGCAGTTGAAACGCTAACTTTCCCCTGTAAAAGGATAACATTGCCCGAATAATATGCAATTCCTTGCATAAGGAATTGTCCTACAGCAGGGAAGCGTCGGCAAACGGGAGCATCCACGCCGGTGCGACGCGAGGGTGCAAGGAGGAGTGGTGGCGCAGATCAAGCTGCACGGAGCAATCGTCGATCGCGTTCTGCAAGAGCGCAAAAACCAGCAGGGCGCGTTGCTGCCCATTCTCCACGGAATCCAGGATGAGCTCGGCTTCGTGCCGCCGGACGCCATCGCGCAAATTGCCGATGCGCTGAATCTCTCCCGTGCCGAAGTGCACGGTGTCGTGAGCTTCTACCATTATTTCCGCACCACGCCGCCCGGCCGCCATACGGTGTATGTCTGTCGTGCGGAATCCTGCCAGGCAATGGGGGCCAATGCGCTGGTCGAGCAGGCAAAGCGGCGCCTGGGCGTCGACTTTCATGAGACTACGCCGGACGGAACGTTCACCCTGGAGCCGATCTATTGCCTGGGCAATTGCGCCTGTTCGCCGGCGATGATGGTGGACGACGACGTGTACGGTCGTGTCACGCCGGAGCGATTCGAGGAAGTCATGCGGGAGCTCGAGGAAGCGCCGGCATGAGCCAGCGAATCTTCATTCCGCGCGACTCGTCGTCGCTTTCGCTGGGCGCGGAAGCCGTCGTCGCGGCGGTCATGGTCGAAGCCGCCCGGCGCGAGGCGGACATCTCCATCGTTCGCAACGGCTCGCGCGGCTTGTACTGGCTGGAGCCTATGGTCGAAGTCGAGACGCAACAGGGGCGCGTTGCCTACGGACCGGTCGGCATCAAGGATGTCGCCTCCCTGTTCGACGCCGGACTCCTGCAGGCAGAAAAGCACCCGCTCTACCTCGGGCCGACCGAGGAAATCGCCTTCCTGAAAAACCAGGAACGACTGACGTTCGCGCGCGTGGGCATTACCGACCCCGTCAGCGTGGAGGACTACGCGGCGAACGGCGGGTGGCGAGGCTTGCGCAATGCGCTCGCGATGGCCGGCGCGGACGTGGTGAAGGCTGTCACGGATTCCGGCCTGCGCGGTCGAGGCGGCGCGGCTTTTCCCGCCGGCATCAAGTGGAAGACCGTCCTCGATACGAACGCGGACCGGAAGTACGTGGTCTGCAACGCGGATGAAGGCGACTCCGGCACGTTCTCGGATCGCATGATCATGGAAGGCGATCCGTTCGTCCTGGTCGAGGGCATGGCGATCGCCGGCATCGCGACCGGGGCGACACGGGGTTACATCTACGTGCGCTCGGAGTATCCGCATGCGATCGCCACGCTGAACGAGGCCATCGCGCGTGCTACTGCCGCGGGTTATCTGGGTGCCAGCGTGCTCGGGAGCGGCAAGGCGTTCGAACTCGAGGTGCGCAAGGGCGCCGGCGCCTACATCTGCGGCGAAGAGACCTCGTTGCTCGAAAGCCTGGAAGGCAAGCGCGGCATGGTGCGCTTCAAGCCGCCGCTGCCCGCGATCCAGGGGCTGTTCGGCAAGCCGACGGTGATCAACAACGTCATCACGCTCGCGTCGGTGCCGATCATCCTGGACAAGGGCGCCGCGTATTACCGCGACTTCGGCATGGGCCGCTCGCGCGGCACGTTGCCCATCCAGCTTGCAGGAAACATCAGGAACGGCGGGCTGGTCGAGAAAGCCTTCGGCGTGACCTTGCGCGAATTGCTGTACGACTATGGCGGCGGTTCGGCCAGCGGGCGGCCGATTCGAGCCGTGCAGGTCGGCGGACCGCTGGGTGCCTACATGCCGGCCTCGCAATTCGATACGCCGCTGGACTACGAGGCCTTCGCTGCCGTCGGCGCGATGGTCGGGCATGGCGGCATCGTGGCGTTCGACGATACCGTCGACATGGCGGCGATGGCGCGCTACGCCATGGAATTCTGCGCGATCGAGTCCTGCGGCAAGTGCACGCCCTGTCGCATCGGTTCGACTCGCGGCACGGAGGTCATCGACCGCATCGTCGCGGGACAGGACCGCGGCCGCAACCTCGAATTGCTCGAAGATTTGTGTGACACCATGATCAACGGTTCGCTGTGCGCGCTGGGTGGCATGACGCCGTTCCCGGTGCAGAGCGCGGTCAAGCATTTTCCCGAGGACTTCGGCGCGACGCCGAAGCGCAAGGCCGCCTGAAGGCGGCAAGGAGAAGCGGCATGTCGGTGCAAACGAACGTATCGCTGCAGAACCCGGTCGACTTTGGCACGCCGAAGCGCGTGTCGGAAAAACTCGTGACCCTGGAAATCGACGGCGTCGAAATCTCGGTTCCGGAAGGCACATCGGTCATGAGCGCGGCGATGGAGGCGGGCGTCAAGGTGCCGAAGTTGTGCGCGACCGACAGCCTCGAACCCTTCGGTTCCTGCCGCCTGTGCCTCGTCGAGATCGAGGGTCGCAAGGGTTATCCGGCCTCATGCACGACCAGCGTTGCGCCTGGCATGAAGGTGCGCACGCAAACGCCGAAGCTCGCCGACATCCGCCGCAATGTCATGGAGCTTTATATTTCCGACCACCCGCTGGATTGCCTGACCTGTCCGGCCAACGGCAATTGCGAGTTGCAGGACATGGCCGGCGTCGTGGGCCTGCGCGAGGTGCGCTACGGCTACGACGGCGAGAACCATTTGAAAGCCGAGAAGGACAGGTCCAATCCGTATTTCGATTTCGATCCCAGCAAGTGCATCGTCTGCTCGCGCTGCGTGCGCGCCTGCGAGGAAGTGCAGGGCACGTTTGCGCTGACCATAGACGGCCGCGGCTTTGCTTCAATGGTGTCGCCGAGCGAAAGCCAGCCGTTCATGGAGTCGGAATGCGTTTCCTGCGGCGCCTGCGTGCAGGCGTGCCCGACCGCGACGCTCATGGAAAAATCGGTGGTGGAGAAAGGCCAGGCCGACCACAGCGTCGTCACGACGTGCGCTTACTGCGGCGTCGGCTGTTCTTTCCGTGCCGAGATGAAGGGCACGGAACTCGTTCGCATGGTGCCGGACAAGGACGGCAAGGCCAATCGCGGCCACTCCTGCGTCAAAGGCCGTTTCGCCTTCGGCTATGCCACCCACAAGGACCGCATTACCAAACCGATGATACGCGCGAAGATCACGGATCCCTGGCAGGAGGTGTCCTGGGAAGAGGCCATCGCGCACACGGCCGCCGAGTTCAAGCGCATCCAGGCGAAGTACGGCCGCGGCTCGATTGGCGGCATCACGTCGTCACGTTGCAGCAACGAGGAAACCTACCTTGTCCAGAAACTGGTTCGTGCCGCTTTCGGCAACAACAACGTCGATACCTGCGCGCGCGTCTGCCATTCTCCCACCGGTTACGGCCTGAAGACGACGCTGGGCGAATCCGCCGGCACGCAGGACTTCGATTCCGTAATGAAATCCGATGTCATCGTGGTCATCGGCGCGAATCCAACCGACGGCCATCCGGTGTTCGCCTCGCGCATGAAGCGCCGGCTGCGCCAGGGTGCGAAACTGATCATTGCCGATCCACGCACCATCGACATGGTGCGCACGCCGCACGTGGAGGCCGATTACCACCTGCAGTTGCGGCCCGGTACCAACGTCGCGCTGGTCAATTCGCTGGCGCATGTCATCGTCACTGAGGGCCTGGTAAACGAGGATTTCGTCGCCGCGCGCTGCGACATGAAGCAGTTCGCGAAATGGAAGGACTTCGTGGCCGAGGCCCGCAATTCCCCGGAGGAAATGCAAAAGCTCACCGGCGTCCCGGCGGAAGAAGTGAGGGGAGCGGCGCGGTTGTACGCCACGGGCGGCAACGCGGCGATTTACTACGGCCTTGGCGTCACCGAGCACAGCCAGGGCTCGACCATGGTGATGGGCATCGCCAACCTGGCGATGGCGACCGGCAACATCGGCCACGAGGGCGTCGGCGTGAACCCGTTGCGCGGGCAGAACAACGTGCAGGGCTCCTGCGACATGGGCTCCTTCCCGCATGAATTCCCAGGCTACCGGCACGTATCGGACGATGAAACACGCGCACTTTTCGAGCGGGAATGGGGTGTGAAGCTCGACAACGAACCGGGCCTGCGCATCCCCAACATGTTCGACGCATCGGTAGACGGCAGCTTCAAGGGCCTGTACATCCAGGGCGAGGACATCGCGCAGTCAGATCCAGATACGCAGCACGTGACACATGCGCTGATGGCGATGGAATGCGTCGTCGTGCAGGACCTGTTCCTCAACGAATCCGCCAAGTTCGCGCACGTGTTCCTGCCGGGCTCGTCGTTCCTCGAGAAGAACGGCACGTTCACGAATGCGGAACGGCGCATCTCGCCGGTACGCAAGGTCATGCCGCCGCTGGCCGGCAAGGAAGACTGGGAAGTCACGGTCGACCTGTCGAATGCGCTCGGCTATCCCATGCACTACAAGCATCCATCCGAGATCATGGACGAGATCGCGCGCCTGACGCCCACGTTCACGGGCGTGAGCTATCGCAAGCTCGACGAGTTCGGCAGCATCCAGTGGCCCTGCAACGACGCGGCGCCCGAAGGCACGCCGACCATGCACGTCGACGAATTCGTCCGCGGCAAAGGCAATTTCGTCATCACCGAGTTCATCCCGACGGAAGAGCGCACGACGTCGAAATACCCGCTGATCCTGACGACGGGACGGATACTCTCGCAGTACAACGTCGGCGCGCAGACACGGCGCACTGCGAACAACCTTTGGCATGACGAGGACAAGCTCGAGATCCACCCGCACGACGCGGAGCAGCGCGGCATCCGTGAAGGGGACTGGGTCGGTGTGACCAGTCGCGCTGGCGAGACGGTCATGCGCGCGAAGCTTGCCGAGCGCATGCAACCGGGTGTGGTGTATACGACTTTCCACTTCCCGGGATCGGGGGCGAACGTCATCACGACGGACAACTCGGACTGGGCGACGAACTGCCCCGAGTACAAGGTGACGGCCGTGCAGGTGACCCAGGTCACCCAGCCCTCGTCGTGGCAGAAACGCTTCCAGGAATTCACCGATACCCAGCTCGACCTGCTGCCGAAGCGGGAAACCAGCAAGGCCTGATATGGCGAAGCGGGATTTCGACGCGGCCGCCGGCGTGCATCGCACCGTCCAGGCGATACGACTCGAAGGCGATCGTCGCGACGCCGTCGTCGAAGAGATCGCAGAGGAAGTGCCGGTTGCCCTGGTCTATAACGGCGTGCCGCACGTCGTCGTCATGGCGACGCCGGCCGACCTCGAAGACTTCGCACTGGGCTTCAGCCTGAGCGAAGGCATCATCGCCGGCGCCGCTGAACTGGGCGGCCTGGAGATCGTGCCGGAGCAATCCGGCTATTCCGTTTACCTGAGCGTCCCGAAGCAGCGGGTCGCCGACATCGAGGCCCGCCGCCGCAACATGACGGCGCGTACCGGTTGCGGCCTGTGCGGCGCGCAGACCATTGAACAAGCGATGCGCGACGTGCCGAAAATCAGGTCTGCCGTTCGGTCCATCGATCGTGCCGCCATCGTTGCGGCCATGAAGCGGCTACCGCAAATGCAGGCGTTGAACGCCGCCACCGGTGCGGTCCATGCGGCGGGGTGGGCGAACGCGCAAGGTGAATTGCAATTCGTGCGTGAAGATGTCGGCCGGCACAATGCGCTGGATAAATTGATTGGGGCGCTGGTGTCCGGCGCGGTGGATGCCCCAACCGGGTTCATCGTCGTGACCAGCCGCGCGAGTTACGAGATGGTGCAAAAGACCGCAATGGCTGGCATCGGGCTGCTGGCGGCGGTGTCGGCGCCTACGGCGCTAGCTGTGCGCCTCGCCCGCGACGCCGGGCTCACGCTGGCGGGTTTTACGCGCGGGGAGCGCTGCGTTGTGTATGCAGACGGCGCGGGACGCCTCACGTCGACACAGGATTGGAGAGCATGAACATCGATCGCCTGGTTCGCATGGCGAACGACATCGGGAATTTCTTCAAATCGGAGCCGGATCACGCGGTCGCGGTCGATGGCGTCGCGGGCCACATCAGGCGGTTCTGGGATCCGCGCATGCGCAAGGAAATCGTGGCACACCTCGAAGGCGGCGGCGACGGACTGAGTGGTCTCGCCAGGGAAGCCGTCGCCAAATTGCGCTGACGCGCGGTCAAGCAGTTTGCGTCCTGCGCTTTTCCGCCTGCTCTCCCACGCCCAGCACCGCAATCAGCGATAGCGCCTGGAAGGCGCCGATGCCGATGAACACCCAGCCGGGATGGTGCCCATCCATGAGGATGCCGAACATCAGCGGCGCGCCGGACAGGCCGATGTCCAGTCCCGAATAGACCACGCCGTACACGCGACCGGTGGCATTCCTGGGCGCCGCCGCGCGGACCAGAAGGTCACGCGAAGGACCTGCAATGCCGGAGCCGAAGCCGATCAAGCCGAGCAGCACGATCACTGCCGGCACCGCGGGCACACCGCTCGCCACCAGGATGGAAATCGCGCCGGCGCCGGCGAAAGCAATGGCGATGATCTTGTCGTGCTGCTGGACTTTCGCGGCGAGGAAACCGCCGGCGACGATGCCGGCCGCGCTGGCGAGCATGTAGGCCGTGATGCAGGCCGTCGCATACGTCAGCGGTATGTCGTACAACTCCCGCAGTGCCGTGGCCGCGAAGCTTTGCACGCCGCCGAAGGAAATCGACGAAATGAAAAAGAAGGCGAAGCACATCCAGACGGCCGGCACTTTCATGAAGCCGAGAATGCCGGTCGAGGCGACGTTCTTTTTCGCGGAATGCGCAACGGCTTCATCGACCTCACGCGGATCCAGCAGGTTGCGGAAAACCACCAGCACCGCAAATACGGTGAAGGCGAGCACTGCCGCGCCAATCAGCGCCGTGCGCCAGCCCGCGACGGTCGTGATGCCGACGAGGAATATCGGCGCGATCGCCCAGCCCAACGTACCGGTCAGGCCGTGCACGCTGAATGCATGGCCGAGTCGCGACACGCTGACACGCTTGTTGAGCAGTGTGAAGTCCGCCGGATGGAATACGCAATTGCCGAGGCCGGTGACACCGGCGAAAAAAAGCAGCATCGGATAACTGTGGCTGGCGGCAAGGCCCAACGCAGACAACCCCAATAATGCAATTCCTCCGAGAAGCACGGGGAGGGCACCGAAGCGGTCGACGACAAATCCGGCGAGGGCCTGGCCTATGCCGGAGACGATGAAGAAAACCGTCATCAGCAGTCCGAGTTCGGCGTAACTGACCGAAAACGCATCCTTGAGCCAGGGAAACAGCGGAGCGAGCGACAGATGGAAGAAATGCGAGGTGCCGTGTGCCAGGCCGACAAGACCAATGACCTTGGCGTCCTTGCGAAACGGTGCGGCGATTGCAGTGGACATGCGCGAATTCATCAAACGGAAGAGGCGAAACATAGCGCAACCGCGTTGAACGGGCAAACCCGATGATCGTAAGGTTTCAGGCGATATCGAATTCGGCATAATCGCCGAACCTTCACCTAAAAACCGATCATGCCGGCCCGCAAGAAAACCAGCATCACGAGGCAACCCGTAGCCAGCGTCGATTCCAGCCTGACGGACCAGGCTTATTCCAGGCTCGAAGAGGCCATCGTCACGTTGCAGCTGGCGCCCGGCGAAGTCGTTTCGGAAACGGCGCTCAGCGACAAGCTGGGCATCGGCCGTACGCCGATTCGCGAGGCCTTGCACCGGCTTGCGAGGGAGAGGCTGGTGACGATCCTGCCCCGGCGGGGCATCATCGTTTCAGAGATCAACGTCGGCGCGCAATTGCGGCTGCTGGAAGTTCGCCGGGAAATCGAGCGCCTGGTTGCGCGGTCCGCCGCCAAGCGGGCGAGCGCGGTCGAGCGCGAACAGTTTGCCGCGCTCGCCAAGGCTTTCGAAGCCGCCGCGCGCGGCAACGACGAGACCGCGTTCATGCGCACGGACCGCGCCTTCAACGAATTGTGCCTGGTTGCTGCGCGCAACGAATACGCGGCCGGTGCCATGTCCCTGATGCATTCGCTTTCGCGGCGGTTCTGGTTCATTCACTACCGTGAGGCTGCAGACATGCCGCTCGCAGCGAAGCTGCACGCGGCGGTTGCCCGCGCGGTGGCCAAAGGCGAGACGAAGGCCGCGGCGCAGGCTTCGGACAAGCTCGTCGATTACATCGAGGCGTTCACGCGCTCGACGGTCGAGCCGGTCTGAACGACCGGCCGGCGGTCAGCGCGATTGACCCGGCGCGGCCGGCGCGGTAGGCTTGCATACGACTGATATATCAGATGCGCCGCGCGCCGTCGCGCGGTGAAGAGGAGCCGACATGACCGCAGGAACCCTGACGCCTAAGCAGGCGGCATTTCGCGACGAGTACCGGCGCAACATCGCGTCGTGGTACAACGGCTGGGGCCACCTGCTTTCGATATTCGTGCCGGGCATCGCCGTCATCTGGTACTGCGTGGCGCATGTTCATGAGCCAACCGCTTGGGAGCTGCTGTTCGTGATCCCGGTGCTGGTCTTCTACAACTGGAACGAATGGTGGCTGCACAAGAACGCCATGCATCGCCCGATCAAGGGCATCCTCATGCCGGTCTACCACCGGCACACGCACCAGCACCACCAGTATTTCACCGCGCAAGTGATGACCTACGACACCAACCGCGAGTGGCGCATCGTGCTGTTCCCGCCCTATGCGCTGATGGTGTTCATGCTGATGACCTTGCCGGCCGCGCTGGTGCTCGGCTACCTGTGGTCCGCGAACGCCGGCTACATCGTCATGATGCTGACGCCGATCTACTACCTGAACTACGAGACCTTCCATTTGTGCTGCCATGTGCACGACAACTGGTTCGTGCGCAACATGCCGCTTGTCAACACCATCCGCCGCCACCATGCCGCCCATCACAGCCAGCCGATCATGATGGAGCGCAACATGAACCTGACTTATCCCGTGGCCGACTGGTACATGGGCACGAGCGACCTCGATCGCGGGCTGCTCGGCCACTTGTTCAACGGCTACAGCACGCGCCACGTCAAGCAGGAATTCCGCACCGACCAGGGCGCGGACCTGCGCCGGCGCATCGCGAGTGCCTGAGCCGCATTCCAGCACGCCAGATGGACGCCTCGGCGTCCATTTTTTTTGCGCGCCGGGCGCGGAATCCGCCGATAATGTCGGCCGCTACAGGAGTTCGCATGAACCTGCAGGAATTCACGCTCAGCACCGGCGAGCGCTCGCCGCCCAAGGATTGCCCGCCCATGCTCGAGGCCCTGTGGCATCTGCGCAAGGGCGACTGGAAGCGCGCCCACGAAATCGCGCAGGCCCACGAGGACGAGAAGCCGTCGGCCTGGGTGCATGCTCACCTGCACCGGGTCGAAGGCGATCTTTCGAACGCGGGCTACTGGTATCGCCGCGCCGGACGCAAGCCCGCCGATTGCGCACTGGAAGAGGAGTGGGACGCACTCGCCGCGCACTTCCTCGAGGAGAAGACGCCGTCATGAGCAGCATGGAAATCCGCATCGAACCCGCGACGATCTCGGCGCCAGCTAGCCTGCCCGAGCCGCTGGGATTCGGGCGCCATTTCACGGGACGCATGTTCACCAGACAGTACACCGCGGGCCGCGGCTGGCACGACGCGGTGATCGGGCCCTATCGCCCGCTCGGCCTGGACCCGGCGGCCATCGCCGTGCATTGCGGCCAAATGGTTTTCGACGGCACCAAGGCTTACCTGCGCCCGGATGGCGATCTCAATTTGTTTCGCCCGGAAAAGAATGCGGAGCGGCTGAATCGGTCCGCTGCGCGCATGGCTATGCCGGCCATGGAGATCGCAGAGCAGGTAGAAGCCATCGCCGAACTGGTACGGCTCGAACATGCATGGACACCCAGGCAGGACGGCGCCGCGCTCTATGTCCGGCCCGTGATGATCGGACTCGACACCACGCTCGAGGTGCGCGCGAGCCGCAGCTATCTTTTCTACATCATCCTGAGCCCGGTCGCGCCCTATTTCGCCGGAGGTTTCAAGCCCATCTCGGTCCTCGTGTCCGACGATTTCGTGCGCACCGTCCGCGGCGGGACGGGCGAAGCCAAGACACCGGGCAACTACGCCGGCAGCCTGCGTGGTACCGAGAACGCACTCGCGGCGGGTTACCAGCAGGTGCTGTGGCTGGATGCCGTCGAGCGGCGCTACGTCGACGAGGTTGGCGCCATGAACATAGCCTTCGTGTACGAGGGCAAGCGCATCGTCACGCCCGCGCTCTCCGGCGCCATCCTGCACGGCATCACGCGGGAATCCTTGCTGCGACTGGCCCCCGATCTCGGCTATACGGTGGAGGAGGCGCGCATCGACGTGAAGCAGGCACTTCACGAGATCGAGGCGGGCAAGGTCACCGAGGCCTTCGGCATCGGCACCGGCGCCGTCATCGCGCCGGTCGGCCGGTTCGGCTACCAGGGCAGGGACTACAAGGTTGGCACCGGCGACGCAGGTCCGGTCGCGCGGCATTTGTTCAAGGGTCTGACCGACATCCAGTACGGCCGCGTGCAGGATCCCTACGGCTGGACGCGCAGGATCGCAGTCGCGTCCGCATCGGTGAAAGGGCAACCGGCAAGAGTCTAGCCGTCGATCGCTGCGGCGTCCGCGACGGACGCCGCCAGCCTGCCGCCATCCGGGGCCGGACACGGAGGGCGGAGCAGGGGCCCCTATGGGGATGCGACCCTGAAGTGGACGACCGGGCGCGCCTTCGATGTGAACCTGGAGTGAACAAGGCAAATCTATCGCGGCTATTGGTTCTGGCGGCTATCTGGGGCGCCTCGTTCTTGTTTTTCAGGGTTGCCGCGCCGGCGCTCGGTCCGCTGGCTACCGCGGAATTGCGCGCGTCGATCGGCGGACTCGCGTTGCTGGCCTATTACCGAGCGGTCGGGGCCGACCTGCAATTCCGTTCCAACTGGAAGGCCTACCTCATCATCGGGATTCTCAATTCGGCGCTGCCGTTCTCGCTGTTCGCCTTCGCCTCGATTTCCCTTTCCGCGTCGTATGCCGTGATCCTGAATGCTTCGGCGCCGCTATGGGGCGCCGTATTCTCGGCAATCTGGCTCGGCGAAAAGCTCACGCCGGGGAAGATCGTCGGGCTCTTGTCGGGTGTCGCGGGCGTGGCACTCGTCATGCGTTTCGGATTGCCCGAGCTTACGCCGGGCCTGATGCTCGCCTCGGTGGTCTGCATCCTGGCGACCATGTGCTATGCGCTTGCCGGCATCTACATGCGCCGGCACCCCGCGAAAATGTCCGCCCAGGGGCTGGCGACCGGCAGCTTGCTGGGCGCTGCATTCGTCCTGCTACCGCTGCTGCCGCTTTTTCCCGTGCCGGGGTCGATTTCGCTTTCCGTCGTGTCGAGCATCCTCGCGCTGGCGCTCTTGTGCAGCACCGTGGCCTTCGTGCTCTATTTCAGGCTGATCGCGGACGTCGGGCCGACCAGGGCGCTGACCGTGACTTTCCTGATGCCGGCGTTCGGCATGATGTGGGGCGCATTGCTGCTGCAAGAAAAAATTAACCTCGTCATGGTGGCCGGCTGCGCGTTGATCCTGATCGGCATCGCGCTGGTCTTCGGCCTGCTGAGGCTCCCACGATCGACCGCGCCGCCGTAAGGCGCGATCACTTTTCCTGCAGCAGGGGCAGGATCTTCTCGGCGTAGTAGAACGGCTGCTTCGCTCCGCGCGTGCGACTGCGCAGCACGCCTTCCCGATCGATCACGAAGGCAGTGGGCGTCGGGTACTTGCGCTCGAATCCGCTTTGCATGAGCTCGTCGGTCATCGTCCCGGGAAGCCCGTAGATGCCGAGCATGCGCTCGACGCGGCCGCGGTCCTCCAGGTTGTCGACGCCGATGACGATGACCTCGAAGCCCTGGTCATGGTGCTGCTCGTAAAAATTTTCGAGGTTGCCGATCTCGTAGGCGCAGAAGCTGCAATAGCTCGAATAGAAGTTGACCAGCACAACCTTGCCGCGCAGGTCGGCGAGGTCGAAGGATTGCCCGGAGAAGAGCCGGCCTTTCAGCGCTGGCGCGGCCTCGCCGATTTCAATCGCCGCGACTGCGTTTGCCTGAAGGACGATGCAGAGGATGACGAGAATCTTCGCGAGCGTTTGCATGGGGCGACACGGTGCCGGAGTGGGCAGCCAGTATACTGCGCCGATTCGAGCACACACGGGAGCGGGCATGGCCGGACAGGAAGCGACAGCCGTCAGCGCGGACGCACAGGTGGCGAAGATTTTCGAATGGCGGCGCGGTTTCAACACCATCCACCTGATCGACCTGGGCGTGCACCTCGGCCTGTTCCAGGCTCTCGCGCAGAATCCCGGCCAATCGGGCGCCGAGCTTGCCGCCAGGCTGGATTTGCATGTTCCCTACGTCGAAGTGTGGTGCCGGACGGCGTACGGCCTCGAAATCCTCGATGCCGATGCAGGCGGAAAATTCCGGCTCGCGCCGCACTTCGACGCCATCCTCGCCAGCCCGACGCATCCGCGCTACCTCGGCGGCTACGTGCGGCTGGGCACCGAGGTCGCGGCAGACGATTTCCGCCGCTGCCGCGAGGCGTTCAAGTCCGGCAAGGCAAAGCCGTTCCAGGGGCGCGGCGAGCACTTCAACCAGGCCATCGCGGAATCGACGCAGGGGCTGCAGGTCGTGACCGCGAAAAAGATCCTGCCGGCGCTGGCCGACCTGGCTTCCCGCTTGTCCGGTGGCGGAGCGATACTCGAGATCGGTTGCGGGACCGGCATTTTCCTGCTGCAGGCGGCGAAGGCGTTTCCGCAGGCAAGATTGTCAGGCGTGGATATCGATGACGAGAGCCTCACTCAGGCGCGCGAAAAAGTGCAAAAGGCGGGACTCGCCGGGCGAATTTCCGTCCACAAGGAGAAGGTCGATGAGGCGGCGGGCGCATTCGACGCCGTGGTGATGATCGAAGTGCTGCACGAGATCGCGCCCGCGATCCGGCCTGCCGTCGTCGGTGCCGCCGCTCGCACGCTCAAGCCCGGCGGCTGGATGGTCATCGTCGACGAAACCTATCCGGGCTCGCTCGACGAAGCGCGCCTGCCGCAGTTCCGGTTTCCGCTGCAAACCGGCTTCGAGGAACTTATCTGGGGCAACGTCATTCCGACGCGGGAGGAACAAGAGAAACTCTTGCGCGACGCCGGCCTGAATGGCGAGATCCATCGCGAGTTGATCGGCGAGGGTTTCACCGTCCTTTCGATTCGTCGCTGAAAAATTTTCAAACTTCGAGCCGGCGCGAGCAAATCTTGCCGCCGAAGGCGAGTGCGATTCGACGCTGAAATATCGTCGTCGCCGTCGGAAAGCGCACTCGCTGTTTCGACGAACGGACTTTCAGGATGATTTTCCTGCCATAGAAGCCAGATTCATCTGGCACGCTTCTGGCGTCGAGCAGGGTGAGCGGCATTTCGCCGCAGTAACGAGAACATCGTGTCAAACAAGAAAAAGAATCGCGGATTTACGCTGATCGAAATCGCGATCGTGCTGGTGATCATCGGCCTGCTCCTGGGCGGCATTTTGAAGGGCCAGGAATTGATCAACAACGCCAAGGTCAAGAGCTACGCGACGGACTTTCGCAATATCCCGACCATGCTCTATGGCTACCAGGACAAATTCAAATCCCTGCCTGGCGACGATGCAATCGCCGCCACCCATGTTCCGGGTAGCACGACGGCGACGACGCCGGCAGGCCTGGTGGGCAACGGCGTCATCAATGGCGCCTGGGATACCACGACGAACACCGATGAGAGCTGCCTGTTCTGGCAGCACATCCGGCTTGCAAACCTGGCGCCGGGTGCGACCGTGGTGAATTGCGCGGCGGGTTCGGACTATTGGCCGAAGAATGCCGGCGGCGGACAAGTCGGCATCCAGAGCAACACGAATTTCACGACGATTTCGGGCGCCTTCACTGGCGGCTACGTCATTTGCTCGAAAAACATCCTCGGCCAGTTCGTCCTGCAACTGGATGCGCTGCTCGACGACGGCAATCCCCAAACCGGATCCCTGCGCGCGATCCAGCAATCGGCTGTCCCGGGTCCGCCATCGACAACCGCCAACGTCCAGGCCAATCCCGCCGACAGCTATACGGTGTGCATGAGCATCTGAAGGCGGGACGAAATGCGAGCGGACACGCCGGAATCGAAACGGCGCGGCCGCGTTTCAAGGCAAGGTGAACGCCGGGCTCACTTCATTGCCTTGGCCTTGTCGATCGCCGCCTTGTGATCGGCCTTGGCCTTCGACATGCAGTCCTTCTTGTCCGTGCCGGACATGCTCTTGCAGCTGGCCTTCGCCGTCTTGTAGTCGGCATCGGCCTGCTTCTTTGCAGCCTTGTACTCGTCACTGGCAGCGTGTGCTCCTGCGCCCAGCGCAAGGACACACAGGCCGGCGGCGATCGCGGTCAACGTTTTCGTCATTGGATTCTCCTCGAAATGATCCGGGTGGATCAGTCTGCTTGGAGGGGCAATCTCCCGGTCTGGTTCAGTCGCCTTCAAGGCGGTGCCCGGACGCGCAAAAAATGCCATAGAAATATCCCGGACAAGTAGCCTAAGTCACTGATCACGTGCGTGAAAATAAAACCTCTCAATTGGTAGATTTGACGCTCGCAGGGGGCTCCGCTAGCGTAACCTGCGACAAGCGGTCAAGGGAGACAGCGTGTTCAAAAACGTCACCCTCCGGCTTCCGGCGAAGTTGAGCGTGCGAATTGCCCGTGCGGCGAGACAAAAAGGGCAAAGCACCAGGCGCTGGATGCAGGAGGCTATCGAGCATGAGGTGGAGCGTCGCGAACGCTTCATCGCCTACGTGAAGCAGGCGCAGAACGCCGATCCCGCCCAGGGTCCGGTCGAGGAAATCGAGGCGCGAAGCCGGTTGCGCTTCTGGCTGGACCATCTTTCCCCGGAAAAGCGGGTGGCGCGTTCCACATCGCGGCGCTTGCGCTAGCCGGCGCGCGCATTTGCGTTGGCGCGGCGGCTTGCCTAAGCTGTGCGGCTTTGGTGTCCACGCGGCGCATCATGGAAAACAAAAGCCAGTTCCGCCTCCTGCGCGAGCGCCGCTTCGCGCCGTTTTTCCTGACCCAGTTCTTTGGCGCGTTCAATGACAACGTCTACAAGAACGCGCTCGTCATTCTCGTCGCCTACCATGCGGCGGAATTCTCCGGCCTCGATTCCAACGTCCTGACAAACGCGGCGGCCGGTCTCTTCATCCTTCCATTCCTGCTGTTCTCCGCGAGCGCCGGCCAGCTCGCCGACAAATTCGAGAAATCCTCGATCATCCGCATCATCAAGGCCATCGAGATCGGCATCATGGTCATCGGTAGCGCCGGACTGCTGATGCACAACCTGGCGCTGCTGTTTGCCGCATTGTTCATGCTGGGACTGCACTCGACGTTCTTCGGGCCGGTGAAATACGCAATCCTGCCGCAGGCCCTCGAAGCCGGGGAACTGGTCGGCGGCAACGGCCTGGTGGAGATGGGCACGTTCATCGCCATCCTGGTCGGAACCTTGATCGCCGGCATACTCGTGTCGCTAGACAACGGCATCGTGCTGGTTTGCGTGCTGATCCTCGGCGTCAGCCTGCTCGGTTTTTTCTCCAGCCTGGCGATCCCGAAGGCGCCGTCTTCCGCGCCTGAACTGGTCTTCGAGTGGAATCCCGCGCGCGAAACCTGGAAGAACCTCAAGTTCGCCAAGGAGAACCGCACGGTCTTCCTTTCGCTGCTCGGCATATCGTGGTTCTGGTTCTACGGTGCGACCTTCCTGTCGCAGTTCCCGAACTACAGCAAGCTCGTGCTCGGCGGCAACGAGCATGTGGTCACGATGCTGCTGGCGCTTTTTTCGGTCGGCGTGGCCGCTGGGTCGCTGCTGTGCGAGCGCTTGTCCGGGCACAAGGTAGAGATCGGCCTCGTGCCGTTCGGATCCATCGGATTGAGCGTGTTCGCCATTGACCTGTTTTTCGCCACGCCTTCCGCGTTGGCGCAGGGACAAATCGGCGTTTCCGCCTTCATCATGCAGCCGGGCGCGTGGCGCATCGTCCTCGACCTGTTCCTGATCGGCATGTTCGGCGGTTTCTACATCGTGCCGCTGTATGCGCTGATCCAGACCCGTTGTGCCCCCTCGCATCGATCCCGCGTCATCGCGGCGAACAACATCCTCAATTCATTGTTCATGGTGGTCGCCGCCGGACTTGCCGTGGCTGCCCTGAGCAGCGGGATGTCCATTCCGCAGTTGCTGCTGCTCACCGGCATCCTGAACGCGGTCGTGGCGCTGTATATCTATCTCCTGGTTCCCGAATTCCTGCTTCGTTTCATCGACTGGCTGCTGGTGCATTCGATCTACCGACTACGGACCATGGGCATCGCGAACATCCCGGAAGAGGGACCGGCATTGCTGGTCTGCAATCATCAGAGCCTGGCCGACGCACTGGTCATCACGGCCGCCTGCCGGCGCCCGATCCGATTCGTCATGTACTACGCGATATTCAACGTGCCGGTGCTGAAATTCATTTTCCGGTCGATGAAGGCCATCCCCATCGCCGGAGCGAAGGAAGATCCGGCGGTCCTGCAGAAAGCCTACGACGAGGTGGCGGCCGCGCTCGCGGATGGCCAGCTCGTCTGCATTTTCCCGGAAGGGCAGTTGTCGAGCGACGGCGAAATCGCGCCATTCCGGCCCGGGCTCACGCGCATACTTGAGCGTACGCCTGTGCCGGTGGTGCCCATGGCGCTCTTTGGCCTATGGCGCAGTATTTTTTCGCGCAACCGCGACAAATGGAAAGTCGCGACCTTGTTTCCCTCCATCTCGCTGACGGTGGGCCCGGCAGTGCGTCCCGAATCGGCTACACCCGAGGCTTTGCACGCCATCGTATTGAATCTCGTGAACAGTCGCGCCTGACGCCGCGGATTTTTTCGGCGAACGAGCCGCGTCCGCAATTGCCGCAGTCGTTCTGCAACGACAACGTTGTTCCCACGAAACAGCACATTGTCGACGGGACGCCACATCGCGTCGTACTCCGGCGACACATTTTGTTACCGCCTTGCGCGGGCGCGGAGCCGGGGCTGGCATAGATAAGCGACAAGCACTTATTTTTCCTGCTCAAGCCACTGCGAAAGCGTCCTGAGCAACTGCCTGGCCGATCCGTAGTTGAAGCGCCACTCGCACTCCTTCAGGTAAAGGTCCAGGTGATGGCCGGGAACGCCGTTGTATTTGCGCAGGTGGCGGCGGGCCTGGTTCCAGAAATTCTCGATGCCGTTCACGTGCGCGGGGCCCGGCGCGAAGCGGTCGCTTTCGCTGACCCGACGGTGGCGCACGCCCAGCCTGTGCAACGCGGATGAGACCTGCGTCGCGCTCGTGTACACCAGCGCCTCGGGATTGATGCGCTTGCGCAGCAGCGGCAGCAACGCATCCTCGCCTGGGTTCGACACCATCATGGTGTGTACCTTGCCCCCGCGCGTGAGCAATCCGAAGACGGGTGCGTTGCCGACTTCCGCGCGTCCCCTGGCCGATTTGCGCGGAGTGCCGAACCAGGCGCCGTGGATTTCCACTTCGTGGCCGTCGATTCCCTCGACGGGCGCGAGATGCGCCGCAATGATCTCGCGCATGCGGTGATAAAAATGCGTGGCGGTGTTGCGATTGACTTCGACGAGTTCCGCCGCCGTGCGCGCCGGCGTGCCGGCGACGAAATGCTCCAGCAAGCGTCGCACCTGCTCGCTACTCAAGCGCGAGCGCCTGCGTTTCTGCCCCGACATCTGGTACCCCCGTTGCGGTTATCTATGCCAGCCCGTTCCGGGTGTTCCCCCCGGCATGGATGTCGCTAAGGCTGCGCGGCAACAATAAAAGCAAACAAGGCGCCACCTCTGGACGGAGAAAAAGAGGTGTCCGAAATCAAGCGGGGTTCGCGTCCCAGTTGTCGTCCAGGGGGCCGGATACCTGCCAACAATGAATCGGGGGTATCGGCTATGAACACGCGTTCTGCAGGATTGCTGCTGTCCGCAATCATCGCTCTCGTCGGTTTGTTCGTCATCGACATGAGGCTGGCCGTTTCCGTGGATCCGGCCACCACAGCGACAACGTCAACTACAACGACTACTACAACGACGCCATCCACCTCTACGACCGCAACGACCACGACCGCCACCAAGGCAAAAGATCCAGGCCCGCGATCCGGCGCCGGCGCGGCGGGCGGTCCCATTGCCGGCCTGACCGCGAACCAGACGAAGTTCTTCCAGGCGAGCCTGATCGACTTCTCCGAAGCGGAAACAGTGGAAGAAGGATTGGGCCCGACGATGAACCTCGACAGCTGTGCGGGCTGTCATTCGCAGCCGGCGATCGGCGGATCGAGTCCGGCTGTCAATCCGCAGGTGGAATTCGCGAAGAAGCTCGGCGCGGCCAACAAGCTGCCGTCGTTCATCACCGCAAACGGCCCGGCGCGGGAAGTCCGGTTCATCAAGAACGCCGACGGTAGTCCCGACGGCGGCGTGCACGATCTCTTCACGATCGCGGGCCGCTCCGACGCGCCGGGCTGTGCGATGAGCCAGCCGGATTTCGCGAGGGCGATGGCGAACAAGAACGCGATCTTTCGCATTCCCACGCCGGTATTCGGCGCCGGGCTCATCGAGGCGATTCCCGATTCCGCGATCATCGCCAACCAGGCTGCCACGGCGACGCAAAGGCACACCTTCGGCATCCGCGGGCGGCCGAACATCGTGCTGGCCGGCAGCACCATCTCAGGGCAGCCGAACACCAACGGCAACGACGGAACCATCGCGCGCTTCGGCTGGAAGGGCCAGAACAAGTCGCTGCTGCTCTTTTCGGGCGAGGCCTATAACGTCGAGATGGGCATTACCAATGAGCTGTTCCAGACCGAGCGCAATGAGCAGTCCACCTGCCAGTACGACTCGTCGCCTAACGACACGACCAACAGCGATTCGGTCGACACGGTGGGCACCCTGAGCGCCATCGAACGGTTCTCGATATTCATGCGGCTGCTGGCACCCCCCAAGCCCTCGACCGATACGCCCGGCGGCGCGCCATCGATCGTCCGTGGCAGCAGCGTATTCAACACCGTCGGCTGCGCGGCCTGCCATACGCCGACGATGCGCACGGGCAACTCCACGGTCGCGGCATTGCGCAACCAGCCCGTGAATCTCTATTCGGACCTGATGCTGCACGACATGGGGCCGGGACTGGCGGACGGCGTCTCGCAGGGCCAGGCCGGGCCGCGCGATTTTCGCACGGCGCCGCTGTGGGGTCTGGGCCAGCGGCTGTTTTTCCTGCATGACGGCAGGACGTCCGACCTCATCGCCGCGATCCAGGCACACGCCAGCGGAAGCTCGCGCACCAACGACGCCTCCGAGGCCAGCTTCGTAGTCGCCAGATTCAACGACCTCAAGGAGACGCAGAAACAGGACCTCCTGAATTTCCTGCGGTCGAGGTAATGGCGACCGGTCGGGTGCGATGCTCAGCCGTGTCCGCGACCGCCTGCCTTTCCGGCAAGCGGTCGCGGCGCGGCTTCACGCTGCTGGAACTGCTGGTGGTGATGGTCATCATCGGGCTGCTGGCGAGCTACGTCGGTCCGAAGTATTTCGGGCAAATCGGCAAGTCGGAAGTGAAGGTCGCGCGCGCGCAAATCGATGCGCTCGACAAGGCGCTGTCGCAATATCGCCTGGACGTCGGTCGTTTTCCGGCGACGGAGCAGGGTCTCGCCGCGCTGGTCGCGGCGCCGTCCGGTGAGGCCAAATGGAGCGGCCCCTATCTTGCCAAGGCCGTGCCGCTGGATCCATGGGGCCGGCCCTACCAGTACAAGTGTTGTCCCGGCGATCACGGCGACTTCGACCTGTACTCGCTGGGCAAGGACGGCGTCACCGGCGGCAGCGGCGAGCAGGCAGCCGTCACCAACTGGACCGTGCAGAAGTGAGCGCATCGACGTGAAATTCCGGGTGAGGGCGGTTCGCGGCGAGGCCGAGGTCGTCGACCTGGCGATCGAGGCGATGGACGCGCGGGCCGCCACCCGCAGCGCGCGCGACCAGGGCTATGCCGTGCTGGCGGTCCGGCGCACCGCGGGCCTGGTCCGCGCGACGCGTCGCGGTTCAAGCCTGCGGGTGCTCAATTTCACGCAGGAACTGGTTGCCCTGCTCGAAGCCGGCCTGAATCTCGTGGCGGCCGTCGCGGCACTCGAGGAAAAGGAGGAAGCGGCGCCGGTCAGGCAGGTGCTGTCGCGCCTGCTGGAACACCTGCATCGCGGCGCGCCGTTCTCGCAGGCGTTGCAGGAATTCCCGCAGATCTTCCCGCCGATGTACGTTGCCACCGTCCGCAGCAATGAAAAGACCGGCGGACTCGCGGAATCGCTGGCACGTTACGCCCGATACCGGCTGCAGATGGACCAGGTGCGGGCGAAGCTCGGCAGCGCGCTCATCTATCCGGCGTTGCTGTTCTGCGTCGGTAGCACAGTGGCATTGTTCCTGCTCTTCTACGTCGTGCCGAAGTTCCGCCGGATATTCGAAGACATGGGGACCGACCTGCCGTTCTTCTCGCGCATGCTGGTGAAATGGGGTGCCGCCGTGGAAACGCATGGCGCTCTCCTCATCCTGATGCTTGCCGGTGCGGTGGTGGCGATCGTCGCCGCGGTTTCCCGCCCTTCGGTGCAGGCCTGGGCGATGTCGCGCCTGCTCGCGCTGCCGGCAGTCGGCGCGCGGCTGCGCATTTACCAATACGCGCGTTTCTATCGCACGCTGGGCATGCTGCAGCGTTCCGGCATCGCGCTCGCGGCCGCCCTGGAAATTGCATCGCCCATGCTGAGCATGGCGCTGCGTCCGGCGATGGATGGCGCCTGTCGCTCGGTTCGCGAAGGCAGCGCGGTGTCGGACGCAATGCACGCGAACGGATTGACGACACCCATCGCGTACCGGCTGCTCAGGGTAGGCGAGCACAGCGGCAGGATGCCCGAGATGCTGGACCGCATCGCCTCCTTCCACGAGGACCAGCTCGCGCGCTGGGTCGACTGGTTCACGCGCCTGTTCGAGCCGCTACTCATGGCGGCGATCGGCGTGGTCATCGGGCTGATCGTCGTATTCCTCTACATGCCGATTTTCGAGCTGGCGGGGAGCATCCAGTGAATGCGCAGGCGACAGCGATCGGACACGCGGGACATTTCCCGCCCGAGCTCATCGCACAGGCGCGGACGCAGGCGGGCGCCGGCGGACGCAAGATCCTCGAACTGATCGAGGAGTTGAGCGGCATGTCTCGCACCCAAATGGTCGCCGAGCTGGCGCGCGGCTGCGGCTTTCGCGCGATCACGCCTGCGACCCTCGGCGGGCTCGCACCCGCATTCGACGTCGTGGCATTCGCGGAAGCGGGCGATCGGGAATGCCTCGCCTTGCGCGATGTCCACGGCGGCCTGCTGGTGGCGGTATGCGATCCCTGGTCCTCGCGTGTGCGCGCCTGGGCGGAGGAGCACATAGCAGACGCCTTCGCCTGGGGTCTCATCCATCCCGCGGATCTTCGCGCCATGCTGTCGCGCCACGAAGAATCGGTCACCGCGGTGGAATCGCTGGCACGGGACGAGCAGGGGCCGGGCCGTGACGAGCGCGTCGCGGAGGACATTTCGCTCAAGCGCATCCTCGAGGACGCGAGCCCCGTCGTGCGCTTCGTGAACTCGACTTTGTACGATGCCATCCGCGCCGCGGCCAGCGACATCCATTTCGAGACGTCCCCGCGCGGGCTGAGCGTGAAGTACCGCATCGACGGCGTGCTGGTCGCGGTGAACGCGCCGCGCATGCAAGAAAGCGCAGACCAGGTGCTCTCGCGCATCAAGGTCATGGCGGAGCTCGACATCGCCGAGCGGCGCATCCCGCAGGACGGGCGCTTCCGCGCCGGCATCAACGGGCGCGAGATCGACTTTCGCGTATCGGTGATGCCCAGCATCCACGGCGAGGACGCCGTGCTGCGCATCCTGGACAAGCAGTATCTCGCCGAGGGCGGCGCCGGCTTGCGCGTCGACGTGCTGGGATTCGACGATGAATCGAAGTCCAGCCTGCGCCGGCTTGCGCGCGAACCTTATGGAATGCTGCTGGTGACCGGCCCGACCGGCAGCGGCAAGACCACGACGCTGTACGCCGTGATCAACGAGATCAACGACGGGCGCGACAAGATCGTCACCATCGAGGATCCGGTGGAATACCAGTTGGGCGGCGTGCTGCAGATTCCGGTCAACGAGAAGAAGGGCCTGGGATTCGCGCGCGGCTTGCGCTCCATCCTTCGCCACGATCCCGACAAGATCCTCGTCGGCGAAATCCGCGATCCCGAGACGGCGCAGATCGCCGTGCAGGCGGCGCTGACCGGCCACCTCGTGTTCACGACGGTGCATGCGAACAACGTGTTCGACGTGATCGGGCGCTTCGTGCACATGCAGGTGGAGCCCTACAGTTTTGTCTCGGCGCTGAATGGCATCGTCGCGCAGCGGCTGGTGCGCATCGTTTGTCCGCACTGCGCGCGAGAAGCGAATCCGCCGCTAGCGTTGCTGCAGGCGTCCGGCGTCGAGGCAGAGCGTGCCGGCGATTACGCGTTCCGCGAGGGCGCGGGATGCGGGGAATGCCGCGGCACTGGATTCAAGGGGCGCAAGGCGATCGCGGAAGTGCTGAACCTGAACGAGGAGATCCGGGAGCTGGTCGTGGCGCGATCGCCTTTTCGCGAATTGCGCTCGGCCGCCCGGCGCAATGGCACGCGCTTCCTGCGCGAGCAGGCGCTCGCGCTCGTGGCGGGCGGCGAAACCACGCTGGAGGAGATCAATCGTGTCACGCTGGTCTCCTGACAGCCTGCTGATCACGCTGTATCCGTCGCGCGTGGTGTCCGCGCGCATCGAGAGCGGCTGGCGCACCAGGGTCACCGACAAGCGCATCGTCGAGACCGCCGACCGGGACGCGGCAGCGGGCGGCGAGGCCCAGCCCGCGGATCGCAGTGTCGCGTGGCAGGGGACGGTGGCGGCGCTCGACCAGCTGCTGGCGGGCTTGAAGCCGCAGGGCATGCCCGCCACCGTGGTCGTGGCCAATCGCTTCG
>DASZTG010000039.1:0-13227 GCA_035548375.1 Burkholderiales bacterium
GACGTGCGGCGTCGGCGGCGTTGATGTTGTACGCATACAGCGTCTTGACGCGGTCCGCGCCCGCCGCGCCGATCGCGCCGGGCGTACCGAAGAAGGCGCCCAGCAAGGTGTAGTACGTGGCACTCAGCCCATTCTCGTTGCTGGCCTTGATCAGCAGCGACAGGTCGTTGCCCCAGTTGCCCGTGAGCACGCTGTCCGCGCCGGACGCGCGGATCTTGGCGACGTAGGGCGCGAAGTCCTTGACCTTGCCCAGCGGCACCAGCTCGTCGCCGACGATCTGGATGTCCGCGCGCTTCGCCACCAGCATTTCCTTCGCTGCCTTGCTGGTGGCCTGCCCGAACGCGTAGTCCTGGTTGATGAGATACACCTTGTGCACCGACGGCTGCTTCGCCATGTAGTCAGCGAGCACGCCAACCTGCATGTCGGCGTGGGACTCGAAGCGGAAATGCCAGAAGCTGCATTTTGCTTCGGTCAGCGCCGGGTCCAGCGCGCCGTAGTCGAGGAACAAAACCGGGCGATCGGGATTGCGGGCGTTGTGCTTGCCGACGGCTTCCGTGATGGCGTGCGCGATGCTCGACACGCCGGAGATGACGAAGCGCATGTCCTGGTCGAGTGCCTGCTTCAACACGATCAGGGTTTCCTGCGGGTTGCCCTTGTTGTCGAAGGGCACGATCTCGATCGGCCGGCCGCCGAACACGCCCCCCTTCGCGTTGACAATGTCCACCGCGGTCTGCACGTTCTTCAGGGTTTCTTCGCCTTGCAGCGCGAAGGCGCCGCTCAGGGTATTGATGAAGGCGATTTTGAGCGGTTCGGCGGCGGGAGCCCCGCCGAGATAAAGAGCAAGGAACGACGCGGCCAGGAATTCAATCAGTCGGCGAATCATTTTTTGCTCCTCAGGCCGGGGGTAGCCCGGCGGCTAGTTACTTTTGGCTCCGGCTAACGCGGCGACGCATCAGGGGAAATGATGGCGGTACGCCGCATGACCCTGCGCCGCAACCTCCGGTTGTCTTGATCGGCCAAGAAAATCGAAGGTGTCAGTGGAGGCTAACCTACTTGACTGGTCCGGCCACAACTAAAATCCCGCGAAGTGGTAGCCAGTCAAGCAGGTTATGCCGGAACTAAAAGTACTCAAAAGAAGGCCGCCCCGATGCCGCGCCCGCCGTTTGGCGGGTTACCCTGTGCTGCCTGATTCGACAAGGCGGCTGCGGAACTCGACCTGGGGAGGCGCACACGACGCGCCTTCCCATGGGACTGACTCGGTTCCCGGCGGGCGCAAGCTTGGGGCGGAATCCGAGTCATGAGCGCCTGTACTGACATTGGTGGACCGAGTCCCGGCGCCTGCTCCCGCAAACGGAGCTGCGCTTAACGTATCGACAGGCGCACAGTCCTCGTCGAAATCCCCTCATCGAGACGAGCTGCTCGGCGCGTCACAAGGGGAAGAAGAGGTCGCTGCGCTGGCCGGGATCAAAATCATTAAGCGCCGGGCTACCCCCGGCCTTCTAGATCCCTTCCGCCAACAGCAGGTTGCCCTTCGATGCCTTCATGCGCATCTGCTTGGGCACCTTGTATTCCTCCGAGTCGTACCACTGTTTCGCGCGCGCGGGGCTTTCGAATTCCAGCAGCACGACGCGCTTGGGGTTCCAGCTGCCTTCCAGCACCTCGGTCTTGCCGCCGCGAACCAGGAATTTGCCGCCGTATTTCTGCAGCGTGGCGCCGACGAGCTTGCGGTACTCGTCATAGGTGGCGGTGTCGTGAACTTCGATGTCGACGATGATGTATGCGGCCATGTTGCTCCTCCGTTTACGCCGGTTCGAGTTATCGGAAGCCGCAAGGATAGGGCAAAAGGCCGCGACGCGTGACCGATGGGACTGGCGCCCTTGAAAACCGGCCGATTCCGCTGCATCTAACGCGAGAACCCCGTAGCACCTACCCGGTCTATACCAGCCATGAAATACAAGGACTACTACGAGATCCTCGGCGTCGCGCGCGACGGCAGCGACGCCGACATCAAGAAGGCGTACCGCAAGCTCGCCCAGAAGTATCACCCCGACGTCTCCAAGGAAAAGGACGCCGAGGCGAAATTCAAGGACATCGGCGAGGCCTACCAGACGCTCAAGGATCCGGAGAAGAAGGCCGCCTACGACAACCTCGGCAGCCATCGGCCGGGCGAGGATTTCCAGCCGCCGCCGGACTGGGGCCAGCAATTCAGGCATGACGGCGGTGCCGGCGGCTTCTCGTTCGAAGACATCGACTTGTCCGACCTGTTCGCCAACCTGGGGGCCGGCGGCTTCCGCGCGGGCGGCCGCGGCGGCAAGTTCCCGATTCCCGGGCAGGACTACGAAGTCGAGGCGCCGATCACGATCGAGGATGCCTTTCGCGGCGCGGAGCTGGACCTGAACCTGAGCGTGCCGGAATACGACGAGCAGGGACGCATGCGCCGCGTGCCGCTCACGTTCAAGGCCCGCATTCCCAAGGGCGTCACCGATGGCGAGCGCCTGCGCCTGCCCGGCAAGGGCGGCAAGGGCGTGAACGGCGGACCGGACGGCAATTTGTTTTTGACGATCAGGCTGCAGCCGCATCGCGTGTTTCGCGCGGACGGCCACGATCTCTACCTCGACCTGCCGATCGCTCCATGGGAGGCCGCGCTCGGCGCCAGCGTCGAAGTGCCGACCCTGGCCGGCCCCGTGCGCCTGAAAGTACCGGCGGGCACGAACACCGGCCAGAAATTGCGGCTGGGCAAGCGCGGACTGCCGAAGCGCAAGGAAGGCGAAGGCGACCTGTTCGCGATCGTGCAAATCGTCGTGCCGCCCGCTTCGAGCGAGCGCGAGCAGGCCTTGTATCGCGACCTCGCGGCCGCGTCCAACTTCAATCCGCGCGAAGCCTTCGCAACCGGGGCGGCCGCATGAAGCCCGGCTCGAGCAACGCGGCGAACGCCATAGAAGCCAGCTGGCTTCACGAATCGACGGACATCTCCCTGGACGATCTCGCCGAGATTTCAGGTTTGCCTGCCACGACATTGCGCGAACTCGTGGAATACGGCGCGCTGGTTCCGAACGACACGCGTTCGCAGGAATGGCGGTTTACGGCGGATTGTGTCGTCGCCGTGCGCACCGCCGGCCGCCTGCGCGCGGATTTCGAGCTGGATGCGAACGCGCTGGCAATCGCGCTGAACCTGGTGGAGCGCATCGGCCGGCTGGAGGCGGAACTGCAGAGCCTGCGTTCGCAATTTCCGGCGCTTCGCGCCAGGTAACGGCCGTTCCACCTGATCCGGTATTCCAAATGGTTATTTGCAAATCGCGATTGCGCAGCACAGCAACGAAAATCTCCGGAGCACGATACGGCGCGTGGGTGAGTGAGGGACGTTTGTCGCTCCTCGATGACACCATGCTTACGTAAGGGAAATGCCGCCATCGCGTAGGAGATGTAGGAAAAGCTTTACAGGAATTCGCAGCGCGAAACACGCTTCGTAATCGTGTGGAAACATCCGTAATTTAGATTGACTGCTCACGCAGGCCGATGATGCAATTCACCCCGGGCAAAGGAGGAATCGCGATGAATCAGGTTGAAGATTTTGCGCACGGCGCGCTTCTCCAATGCGCGGACGGCAAGGTCGTGCTGTCGCTGCATGATTCGCACTACGCCGCCGACGACATGCTGCCACCCGAGCTGCAGGGCCCGACCGCGCGCGAACCCGCGCACGCCCGCCGCTTCGTCAACGCCTGCATGATCATCGAGTACGGCCGCGACGAGCACGTCTGGCCGGAACTGGCGCGCCGCTTTGTCAGCGGCGGCTGATCGCCGCCGCGCATTTCCTGCATTGACATTTGCGCTTGCCTCGCACGCGACAGGCGCGCGGGAAATCGAATTTCAGCTCAAGGCAGCGCGAACACCGTTACCGTCATCGATCCCTGGGGTCCCAGCCAGAATCCGGCGGCATTGCCGGATACCGCCGCGACGTACTGCTTGCCGTCGACCGCATAGCTGATCACGCCGCCGATGATCGAGCCGCCGCCTGAATAGCGGTACTTCACTTCGCCGCTGCGCGCATCCATGGCCAGGAAGTCGCCGGTCAATTCACCCGTGAAGAGCATGTCGCCGGAAGTGGCCGTGAGCGATGCCAGCATCGGGCGTGCCGAGTGGTACTTCCACAGCGGCTCGCCGGTGGTGGCCTTGATCGCGGTCAGCCAGCCGGTGGACTTGTCGACCGGATCGTAGGTGAAGGCGCCGCCCATGTACTGCTGGCCGGCGACGAAGCGCGCCTCCTCGTCTTTCTTGAACGTGCCGCACCAGTCCACCGCGGGCACCACCATCATGTCGAGCCTGGGGCTGTACGCCGGCACGCTCCATTCCACCCCGCCCAGCAGGCCGGGGCAGACATAGATGCCCTGCTCCGTGATTTCCGCTTCGAAGTTGCTGCGCGTCGTGACGGGTACCGTGTAGAGCACCTCCTGGTTGCCGCGATCCACCAGGCGCAGCAACCCATCCTTGGCCGCCAGGGTCACCACATCGCGATCACCGCCGTCCAGCTTCGCCCGGAATAGCGGCGCGGTGACGGGCACGTCCCAGTCGTGCGTGTCATGCGGCACCGCCTGCTTGTGCCAGACCAGCGCGCCGGTGCGCGCGTCCAGCACGACGATGGAATTCGTGTAGAGATTGGTGCCGGGACGCACCACGCCGAGCATGTCCGGCGCGGGATTGCCCACCGCCACATAGAGCTGGCCCTTCTCCACGTCCAGCGCCGGCGTGGTCCAGATGCCGCCGCCGCCGTGCAACCTCGCGTCGGTGTCTCCCCACGTATCCGCGCCGGGCTCGCCGTCGCCAGGAACCGTGTTGAAGCGCCACGCGGGCTGGCCGTCGGCGAGCCGGAACGCGCCGATCCAGCCCTTGATGCCGGACTCCGACCCGGAGGGCCCGATGATGACCAAGTCTTCGAAGATCACCGGGTTGATCGACAACGCCTCGAAGTTGTCCGTGTTCGCGGCCTTCAGCTCCCACAGCTGCTTGCCCGTCTCGGCGTCCAGCGCGAACAACCAGCCGTCCTGCGTGCCGCGCACGAGCCTGCCGTCCTTGATGGCTACGCCGCGATTCTTGATCGATCCGTTGCCTTCCTTGCCCTTCGGTTTCCACTCGTGCTTCCACTTGACCTTGCAGGTGGCGGGGTTCAGCGCGAACGTCGAATACAGCGTGGTGACGTACATCACGCCGCCATAGACGATGGGGTTGTTCAAGGCGCGATTGAAATCGGCGCCCTGGAACGCGCACACGGGCCGCAGTTGCGCGGCGTTGTCCGGGGTGACCTGGTCGAGGTTCACGTAGCGCACGCCGGCATAGTCGTGATTGGGCAGCAACCATTCGGTGCTGTCGGCGGCATGGTTGAGTTCCTCCTGCGTCGGCCCTTCCACGGCATCCGCACGGGTTGCAAGCATCGCCACCAGCACGAGCCCGATCATCGCCTTGTCCATGTTCGTTTCCTCCGCTTGTCGTTCCAGGTTTTGCCGAAGGCGTGAACAAGCGAAGGTGTGAAGGCGTGAATGCGCGAGAAGCTTCAGCCCTCTACCCCTCACTCATTCACACATTCACTCATTCACACCCGCAAGCCAGGGTTCATCCTTCATTTGTCACCTCAACCTCAATGCGGCGCCAGGGTCACGCCTTTCATCGCCGCCGCCTTCGGCTCGAGCTCCTGCGAGCCGGCCGGGTAGTTGTTGGCCTTGAGGATGAACGCCACGATGTCCGCATACTGTGCCTTCGTCAGCGATCCGGGCGCATTGTTCGGCATCAGGCTGCGGATGATGTAGTACAGGTCGTCCAGCGTGTGCTTGCCATCCTCCCAGTGCGAGCGGAAGGTTTCGCCCGTCAGCGCGGCCGCCGGGCTGCCCTGCAACCGCGCGCCGTGGCAGACGGAACAGTTCTGCTGGTAGGCCTCCTCCCCGCGCGCTGCCTGCGCGTCGGTGTACACGCCCTCTTCCGCGACGGCCCCTGTCGCCAGGCAGCAGAAGAGGAGCCCGGCAAACAATCGGATGCGGCGGCGCGAGGCGGCGTTCATTCCCGGCTGATTCCAGAAGTCGCGTGCGAGGAGCACGCAATGTACGCCGGCGACCGGACACGGTAAAGGGCGTCCCGCGGGGAACCGGAGCATGCCGGCGCCGTCCAATACCAGCGGCAATCGCCCCGCTTGCCGCCAAGCACGGTGCCACCGACCACGAACATGACCGCAGGCTCCCGGTTCACGCCGCCAGTCGAATCGAGCTATACCTCGCCGGACGCGCTGGTGCCCTTCGCCTCGCCGGCGCTGATCGAGGAGCTGCACGAAATCCTCGACGCCACCATGCTGCTCATGGAAGGCGACCTCGGCAACATCCAGCTCTACGATCCCGCGCACCGGACGCTGACGATCGTCGCGCAGCGCGGCTTCCGGCCCGAGCTCATCACGGCGATCGGCCGCGTCACCATCGACAACCAGACCGCGGGCGCGCGCTGCCTGCGCGAACGCAAGCGCGTCGTCATACGCGACGTGAACGCGGACGCCGACTACGCGCCTTACCGGAAATTCGCCGCCATGGCCGGCTTTCGCGCCATCCAGGCAACGCCGGTGACCGGCCGCGACGGCGAATTCCTCGGCGCCCTGCTCACGCAACTGCGCGAGCCGCGCGATTTCTCAACGCGCGAGATGCGCGTGCTGGACCTGTATTCCCGGCAGGCCGCGGACGCGATCGTGCGCGCGCGCGTCGAATACGAGCTGGCAACGGCGAGGCGCCGGCTCGACACCGCGTTGTCGGCGAGCGAGATCGGGATTTTCGACTGGGACATCCCCAACGGCCGCGTATTTGGCGACGCCAACTTCCAGCGCATGTTCGGGACGACGCACGACAAGGATGGCTGGGCGCCCTCTTCCGCCTTTGAACCGCTGATCCATCCGGACGATCGCGCCGCGCGAACGGCGCTGGTCAGGAAGACGCTCGACACCGGCGCGCTATACGAATCCGAGTACCGCATCGTCAACAACGGCGAAACGCGATGGGTGATCTCGCGCGGCCGGGCGGAGCACAATGCCTCGGGCCGCGCGGTGCGTTTCCTCGGCGTGCTGCTCGACATCACGAACCAGCGGCAGGCCGAGCGCAGGCAGCAAAGCGTTTCGCACGAGCTCAACCGGCTGTCGCGAGTGCATAACACCGTGCTGTCGAGCATGCGCGACTTCGTGACGGTGGTCGACCGCGAAGGCCGCTTCCTGTATGCGAACAGGCACCTGCTTTCGGCATGGGGGAAAACGCTCGAAGAGATCGCCGGCAGGACGCGGCTGGAGCTCGGCTACGAAAAAGAACACCACGAGCGCCACATGCGTGAGATCGCGCAGATCCTGGAAACCAGGCAGGCCGTGCGCGGAGAGGTCGCCTATACCCTGCCCAGCGGCAGGTACGGGGTCTACGACTACATATTCGCACCCGTACTCGGAGCGGACGGCGAGGTCGAATCCATCGTCAGCACCAGCCGCGATGTCACCGAGCGCAAGCAGGCGGAGCAGGCGCTGCAGGAGGCCGACCGCCAGAAGAACGCGTTCATCGCGCAACTTGCCCATGAGCTGCGCAATCCGCTGGCGCCGATCCGCAATGCCAATCGCGTTTTCCGGCTTGGCGAGCACACGAATCCGGAGATGCTGTGGGCAGGCGAGGTCATCGACCGCCAGATCGACCACCTCACGCGGCTCATCGACGACCTGCTCGACGTCTCTCGCATCAGCCGCAACAAGGTGGACCTGCGCAGGAGCCGGATCCTGCTGCAGGACGTCGTCCAGGGCGCGGTCGAGATCAGCCGGCCGGTCATCGACCAGAACGGCCACGAGCTCGCCATCGCGCTGTCTCCCGAGCCGGTTTACCTGCTCGCCGACCTCGCGCGGCTTATCCAGGTGCTCATGAACCTGCTCATCAATGCCGCCAAATACACGCCGGCCGGCGGCCGCATCGAACTCATCGCCGGGCGCGAGCATGGCGACGCCGTCATGCGCGTGCGCGACAACGGCATGGGCATCCTCCCGTCGATGCTGCCCAGGCTCTTCGAGATGTTCTTCCAGGCCGATTCGTCGATGGAGCGCTCCCAGGGCGGCCTGGGCATCGGGCTGTCGCTGGTCAAATCGGTGGTCGAGTTGCACGGCGGCACGGTCGAAGCGCGCAGCGCCGGCCTCGGCCAGGGCGCGGAATTCATCGTGCGCATCCCGGCCACCGGCGCCACCGCCGGACCGGCGCCGGGACCGACAAAATCGGATATCGGATTGGCCGCCTCGGCGAAACGCCGCGTGCTCGTGGTGGACGACAATCGGGACTCGGCGGAATCGCTCGCGATCTACCTGCAGCTCGGCGGCCATGAAGTGCACACCGCCTATGACGGCGAAGAGGCGCTGGAGCATGCCGACAGCTTTCGCCCCGAGGTCATCCTGCTCGACATCGGCATGCCGAAGCTCAACGGCTACGAGGTCTGCCGCCGGTTGCGCAAGGAGGAATGGGGCAGGTCCATGCTCATCGTCGCGCAGACCGGCTGGGGCCAGGAAGAGGACAAGCGGCGCACGCGCGAAGCCGGGTTCGACGAGCACCTCGTCAAGCCCGTCGATCCCACGTATGTCGCGAGGATCGTCGCCGAAGGCCGAAGGGCGTGAAGGTGGGATGAGGGAAGGCGTGAAGGGGGAAGGGAGAAGGGGAAGAGCGAATGGCGGCTCGCTACTTTTCACGTAAGCATCAAGCAAGGTCAGACCCACTAAATTAAAAGTCCGTCGAGCCTGCTATTCTAGAAACCTGAATCGGATTAAACGCTGGATGATCGATGGCGCGTTGCCTTTGACGTTCACCCTTCCCCCTTCCCGCCTTCCTCCCTTCCCCTTTTCAAGGAGCCTCCATGTCCGACACTCCCGTCTGGTTCATTACCGGCTGTTCGACCGGCCTCGGCCGTGCGCTCGCCCTTGCCGTGCTGAAGAAAGGCCATCGCGCGGCGGTCACCGCGCGCAATCCCGAGCAGGTAGCGGACATCGCCTCCGCGCATTCGAAGACCGCGCTGGCCCTGCGGCTCGACATCGCCAACGATGCGCAGATCGAGCAATCCGTGTCCGCCGCCGAAAAGACCTTCGGTCGCATCGACGTGCTGGTGAACAATGCCGGCTACGGCTATCTCGCTGCGGTCGAGGAAGGCGAGGAAGCGGAAATCCGCGCGATGTTCGAAACCAATTTCTTCGGCCTGGCCAAGCTGACGCGCCGCGTGCTGCCGGGCATGCGCGTGCGCAAGCACGGCCACGTCATCAACATATCGTCCGTTGGCGGGCTGATCGGCAATCCCAGCGCGGGCTACTACAACGCCACCAAGTTCGCGGTCGAGGGATTGTCGGAGGCGCTGGCGAAGGAAGTCGAGCCGCTGGGTATTCGCGTGACCGCAATCGAGCCCGGACCGTTCCGCACCGACTGGGCGGGCCGTTCGCTGAAAGTGCCAGGCAAGGCGATCGACGCCTACGCTGCCACCGCCGGAGCGCGCCGCCAGCAGATTGCCGGCTACAGCGGCAAGCAGGCGGGTGATCCCGAGCGCGCGGCGCTGGCAATCATGCAGGTCGCGGAATCGCCAACGCCGCCGATGAACCTCATCCTCGGCAAGGACGGGCTCAAGCGCGTTCGCGAGAAGCTCGACAGATTCAACGCCAGCCTGCGCGAATGGGAAACCGTGACCGCGGGCGCGGATTTTCCGGAGCGCTGAGCATGCAGAACGACAGGATGCGCGTGGCCGTGCTCGACGACTGGCAGGCAGTCGCCCGCCAGAGCGCGGATTGGGGCGCGCTGCAGGACCGCGCCGACCTGTTCTTTTTCGAGGAACCGTTCGCGGACCAGGAGAAGCTGGCAAAGGCGGTCTCGGAATTCGACGTCATCATCGCCATGCGCGAACGCACCAAATTCTCGAAGGTTCTGATCGACAGCTTGCCGCGACTGCGCATGATCGCGCTGACTGGCGGACGCACCTGGACGACGGACTTCGATGCGCTGAACGCGCGCGGCATCCCGATGTGCCACACCGGCGGAGAGAAATCCGGGTCCGCGACCGCCGAGATCGCGCTCGGCCTGCTGCTCGGCGCCGCGCGCTTCATGAATCGCGGGGATGCCGCCATTCGCTCCGGCAAATTCCAGGACGACGTGCCCGCGGGACCGGTGCTGGACGGCAAGACCCTGGGCATCCTCGGGCTGGGCAAGATCGGCTCGCGCATGGCGCGCTACGGCGCCGCGCTCGGCATGCACGTGATCGCGTGGAGCGAGAACCTGACCGAGGAGAAGGCGCGGGCAGGCGGCGCCCAGCTCGTCAGCAAGGATGCGCTGCTGACGCAGTCCGATGCGATATCGCTGCACGTCGTGCTGTCGGATCGCACGCGTGGCATCCTCGGTGCCGGTGACCTCGCGAAAATGAAACCCGGCGCGATCCTCGTCAATACCTCGCGCGGCCCGCTGGTCGACGAGAAGGCGCTGATCGACCGGCTGAAGACGGGAAAGCTGATCGCGGGACTGGACGTGTTCGACGAGGAACCGTTGCCGGCGGACCACCCGCTGCGCGGCATGCCCAACACGATGCTCACGCCGCACCTGGGCTACGGCGCGCGCGAGATTTATGCGCAGTTCTATCGGGAATCCATCGAAAACGTGCTGGCCTTCCTCGACGGCAAGCCGATGCGCGTGCTCAATCCGGAATCGCTGAAGACGCGCTGACAAAAACAGACGGGAGGAATCGAACATGAAACGCGCGTTGCTGCTTGCCCTGCTGACGGGACTAACGATATCGCAGGCGTTCGCGCAGCCGGTCGGCTTCCCCGCCCCGCCACCGCTCGTCAGCCCCGCCAGAGGCACGATCGACTTCCACGTGCATTCCGAGCCGGATGTCTTCGGACGCAGCATGGACGACATCGATGTCGCCACCCTGGCGAAGCGCAAGGGCATGCGCGGGCTGGTGCTCAAGAACCACGTGACCATGACCGCCGACCGCGCCGTGCTGGTCATGAAGGCCGTGCCCGGCATCGAAATATTCGGCGGCATCGTGCTGAACAACGCAGTCGGCGGCATCAACCCCGCCGCGGTGGAATGGATGTATCGCATGTCTGGCGGCCGCGGCAAGGTCGTCTGGCTGCCGACTTTCGATTCGGACATGCACATCAAGACCCTGGTCGATCCCAAGGGATCGGGAATCGAAGTCGCGCCCGGCGGGGTGGTCACGCCGCAGCTCGAGGAGGTGCTGAAAATCATCGCCCGCGAAAACCTGGTGCTCGCGACCGGCCATGTTCACGCCGAAGAAGTCGTCGCGGTGGTCAGGCGCGCGAAGGAACTCGGCGTGAAGAACATCCTGATCACGCACGCGCTCACGAACATCCCCGGCTTGTCCATGGACCAGGTCCGCGAGGTCACAAAAATGGGCGCGATCATCGAGTACTGTTACCTGCAGTCGATGACCGGGCCGGACGCGCAACATCCCTGGATGAAGCACTGGAGCAAGGTTTCGCTGAAGGACGTCGCCAAGGTCGTCGCGGAGGTCGGTCCCGAACACATGCTGCTGTCGACCGACCTGGGACAGCACGCGAACATGGCGCATCCGGACGGCATGGAAGACATGATCACCGGCCTGCTGAAGGAAGGCGTGTCGCAGGCGGACATCGACCTGATGGTGAAAAAGAATCCCGCGCGACTGCTGGGATTGGAGGACTGAACTGCGCAGGGCGTGGCGATTGCCGCTGGAGGGCTCCGGCGTCTCGCGTGATTGTTGGTCAGGCCACCGCCGAGAGACTACCTTGTGGTTCGCTGGTCGCGCTACCAGCCTCGGCTTGCTGGTATTGCTTCAAGAAATTCAGGATTGCCTGGTCCGCAGGGTCGGTCCCGGTCGAATCCGTGGAATCGGAAGACGATTTTCCACGATGACCGCCGTGATGATGGTGATGGCCTTCGACGCCGCCATGGGCCTGCTTCAATGCCGCGGCGAATTCCGTCTTGCTGACGCCGCCGCTGCCGTCCGTATCCGCCTGCTTGAGTGCGTCCGCGAGCGACGAAGGCGCTGATGCGTTGCCAGAGGGCGTGGACGCATTGCCCGAAGACGGCAGGCTGCCGATGAACGCATCCAGTTCGGTCGAGTCGACGTTGCCGTCGCCGTTCGTGTCCGCTTTTGAATACAGATTGTTGATGAATTGCGTCAGGTCGAAACCGGCCGCACCCGGGCTCAATTGCTGGCCGCGCAACTGGTCATGGAGCTTGCTCGCGGCCTGGCTCAGCTCTTCCTTGGTGACCGATCCGTTGTTGTCGGCATCGAGCTTCGAAAACACGGCGTCGACGTCGATGGAATTGTCGGCCGCGCTTCCGAATTGCGCTTGCTGGACGAAGGAAGCGAATTCCGCCTTGTCGATGCTGCCGTCGTTGTTGGCATCGAGCTTGGAAAATATCCTGTCCACGAATTTCGACGAACTCGATCCCGACGCGTTGTAGCCGGAAGCCGCCGGGCAGGCCCCGCCACCGATTGCACTCATCATGATTCGCTCCTCTGCGATTTGTGGGTTCCGGTCGCGTCACCGTGGCCGGATGGTCCCGTATACGGCGAGCATGCCGGCGAATTTATGGAATTGAAGCAAAAGCGCGAAAAAATATTCGCAGCCGACAGGCTCGCGAAAGAAAGCGGCGGCAATTGCCGTTTCGGCGACGATGTCGCGGCGAATTTCGTGGATGCGGAATCGCCGCGAGTGGCGCGCGCTGACGCGAAGCTGACGACGAATAGCCTGCCCGGCGATTCGTTACGAAGAGGAAGGTATCGAACGCGGCGACGCGCTCAGCCCAGCGAACGATAAATGGCGGATTCGAAGTCGAGGAACAGCGGCAGCGATTTCACGTCCGCGAACGGCAGGATCTGCGTGAGGAACACGCCGCCGGCGTTGCGCGCGGGATCGATCCAGAAATAGCAGTTCGACAAGCCGGCCCAGGCGAGCGAGCCGGCCGAACGCCCGGTCGGCGCCGCATCGTGGTTGATCATGAAGCCCAGGCCCCAGCTTTTCTCCACGTTGGGAAAGAATGTCGCATCGTTCGATCGCGCCGGATTGGTCGTCACCAGCGTTGCCACCCGCAGGTCGCCCATGTGGTTGCGCGACATGAGCTCGACGGTCTTCGGCTCCAGCACGCGATTGCCGTTGGCCTCGCCGCGATTCAGGATCATGCGCACGAACGCGAGGTAATCGGTCGCGGTGGA
>DASZTG010000040.1:0-19503 GCA_035548375.1 Burkholderiales bacterium
TGGTTCATCTTCGGGGGATCGGCCGAAACGGCCTTCAGCAAGAACGCGCAACACGCGCGCCATCCGTTAACGGCCGCGTTCGCGTTGGCTTGAGCGCGGCGCCTCGCCGCGACGGATTCCCTTCAGAACGGCAACTGCACGCCCGGCTTGCTTTCCTGCAGCACGGCGCGAAACTCGGATTGGATGCGGCGCAGCGCTTCGGGGTCGTCCGCCTCGAATCGCAGCACCACCACCGGCGTGGTGTTGGACGAGCGGGCCAGGCCGAAGCCATTTGCATATTCGACGCGCAGCCCGTCGATCTTGATGATTTCGCGCGCGGTCGGGAACTTCGCGTTTTTCCGCAGCTCGTCGATCAACGCGTAGTTCTCGCCTTCCGCGAGCTTGATCTGCAACTCGGGCGTGTTGACCGAGTCCGGCAGCTCGTCGAACGCGGCCTTGATGTCGGGAGTCGCGCTCAGGATCTCGAGCAGGCGCGCGCCCGCGTAGGCGCCGTCGTCGAACCCGTACCAGCGCTCCTTGAAGAACATGTGCCCGCTCATTTCGCCGGCGAGCGCGGCGCCGGTTTCCTTCATCTTCGCCTTGATCAGCGAATGTCCGGTCTTCCACATGGTCGGCTTGCCGCCGTGCTCGCGAATCCATGGCGCGAGGTTGCGCGTGCACTTGACGTCGTAGAGGATTTCCGCGCCGGGATTGCGCTTGAGCACATCGGCCGCGAACAGCATCAGCTGCCGGTCGGCGAAAATCACCTTGCCCTCCCGCGTGACGACGCCGAGCCTGTCGCCGTCGCCGTCGAAGGCAAGGCCGACTTCTGCCTTGCCCGTCTTGAGCGCGGCGACCAGGTCCTCGAGGTTTTCCGGCTGGGACGGATCGGGATGGTGGTTCGGGAAGCTGCCGTCGACCTCGCAGAACAATTCCTCGACCTCGCATCCCAGCCGTCGGAACAGGGCGGGGGCGAACGCGCCCGGCACGCCGTTCCCGCAATCTACCGCGATGCGCATTTTCCTTTTCAGCTTTACGTCGCCGGCGATGCGCGCGAGGTAATCCTCCGCGACATCGGCTTGCGCATAGGCGCCGCTGCCAGACGCAAGGTTGCCCGTCTCGATGCGCTGGCGCAGGTCCTGGATCGCCTGGCCCGACAAGGTGTCGCCGGCGAGAACCATCTTGAGCCCGTTGTAGTCGGGCGGGTTGTGGCTGCCCGTCACCATTACGCCGGAACCGGTTTTCAGGTGATGCGTCGCGAAGTAGAGCATGGGCGTCGTGATGCGCCCGCAATCGATGACGTCCACGCCCGCGGATTGCAAACCGCGCGCGAGCGCGGCAGACAAGGACGGCCCGGACAGGCGGCCGTCGCGGCCGATGCAGACCTTGCGTTGACCGAGCTCGCGCGCTTGCGAACCGAGCGCGCGGCCTATGGATTCGACGACTGTGGGCGTGAGGGCCTTGTCGACGACACCGCGGATGTCGTAGGCCTTGAAGATTTCCGTTGGAATGGCTGGCATGGGAAGCGATCCGGTTGAGGCGGGAATTATCCCATACGCGGACTGCTCAACTCGCGCGGAGTTCCTCGCGACTCGCGCACGCCTGCGAGAAAAATTCCAGCAACCGGCCCGGCAGCCAATGCAGATTGCCGGGGAAGGGGCCGGAGGCGAAGCCGACGTGGCCTCCCGTCCGCGGAATTTCCAGCGTGACATCGGCGGATACGTCGCCGGAGGCCGGAAGATGCCGGCCGGGCAGGAAGGGATCGTTGCGCGCGTGCACGATCAGGGTCGGGACTTCGATGCGGCGCAAGTCGCTCGCGCTGGCCGCGCGTGTCCAGTAATCGTCCGCGTCGCGAAAGCCGTGCAACGGCGCCGTCACGATGTCGTCGAACGCGCGTAACGTGCGCGCGTTGCGAACGGCGGCGCCGTCGTACAAGCCAGGGAAGCGCTCGAGCTTGTCCAGGCCTTTCTTTTTCAGCGTTACCAGGAAGTAGTGTCCGTATAGACGGTTGAGCCCGGCGCTCAATCGGTTGCCCGCGACCAGCAGCTCGACCGGGGCGGAGATCGCCGCGGCGGCGGTGACGACGTCACGCGCCAGGCGGCGTTCCCTGCCCAGCCATTTCAGCAGCGCGTTTCCACCGAGGGACACACCGGCGACGAAAAGGGCACGCCCGTCATGCAGGAGGCGCAGGCGCCGCAGGATCCAGTCGATCTCGTCCGCGTCTCCCGAATGGTAGGCGCGCGGCAGACGGTTCGCTTCGCCGCCGCAGCCGCGAAAGTGCACGACCACGCCCTGCCAGCCCCGGCTTGCGACGGCGTGCATCAGCGCCGACGCATAGTGGCTGCGGGATCCGCCCTCGAGGCCGTGGAACAGGGTGACGAGCGGCGTCGCGTCGCCGGCGTTGCCGACCCAGTCGAGGTCGATGAAATCGCCGTCCGGCGTCTCCCAGCGCGTACGGCGATAGGCCGGTGGACGGCGCTTCAGGAACAGGGATGGATAGATCGTCTGCAGGTGGCCGCCCGGCAGCCACCAGGGCGCGCGGTAGGGCGGCATCAGTGCAGGACTGAAGGCGGGGATTCCTGCGGCGACACCGCTTCACCCGCGAGCTGGGACGCATGGTGCACCAGCATGCGCCAGCCGCGATCGGTGAGCACGTAGACGTTGGTGGAAAGCACCGGGCTCGCCGGCCGCGGATCGCCGGCGACGCTGATGTGCTCGTACACGCTGTGCACCGAGACCATGCGGCCCGAGAACACGCGGTTGCCGACGAGGCGAAAGCGCAGGCGCGGACCCTGCGAAAAAATCTGCCGCCAGGATTCGCGCACGTCGACGACGCCGCTGTGGCGGCTGCCGCCGGGGTGCACGCATACCACGTCCTCCTCTTCCGACCACACGGCCATCATCTCGGCGAGGTCGGCGAGTTCGAACGCGCGGTAGAAAGCCTGCTCCGCATCCTGCGGCGTTGCGTAGTTTTTTGCGATCACGTCGCGGACTGGCGATAAATTTCGGCGAGGACCCGTTCCGGCATGAGCTTCATCATACAGTCGAAATGTCCGAGCGGGCATGTTCGCTCGAAGCAGGGGCTGCAGGGAACGCCGAGGCTGAGTATGCGCGCGCGACGGGAAAGCGGCGGTGTGAACGCCGGGGAACTGGAGCCGTACAGCGCGACCATGGTGCGATCGAGCGCCGCCGCCACGTGCATCAGGCCGGAGTCGTTGCTGACGACCAGCTCTGCCATGGAGAGCAGCACGACAGCCTGGTCCAGCGTCGTGCGTCCGCAGAGGTTCAGCGCGGCGCCGCCGCTATGCTCGCGGATCGCCTCGCCGATATCGCGTTCCTTGTCCGAGCCGACGACCCATACCGAGCGGCCTTCGGCCGCGAGGCTCGCCGCGATGGCGCCGAAGTACTGCGGCGGCCAGCGCTTGGCGGGGCCGTATTCCGCGCCCGGGCACAGGCAGATGAGGCGCGCGGGGGCGGCAAGCTGCATGCCTTCGATGAGCGCTTGCTGCTCGCCTGCGTCCACATGCAGGCGCGGTTCGGGCAACGGGCGATCGATACCGGCGCCGCGCGGCGCCGCGAGTTGCGCGAAGCGTTCCACCATGAGCGGCACCCCGGCTTCGTCCAGCCTGCGCGCGTCGGTGAGCAATCCGTAGCGCATCTCGCCGACGAAGCCTGTGCGCTCGGGGATGCGCGCGAACCAGGGAACCAGCGCCGACTTGAGGGAATTCGGCAGCACGTACGCGCGGTCGTATCGCGCGCGCAGTTCGCGGCCGAGCCGCATGCGCCTGCCGAGCGCCAGCTCGCCGTGCGCGAACGGGCTTTCGATCGCATCGGCGACTTCCGGCATGCGGCGGAAGATCGCCAAGGCCCAGCGCGGCGCGAGCACGTCGATGTGCGAAGCGGGGTCGCGCCGCTTCAACAAGGCGAGGAAGGGTTGCGACAGCAGCGCGTCGCCGACCCAGGACGGCGCAACGACCAGGATCTTCGTCATGCCGTCAGTCTAAATCGATAACCGCAGAGGCGCAGAGGGGACAGAGAGAAACCAGGGATGCCGCGTTGGATCGACCCGGCAATGTCCGATCCCGTTCGATCAGGCGCCAGCTCCCGCACCGCGACGCCGATGCCTATCTGTGCATGTGTTTGCCGCTTTTTCTCCGCGCCCGCTGCGCCTCTGCGGTGGAAGACGCGCGGCGAAAGTCCGCCTAGTGCGAAGCCTTGGCGCCGCCGCGCAGCACGTATCGCGTGCCGCAATAGGGGCACAGGGCCTCGCCGTCCTCGCCGATGGGAAGGAATACGCGGGGATGCGAATTCCAGAGGGCCTGCGAGGGCAGGGGACAGTGCAGCGGCAGGTCGATTGCCGAGACTTCGACCTGCTTCTGCCGGGTGCTGCGCGCCGCGGGTTCCATGCGTTTCAGACCTTGTGCAGCCAGTGCCGGTATTTTTCGGAGCGGCCGTTGACGACGTCGAAGAACATCGCCTGCAGCTTCTCGGTGACGGGCCCGCGCTTGCCGGCGCCCACGGTGCGGCCGTCGACCTCCCGCACCGGCGTGACTTCCGCCGCGGTGCCGGTAAAGAACACCTCGTCCGCGATGTACAGGTCGTCACGCGTGATGCGCTTGGCGACGACTTCGTAGCCCAGGTCGGCGGCAAGCTGGATCACGGAATCGCGCGTGATGCCGATCAGCGCGGAATTGAGCTCCGGCTCGTAGATGCGGTTGTTCTTGACCATGAACAGGTTCTCGCCCGCGCCTTCGGCGACGAAGCCGTCGACGTCGAGCAGCAGGCCTTCGTCATAACCGTGCTCGGTGGCTTCCATGTTGGCGAGGATGGAATTGGCGTAGGTGCCCGAATATTTCGCCCGGCACATCGACACGTTGACGTGATGGCGGGCGTGCGACGAGGTCTTCACGCGGATGCCCTTCTCGAGGCCTTCCGCGCCGAGGTAGGCCCCCCAGGGCCAGGCGGCGATCGCGACGTGCACTTTCGCGCCCTTGGGCGAGACGCCCATTTTTTCCGAACCGTAGAAGGCGATCGGCCTGACGTAACAGGAATCGAGCTTGTTCTCGCGCACGACCTGCTTCTGCGCCTCGATCAGGGTCTCGCGCTCGAACGGGATCTTCATCATGTAGATGTGCGCCGAGTTGTACATGCGCTCGGTGTGCTCTTTCAGGCGGAAGATCGCGGTGCCGTTGACCGTGTTGTACGCGCGCAATCCTTCGAATACCGCGAGGCCGTAGTGCAGCGAATGCGTGAGAACGTGCGTGTTGGCGTCCCGCCAGGGCACCAATTTGCCGTCAAACCAGATCACACCGTCGCGGTCGGCCATCGACATGTTGCGCTACTCCCTGAAAAAAGCGCTAATTCTAGCGCACGCGCGCGATTTTGATGAGCGCCGCCTCGCCCGCCTTGCCCCCAACCGACCGCATGCATTACTCTTTGCACCTTGCTTGCCGGTCCGGATCGGTCAAGAACAACAAAGCGCCCATTCCCCGAAGTCCCTGATATTCCGCATTCATGGCTGAATCTCAACAACGCGCCGTCATTCCCGGAAGCGGCTTCATTTCCCGGCTCGGCGCGGCGGCGATCGAGGAAACCGACAGCGAAGACCTCAAGCTGCGCAAGTCGCTGCTGATGTTCGCGAGCGGCCTGATGAACATGGCCGCCATCCTGTGGCTGCTGATCTACTGGTGGATGGGCCTGAAGCTGCCGACTTCCGTGCCGCTCGGTTTCCAGTTCGCGTCCGCCATCGTGCTGGTCATCTACCTGCGCACGCGCAACTTCGATTTCTTCCGCATGGCGCAGCTCGCGCTGTTCCTGTTCTTTCCGTTCGTCATCCAGTGGTCCATCGGCAGTTTCGTGAGCTCGTCGGGCATCGCGCTGCTGGCGCTTCTGGCGCCGGTCGGCGCGATGGTGTGCTACGGCGCCAGGGAGTCCATTCCCTGGTTCGTCGCTTACGTCGTGCTTACCGTGCTGTCGGGCGTGTTCGATTTCTTCCTCGCCCGCGGCCAGGATTCCGGCATACCGATGAGAACGGTCGCGGTCTTCTTCGTGATGAACTTCACCATCATCTCGACGATGGTCTACCTGCTGCTGCGCTTTTTCGTGATGGAGCGGGATCGCTTCGAGAAAAAGCTGGAGGAACAGCACGAGCTCGTACGCGCGGAACGCGAAAAATCCGAGGCGCTGCTGCTCAACATCCTGCCCGGCCACATCGCCGAGCGCCTCAAGCACCAGCCGGGCACCATCGCCGACGGCTTTCCGGACGTCTCGGTGATGTTCGCCGACGTGGTGAATTTCACGCGCCTCGCCGAGGAACTCACGCCGAACCAGGTGGTGTCCTTCCTGGACGAGGTGTTCGCGCGCTTCGACGAATTGACCGAGCGCCACGGCCTGGACAAGATCAAGACCATCGGCGACGCCTACATGGTGGTCGGCGGGCTCACCGAAAACCGCGAAGGCTATGCCGACCACGTGGCCGACATGGCGCTGGAGATGATCGAGCTCACCAATACGGATCCGCATCTGGTCCGGCTCGGCGTGCAGCTTCACGTCGGCATCGCGACCGGACCGGCGGTCGCCGGGGTCATAGGCGCGAAGCGTTTCATCTACGACGTGTGGGGCGACACGGTGAACCTGGCCAGCCGCCTGACGGCGGAGGCGGAAGCCGGATCCATCCTCGTGGACAAGACGACGTTCCGCCGCCTCGGGCATCGCTATTCCAGCGACGAGCCGAAGGACATCCTCATCAAGGGCAAGGGCAACACCACGACCTACCGCCTCTCCGGCAAGCTCTATTCTGGCTGATCCGCCATGGCGGCCTGGCGGCCGTCGAACAGGAATTTCCACAGGCTTTCAACTGCGCGGATGTGCCTGTCGACGGACTTCGGTTCGACCCGCGCATAGCGTTCACCCTGCAGCCGCAGGGCGTGCTGCAGCTTGCGGAATTCCCGGTAGGCGGCGTGCGCGCCGTCGGCGATTTCGGCCGGCAGCAGGTTGAGGCGCGCCGATAACTTGAGCAGGGCGAGGTTGCCGACGTTGCCGGTCAGTTCGTGATGGCGGCGGGCGTTGCCGAGGACCAGGTACTGCACCGCGAACTCGACGTCAACGATGCCGCCGCGATCGTGCTTCAGGTCGAACAACCCGCTGCGGTTCGGGTGGCCTTCCTGCATTTTCTCCCGCATCGAGAGGATTTGCGCCGCCAGCGCGCCGGGTTCCCGGTCGCGGCACAGCACCTCGATGCGGATGCCTTCGAACTGCGATCCGACGGCGGTACTTCCGGCGACGAAGCGCGCGCGAGTCAGCGCCTGGTGTTCCCATACCCAGGCCTTGTCGAATTCGTACTCCCGGAACGCATCGATGCGGCTGACCAGCAGGCCCGCCGCGCCGTTGGGCCGCAATCTCAAATCGGTTTCGTAGAGCACCCCCGCGGATGTCGCGCCGGTCAGCCAGGTGTTGATGCGCTGGGCGAGCCGCGCGTAGGTTTCCGGCGCCGACGCATCCGCGTCGTCATACAGGAAAATGATGTCGAGGTCCGAGTCGTAGCCGAGTTCCTTGCCGCCGAGCTTGCCGTAGCCGACGATCGCGAATTCCGGCTGCCCTCGATGTTTCGTGCGTAGGGCGTCCCATGCCAGCCGCAGCACCTCCTCGAGGATGGCGCAGGCGAGGTCGCTCAGGTGATCTGACAATGCCTCGAGCGTCACGCTGCCGCCAAGGTCGAGGGCCAGCAGCCGCAGCGTGGACGCCTGCTTGAAATGGCGCAGGATATCCATCTGGCGCTCCATGTTGCCGGCATGCTCGTCCAGGCTCGCGCGCAGGGCTTCGCGCTGGCGCTTCCAGTCCGGGACGTCGGTGCCGCCCTGCGGATTGATGAGCTCGTCGAGCAGCACCGGAAAGCGCGCCAGGTAGTCGGCCGCCCAGGGGCTGGCGGAGGCCAGCCGGGCCAGGCCGGTGCAGGCGTTCGGGTATTCCAGAAGCAGCGCCAGGTAGGCTTCGCGCCGGCCGATGCTGTCGACTACATTGAGCATGCGCTCGAACGTCGCGTCCGGATTCGGGAAAGCCTTCGCAGTGTCGAGCAACTGCGGAATCAGGCGCTCCAGCAGCGTCTGGCTGGAAGCCGCCATGCGGCGGTAGCGCGCGCCGCCGCGAATGTCCGCGAGCCGCGTGTAGATCTTCGACGCATCCCGGTAGCCCATTGCGGCCAGCCGCTCGAGGGCGTCGTCGCGCGACAATGCCTGCAGCGCGACCGCTGGCGCGCCTTCCGGCGCGCCGTTGCCCTTCGCGCCGGCGAAGATAGCCTCGAAATGCGTGGATACCACTGCGCGATGCACGTCGAGCTCGCGGCGCAGGTCGTCATAGCTGCTGCAGCCCATCGTTTCGGCGATGAGCGCGCGGTCCTCTTCGGTGCGCGGTAGCATCTGCGTCTGCTGGTCGTCGAGGTATTGCAGGCGGTGCTCGAGGTTGCGCAGGTAGACATACGCTGCCCGCAACTCGCCGACCGCTTCGGCCGACAGGAACTGGCGCTCGCCCAGGAGTGCCAGTGCCTTCAGCGTCGGGCGCACGCGCAGCGCGGGTTCGCGCCCGCCGCGGATGATCTGGAATACCTGCACCAGGAACTCGATCTCGCGAATGCCGCCCGGACCGAGCTTGATGTTGTCCGCGATCTCGCGCCTTTGCACTTCCTGCCTGATCTGCGCATGCAGCCCGCGCAGGCTGGCGATCGCGCTGTAGTCCAGGTGCCGGCGATACACGAAGGGCGAGACGACCTTGTCCAGCTCCGCCGCGGCATCGCCGCTGACTATGCGGCCCTTGACCCAGGCGTAGCGCTCCCATTCGCGTCCCTGCGTCGTGAAATACTCCTCGAGCATGTCGAAGCTCACCGCGAGCGGGCCGCTGTCTCCGTAGGGGCGCAGCCGCGTATCGACGCGGAACACGAAGCCGTCGGCGGTCCGCTCGGAGATGGTGCTGATGACCTTGCGCGCGAGACGCACGAAGAATTCGTGGTTGCTCGTGCGCCGCGCGCCATCGGTCTCGCCGTCCTCGGGATAGGCGAAGACGATGTCGATGTCGGAGGAGGGGTTCAGTTCGCCGCCGCCGAGCTTGCCCATGGCGATGACCTGGAGCTGCTGCGCCTGGTGCGATTCGGCGCCGAGCGGGTTGCCGAAGTCGTGCGCCGCGCGATGCGCGTGCCACGCCGCGGCGGCCGCGACGGCTTCTTCCGCGAGCATGCTGATCGTGGCGACGACCTCGGCAAGGTCGGCGCGCGCGTCGAGGTCGCGGGCGATCACACCCAGCATCACGGCCTTGCGCAGTTGCCGCAGCGAGGTTCTCAGCGCTTGCTCGTCGCTGCCGGGCCCGCAGATGCGCGATCGCATCCAGTCGCGGTCGGGCGGGCCGTCGAGGCGCGCGACCCCTGCCAGGTCGGGCTCCGCGCCGAGCAGGTCGCGCACGTATCGCGACAGGCGTCGTGCGCGCGCCAGCGTGGCGCCGGAATCATCCTGCGGGGGGGCGGTCTGGGACATGCGTTGGTTTAAAATGTGGATGCTTCGCCGTCGCGCCGGTCCAGTCCCGTGCGGATGCGCACCGCGCGCATGCGGTCTTCCGCATCGCATGGCCCGTCGCAGAAGGCCGCGGGAATCCGGCGAGGTCCTGCCGGTGAATTTTGTCTGCGTTCGCGTATCTTAACTGAACCGTTTCCTTCCACCGCCCCGACAACGCAGCGCCGAACACGTGTTCCTCAACTACTGTTTCGTCTTCCTGAAGCACGGTTCGCTCTGGGTCTATCGCATCGCGACCTTCGCGGTGCTGGCGGCGGGGATCGCTTTCATCGCGCTGGTCATCGGCCTGCGCTACCTGGTGCTGCCCAACATCAACGACTACCGGGAAACGGTCGCCCATGCCATGACGCAGGCGGTCGGCCAGCGCGTGACCATCGGTTCGATCGCCGGAAGCTGGCAGGGTTACCGCCCGGAGTTGAACCTGATGGACGTCAAGGTATTCGGCCAGGGTGAGCAACTCGCCTTCGAGCTGGATCGCGTCGAGACGGTGCTGTCGTGGTTGTCGCTGTTTTCGGCCGAATGGCGCTTCGATTCGCTGGCCGTGTACGGCCCGTCTCTGGAAGTCAGGCGCGATGCTTCCGGAGTGTTCTGGATAGCGGGCATCGCCGCGCGGGCAGGCGGCGGGTCGGAAGGCAATTTCGGCGACTGGCTGCTGGCGCAGCGCCAGGTCATCGTGCGCGACGCCTCCATCACCTGGCTCGACGAGATGCGCGAGGCGCCGAAGCTCCAGCTCGAAAAGGTCGATATCCGCCTGGATCGCGATGGTTCCCTGCATCGCTTCGGCCTGAGTGCCGCGCCGCCCGCCGAGCTGGCCTCAACACTGGTCGCCAAAGGCGAATTCACCGGCAGGAGCGTGATCGACGTCCGCGCCTGGACCTGCAAGCTCTACGTCGAGATCGCCTATGCCGACCTGGCGCGGGCGCAAGCCTGGATTCCAACGCCGCTGAAGCTCGCGACTGGCGCAGGCTCGATGCGCCTTTGGCTGGAATGGAACGGCAATCGCCTGGGAGCGGCGACCGCTGACGTGAAGCTCGCCAACCTGCGCACGCGGCTCAAGCCGGAATTGCGCGAACTCGTGCTGGCAGAGGCCCACGGGCGCTTGGGCTGGAAGCAGGAGGGCGAGCGCACCGAGGTCTCCGCCGATTCGTTCGGCTTCACGACCGCGGAAGGCCTGAAGCTCGCACCGACACGCGTCACCTATGCGCAAACGGCGCCCGTGGGCGGCGGATCGCCGCATGCCGAGGTGCACGTCGCCGGGTTCGACCTGGCTCCCGTTGCGCAGCTCGCGGAATTCCTGCCGTTCGACGACCTCGTGCGCGCGCGGCTGGCGGAAATCCAGCCGGCCGGTACCGTGCAGGAGGCGAACGTTTCCTGGAAGGGCGAGTGGGGCGCGGGTGGCGGCTTTTCCGCGAATGCGCAATTTGCCGGCCTTGCCGGCCACCCGTCGGGCCCGCTGCCCGGGTTCCAGGGATTGAGCGGCCGGTTCGACGCGACCGAGCGCGGCGGCGCGGTCTCGATCACCGTCGACCACGGCGGAATCGAGTTGCCGAGGGTTTTTTCCGCACCGATCCCGCTGGATTTCGCGACGGTAAACGCAGGCTGGACGATGCGCGAAAAGCTTTTCGACATTTCCATCAAGAATGCGAGTTTCGCCAACGCCCATCTGGCGGGAAGCGTTTCCGGCAGCTACCACGGCGAGCCTGACGGGCGCGGCAGCGCCGACCTGAGCGGCTTGCTGGTGCGCGCGGACGCGAAGGAAATCTGGCGCTACATGCCGGTCACCGCCCCCGTCACCCAGGCCTGGCTCAAGCGCGCGCTGCTGGCGGGCCAGTCGCGCGACACGCGCTTTCGCCTGAAGGGGCCGTTGAAGGACTTCCCGTTCGCGGACGGCCGCAGCGGCGTGTTCGAGGTCATCACGCGCGTGAACGACGTGACGCTCGACTACGTGGACGGCTGGGTGCCCGTGACCGGCATATCCGGTGAAGCGATTTTCCGCGGCGACCACATGGACGTGCGCGCGCAGACCGGGTCCATCCTCGGGTTGGGCCTCGCCGGTGTCGACGCGTCCATCGCGGAATTGGGCAAGCACGACGAAGTCCTGCACCTGAAGGGCGCGGTGCGCGGAGCGACGGCGGATTTCCTGAAATTCATCTCGGTGACGCCGGTGGCCGGCTACATCAACCGCTTCACCGAGCCCATGAAGGCGATCGGCGAGGCGAAACTCGATCTCACGCTCGCCATTCCGCTGCACCGGAGCAAGGAGTCCACCGTCAAGGGCGAGCTCGTCCTGCAGAACAACGGCGTCGTGCTCGATTCCCGCCTGCCGCCGTTCGAGAATTTCGGCGCGCGCATCGGCTTTACCGAGCACGCGTTCAATGTCAGGGATGGCCGGGCGCTCATGTTCGGGGAGCCGCTCTCGTTCGAGGCCGCCAACCAGGCCGACGGGGGCGTGACCGCCACTGTTTCGGGGACCCTGGACGTCGACCAGGCGCGGACCGTGTGGACGCATCCCGTGCTGGGCTTCCTCGACGGCCAGACGCAGTGGCGCGGCAGCGTTGCCGTGCGCAACAAGGTCGCGACCATTCGCTTCGATTCGGCGCTGACAGGCATCAAGTCGAGCCTGCCGCCGCCCTTCGCGAAGGCCGCCGAAACCAGCCTGCCGCTGCGCATCGAGATGCGCGAGCGTCCCGGGCGCCAGGGCGTGCTGACGGTCAATCTTGAGAAGATCGCCTCCGCGCAATTGCTGCTGGATGCCGCCGCGCCTTCGGGCATCGGACGCGGGACGATCAGCCTGGGCGGGCAGGCGGCGCTGCCTGGCGGCGACGGCTTGTGGATACGCGGCAAGGCCGACTACGTCGACGTGGATGCCTGGGAGAAGGTGTTGCCGGGCGGAAAAGACGATTCCGGGCCGTTGCTGGCGGGCATCGACATGCAGGTCGATGCGCTCGACGTTGGCCAACGTCGCTTCCACAACATGAAGGTCGATGCGACCCTCGACAAGCAGGGCTGGCAGGCGGATCTCGACGGCGACGAAGTGGCCGGCGACGTGAGCTGGGTGCCGGAAGGCGACGGAAAACTGGTGGCGCGCCTTTCGCGGCTCGTGCTGCCGCCGGCAATGACGCAAATCCAGTCCGGCAAGCCCGCGTCAGCAGCCGATCAGCGCCTGCCGATCGTGGATCTCGTCGCCGACGAATTCAACTACGAAGGCAAGGAACTGGGCCGCCTGACGATCGCGGCACAGCCGGAATCGGCCGGATGGCGCCTGCAGAAGCTGGAACTGGTGAATCCGGAGAGCAGGTTCTCGATGAACGGGCGCTGGGTGATCGCCGAAGCCTCGCGCACCGATGTTGCCGTCAGGCTGGACGTTTCGGATCTCGGCAAGTTCTTCGCGCGGCTCGGCTGGCCCGACAGCATGCAGGGCGGGTCCGCCACGCTCGAGGGGCCGCTTGCGTGGAGCGGCAACCCGACCCGGCTCGACATTCCGTCGCTGTCCGGCGAACTGAAGCTCGAAGCCAGGAACGGCCGCTTCAAGCAGATCGAGCCGGGTGTGGCCAAGCTGCTGGGCATCCTGAGCCTGCAGGCACTGCCCAGGCGCGCGACCCTGGATTTTCGCGACGTGTTCAGCAAGGGCTTCAGCTTCGACCGCATTTCGTCGGACCTCAAGATTGCCGGCGGCGTGGCGAACACCGGGAACTTCCTGATGAAGGGATCGGCTGCGCAGGTAGGCATGCAGGGCAAGGTCGACCTCGCCAGGGAAACCCAGGACCTGATCGTGAAGGTGACGCCGTCGCTGTCGGAAGGCATCGCCATCGCCGGTGCCATCGTCAATCCCGCCCTCGGCGTCGCCGCGCTGCTCGCCCAGAAGGCGCTGAAGGATCCATTCAGCCAGCTCGCCTCGTTCGACTATTCGGTCACCGGCAGCTGGAGCGAGCCGGTCATCAAGCGCGTGCCGAAATCCCTGGTGAAGGAAAAAGGACGCTAGACGGCGCGCACGCGAGGTTACAATCGCCTTCCGCTTCGTCACCACGATATCTGCATGGCTCCTTCCGCAAAATCCGGCTTCGGACGCGCAAAACTGCGCGGCGCCCGCGAACCCGCCTCCCCCGTCACCACCAAGGTAAAGGGCCAGGACAAGATCCAGTCGTTCCGGGTTGCCGGCGTGCAGATGGCTTCCGGGCCGAGCGTCGCGGCGAACCTGAATGAGGCCGGGAGGCTGATCGAGCTGGCGGCGGCGCAGGGCGCGCGCCTGGTGGCATTGCCGGAATACTTCGCGATCATGGGCATGCGTCCGGCCGACAAGGTCAAGGTCCGCGAGAAGGACGGCGACGGTCCGATCCAGCGTTTCCTGTCGGAGACGGCGGCCAGGCACAAGATCTGGCTGGTGGGCTGCTCGGTGCCGATGGCCGCACCCACGGAAGGCAAGGTCTACAACTCCTGCCAGCTCTACGACGACGCCGGCAAGCTGGTCGCGCGCTACGACAAGATCCACCTGTTCAGCCTGAGCCTGGGACAGGAGCGGTTCGCGGAGGAAGGCACGCTGGAGGCCGGCAAGCAGGTCCGCGTGGCCGATTCGCCGTTCGGCCGCATCGGGCTTTCGGTCTGCTACGACCTGCGTTTTCCCGAGCTGTACCGGGCGATGAAGGACGTGGACCTGATCGTCGTACCCTCGGCTTTCACGGAAACGACGGGCCGCGCGCACTGGGAATCGCTGATACGCGCGCGCGCCATCGAAAACCTGGCCTACGTGCTGGCGCCCGCGCAGGGCGGCTATCACCTGAGCGGCCGGGAGACGCACGGGGACTCGATGGTGGTCGATCCTTGGGGCACGGTGCTCGATCGCCTGCCGCGCGGATCGGGCGTGGTCATGGCCTCGGTCAATCCGGCCTACCAGGCCAGCCTGCGCAAGAGCCTGCCCGCGCTGACGCACCGGGTGATACATAAGATCTGAAATGCCGTGACTATCATGACTGTCGTGACTGCGTGACTGTCGAAACTACAATTCCGCAAGTTGCGACCTCAGGCCGCGAATACCTGACTGGTAAAAGCCACATTCGGCCCAAGATACGATAGTCACGACAGTAACGGCAGTCACGACAGTCACGAACGCGAGAGAAGCGAGAGAACCATGCCCAACGATCCATCCAACAGCCACGAATTGCTGTTCGCCACGGCCGACCGCACGCTGCTCGCGCCCTATGGGCTGGACGCCGGCGGCATCGACCGCGTCTTTGGCCAGATCATGAGCCACGACATCGACTACGCCGACTTGTATTTCCAGTATTCGCGCTCCGAGGGCTGGAGCCTCGAAGAGGGAATGGTCAAGTCGGGCAGCTTCAACATCGACCAGGGCGTGGGCGTGCGTGCGGTCAGCGGCGAGAAAACCGCGTTCGCCTATTCCGACGATATCAGCCTGCCGGCGCTGGAATCCGCCGCGCGCGCCACGCGTGCCATCGCCAGCCGCGGCGAGCAGGGCGCTTCGCGCCTGGCCATGCGTACGCGCGGCCGCGAGCTGTATCTTCCGCAGGATCCGCTGGCGAGCCTCGCAGACGGCGACAAGGTCAAATTGCTGGAAAAGCTGGAACGGCATGCGCGCGAGCTCGATCCCCGCGTCTCGCAGGTCATGGCTTCGCTTGCCGGCGAATACGAAGTCGTGCTGGTCGCGCGCGCGGACGGCATGATGGCGGCCGACGTGCGCCCGCTGGTCAGGATGTCGCTGCAGGTCATCGTCGAGCACGAGGGCCGTCGCGAGCAGGGCAGTGCCGGCGGCGGCGGGCGCTTCGACTATGCGTACTTCACCGATGACATCCTGCGCGACTACGCCGCGAAGGCCGTGCACCAGGCCGTCACGAACCTGTCCGCGCGACCCGCGCCCGCCGGGACGATGTCAGTCGTGCTTGGACCCGGCTGGCCCGGCATCCTGCTGCACGAAGCCATCGGCCATGGACTCGAAGGCGATTTCAACCGCAAGGGCAGTTCCGCATTCTCCGGACGCATCGGACAGCGGGTGGCCGCACCGGGCGTGACGGTCGTGGACGACGGCACCATAGGCAAGCGGCGCGGCTCGCTGAACGTGGACGACGAAGGCAATCCCACGCAACGCAGCGTGCTGATCGAGGACGGCGTCCTGCGCGGCTACATCCAGGACACGTTGAACGCGCGACTCATGGGCATGGCGCCTACGGGGAATGGCCGCCGCGAATCCTATGCGCACGTGCCGATGCCGCGCATGACCAACACCTACATGCTCAACGGCGACAAGGATCCGGCCGAGATCGTCAAGTCCGTGAAGAACGGGCTGTACGCGGTGAACTTCGGCGGCGGCCAGGTGGACATCGTCAGCGGCAAGTTCGTGTTCTCGGCCGCCGAGGCCTACATGATCGAGGACGGCAAGGTCACCTATCCCGTGAAGGGCGCAACCCTGATCGGCAACGGTCCCGATGCCCTCACACGGGTTTCCATGATCGGTAACGACATGAGCCTGGATTCCGGCGTGGGCACCTGCGGCAAGGAAGGGCAGAGCGTGCCGGTCGGCGTGGGCCAGCCCACCTTGCGCATCGACGGGCTGACGGTCGGCGGGACGGCTTGAACGGCCGTGGATATCGTGAATAACGTGAATATCGTGACTGTCGAAAACCCGAATCTCGGCGCCGCTTTTACGGCAGTCACGATATTCACGACAGTCACGACAGTCACGGCCCTTCCATGATCCTGATCCTCGCCGACAACACCGACCCGAAGGGGTCCGAGTACCAGCAGTTGATGGAGTCGCTCGAGCGGCTGCCGAACATCACGCCGCGCGTGCATCGCATCCAGGGCACGGAACGCGCGGTGACGGAGGTCTACCTGCTGGGCGATACCAAGGCGCTGTCGCTGGACGACATGAAGGCGCTGCCGTGCGTGGAACGCGTGATCCGCGTGTCGGAGGAATTTCGCGTGCTCGGGCGTCATAAGGGCGACGACCGGCCCACGCACTTCGACTACCAGGGGTTGCGGTTCGGCCAGGACACGCTGCACATCTTCGCCGGCTTGTGCGCGGTGGATACGCGCGAGCACGTGGATATCATGATGCGCGCGCTCAAGGACAACGGCCAGCAGTGCACGCGCATGGGCGCCTACAAGCCGCGCACCAGTCCGTACGCCTTCCAGGGCCACGGCAAATCCTGCCTGCCCTATGTCTTCGAGCTGGCCGGCAAGCACGGCATCCGCGTCATCGCTATGGAAGTCACGCACGAGTCGCATGTCGAGGAAATCCGCGGCGCCTTGCGTGACACCGGCAATCCGACCGGCGTCATGCTGCAGATCGGCACGCGCAATACGCAGAATTTCGAGCTGCTGAAGATCGTCGGCAGGCAGAAGGAATTCCCCGTGCTGATCAAGCGCGGCTTCGGCATCACGCTGGACGAATCCCTGAATGCCGCCGAATACCTGGCGAGCGAGGGCAACCATCGGGTGGTCTTCGGCCTGCGCGGCATGAAGACCAACCAGGGCGACCCGCACCGCAACTTCGTCGATTTCGCGCACGTGCCGGTGGTCAGGCGCCTGACCCGCATGCCGGTTTGCATCGATCCCAGCCATTCAGTGGGTTCGCGCATGGCCGGCCCGGACGGTATCCTGGACGTCATGCATGTCACCGCCCAGGGGGTGCTGGCGGGAGCGAACATGGTGCTGGTCGACTTCCATCCGCATCCGGCGAAAGCGCTGGTGGACGGGCCGCAGGCCTTGCGCCTGGACGAGTTGCCGCAGTTCATCGAGGACGTCGCCATCGCCCGCGAGGCCTACCTGAAGCGCCTGGAACTGGCCCGCCGCCAGTTGCGCCCTGCGGCTCGCGCCTGAGGCCCGGGGGGGCGCTTTACCGGTTGCGGCCGCTACCGCATAATGAGTTGTCATTCCCATCCTGACTTGGCAAACCGGCCATGCGCCCCTCCGGGGAGGGCGGCCGGACGAACTCAGGTACCGTTTCGTGCAAATGGCTGAATCCGATCTGCAGGCGCCGCAGAACGCTCTTCTGCACACCCTCGAGCACCTGGGCGAGGGCACCGCGCTTGCGCAGCAGATTTTCGACATGATCGGGCATTCCAAATTCTTCGCCGATTTCACGCGCGAGGACGTGCAGCGCCTGACGGCGTTCATGCACATTTACCGCGCGGAAGCCTCGCAGATGATGATCCGCGAGGGCGACGTGGACGACTACATGCTGCTGATCATCCAGGGGCAGGTGGAAATCGTGAAGACGGATTCCCACGGCAACCTGCAGCCGATGACGAACGTCGGGCCCGGCGCGACCCTGGGGGAAATGTCGATGATCGACGGCGAGCCGCGCTTTGCGACCTGCATGGCGCTGGAGCCGACGACTTTCGCCGTGCTGTCGCGCGACAGCATGGTGCAGATCATCCTCGAGGAACCCGGCCTGGGCGCCAAGGTGCTGGTCAAGCTGGTGACCTTGCTGTCGCAGCGCCTGCGCCAGACCAGTTCCAACCTGCTCCAGTACATGGAGCGTTGACAGGTGCGGGCGCGCTGAGAGTTGCGGGCGCGGCGATTCCGCGCACCTGCCGGCGTGCCGCCCGACTGCACGCCTTGTTCGTTCTGCTCCTTCCGCTTCTGGCCCTGTCGAGCCAGTCCGCCTTCGCGCTTTCCATCATCGACGACGCGGGCAACGAATTGGCGTTCGACCGGCCCGTGCGACGCGTCGTGTCCCTGTCTCCCCACCTTACGGAATTGCTCTATGCGATCGGTGCGGCCGACACGATAGTCGGCACCGTGCGCGGCAGCGACTATCCCGCGGAGGCCGCGACCTTGCCTGAGATCGGCGATGCGGCGGGGCTGGATTTCGAGCGCATCCTGCAGGCGCGGCCGGACGTCGTGCTGGCCTGGAGCAGCGGCAACCGGGCCGTCGACATCGAGCGCCTGCGCGAGATCGGGCTGGGCGTGCTGGAACTCGAGCCGCGCCGCCTCGAAGACATCGCGCGCCACCTGCGGCTGCTCGGTGGCCTTACAGGACGCGCCGAACGGGCCGGGGAGGTCGCACAGGCTTTCGAAGCGCGCATCGTCGCCTTGCGCGATCGCTTCGCCGGCCGGGCGCGGTTGCGGGTGCTGTTCGAGATCTGGCATGCGCCGCTGTTCACGATCAACGGCGACCACATCATCAGCCGCGTCATCCGGTTGTGCGGAGGCGAGAACATATTCGCCGGCCTGCCGCGGCTGGCGGCCGAGATCTCGCTCGAGCAGGTTCTCGCAGGCGATCCGGATGCGATCGTCGTCGGCTCGGAAGCCGCCGACGCCGGTGTGGCGAACTGGTCGCCGTTTGCGTGGATGAAGGCCGTGCGTGGAGGAAACGTGTTCGCCGTCTCGGCGGACCTGATCACACGGCAGACGCCGCGCATCGCCGATGCCGCGGAACGCATGTGCGCCGGCATCGACAAGGCCAGGCGGTAGCGCGGCCGGCGCGGCCTAGATCCTGAGGTTCTCGCCGGCGTAGAGGACCGGGCCGGTCGGCGCACCGGTCGGCGAGCCGCCGGCCGGCTCCACGCTCATGGCAAGGCCGCGGCCCGCATCCAGCTTCGCACCCATGGCCGCCGGAATCTTCATGACCTGGGTTTCGTGCGTAGTGATCAGGCCGAGCGAAATCGGCTTGCCGTCGCCGTTCGGAACGATCCACAGCTCCCAGGAAGTATTGGCAGCCATCTCGGCGTGGCCCATGACGCGGATGCGCATGGTGCGATCGCCTTCGCGGCCCATTTCCCAGCTCGCGGTCATGGCCGGCTTCCTGGTGGCGAGGTCGTTCATGACGACGACCATCTGGCCGGCTTCCGGTACCGCAGCCTGCCTCGGCAGGCCCACCGCGACGACCAGGGCCAGCGCGAGCAGGCCGGTGGCGAACGAGGACATGCGCCAGAACGCCAGGCTGTTCCAGAAGCCCGGCCTGGCCGCGTCCCCAAACCCCAGGCGCGAGCGGATTGCCGTCCATACGCGC
>DASZTG010000041.1:0-30808 GCA_035548375.1 Burkholderiales bacterium
GCGCAGGCGACGCTGCTGGAATGCGATCCATGGTCATGGTCCGGATCGCCGTTGTCGATGACGAGGAACCCGTGCGCAGGGCGCTTGCGCGCCTGTTGCGCACGGCCGGGCTGGATCCGCAATGCTTCGTCTCAGGTCAGGACTTTCTCGACGCCGTCGCCACAGAGAAGCCGTCCTGCGTGATCCTGGACCTGCACATGCCCGGGCTGAGCGGCCTGCAGGTGCTCGACCGCCTTCGCTCGAGCGATGCCATGGTGCCTGCCATCGTCATCACGGGCTACGACGAACCCGACCACGAGACGCGCTGCATGGCGCTGGGCGCCGTGGCCTTCATGCGCAAGCCGATCGACGACCACCAGTTGTTGCAAACGATCGATCGCGCCGTCGAAGGCAACGCAAGCGTGCCGCAATGAGCGTGGAGGGAATTGGACCAAAGTCCCATATGCCATCGCACACCCGCTCGCTACTGTCGGAGGCCGGAATGGAAGGCCTCTTTTCGAAGTCCGCAAGTCGAGCGCCGCGACGCAAGGTGTACACCATCATGACAATACGTTACAGCGTCATCGCGGCCCTGGCCGCGGTATTGATCGGCTTGCCGGCCGCAGCCATGGCCCAGGAAACCACGGCGGACGAAACCAACAAGAGCAACAATCCTCTGACGCCGGCTCCGGGCCTCAACATCCAGGATTACTACGCCCCGGATCTGTACGGCAACGACAAGTACACGAATGACCTGATGTTGCGCGGCGCGTTGCCGCTGCCACCCGTCGGCTTCGTGCCCGTCCCGCAGCTGATCCGCCTCACGGCGCCCATCAGCACGCGGCCGGATCCGGGTGGCGGCTACAGCACGGGGCTGGGCGACATCAATATTTTCGACATCTTCCTGGTGCAGGGCGGTGAAACCCAGCTCGGCATCGGACCGTTACTTACGCTGCCGACGGCATCGAAGGACGAGCTGGGCGCCGGCAAATGGCAGGCCGGGCTGGCCGGCATCGCGGTGCATCCCACGCCGCAGTACCTGCTCGCCGCCTTGCTCCAGTGGCAGGCATCGTTCGCGGGCGACAGCGATCGCTCCAGCGTGAACACGTTCACGGCGCAGCCGGTGCTGATCTACAACCTGGAGCATGGCTGGTATCTGCGCTCCACCGGCATCTGGACCTTCAATTTGAGGAACAACGATTACTACATCCCCGTCGGCGCGGGCGCGGGCAAGACATGGAAATCGGGCACGACGATCGTAAACGCCTTCGTCGAGCCGCAGTGGACGATCCTGCACGACGGCGACAACCAGCCGAGATTCGCGATTTTTGCGGGAATCAATTTCACGCTGGGCAAGTGACGCTGGAATTCGGCAAACCGGATCATGAGAAAGGCTGCCGTCGAACCTGCGGCGGCAAAAATGGAATCGACGCATGGAAGCAGCAACTGACGACTCGCAATCCATGAGCGGCCCGGGAGAATCCGCGCCGGCCGGCACCGACGGCATGGTGTGGATTCCCGGCGGGACTTTCCAGATGGGTTCCGACAACCACTATCCGGAAGAAGCGCCAGCGCATCGCGTCACGGTCGGCGGCTTCTGGATCGATCCGCACGCCGTCACCAATCGCGACTTCAAGAAGTTCGCGGACGAGACCGGTTACGTCACGCTGGCCGAGCGCCCCGCGAATCCGGACGACTATCCGGGCGCCAAGCCGGAGATGCTCGCGCCCTCCTCCGTCATGTTTCGCAAATCGGCGGGGCCGGTGGATCTTTCCAACCACTACAACTGGTGGACTTACGTCGCCGGCGCGGACTGGAAGCATCCGCGCGGTCCCGGCAGTTCGCTGCAGGGGCTGTGGAGTCACCCGGTCGTGCACGTCGCCTGGGAGGACGTCGAAGCGTACGCACGCTGGGCCGGCAAGGAGATTCCGACCGAAGCCGAGTGGGAATTCGCCGCGCGCGGCGGCCTCGATGGCGCGGAGTTCTGCTGGGGCGACGAATACATGCCCGGCGGCAAGGCGATGACCAACAACTGGCAGGGCGAATTCCCCTGGCAGAACCTGCTCGAGGACAAGTTCGAGTGGACCGCGCCCGTGGGTTCGTTCCCGCCCAATGGCTATGGCCTCTACGACATGGCGGGCAACGTCTGGGAATGGACCGCCGACTGGTACCAGGACCACGGCAAGATCAAGAAGCCCTGCTGCACGATGGAAAATCCGCGCGGCGGCAGCCGCGAAGACAGCCTCGACGCGCGCACGCCCGGCATCGCAATTCCGCGACGGGTCATGAAGGGCGGCTCGTATCTCTGCGCGCCGAACTACTGCCGGCGCTATCGGCCCGCGGCACGCATGGCGCAGACAGTCGATACGTCGACCTGTCACCTCGGTTTCCGCTGCATCGTCCGTCCAGGGAGCACCGCAACGTCATGAGCCAAGAGAAGCCGGAACGCCCGAAGCGCCTGCCCGAAACGCCTGTCCCGCCGCTTCCCGTCGTCGACACTTCGGATGCGGATGTCGCATCCGTCACGTATTCGCACTATCGCACCGGCCTGTCCAACCACAGGACCGGGCTTTCCGAGCACAGGACATCGCTGTCCGAATACCGGACCGACCTCTCCGGCGAACGCACCGAGATGTCGATGCGCCGCACCGGCATGTCGTTCCAGCGCACGCGCATGAGCGCGGACCGCACGCTGATGTCCGTCATCCGCACCGCGCTGTCGCTCATCGGCTTCGGCTTCACCATCTTCCAGTTCTTCCAGAAGATGCACGATGCGAAACTCCTCGAAAACGCCGCAGCGCCGCGCAACTTCGGCATCGCGCTGGTGGGCCTCGGCACAGGCATGCTGGTGCTCGGCATCGTCTACCACCTGCAATTCATGGTGGGCCTGCGGCATACGCGCGAGGCCCTCAAGGCGGAGGGCCTCATCCACGGCGAGAGCCACTTCCCGCCATCGCTCACCCTGATCACGGCACTGGTACTACTCGCAATCGGCATCGTCGCGATTTTCAACATGGTTTATTGAGGAGACGGCAATGGCAAAGGCGGCGAAAAGTAGCGGCAAGAAGCAACCCAATATCCTCGTCATCTGGGGTGACGACATCGGCATCACCAACCTGAGCTGCTATTCCCACGGTGTCATGGGGTACCGGACGCCCAACATCGACCGGCTGGCAAAGGAAGGCATGATGTTCACCGACAGCTACGGCGAGCAATCCTGCACGGCCGGCCGGTCGTCATTCATCACCGGGCAGAGCGTGTACCGCACCGGACTTTCCAAGGTCGGCATCCCGGGCGCACCGGTGGGCATGTCCGAGAAGATCGTGACCATCGCGGCCCTGCTCAAGGAACAGGGTTACGCCACGGGACAGTTCGGCAAGAACCACCTTGGCGACCGCAACGAGCACCTGCCCACGAACCACGGCTTCGACGAGTTCTTCGGCAACCTTTATCACCTGAACGCCGAGGAAGAACCCGAAATGACGGACTATCCCAAAGACCCGAAGTTCAAGGCCATGTTCGGTCCGCGGGGTGTCATGCATTCCTGGGCCACGGACAAGGATGACAAGACCACGGAACCGCGCTGGGGAAGGGTCGGCAAGCAGAGGATCAAGGATACGGGCCCGCTGACCCGCAAGCGCATGGAAACCTGCGACGACGAATTCATCGCCGCTGCCAAGGATTTCATCAAGCGCCAGGAAAAAGCCGGCAAGCCGTGGTTCGTGTGGCTGAACACGACCCACATGCATTTCGTCACCCATCCCAAGCCCAAGAGCGTCGGCCAATCCGGCAAGCATCAGTCCATCTATCACGACACCATGATTGACCATGACAGGAACGTCGGAGAGATGCTCGACTTCCTCGACGAGATGGGCCTGGCGGAAGACACGTTCGTGCAGTATTCAACCGACAACGGCCCCCACTGCAACACATGGCCCGATGCCGGCACGACGCCTTTCCGCAGCGAAAAAAACAGCAACTGGGAGGGAGCCTTCCGCATCCCCATGCTGGTGCGCTGGCCCGGCCGGATAGCAGCGGGATCCATTTGCAACGAGATCGTCCAGCACCACGACTGGTTGCCGACGTTCCTGGACATGGCCGGCGCGCCGGACGTCGTGGACAAGCTGAAGAAAGGCTACAAGGCCATCGGGCGCACCTACAAGAACCACATCGATGGCTACAGCTTCCTGGCGTACCTCACCGGCAAGGCCAAGGAGGGCCCGCGCAAGCTTTTCTTCTATTTCAGCGACGACGGCGACGTGCTTGCCATCCGCTTCGAAAACTGGAAGCTGGTGTTCATCGAGCAGCGCAGCCCGGGGACGCTGGGCCTCTGGTTCGAGCCCTTCACGCGGTTGCGCGGCGCCAAGATGTATAACCTGCGCACGGACCCCTACGAGTTCGCCGACATCACGTCGAATACCTACTACGACTGGCAGATGCATCGCGTCTTTTTCCTCTACGGCGCACAGGCAATCGCGGCAAAGTTTGCGGAGACATTCAAGGAATTCCCCGCGCTGCAGAAACCCAACACGTTCACCATCGACGATGCATTGAAGGCGATGGCCGAACCGGTCGCCGGCGCGGGCTGATCCCGCAAAAAAGCGCCGGACCGTCCGTCCATGTCGTTGATAGCCACCCAATAGCATGAGCGCGGCACTGGCCTCCTGGAATGACGGCGCGGCGAAATCGGCGATCCTCGATTTCGTCGCCCGCGTTACGAAGCCAGGCGGGCCGGACTTCGTGCCGCCTGCCGAGCGCATCGCGACCTTCGACAACGACGGCACGCTATGGTGCGAGCAGCCGTTCCAGGTGCAGGTGTTCTTTCTGATCGCACGCGTGAAGGAGCTCGCGACCCGGGATCCTTCGGTCAAGGAACGCCAGCCGTACAAGGCGCTTCTGGAGGGCGACCTCAAGACCCTGCATTCTCTCGGCAAGCAGGCGATTTTCGAGCTCGCGTTCGAGATGCATGCCGGCATGAGCGAAGAGGAATTCCAGGCCATCGCGGCGAGGTTCTTCGAATCCTCGAAGCACCCGAAGCTCGGCCGCCGCTTCGATCGATGCACCTACCAGCCGCAGCTGGAGTTGCTGGCTTGCCTGCGGGAACACGGCTTCAAGACCTTCATCGTCTCCGGCGGCGGCATCGACCTGATTCGCGCTTTCGCGGAAGCCGCCTACGGCATCCCGCCGGAGCAGGTGATCGGATCGAGCGTAAAGCTGCACTTGGAGATGAAGGACAACCGCCCTGTCGTCATGAAAGTCGGCAAGCTCAACAGCTTCGACGATCGCGAGGTCAAGGTCGAAAACATCGCGCTGCACATCGGCCGGCGTCCGATTCTCGCCTTCGGCAATTCGGACGGCGACCTCGCAATGATGCGTTACGCGCTCGCCGGCCCCGGTGCACGCCTGGCACTCCTCCTTCACCACGATGACGCCGATCGCGAGACTGCCTATGATCGCGACTTCAGATTGAGCCCGCTTTCCGAAGCGCTCGACAAGGCGACGGAATACGGCCTCACGCTGGTCAGCATGAAAAAAGACTGGACAACGATCTTCGGGGGATAAGGAACAATGACGTTACAACAAGCCATCGGCCTCGCCATCCAGATCAGCATGGCGCTGGTCGTCTTCTGCGTGGCGCTCGGGGTGCGGCCCGCCGAGATCGCGCCGCTGCTGCGCTCGCCCGGCCTGCTCATCCGCTCCGTTCTGGCGATGTATGTGGTCATGCCGCTGGTCGCCATCGCCATGGCAATCTGGTTCGACATTCGCCATGCGGTGGAAATCGCGCTGGTGACGATGGCCCTCTCGCCCATTCCGCCCATCCTGCCGAACAAGCAGATCAAGGCAGGCGGTAATCCCGGCCGCACGCTCGGCATCCTCGCGCTCACTGCCGCGGTCTCCGTCATTTTCATTCCCGCCGCGGTGACTTTGATCGGCCGGATGTTCGGACGCGACCTTTCGATTCCACCAGGAACGATTTTCGAGATGGTGGCGATCGCCCTGCTGCTGCCGGCAATCGCAGGGATGGTCGTCAGGCAGCTTGCGCCGATGATCGCCGACCGGATTGCGCGGCCGCTTTCGATCGTCGCGAACGTGATGATGGTCGTGGCCTTCCTGCCGGTACTCGTGAAGGTGTGGCCCGCCATGATGGCCCTGGTGGGCGACTTCACCGTGGTCGCCATCGTCATCTTCGCCGCCATCGGCATCCTGGTCGGCCACGTGCTGGGCGGACCGGATGAAGGTGATCGCGCGGTACTGGCGCTGGCGGCTTCGACCGGCCACCCCGGCATTGCCATCGGCATCGCCCACGCGGCCAACCCGGACGACCAGGGAATACCGGCCGCGGTCCTGCTGGTGCTGCTGGTGGGAGCGATCGCGTCGACGCCTTACGTCATGTGGCGCAAACGTTCCAGGGGGAGGTCCAAGTGAGGGAATGGCTGGTCATCATCACCGAGTACGCGATCCTCGTCATCGACGCGCTCGCGCTCATCATCATCATCATCGGGACCATCGAGATCGCCATCCGCGGTTTGCCCGCGATGTTCCGGGAAAAGCCGGGGCATGAGCGGCGCGACATCTGGCTGCGCTACGCGCGCGTGCTGATCGCGGGACTCACGCTGCAACTGGCTGCCGACATCATCGAATCTGCAATATCCACGAGCTGGGAATCCATTGGCCGGCTGGCAGCGATCGCCGTGGTGCGGACTTTCCTGAATTACTTCCTGGAGCGGGACATGGGGGAAGTACGTGAGCGGCAACGCGGCGAATCGTTCGCCCGGGCCCGCGAAAGCTAGCCGACCTGCCGGCGGGCCTTCGCGCCGGTGAACCTGGAGGGCGGATGGAAATGCCTCTAAGCAAGGCCATGCAGCAAATGCCGGCGACGCCCGACGAGGCGATGATCGCCGAAGCCTACATCTACCTGCTCGGCCGCGCGCTGGTCCTGCGCCAGGAGCACACGGATTGCAAGGAGAAGGGCTTCGCCTACAACAAGATCAAGTACAACCCGCTGGGTTCGGCCGACTTCGTCAATCCCAATTTCGACGTCGCCTACCTCGAGGCGTGGTTCGCGGTCGACGACAAGACGCCGGTGATCCTCGAAGTGCCGAAGATCGAGGGACGCTACTACACCGCGCAGATCCTCGACGAATGGGGAGAGGTGGTGGCCAACATCAACGAGCGGACCTTCCCCACCCGGCCCTTCGGCCGATTCCTGCTGGCCAAGCCCGGTTCGAGGGTCAAGACGCCGCGCGGCGCCGGCCGCATCGAGCTGCACTCCGCGAAGGCGAAGATGCTCGCGCGCGTGGAAATCAAGGGCGATCCGGCGGGCGCGATCAAGCTCCAAAGGGCCTTCAAGGTCAAGGTGACCGGCAAGCCCTCTGTGCGCAAGCCGAACACGATTCCCATGTTCGACAACAAGGACCTGATCGGCGTCGAGCTGTTCGAGTTGTCGGAAGAAATCATGACGAACGCCCTGGATGTGGCCCCGAACGCTGCGTCGATGCAGGAGAAAGTCCGGGCCGTCGCGATGCACGTCGCGTCAGGCGAGCAGGCGCGTACCCAGGTCGACAATCATCTTCGCGAGAAGGTCATTCCGGATTACAAGGTCTACGCGATCACCAAGGTAGGGCCGTTGCGCAATGGCTGGCTGGCGCCCGCCACCGCCGGAAACTACGGCTCGAATTACCGCGCCCGCACGATGGTTAACTTGCTCGGCATCTGGGGAAACAGCACCGACGAGGTGCTCTACTTCGGCGCCAGCCATGGACCCGACGGCAAGCCACTCGACGGCGGTCGCGGGTATGTAATGCGATTCCCCGCCGGCGCCCTGCCCGAGATGGTCGTGAATGCCTATTGGTCGGTGATCGTGGTGAGCGTCCCCGATTACCGGGTGATCCCCAACCCGCTGAAGCGATACAACTTCAACAACCACTCCCCCTTGAAGAAGGAAGCGGACGGCTCGCTGAAGATCGGCATCGGTCCGAAGCCGCCTCCCGGCGTGCCGGAATCGAACTGGCTGCCCTCCGCGCCGGGAAAGCCTTTCGCGCTCACGTTTCGTACCTACGTGCCCAAGGAAATCGTCAGGACCGAATGGGCACCACCGGCCCTGACGGCCCTGAATTGATATGACATACGATTGCCGCTGGGGCCGGCACATGGGCGCAAAAATTCGTGACAAAGCCGTGGGGGCGGCACGCCGGGTCTTTGCCCCCGTCATTCCGCCGGGCGCATCGGATCCGGCGCCTCGACCGAGCGCCGCCCGCCTTCCAGCATCCATGGGCCCAAAGTCCAATTCCGATGCCCGCCTTCCGCCCGCACACTGTGCGGACGGGGGATATCGTTCTCAAGGCTTTCAACGAGACACCATGCAAGCGCGCGAGCGGCAACGAGACATCCACAACGAGCAGGACACAGCATCCTGTCAACCCAACTGAAGCATCCACGAACCGAGGAGAACCGGCATGGCCAGGAAAGCGTTCAAAGGCGTCATCAAGCTCGATGTGCGCGACTCGAAGCCCGACTGGGGCCCGTTCACGCTGACCAAGGCCCCGAAAGGCGCGCCGAACGTGCTCATCGTGCTGTATGACGACACGGGCCAGGCCGCGTGGTCGCCCTATGGCGGCCGCATCAACATGCCGACCCTGCAGAAGCTGGCCGACAACGGCCTGATCTACTCGCAGTGGCACACCACGGCCCTGTGCTCGCCGACGCGTTCGACCTTCCTCACCGGCCGCAACCACCACCTCAATGGCATGTCCTGCATCACCGAAGGCGCGCAGGGCTATCCCGGCTGGAGCGGCCGCACGCCGGCCGAGTGCGCCACCATCGGCCAGGTGCTGCAGGAAAACGGCTTCAGCACGTTCTGGCTGGGCAAGCAGCACAACGTGCCGGAAACCGACATCGCGCCGGGCGGCAACCGCTCCGAGTGGCCGGTGCAGAAGGGCTTCGACCGCTTCTACGGCTTCATCGGCGGCGAGACCAACCAGTGGTATCCGGATCTGGTCGAGGACAACAAGTTCATCGACCAGCCCTACGGGCCGGACGAGGGCTACCACCTGTCGAAGGACCTGGCCGACCAGGCCCTGCAGATGATCCGCGACCAGAAGGCCAGCAATCCCTCCAAGCCCTGGTTCATGTGGTTCTGCCCGGGCGCCAACCACGCCCCGCACCATGCGCCGAAGGAGTACATCGAGAAATACAAGGGCAAGTTCGACGATGGCTATGAGGCTTATCGCGAATGGGTGATGAAGCGCATGATCGAGAAAGGCGTCCTGCCGAAGGATACGAAGCTCACGCCGATCAACCCGCTCGAGCAGGACGTGGCCAATCCGGCCGATGCGGTGCGCCCGTGGAATTCGCTCAAGCCCGACGAGAAGAAGCTGTTCGCGCGCATGGCCGAGGTGTATGCCGGCTTCTCCGAATACACCGACGTGCAGGTGGGCCGCATCATCGACTACCTCGAGCAGACCGGCCAGCTCGACAACACGATCGTCTTCTATTGCGCCGACAACGGCGCATCGGGCGAGGGCAGCCCGAGCGGCTCGGTCAATGAGAACAAATTCTTCAACAACTACCCTGACGAGCTGTCGGAAAACCTGAAATACCTGGAGGTGCTGGGCGGGCAGGATACCTACAACCACTACCCCACCGGCTGGGCGGTGGCCTTCTCCACGCCCTACCAGATGTTCAAGCGCTATTCGCAGTACGCCGGCGGCACGGCGTGCCCGATGATCGTGCACTGGCCCAAGGGCATCAAGGCGAAAGGCGAGATCCGGCACCAGTACCATCACTCCGTCGACATCGTGCCTACCATCATGGAAGTGTGCGGCCTCAAGATGCCGACCGTGTACCGCGGGGTGAAGCAATACCCGCTGTCCGGCGTGTCGATGAAGTACTCCTTCGCCGCGAAGCCGGATGCTCCCACGAAGAAAAAGCGCCAGTATTACTCCATGCTCGGTACGCGAGGCGTGTGGGAGAAAGGGTGGAAAGCCGTCGCGCTGCACGCGCCCCTGGTGAGCAAGGGACATTTCGACAAGGACGAATGGCAGCTGTACCACGTCGACAAGGACCGGGCCGAATCCGTCGACCTGTCGAAGAAGTACCCGGCGAAGCTCAAGGCGCTGGTCAAGGCCTGGTTCGACGAGGCGAAGAAGAACAAGGTGCTGCCGCTGGATGACCGCAGCGCCGCGGAAATCCTCGGCGTGGAGCGCCCTACCGAGGAAGGGCCGCGGGAGCGCTACATCTATTACCCGGGCACCTCCCCCGTGCCCGAGGGCGTGGCGGTGAACGTGCGCGGGCGTTCGTACAAGATCATTGCCGACGTGGAAATCAAGGACGCCGATTGCTCCGGGGTGATCTTCGCGCACGGCTCGCGCTTCGGCGGCCATTCGCTGTTCATCAAGGGCGGCAAGCTGCACTACGTGTACAACTTCCTCGGCATCAAGCCCGAGCAGAAATTCATCTCGAAGACGCAGCTCAAGCCCGGCAAGTACACGCTGGGCATGGAGTTCACGCGCGAAAAAGCGGGCCCGCACGGCGAATCGATGGGCAGCATGAAGCTGTACGTCAACGACAAGGTCGAGGCCGAGGGGGCGATGAAAACCCAGCTCGGCAAGTTCACGCTCTCCGGCGATGGCCTGTGCGTCGGGCGCGACAGCGGCGATGCGGTCAGCGAGGACTACAAGACGCCCGGCGAATTCAAGGGCGGGGAGATCCAGTTCGTCGCGGTGACGGTCGAGAAGAAGCAGTACCTCGACCTCGAGAAACTCGCGGCGGCGGCATTCGCCGTGGACTGAGGCAATCGCGCTTTTCCCGTGCCTTGGAAAAGTGCGATCGGAAATTGTCGTCTCGAAGGACCAAAGTGCGATTGGGTGCTTCGGGGAGTTTAACTTGTGAGGTGCGCAAGCATCCGTAAACCCGGGATGCGTGCCGTCCCTCGCCAACTCGATGAAGAGGAAGCGGCATGGCAGCGCGCAAACGCAGCGGCAAGGCGAAGACCACCAGCAAACCCAAGTCCGTCAGATCCGCAAGAAAAGCCACGCGCTCCGGCACGAAGTCCGTCCGCGGCCCGGTCGCAGGCACGTCGCTGAATCATGCTCCGGAAGTAACGCAGCCGGCCGCCGGGTCGGCGCTCACCGTGCCATATATGCAAGCGGTGGCCCGGATGGCCTACGTCTGGGGCTGGCCGCTCGTGAACCAGCTCAACCGCCGCGAGGCCATTCGCCCGGTGCCCGCTCCGGGGCGGCTCAACGGCGTCGTTCCCACGGCGCCGGTCGGCCGCCTCGGCATGCTGAACGACTACATCGCGCCGAACCAGACGTTCATCGCCTGCCCCAACCAGGATGTGGTGTATGGCGCGAGCTTTTTCGAGCTCGATAAAGGGCCTGTCGTGATCCAGGTACCGGACTTCGGCAAGCGCTTCTGGGTTTACGCGCTCTACGACGGCCGCACCGATCAGTTCGGCGAACTGGGCAAGCCGTACAAGACCCGGCCCGGCTTCTACCTGCTGGCCGCGCCGGGCTGGAAAGGCACCGTGCCCAAAGGCATCGCGGGCGTGATCCGGAGCCCCACCGACTATGCCAATGCGATCCCGCGCATCTTCATGGACGACACCGACGAGGACCGCAAGGCGATCCAGCCCGTGCTCGAGAAGATATCGATCTACCCGCTCATGGAATACGACGGCAAGGTGAAAATCATCGAATGGTCCAAGGCGCCCTCCTTTCCGGGCCCGAAATCCGAAGGCGGCGCCGAGACGAAATGGGTCGTCCCCGAGAAGTTCTTCGATGGGCTCGTGAAGGTGCTCGACTGCGTTCCGCCACTGCCGGGTGAAGAAGCGATGTATTCGCAATTCCGCGCCCTGCTCGACGCCGCGGCAAAAGATCCGGCCATCAAGACGGTGCTCGTCGAAACCGCCGTTGCGGCGGAGCAGGAGGTGATTGCCCCGTTCATCTTCTGGAAGAACAACGGCAAGCCCGCCGGCAACGGCTGGAACCGCTCCGTCAACAATGCCCGCTTCGGCGTGGATTACTTCAACCGCGTGGGCACGTCGAAGTCGAACATGTACGACAACCGCCCGACCGAAACGCAATACTTCTACACGGATGGCGAGACCTCCGGCGCGGCTCTGGATGGCGGGCGGACGTACGCAATCACGTTTCCCCCGCGCCAGGAACCTCCCGTCAACGGCTTCTGGTCGATGACGCTCTACAACGAGCACCACTTCTTCGCGCCCAATCCGCTCAACCGCTATTCGCTCGGCACCAAGAACAAGTCGCTCGAGCGCAACGCCGACGGATCGCTCACCCTCTACGCAGGCTCGAAATCGCCGGGCCCGGGCAAGGAGTCGAACTGGCTGCCCGCACCGCCCGGCAGGTTCTCTCTCTACATCCGCGCCTACTGGGGCAAGAAGCCCATCCTCGACGGGACCTGGCAGCCGCCGACTATTGCGAGAATCAATTGACATGAAACAGCAGGCCGATCACCGCGAAATCCATGGCCGCACAAAGCGATCATGAAGAGCCAGTAGAGACGCATCCACCGGCGAACAAGTCCAACTGAGTCGATTCGCAAACGTTCGAACACTTCGGAGAACAACATGGCAACCAGGAAATTGAAATTTCCACTGAATCTGGATCGGAACCACTTGCCGGAACCCGAATGGAAATTCCCCAATGCGAAGATCGGGATGTATGCGACCGAGTCCACGCCCGACTTCCCGCCGACCCGGGAAGCGCCGGCCGGCTCGCCGAACATCCTGCTGGTCTTGCTGGACGACGTGGGCTTCGGCTGGTCCAGCGTCGCCGGCGGCCTGGTGCGCATGCCCACCGCGGAACGGCTGGCGAAGAAGGGCTTGCTCTACAACCAGTTCCACACCACGGCGCTTTGCTCCCCCACGCGTGCCGCGATGCTCACCGGCCGCAACCACCATTCGGTGGCTACCGGCGTCATCCAGGAAATGGCCACGGGCTACCCCGGTTACTGCGGGATCATCCCGAAGAGCTGCGCCACCTTCGGCGAATTGCTCAAGCAATCGGGATACACCTGCGCCTGGTTCGGCAAGAATCACAACGTTCCCGACAACCTGACGAGCCCGGCGGGACCGTTCGACAACTGGCCGACGAATCAGGGGTTCGATTACTTCTACGGGTTCATCAGCGGCGAGACCGACCAGTTCTACCCTTCCCTGCTCAGAAACACGACGCCGGTCGAACCGCCGAAGAAACCCGAGGAGGGCTACCAGCTCACGCGCGACCTCGGCGACGAATGCATCGGCTGGATCCGCAAGCAGAAGGCGATCGCCCCCAATCGCCCCTTCATGGCCTATTTCTCCACCGGCGCGGCGCATGCCCCGCACCAGCCGCCGCTCGACTGGCGCGGTCGCAATGCCGGACGCTTCGACATGGGCTGGGACAACTATCGCGAACTGGTGCACGCCAACCAGATCAAGCGCGGCATCATCCCGCCTGGCACCAGGCTCACGCCGCGACCGAAGCAGATTCCGTCCTGGGCCAGCCAACCGAAGGAACATCGTGAGCTGTTCGCGCGCCAGGCCGAGAACTTCGCCGATTTCCTGGAGCACGCCGATTTCGAGGTGGGCCGGGTCGTCGATTCCATCGAGGCGATGGGCGAGCTCGACAATACGCTGGTGATCTACATCATCGGCGACAACGGCTCGAGCGGCGAAGGTTCCCTGGTGGGCACGCCCAACGAGATCATGAGCCTCAACGGCCGCCAACCGTCCATGGAAGAAGCCATCGGCTTCAAGGACAAGTGGGGCCTGCCCGGCACCTCGCCCCACTACGCGGTGGGCTGGGCCTGGGCCGGCGATACCCCGTTCCAGTGGACCAAGCAGGTCGCTTCGCACTTTGGCGGCACGCGCAACCCGATGATCGTGTCGTGGCCGAAGGTCATCAAGGAGCATGGCAAGGTCCGCTCGCAGTTCCACCATTGCATCGATGTCATGCCGACGCTCATGGAAGTGGTCGGCATCGCCGAGCCCGCCGTGGTGAACGGTTATGTGCAGCGGCCGATCGAGGGCACGAGCTTCGCCTACACTTTCGATCCCGCCAATGCGAAGGCACCGAGCACGCGCACGCAGCAGTACTTCGAGATGTTCGGCAATCGCGCCATGTACGCCGACGGCTGGATGGCGGCCTGCCGCCACGGCCGGCTGCCGTGGGAGACTTCCGGCTCGTCCGGCTTCGACGAGGACAAGTGGGAGCTCTACCACATCGACAAGGACTTCAGCCAGTCGGTGGACCTTGCGAAAAAGGAGCCCGCGAAGCTGCGCGAGCTGCAGGATCTGTTCATGGCGGATGCCGCGAAGTACAACGTGCTGCCGCTGGACGACCGGTTCGCGGAGCGTCTCGACGTAACGTTGCGGCCGAGCTTCTTTGCGGGGCGCGACAAGGTGACGTTCTATTCGGGCATGACGCGCCTGCCCGAAGGCAGCGGCCCCAAGCTCGTGGGCGTGCCATTCACGCTCACGGCGCCGGTCGAGATTCCCGACGGCGGCGGGGAAGGCGTGATTTTCGCCCTGGGCGGCGATGCCGCGGGCTGGTCGCTGTTCGTGTGGGAAGGCCGCGTGCGTTTCCATTACAACTTCTTCGGCATCCGGCGCTATGACGTCGTATCGCCGAACGAGCTGTCGCCGGGCAAGCACAAGATAGTGCTGAAGTTCACGCCCAAATCGCCGAAGCCGGGCTCACCCGCGGACGTGACCCTGTCGATCGACGGCAAGCAGGTCGCGAAAGGCCGTGTCAACGAACAGATTCCCATGCGCTGCGGCACGGAAACCATGGACGTGGGCATGGACTGCGTGTCGCCGGTCTGCGATGAATACGCCGACAAGGGCCTGTTCCCGTTCACCGGCACGATCGAATCCGTGACTTTCGCCTTCGGCAAGCACAAGAAGCCCACCGGCATGGAGCGGCTGAAGACGGCCACGAGAATGGACTAGGCGCTCATGCGAGCGCAACGGGCGGCAGACTGGAATGTCCGGCTCGCCCTGGTCATTCCCTTGTCGCAGGCGGGCAAGTAGTCCGTTGCCGATCACGCATTCACTTTCACCGCATCTCGACTGACAAATATTTTTCCTGAAACGGAGCGAGCCATGCGATCCCTGTCCCGCCTGCTGCCCGTCATCCTGCTCTGCCTTGGTAGCGCGTGCGTTCATGCGCAGGCCTCACGCTACGAGGAGCTTGCCAACCTGCCCTTCGAGGGCGGCTATCCCACCCGCGAAGGCGTGGAGCAACTGCAGCAGGAATTGTTCTTCCAGCGTGCAGTGCAGTCCTGGCTCTGGGCCCTGCCCGCGCTGAACATGTACGCGATGAAGGAAGGCTCGGAAAGGACGTTCGGCAAGGGCTACAACGTGCTGCCGATCTGGAAGGACCGCCTCAACGCGAGAACCCTGGTCACCACCCCGAACTCGGACGTAATTTATGCAATGGGCTACCTCGACCTGAAAAAGGACGGCCTGATGGTGATCGAGGTGCCGCCCGGGCTGCAGGGCATACTCGACGATTTCTTCCAGCGCCCGATCTGCTCGGAACGCAAGATCGGAGGACGCATCTGGTGCGGCGACGTCGGCTTGCCTGGACCGGACAAGGGCAAGGGCGGCAAATACCTGATCATTCCGCCGGACTACCACGGCGACGTGCCGAAGGAATACCTCGCCTTCCGCTCGCGCACCTATGGCGTGTTCGTGTTCTGGCGCGGCTTTTTCAAGGACCCGAAGCAGCTTGGCGCACCGGTGGCGGTGATGGAAAAGACGCGCATCTATCCGCTGGGCAACAAGAAGGGCGCGAAGACCATGGAGTTCCCCAACGCGTCCGGCGTGGATGCCAACATGCTCTTTCCGACGGACAGCTTCGCGTTCGACATGCTGAGCCGCTTCATCGACGGCGAATACGTCGATCCCGCCGACATGGAAATGCGCGGCATGCTGGCTGCGATCGGCATCATCAAGGGCAAGCCGTTCAAGCCGGACGAACGCACCCGGTTCATTCTCGACAGCGCCGCGAGGACCGCGTCGCACATGGGCCACGTGGTTTCGTATTCGCCGTCGCCTATCGTGCCCAATGGCCTGTGGTACAAGGATCGCCGCTGGGCGAACGTGTTTCCCGGCAATGCGACCTTCTCCGGCGACAGCTTCAACTTCATCGATCCGCGCACGGGATTCTTCACCAACGCGTATTCGACCAGCCCCGGCATGGCCGTCAACATGGTCGGCGTCGGCGCCAAGTACCCCGCGACCTTCGTCGACGCGAACGGCGACTTCCTGTCGGGCTCGCGCGCGTACAAGCTGCACCTGCCGAAGAACATTCCCGCGAAGCTGTTCTGGTCGGTGACGATCTATGACGCGGTCACCGCCTCGGGCGTGGACAACGGCCAGCCCTTCCCTTCTATCAACACGATGGACAAGCCGGCGAAGAACGCGGACGGCTCGACCGACATCTACTTCGGCCCTGAGTCGCCGGGAGAAGGAAAAAACTGGCTGCGCACGCTGCCGGACAAGGGCTTCTTCGTGATCCTGCGGCTGTACGGTCCGACCAAGCCGTTTTTCGACAAGGCGTGGAAACCGGGCGACCTGGAAAAGCTGTGAACGAATGGATCACCGTCTGCCGACTGCGCACAGAGGAGATCGCGTCGTGACGAGAATTCTCCCGGCCATTTTTGTTTCGACGGTAATTTCCTGGCTGGCCTGCACGGGTGTCACCCACGACGCGCGCGCCGCCACGCCTGCGGCAAGCGCGCCTTCGTCAACGCGATCCATCGGCCGCGAGACGCCATGGCCCCGCGTCATCAAGTCGGGCACCTCGACGCTCTCCGTGTACCAGCCACAACTCGACACCTGGGATGGCTACAAGCTCTCGGCGCGGGTCGCCGTCCAGGTGGCGAGCGGCGACAATCCGCCGCATACCCGCTATGGCGTGATGACGCTGGCCGGGCAAACGCTGACCGACAAGGGACAGCGCGTCGTCACGATCGAGAAAGCGCAAGTGGTGAAGTCCGAATTTCCGTCCGCCACCCCGGCCGAAGCAAAGACGTGGAGCGCAGCCGTCGCGAAGGACCTGGCCGGGAAATCGCGCACGATCGCGCTCGATCGCCTGGAAGCGCAGCTCGCCACGGCGGATTCCGTCGAGAAGAACGAGCAACAGGACCTGGCGAACACGCCGCCGAAGATCCTGTTCTCACAGGCGCCTGCGATCCTCGTCTTCATCGACGGCGACCCGGCATGGCGCGCGCTGTCCGGGACATCGTTCGAGCGCGCGATCAACACGCGTCCGCTGCTGCTGCGCGACAAGCAAGGCGTTTGCTATCTCAAGGTGTTCGATGGCTGGATGAGCGCGCCGTCGTTGCAGGCGCAATGGACTGTGGTGGCCAAACCTTCACAGGAGATGCAGGCAATCTTCAAGAAGGCGACGGATGCGCGCAGCGTCGACCCGCTCACCGGCCAGACGACGCCGGACAAACCTGCGCCCTCGCTGAAGCAGACAGCGCCGCTCGTCTACATCGCCACTACGCCGACCGAGTTGATCGTCACCGAAGGCGCACCGCAATACGTGCCGATCGAAGGCACGCAGTTGCTCTATGTGAAGAATTCCACCGGCCGCGTGTTCAAGGAGATCGCGGACAATACGACCTACGTTCTCGTCACGGGGCGGTGGTTCCACGCGCCAGGCGAGGACGGGCCGTGGGAGTTCGTCGCCGCGGACCAGTTGCCGCTGGATTTCGTGCGCATTCCGGACGACAGCCCGATGGAAAACGTCAAGGCATCGGTGGCAGGCACGCCGCAGGCGCGCGAAGCGGCCATCGCCGCCACCGTCCCGCAGACCGCCGCGGTGAAGATCGCCGGCACCAAGCTGACGCCACCGGTATTCGACGGCGATCCCGTGTTCAAGACGATCGACGGCACGCCGCTGCAGTATGCCGCCAACACGCCGACGCCCATCGTGCGCGTGGACGACAAGAGCTACTACGCCGTCGAGAACGCGGTGTGGTTCGTCGCCACCGGCATTCGTGGCCCGTGGACCGTCGCGACCTCGGTCCCTGCGGTGATCTATTCGATCCCCGCCAGCTCACCGCTGCACTACGTGACCTGCGTGCGCATCTATTCGGTCAGCAACGGCATCGTCTATGAAGGCTACACGTCGGGCTACCAGGGCACGTATGTCGACCCGCTCACCGGCGTGGTGGTCTACGGCACCGGCTACGCCTACGATCCCTGGCTGGGAACGGTGTGGTATGGCCCGCCGGTCACCTACGGTTTCGGTGCTTCGGTCGCCTACACGCCGTGGACCGGATGGGCGGTGGCATTCGGATTCGGCTGGGCCTGGGGCGCATCCACCGTTGCCGTGGGATGGGGATGGGGACCTTATCCGTGGTGGGGACCGTGGGGATGGGGCTGGGCGTGGGGGCCACCGGTGTATCCGTGGTATCCCGCATGGGGCGTGGCGCGCGGCCCCGGCGGCGGCGCGGTTGCATTCGGGCCGGGCGGATGGGCGGGCTACTCGGGCAACATCTATCGCAACTGGGGCGACCGCGCATCGGTGTCGCGAGTCGCCGGCGGCTACAACGCATGGACCGGCAACGCGTGGGCGACGCAGGTGAGCGCGTCGTACAACTCCCGCACCGGCGTGTCCGCCGCGGGCCAGCGCGGGGCCGTGCAGAACGTCTACACCGGCAACTACGCGACCGGCGCACGCGGCGCCGCGGTCGGGCCGCAGGGCAACGCGGTGGTCGGCGAGCGTGGCAGCATCGGCAATGCCGCGACCGGCCAGCAGGCGAGCGGATCGCGCGGTGCCTACTACAACAAGGAAACCGGCCAGTGGACGAGCTTCGGCGGCGCCACCGGCAAGGACGGCGGTCACGTCGCGCACGTCGGCGACGACGTGTATGCGGGCAAGGACGGCAACGTCTATCGCCGCACGGATTCAGGCTGGGAGCAACACGGCTCAGGCGGCTGGCAGCCGGTGGCGGGCAGCGCCCAGGGCGAAGCGACGCGCGATTCGACCGGCGGCCTCGGCGCGCAACGCGCGCAACCGCCCGAGCGCGACTTCGGCGCCCGCCAGGACGGCGCCGCGCGCGTGCAGAACCTGCACCAATCGTCGGCCGGCATGGGCGCGCACTTCGGCGGGCGCATGGGCGGCGGATTCCGCAGGCGCTGAAGACAGGCATGGAGAGGATCTCGAAATCCTTGCTCGCATGGGCAACCGCCGCCTGCATCGCCGCATGCGCCACCGCCGGCACCCCAACCGATGACACGCAGCTCCAGGGCACCTACGAAACCACGCTGCCGGCCGCAAGCGGCGGCGGCGAACGCACGATCGGCGTCATGCTCATGGCCGAGCACGCGGCCGCCGTCACCAGCGCTTTCTCCGGCCGGCCGAGCCGCTTCTTCGCGAAGGGCACGTGGCGACGCGACGCAGATCACATCGTCGTCACGCTCGAAGGTCCGCGCCCCGAGCGCCTGGTGTTCGACCACGCCGATGGGAAGCTCATCGCCCGCGAATGGGACCGCGCAACCTGGGGCGAGGCCGGGCCGGGCACGCTCGCGAAAAAATGAATTCCGCCGCTCGACTATTCCTCTGGCTCGCACTCGGTGCTTTCGGCCTGCCCGCGGGCGCGATGATGACCATCGATGCCCTGCCGAACATGATAGGCGCGGGCGTGGGCGCGACGCCGTCTTATTCCGGCGCGGACGAGTACATCGCCGGCATCGTTCCCGGCGGCCGCTACCAGTTCAGGGACAGCAATCGCTTCGTCGAGTGGTACGGGCCCGCGGGCGACATGAACCTGCTGGATTCGTCCGAATGGCAGGTCGGTCCGGCGCTCGGCCTGCGCTTCGGGCGCTCGAACGTGAAGGACGACGTCGTCGCGAAGCTGCCGGAGGTCGACGGCACGATGGAAGGCGGCGTGATGGGCAGTTGGACGCACACGAACAAGCAAGGCGTGCCCTGGCGGCTGCGCCTGGGCGTGACCGCCCTCACCGACCTCGGGCACACCTACGACGGCCTGAACGCCAGCGTCTTCGCGAGCTTCTGGCTGCCGCTGAGCCGAAAGGTGTTCGTCGGCGTGGGCGGCGGCGTGTCCTGGGCCAGCGCCAGCTACAACCGCACCTTTTATGGCGTAGCACCCGAGGGCTCCGCGGCGAGCGGGCTTCCCGTTTTCACGCCCGGCGGCGGGCTTCGCCAGTGGTATGCGTGGCCGGCGGTCATTTTCCAGTTGCAAGGTCCCTGGTTTGCCGGCGTCGGCGTGTTCTACCAGCGCATCGCCGGCGACCCCGCCGACAGCCCGATCGTCACGCAGCGCGGCGACCGCAACCAGGTGACGGGCGGCGCGGGCATAGGCTACGTATGGAAGTAAGTCATTCATTGGACCAAAGTCCAATACCAGCCCCGATGCCGCGCTGACAAAGTTTTTGTGCCATCATCCGCGAGGAAATCCGATGACGTCATCCTACCGAGCCCAGATCACGCGACGCCAAGGCATGCTGGTACGTGCTGCCCTGCTGCTCGCCTTCGGTTTGCTACTCGTCTTCGCGCGCCCGGCGCGCAGCGCGGACGAGCTGCCGTCCTGGAACGAAGGCACGGCGCGGCAATCCATCGTCGATTTCGTCTCGCGCGCGACAGCAGAAGGTGGGGCGGATTTCATCCCGGTCGCGCAGCGCATTGCCGTCTTCGACAACGACGGCACGCTCTGGGCGGAGCAGCCGATGTATTTCCAGCTCGCGTTCGCGCTCGACCGCGTGCGCGCCCTCGCGCCCAGGCATCCCGAGTGGAAGACGCAGCAGCCTTTCAAGGCCGTCATCGAAGGCGATCGCAAGGCGCTGGCGGCCGCCGGGGAAAAAGGCCTGCTTGCCCTGGTCGCGGCCACGCACTCGGGAATGACGACGGAAGAATTCACCGATACCGTGACGGCATGGTTCGACAGCGCGCGCCATCCGAAGACGGGACGCCCGTACACGCGGATGGTGTACCAGCCGATGCTGGAACTGCTCGATTACCTGCGCGAAAACGGCTTCAAGACCTACATCGTCTCCGGGGGCGGCGTGGAATTCATGCGCGCGTTCGCGGAGAAACTCTACGGCATCCCGCCCGAGCAGGTGATCGGCAGCATGGGCGGGCTCACCTTCTCGACGCGCCGCGGCGTGCCCGTCCTGAACAAGCAGGCCAAGCCGGATTTCGTGGACGACGGGCCGGGCAAGCCGGTCGGCATCCAGAAATTCATCGGCCGCCGGCCCGTGTTCGCCTTCGGCAATTCCGACGGCGACCTGGAGATGCTGCAGTGGACCATGTCGGGCGCCGGCTTGCGCTTCGCCGGCATCGTCCACCACACGGATGCCGAGCGCGAATGGGCGTATGACCGCAAATCGAGCATCGGCAAGCTCGACAAGGCGCTCGCCGCCGCGCAGGCCTGGCACTGGACGGTCGTCGACATGAAGAACGACTGGAACGTCGTGTTTCCCGCGGGGCAGTAGCCCTCGCACGCAAGCATGAGGCAGGCGGCACAAGCACACGGCAACCTCTTCGAAGGCGGCCCTCCGCTGCGATTGCAACGCCGGCTGGGCGTCATTCCCCAGGGGCCGGCGCACATCGGCCGCCGGGCGTGGCTCACCGTCCTGCTGACCTGGGCCCCGCTGTTGCTGCTCACCGCCGTGCAGGCGGCACTGGGCAAGCCGGGGCTGGCCAAGGCCTTTCTTTGCGATCTTTCCGTGCACGCGCGCCTGCTCGTCGCAGCACCCTTGCTGGTCATCGCCGACGGTTTTTGCGCAAGGCGCCTGGAGGCCATCGCCCTGCACTTCCTCGACGCGGGACTGGTCAGGGACGAGCAAGTGCCGCGCTATCGCGAACTCCTGGCATCGACGGCGCGCTTGCGCGATTCCCCGCTCGCGGAATTCATCGTCATCGCGTCTTCCTACTTTCTGATGGCGCTGACCCTGCTGAACGCGACCAACGCACAGCTTCCCGACTGGTATCGCACGGATAGCGGGCTGTCCTGGGCGATCTGGTGGTACGGCCTGGTGAGCCTGCCGCTCGTTCTCACGCTGCTGCTGGGCTGGGCCTGGCGCCTGGTCCTGTGGACGCGGCTGCTGGCGGGCATCGCGCGACTCGACCTGCGGCTCATCCCCGTGCATCCAGACCGCGCGGCAGGCCTGCGCTTCGTCGGCTATTCGCTGCGCGCCTTCAGCATCCTTGCGTTCGCAATCGGCGCGATGTCCGCCGGCGCCGTCGCCAACGGCGTGGTGTTCGGCGGGCTGCCGTTGTCTCACTTCGCACACACCATCATCGGGATCGCGCTGCTCGCCGTCGTGATCTTCTGCGGGCCGCTGCTCCTGTTGCTGCCCACCCTCGCGCGCGAATGGCGGCGCGGCATATTCCAGTACGGCGAGCTCGCGGATCGGTTCGGTCGGGAATTCGAGCGCAAGTGGTTCGATGGCCGCGGCATGGACCAGGGCGTGCTCGAGATGCAGGATTTCTCGGCCGCGACCGACACCTACCAGACCGTCGGCAACGTCTACGAAATGCGCCTGATGCCCTTCGAGCTGAAAAGCGTCGCGCTGCTGGTGGCGGCGACGCTGCTGCCCTACCTGCCGGTGGTGCTACTGGCGATTCCGATCGACACGCTCATGTCGATGGCCGCAAACCTGCTGATGTAATGCGTGCCGCGATTCCCCCAAACGATGCAGAATACGCCGCTTGCAAGCCGGCTCCCCTGCGCGCTGCGATCCGCCTGCTCACAAGGACGACTACATGACTGAACCCGCAAAAACCCAGAGGTTCGAAGTTCGCCTCACCTCCGACAGCCACTTTTCCTGGGTCCGCACCCGCCTGAGCATGGAACGCACGCTCATGGCCTGGGTGCGCACGGCCACGGCACTCATCGGGTTCGGATTCACCATCGTTCAGTTTTTCCAGCGAATGGAGGCAATGGAGGGCGTCGCACCGGCGCACCACCCGGAGGCCGCGCGCTACCTCGGCCTCGCTCTCATCGGCGCCGGGATCGTTGCGCTCGCCGTCTCCGCGTGGCAATACTGGAAGTTGACCAGGTACATGTGGTCCGAGCCGTTCACTCCCCTGGCGGGATTCGGCCATGGCACCACAGCCACGCCGGTGCTTTCCGTCGCTGTCGGCCTGATGCTGATCGGCATGTTCGCGTTCATGGCGGTCCTGCTGCGCTTCGTCTGACCCGCGCTTGCGCAAAAGGGACGCGCAAATTCGGCAAGTCGCCATGCAAGGAGAATGGATGCCAACCCTGCCCAGCCGTTTCATTGCATCGCTCGTGGCACTCGCAGCGCTGTCCGGATGCGCGGCCTACGGGCCGTCCGCGATGCCGAAGGACCAGCTCGCCTACACGCTGTCGGTGGCGCGCTCGCTCGAAGAGCAACTGCTGCTGAACATCGTGCGCACGCGCTACGGCGAAGCGCCGACCTTCGTGGACGTCTCGGCGATCGTCGCCGGCTACGAGTACAAGCGCGAAGGCAGCGTTGGCGGCGAAGCGCACATCAACAACGGCCTGGACAGCTTCGTCGCGCCTGGCGTGACCATCGGCCTGACTGAAAAGCCCACCGTCACCTACGCGCCGCTCGCCGGCGAGGGTTACGCGCGCACCATGGTCGCGCCGATTCCGCCGCATCTCGTCCTGCTGATGATGCAATCCGGGTGGAGCGCGGACGCGGTACTGAACCTGGCGGTGCGCTCGATCAACGGCTATCGCAACCGGCTGCCGCGCCTGGTCACGAACGCACCCGCCGACCCCGAGTTCGCCCGCATCTCGCTGCTCGTGCGCCAGTTGCAGGACTCCGGGTCCGTCGATTTCACCGTTCGCGAGGAACAGGACAAGAAGCGCGCCATCTTCATGACGCTGCGCGCATCGGACGACGGCACGGCGCGGATCAAGGTGAACGAGTTGCGCAAGCTGCTCGGGACCGACCCCGAGACGGGCGAAATTCCGATCTCGGTGGGACTGCTGGCGCCGGTGGATCGCGGCATCACGATCTACACCTTCTCGCTGTTCCAGATCCTCGTGGCGCAAGGCAAGCACGTCGTCGTTCCCGACGGGACCGCCGGCCTGGGAAAGACCGAAGACGACGCGCCGGGCATCCCGAGCATCCAGGTCCGCAGCGGCCGCGAGCGCCCGAAATCCGCGGCCGTCGCGGTGCCCTACGGCGGCTACTGGTTCTGGATCGAGGGCGACGACACCGGCTCGAAAGTGACCTTGATGGCGCTGACGGTCCTTTATCGCCTGCTGGAGTCGGGCTCGCCGGGAAACCTTCCGGTGCTGACGATTCCCGCGGGCTGATCGCGGATTCGCATGCATTGAATTTGCATGGCAGCGCGCGTGCAATTTGCATATGATTGCGCTCGCGCGGCACGGATGCCGGGACGCATGCGGCGTATCGATCGGGCACGGCCGGCGCCGCCTTTCATTGGACCAAGGTCCCATTTCATCCGCATCGCCCGTCTGCCAGAGTTTTTTCGAACATGCGGCGCCTCGCCGCGATCTACGGGAGTCATGCCATGAATACAGCCACTATCGCCCGGGCCCTCGGGTTGACGCTATTGCTCGCCGGCGCGTCGCCGCTGGCGCTCGCGCAAAGTTCCTCGGCCCGTGCCGGCCATTGGGACGCGAGCCTTCATGTCCTCTACGAAGACTCGAAGTCGCTGGGCTCGGACAACGGCTCGTCCGCCGAAGTGGACAGCAGCGCGGGCTGGGGATTCGGGGTGGGCTATAACTTCGACAACCATTGGTATGTCGACATGAACTTCAGCGCGCGCAACGCCGATTACACGGCCACGACCACGCCGCAGCCCGGCAATCCGAACCGCCCGCAAAACTTCTCGGGCACGCTGTCCACCGATTCCTTCGCGGTCAATGGCACTTACCACTTCTTCGATGGCGCGCTGACGCCGTTCGTGACCGCCGGCCTCGGCGCGACCTATGTGAACACCGACATCCCGTCCGGGCTTCCCGTCAACGTATGCTGGTACGATCCGTGGTGGGGTTACTACTGCGGGCCGGTGGTACCCACCAAGTCCGACACCTACTTCAGCTACAACGCCGGCGTCGGCGTGCGCTGGGATGCCCCGCAATCCTTATTCGTGCGCGGACTCGTGAGCCAGCAGTGGATAGACGTCGGCGGCGGCGTCGGGCAGCCGAGCTTCACTCAGTTCCGCATCGACATCGGCGCGCGCTTCTAGCGCATCTAGGGAATGACGGTGGCGAACATCAAGTTTGCAGCAGCCTTGGTGCTCGCCGCGCTGCTGGCGGCAGGTTGCACCCTGGTGGAGTTGAGCTATGTGCAACCCCAGCAGAAAAAGATCGACGAAGCCTGCCGTATCGAAGGCACCGTGCGGGCCGAGGATCCCGAGAATCATCCGCTGGTCGTGGTGCTGGCACGCCTCGTCGGCACCGATCCCAGGCAGCGCAGCGCGTGGCAGGTCGCCGACCATTTCGTGCTCGACCAGCCTGGCCACTGGATTTTCTTCGTGCCCAACAGCGAAACCTACGGGGTCGTCGCATTCGAGGACAAGAACGGCGACCTCATCTACCAGGCGGACGAGCCCTACCTGCAGGTTCAGGCAACCGGCCTGATCGCCTGCAAGCCGGGTGCGACGTTCAAGGGATACGCGCTCGTCATTCCCGAGAACGGCAGGCCGCTCGATGCCGCGATTGCGAACGTGAACATCACCGCCCTGCAGGCTCGCAGCGTTGACGACCAGGCGCAGGCCACCCTGGGCCAGCTCACGGTGGCGGGCGAAGTCACGACGATGGACGACCCGCGCTTCGCCGACGGCAACGGCATGATGGGGCTGTGGCGACCCTTCGACTTCATGCAAACGGTGCGTCCGGGCGTGTATTTCCTGGAGCCCTACGATCCGCACAAGATACCCGTGCTGTTCGTGCACGGCATCACCGGGACGCCGACGAACTTCACCACCATCGTCAAGCGCCTCGACCGCAGCAAGTTCCAGCCGTGGATGTATTACTACCCGTCGGGCGCGCACCTGGGCATGATCGCGGACCACCTCAACCAGACCATGATGAGCCTCGAGGCCCGCTACGGCGTGCGCAAGTTCTTCGTCGTCAGCCACAGCATGGGCGGGCTGGTGTCGCGCGGCTTCATCCTGCGCCACAACGCGCTCGCGACCCGCAGCCGCATTCCCCTCTTCGTGAGCCTGTCGGCGCCCTTCGGTGGCCATACGGCCGCCACGCTCGGCGTGAAGATGTCACCGGCGGTGGTGCGCGTGTGGGAAGACATGGCGCCGGACAGCGATTATTTGCGCAGCCTCTATTACCGCGACAAGGACAAGAAAATGCTGGCGACGATCGCGCCGGCCACCACGCATCATTTGCTGTTCTCGTTCCGGCACACCGATACGATCACGATAGGCGATGCCAACGACGACACCGCGACCTTGACGAGCCAGCTCGTCTGGGAAGCGCAGCGCGATGCCGTGCGCCTGTACGGCCTCGAGGAAACGCACATGAGCATCCTCGACGCCGAGCGCGTGACCACCCTTCTCGGGGACATCCTGGCCCAGGCCGCCAAGGAATGAGCCGGCGACCCGGAACATGCGGCCGGTTGCTGGCCGCGGCGACACTGCTCCTGGCACCGGTCGGCGTCGCGGTCGCGGCACAGCATGAGTTCTGGCCGGAACTGGACGGCTATTTCAAGCTGGACGACCGGGCGCGCGTATTCGCCGCGGCAGCTTCGACGCATGCCCAGGAATCCGATCTGCAAAACGGCAACTGGCAAACGACCGACGCGCAAGCCAGCGTGGCCCTGGACTACACGCTCAAGCCGCTGTTCCGCACCGCGCTGGGCGACCAGGACTGGGAACGCAATCGCTACCTGTGGCTGCGCGTGGGTTACACCCGCGTCGGCAACTTCGACGACGATGGCAACAAGTCTTACAACGAGAACCGCGGCGTATTCGAGATCCGGTCCCACCAGCCCGTTCTCGAGGACTGGGGGCTCGACGCGCGGCTGCGATGGGAAGCCCGCGACATAGACGATCGCTATTCAAACCGTTATCGCGTGCGCCTGCATGTGGAGCGGGAAATCGTCTATGACGGCCACGCGCTCGCACCCTACGTCGAGGCCGAGGTGTTCTACGACACCCGCTACGACACCTGGAACCGCCACACTTTCCAGGCTGGCGTGGATATCCCGCTGGGCAGGAGCTGGCGCATCGAGCCCTATCTCGTGTACCAGGACGACAACCGGTCCCAATCGCAGTACGTCAGCGCCTTCGGCCTCACGTTGAAGTTCTACCACTAGTTCATGCAAGGCAAACCGTCCCCCGCGTCACCCGGAAAATTGCCTCACGCCTTGCTGCTTCCCTCGGCGGGGGCGCTCGCGCTGGTCGCAATCGCTGCCTGCCAGACGCCGGTGCCGCCGATGCCGGTGGCGGCCCCCCCGGCACTGAAGCCTTCGCACATGGACATCGCCATCAGCATGCCGCTTGCCTCGCTTGCCGCCGCGCTCGACGGGCACGTGCCGAGCAAGCACGCCGTGGAACCTTACGAATTCCCCGTCAACGGCGGCGCCGCGCCGCCGGCATGCGGAATCGACGGCGGCTTCTCGCTGGCGCGCGGGCCCTTCGACGCGACCGGTGCCGGCAACGTGATCACCACGACCGTGCAATTGGGCTATCGCCTGCAGGGTCGCAAGCGCATACCCTGCGAAGGCGAGTTTGTCGCGGCGTCCTGCGGCGTGGATCCGGAGTCGCCGCGATACGCCGAGCTGTCGGTCGACACGGCCATTTCGATCCTGCCGGATTTCAGCGCGGGCTTTCGATCTTCGCTGAATTCCGTCACGCCGCAGAACCGCTGCTTGCTCAACCCGTTCGGCGTGGACGTCACCGATGCCCTCGTAGCCGGCCTGCGCGATCGCGTGCCGCCGGTGCTGGCGAAGCTGGACGAGCGCCTCGCCGCGGAACTGGATTTGCGCACGCGCATGGAGCTGGCCTGGTCGCGCATGGGCGAGCCGCGCGAAGTCCGCCCGGGCATCTGGCTCATGCTGAACCCTTCGGGCGTGGACCTCGCGCCGGTGACGATCACGAATGACGAGCTGCATTCCGGCGTGCGCCTGCACGTGCAGCCGGTCATCACCGCGGGCACGAAGCCGGAATCCGCCGCCTCGCCGCTGCCACAGGCGGGATCGTCAGCCGAGTCGGACCGCTTCGAGCTCCATGTGCCGGTGCAGGTCGAGGAATCCTTCGTGCAGGAGCGGCTGGACAAGGCGCTCGAGCAGCAGTCGGGCGGCGTCGCGGTCGGGAACTACAAGGTTCGCGTCAAGGACGCCACCATCGACGGCCAGGGCACGCAGGTCATCGTCAAGTTGAAGTTCGAAGGCGACGTCAACGGCACGGCCTTCCTGCGCGGCACGCCGCACTACGACCGCGCCACCCGGACGCTGAGCTTCCCGGACCTCGACTACACGCTGGACACGGATCGCATGCTGCTCGATTCCGCGAGCAAGGTCATGCAAGGACAAATCCGCGAGCGGCTGCGTGCCCGCTTGACCTTCGAGTTGGCAAAGCCGATCGAGAACATGCGCCAGAGCCTGGAACGCGGGCTGAACCAGACGCGCGGACACCTGCGCCTGGAAGGCCACGTGGACGAGCTGCGACCGATCGGCGTGTACCGGCTGCGCGACAGCGATGTTTTCACGGCCTATCTCACGGTCAAGGGGAGCTTGCGCGCGTTCGTCGAGCCGGGCGACGCACCGGCGAAATAGCCCGCCGCGCGGTCGAGAAACGGCGGTTGGGAAATGGCCATTGCGCACGCGCGCGTACGCCGCGCGCGCGTCATCACCCGATCGGGCCTAGAGAAATCGATTCGGTCGCAGGAATACGCCGAGCAGCAGCGCGCCTTCGGGCGCGGTTGCCACATGCACGCTGCCTGCCGGCCGCCACACGTACTCGCCGGCCTTGACCTCGCCTTCGGCGTCGACCAGGCGGCCTTCGATCACGTAGGTCTGCTCGATCTCGACGTGTTCATGGCGCGGCAGCACCGCGCCCGGCGCCATGCGCGTGAGGCTGGTCAGCAGACCGCTTGCCTTGTCTTCCATCAGCACCTTGACCTCGACGCCGGGAAACGCCGTCTTGCGCCACGGGAGCACGTCCATGTCCACGTACCGGGATGCAAGCGGCTTGAGCCCGCCTTCACCTTCCCAATCCGGAGTCATCGCAGCCATTTCCCACCTCCAGCCTCGAATACCTGCTACTGCCAGGTCGCAGTGAACTTCCTAGACAGGCGTGAGCAGCGGTTTGCCGGCGAAGAATGCCGCCAGGTTGTCGACCACGAGCTGCCCCATCGCCGCGCGCGTCCAGTGCGTGCCGCTGGAAACGTGCGGCTGCAGCACGACGTTGTCGAGCTTGAACAAGGCCTCGGGCACTTTCGGCTCAGCCACGAACACATCCAGCCCCGCGCCGGCGAGCCGTCCGTTGACCAATGCATCCACCATGGCCGGCTCGTCGATCGTCGATCCGCGCGACACGTTGATGAGATAGGCGTCCTTGCCGAGCGCATCCAGCACATCCTTGCTGACGATGCGCTCGGTTTCCTTGCCGCCCGGGCAGGCGACCACCAGCACTTTCACGTCGCGCGCGAGCTGGACCGGCTTGTCGTAATAGTCGTAGCTCACGCCGTTTTGCTTGGTGCGCGTGTGGTAGGAAATCTTCATGCCGAAGGCTTCCGCGCGCTTCGCGATCGCCTTGCCGATGCGCCCCAGGCCGATGATGCCCATCCTGTTGCCGGACACCTTGTCCGCGAGCGGCGCGCCGCCCTTCAGCCAGTTGCCGGCGCGCACGAACTTGTCGTTGAACACCGTGCGGCGCATGGTCGAGAGCACCAGCGCCATGGCGTTGTCCGCCACGCACTCGGTCAATACGTCCGGCGTGTTGGTCACGGCAATGCCGAGCTTTTTCGCGGCGGGCACGTCGATGCCGTCCACGCCCACGCCGAAGCAGGAGATGATCTTCAGCTTCGGCAGCTTGTTCATGAGCGCCACGCTCATGCCTTCGTGACCCGCAGTGGCGGCGGCGGTGATGCGGTCTGCCAGTCCGGCGACGAAGGCGTCCTTGTCCGTGGCCTGGTAGTAACGATGCACGGTGTAGGCATCGTCGAGTTGCTTCATGGTGGCGGGAAACAGCGGGCAGATCAGCAGCAGGTCGGGCTTCATTGTCTATGCGGGTTCCAGGGTTGGTTTCAGAAGGCGTCGCCGATATAAAAATACCATGCATTCTCGCCACCCACCCGCGTATAGTCCACGCTCGCCGTGACGCGATTCTTTTCCGAGGCGAGGAAACGCACGCCTGCGCCCGTGCTGTGCAGCAGCTTGCTGCTGAACGACCCCCAGTCCGGCCCGACCTGGCCGATGCCCGTGAAGACCACCGCGCCGAAGCGATGGAAGAACGGCGAGCGGTATTCAACCTGCGCCGCATACATCGCGTGGTCGCGATAACGACCGCTCACGTAGCCGCGCAAATCGTTGTTCTGGCCGAACTGGCAAAGGTCGAAGAAAGGCGTGTCGTCCGAGGCGGCGCAACCGGAAACCCGCCCTCCCACCACGCCATAGCGGCCGATGTCGAAATACTGGTTCCAGCTTGCGTCCATGGTGTTGTAGTCGAAGTCGCTGCCGATCGCCTTGTCGAAGTGGTAGAACTTCAACGCCGCGAACACGCCGCGCGACGGGCCGAAGTCGTTGTCGCGCGTGTCGTACTGCCCGATCAGCCCGGCGCCGACCGTATCGATCGACAATTCCTTCGATATGCGGTCAAACAGCGGATTGGACAAATCGCCGGTGTCCAGCGAGGTGGTC
>DASZTG010000042.1:0-30315 GCA_035548375.1 Burkholderiales bacterium
CGGTGCCCCCGCGCCAGCGTGGCCTCGGCATCCGCGGCGAGGCGGTTTCCCGCAGCCATCCAGGCTTCGTAAAAGGCGCCATCGTCGCCATCGCCGACCGCCGCCGCGACCGCCATGATTTCGCCGACGTCCACGCCGCCATAGGCGGTATAGCCGAGCGGCCAGGTTCCGAACATGTCGTGCAGGTCGTTCTTGAAAAAAATCCCCATCGTTTTCCTCGTAATGGATTCTCGCGCCAGCAGCCGGTGACTGCCTTCAAGTTCTCCCGCGATTGTTCAGTGCGTGCGCGCGGAAACGGGCACGTCCCTGCGGCACTGGCAGCTTCAGGAGGTCGGACGATGAAAGCGAAGCGATTTTGCTGCAAATTCTCGCGCGTGACGGCTGCAAATCCCGCCGAGCCGTCAGAATTTCCTCTCGCGTTTCATCTCGGTAATCACACCACCGTCCACGGTGATGATGGTCGTGAACGGGTCGGAGGTGGTGGGATAGTAGTAGTAGGTCCGGGTGAATCCATCCGCCGAAGCGCTGGACACATTCTGATAGTCCGGCGGCCCGGCCCGCTCCAGCAGTTCGCCCTCGGACATGCCTTCCCGCAGGCGAATGTAGACATCGAACTCCATGCCCCGCGGGTCCGCGCTGTTCGCGGGAAGCGCCGGCAACAAGGCCGCGACAAACAAGGCGCATGAAATAATCCTGCGTAACTGCATGACGATCTCCCTTTTTTCCCCTGGACTGCCGACGGTCTGTTGCACGAGCGACGGGCAGCCCTTTATACCAGACCTATACATTCGATTCCATGAACGATGTCGGGATTCAATACGTTTGTCATGGCTTCTTCGCGCCGCCGATTCTCGTGCGTGACGGGCCATGCATCCGGCCTGGCGGCGGATTCACCTGGCTCGTGGTGGCCGAAACACAAGCGAGCATGACGAGCGAAAACGTGGTTGCGCAGGTCGCCTCATGATCGAAGTCCTTGTCGAATGTCCATTGCCAGTCTCCTTGTCGAAGCGGGCGAATGCCCGATGGCATTCGTCGATGGCGAGACTCTAGCTGCGGCCGAGTCAATTGATTAGACGGCAAAGCGCGCATGGACTTATGAGGAGAGGTAATCAATGAGCGGGAATTTGCAGGAATCGCCTGCGTCCTTCTCAGAAAATCGATACCGAAATGGGCAACGCGATGCCCTCCCTTTTCGGCATACCAACTGTATTACGCGAACCCACACCGAATGTACTACGCCATCACGCTGCCCGTGATCGGGTGGCGTTACGGAGGCAAACAGGATCAGTGCGCCACGTCGACCAGGTCCGCTAGTAACCCGTCCAATCGACGAAGTGAAACGCCTCCGCCCACCAAGCCTTGTGGGCGGTCATCGCGGCGCGGGCGATCGCGAGCGTGCGTTCCCTCTCGGCAGGCGTATCGGCAACGACGATTCCGACATGTTCTGAAAAGCGGGATTCCGCCTCCAGCTTGATGCGGTACAAGTCCCGGAACTTGGTCGTGTCACGCACGGCGATCTCCTTCGAGTCACCCGTCCACGGTACGCCCTTTCGTGTGTCAAAAGTAAGTTCAGGCCAAATAAATCAGGCGCGCCCGGGATGCGGCCTTGCCGCGCCTGGAATTGAACCCGTCAGCCCCGATCCGTCAGCGAAGGGGTTGGATGGATTCATCAGCCTGCCGCCCTCACTCGGCCGCCGGCGTCCGCGTCGCCACCGGGATGAACTTGCGATTGCGCTTTGCCTCGTACACCAGCGGCGGGCACTCGGTCGCATCGTTGTGCACGACCTGGCAGTCGAGGCAATAGAAGCATTCGTCCATGTTGATTTTTCCGCTCGGCTCGATGGCCTGGATCGGGCAGCGCTTCGCGCAAAGCTGGCAGGGGCTGCCGCATTCCGGGCGACGTTTCAAGATCGTGAACCGGCGCAGCCGCAACTTGCCGCCGATCGCCATCACCGCGCCAAGCGGGCAGAGGAACCGGCAAAACGCCCTTTCGACGGATAAGCCGGCGGCGAGCACCACAAGCGCGAACGCCACGTAGGGCCAGGTCCGGTCCATGCGCAGCGAGATGACGGTCTTGAACGGCTCGATCTCTGCCGCGACCGCCATGGTCTGCAGTCCGTGCAGCGCGGCGAGGGTGAGCACCGCGAGCGAGACGTACTTCAAGGGCCATAGCCTGCGATGCGTCCGGAACGACGGCGACCACTGCGGGAATCTGGCGACGCGCGCGAGCTTGGCCAGAAGCTCCTGCAGCGCGCCGAACGGGCACAGCCAGCCGCAGAACACGCCACGGCCCCAGATGAAGAAGCTCACGACCACGAACGCCAGCAACACGCAAAGCAACGGATCGCCCAGGAGCACGGCCACGCCGTTGCCATGGATCAATCCGCTGATCCATGCAAAAACGTTGATGATGCTGAGCTGCGCGCCCGCGATCCAGCCCAGCCACACCAGCGTGAAGAGCAGGAAGCCGATGCGCATCGCCTCATAGATACGCGCGTGGCGCGTCAGCCTTTGCATCGCGACGAGCAGCACCGTGAGGACCACGAGGCTGACGCCCAGCACGACAAGATTCCTCGCCTGCGCGCGCCAGCTTTCTTTCCAGGGCGCATCGAGCGGCTCTTCGGCGGACTTCTCAGCCGGCGGCAGCACGAACTGCGAGGGCAAGGTGTAGCTGAGTTTGGACTCTCGCTTCGAGGCGGAATCGGAGCCGTCGCCGACTACCACCAGCTGCCACGGCGCAAGGACATCGATCCCCTGCTCCACCGGTATCCGGAACAGGAAGATTTCGTCGAACTTCGGCGCGCCCCTGGCCGATACGAACGGAAAAAAGGAGAAGAGCCTCGGCTCGCGCTTGAGCGCGAAGCTGTGCGTGCCTTGCTCGATGCGGATGCGATCGAACGTACCTGTCTCGAACACTTTTGTGCCGACGAAGGAGTACGCCCCCTTCCCCATGACCAAAACGGCCAGGTCCTGCGGGCTGTAGGGCGTGACGTTCTCGCCATAGCGCATGGCGCCGAGGAGATTGCGACCGATCGAGGCGGGCGTGACCACCGCCGCATAGAGATCGAGCACGACCTCTTCGCTGCCCGCATTGCCGCCGCCGGTAACTTGCATCCGCCCGATCGCGCCCGCCGCGATGAGCTCATCCCAGGTCATCGGCTTGAAGCTCGTGGTGTCGACCATTCCGGCCGACGAACTGCCGTGAGTCAGTCCGCGCGAGTGGGCCACCAGGCGGGCGCTCTGGACGATGGCGTTGTTGAACGCCCGCGCGCTCACGGTCGCCCCGCTGATGCCGTCGATGCCGCCCGGCGTGCCGCGGCCGGAGAGCGAAATCGAGCCGCCGGGGTCGATGCCGGGATACTGCGCGACGAAGCGCTTGAACCGCTCACTGATGGCGCTGTACTCCAGGATGATCGGCTCGCTGTGGTTCACCACGGCCACGCCGACGATTTTTCCCTGCATGTCCAGCCCGACCACGAAGTTGAACGGCGCACCGGAGAAGCCGACGATGTCGGTCATTTCCGCGGTGGAAAATACGTAGCCGATCGGCCGTCCCGCGCTGATGACCGGAAAGGACGGGGGCTTGCCGGACTTCAGGCCGGTGTAGGCCGCCACCCCCGGGAACAGTCGATCGAGCGTGTCCTTCTTCAGCCAGTCGGGGCGCTCCGCTGCCGCCGCTGTGCCGGCGGCGCCGAGGAACGCGACACAAACCAGCAATAGGAGCGCCGCGACCGTACAGGAACGGACAAGCGCGGCCGCGCCATGGCGCTGAACGGGCCGGAATACGTCAAGCGAGGTAAGCATGGAACGCATCGGTAACACGGACATCGAATTCGGACCCGGAGGCCGTCACGAACAACGCAGCGAGACCGCGCGCCTGCGCCAACGCATACCCTCGCTCCGGCCCGAGGACGACCAGCGAGGTCGCCCATGCGTCGGATTCCATGGTCGTATCGGCAACCACGCTCACCGCGATGGGCGGATGCTCGACCGGTCGCGCCGTCCGGGGATCGATGACGTGGGAATAGCGCCGCCCGTCCTGCTCGAAAAAATTTTGCGTGCTGCCGGAGGTGGAAATCCCCCGGTTTTCGAGGGCGACGATCTCGCCGATGACATGGCGACCATCCACGGGGCGCTCGATGCCGATCCGCCAGGGGTTACCCGCCGCGGTCGTGCCCCTGGCCCGTATCTCCCCGGCGATCTCCACCAGGTAGTCGTGGACACCCTCGCGATCCAGGATCAAGGCCACGCGATCGACACCATAGCCCTTGGCGATTGCGCTCAGGTCGACGCGGGTGCGGGCATGCGTCTTCCTGATCGCTCCGGCGGACACGTCGGTTTGCACGTGCCGGTAGCCGACGCCTTTCCGAACCTGCTCGATCACGGCGTCATCCGGAACGCGCCGGGTGTCGTACTGCGGACCGAATCCCCAGAGATCGACCAGCGGCCCGACGGTGACATCCAGCGCGCCCTGGGTCGAGGCGCTGATTCGCGATGCGCTATCGATCACCTCGAGCAGGCCACGCGACGCAGGCGTCCAATCGAGATCTTGCCGCCTGTTGAATTGCGAAAGCTCCGACCGGGAATCGTAGGTCGACATCGCCAGATTGATCGCGGCGAGCTCCGCCTCGACAAGCTGCGTGAGCCGTGCGCGTGCAGCATCGGCGATCGGCGCCGCCATCTGTATTGTGTAGAAGGTGCCCATGGTCAGGCCGCGAATAGGAGCGTGATCCGGACGCGCGCATGCCGCCAAAGGGCTCGCCGCGAGCAGCTTGATGAAGGTGCGACGTTCCATACCGTCCTCCCCAGGCCCGTTGTTTTCGTGACTCAGACGCCGCTAGCCGACGGCGTTCGACAGACTCCGGAACGCGGATAGTTTGCCGTATTTCGGGCAAGGGGATGTATGCGTGGATTTTCCCCGGGATGGGGAGGCCTCTCGCCGGCGATAATTCCGCGTTGAGCGGATGACGGCGACAGCGCGGAACGCCATCGCTTCGTCGCTCGCGATCGGCTCAAGAGCCGGGTCACGAAGGCGACGAAGGACGCCGTCGATAGTTGAATCAGGCCGCGGATGCGCCGGTGCGAATGATCGTGCCGACGTGCTCGCCTCGCAAGGCCGCGGTGAGACGACCCGCGACGAGCCCGTTGACGAGTTGCACGCGTGCAAGGTGGCGCGCGGTCGCCATGACATCGAGGAGCGCGCGGTCGACGGGCAGCGTGCCCTCCTGCCTGGCGAGGTCGGCGGCACTCGTGTCTTGGATCAACCGCGCGGCCTTGCCGCCGGCGCCGTTGGGGTCGATGTCGTAGATACCATCGACGTCTTCTACGATCGTCAGACCGGCCGCGCCCAGCGCGTCGGCGATCAGGAATGCCCCCACGTCCGCCCTGTGGATCGGGATGCGCGAGCCCGGGAATTCATGGTGGTGGTATGGCGGAAAAGCGCTGCCGACGACCGCGCGCGCCGCCGAGAGGTGAATGGCGAGCTGGCTCGCGATGACGGGATGATCGATGTAGGAGACGCCCTCTGCCGCCAGCAGCGACGCGAGGATATGGCCGTTCGCCCCCGCTTCGCTCGCCGCCAGCGGCGCCAGCGAACCGACCGGCAGGCCGAGGTCGAGGCCCACGCCATAGACATGCCGGGCGCGCAGGCCTGCGCCGCTCAGGATCAGCAAACGGTGCTCGGGCAGCAGCTTTCGCAGCTCGTCCACGAGCGGGAGGATCGCGTCGCGACCGCGGTCCATGATCGAGCGCCCGCCGATCTTGACGACCTGCAGCCAGGGCAGCAGCCGGATCGGGCGACCGCCTGCGACCGGACGCGTGAGATTGCCGTCGAGCAGCGTCTGGCGCGCCAGCGGCGAGGCGACGTGCTTGATGGTATTGGTGGTTTCAGCCATGTCGATGTCCTCAGCTTGCAGTGATGATGGTGCCGACGTGCTCGCCCGCAAGCGCGCGGGTGAGATTGCCCGGAACGAGCCCGTTCACGACCTGCACCTGGCGGACGTGGCGCGCGGCCTTGAGCAAGTCGAGCATGGGGAACTCGAGGATCGAGTCCTGCAGCCCCCTGGCTTTCATCTCGTCCACCGAGATCTTCGGGATCAAGCTGGCGCCCTTCGAGGTCTTCGGATTCGCGGTGTACAGCCCGTCTTCGTCCTTCACGTAGATCATCGCCTTGCAGCCGAACTGCTCGGCGACCAGGAAGCATCCGGCATCCGTGCGGTAGGGCGGAATCTCGCCCTCCGGCGCGACGCGCGTCCACAGGCCGTAGGGCGGCATGCCGCTGAAGATCACCGCGTTGACTTCTTCGAGGTAAAGCGGCACCGCCGAGAGCCCGGCGGAGCTGACGGCGGAGATACCGTGCTTCGCGAGAAGCTGCCCCAGCATCGCGGCATTCTGGTCGGCCACGGACGCGCCGAGTTGCGAGAGCAGGCCGGCCGGCAGATTGAGCCCCGCCGCAATCGAGTACACGTGCCGGGCGCGCGTTCCCGCGCCGGTGCCGATGAGCAGCTTGTGCTTCTTGCGAGCCGCGACGATCTCATCCACCAGCGGGTAGACGGCCGCGCGACCTCGGTCGATGACGCTCTGTCCGCCGATCTTGATCACCGTCGCATCCGGCAGGATCCTGAAATCGGACGCTGCTTCCGTCGCCGCCAGGAGTTGGGCGTCGGTCAGCGATCGCTGCATCAGCAACGCTTCGACCTCCGGGGTAGTGTTCGGCATGGAGTTTCCTTTCTCGTTGATGCCCGTACAGGTTTCGTCAGGGTGTTACTGGCCTCTGACCGGGACTCGCGATATCGGGTTCAGTGCTGGATAACCGTCGCATGCGATTCAGGAGGCATGTGCCATCTTGAGGCAGAGCGCTAGTTACTTGCCACCATAGCGGTCCAAGCTGCCGGGGTGCATCTTGATCACGCGGCGCGGAGCCTCTGGTGAATACCGCCCCACGGGACAAAGCATGGCGGCGACCGGAAATGAAACGGGCCGGACACCGTTCCCGGTATCCGGCCCGCCTTGAAGTCTGGCTATGAGTGCTTATTTACCGACCGCAAACACCCACAGCACGCCGCCCTGCGGGATCGGCACGTTCGGATCATAGTTCTTGCCCTTGTATCCGGCGGCAATCAGCGAGCCTTGCATGCGTTCCGCGTCGACGCCCCACCCCGATTGCACGGCGATGTATTGCACGCCGTCGACCATGTACGACATCGGCACCGCGGTCACGCCCGAGTTGGTGCGGAACTGCCACAACTGCTTGCCGCTCGTCGCGTCGAACGCACGGAAATAGCGATCGTTGGTGCCGCCCTGGAACACCAGGTTGCCGCCGGTGGTGAGCACCGGCCCGAAGCTGTGGCTCTCGAACTCCTGCGCCCACACGCGCGTTCCCTTGGAGACATCCCAGGCCTGCAGCTTGCCGATGGTCTTCGTGTTCGGGCTGACGATCATCTTGATGTCCGGAATCTCCACGCCCAGCTTCAGCTCGCCCGCGACCATGGGCTCTTCGGCTTTCGACTTGAGACTGCCGCAATGGTTGTCGTTGGACGGGATGTAGATCAGCTTCGTCACCGGGTTGTACGCGGCCGGCGGCCAATCCTTCCCGCCCCACAGCGACGGGCAGAAATCGACCGATGCGCCCTTGCGCGGCGTGTGTTGCGGGTCATACGTCGGCCGTCCCGTGACCGGATCGATGCTCTTGAACGCGTTCTGCGTCACATACGGCTTGGCACCGACGAAACCGATCTTGTCGGCGGAGCGTTCGAGTACCCACAGGTAGCCGTCGCGACCGGGGTGCACGAGGCCCTTGATCGTGCGTCCATCCTTTTGCACGTCGATGAGCAGCGGCGGCGTCACTTCATCCCAATCCCACGAGTCGTTCCAGTGGTATTGGTGGTGGGCCTTGATCGCGCCGGTCGCCGGATCGAGCGCGATCACGGAGGAGGTATACAAATTGTCGCCGGGGTGGAAGTCGCCGGCCCACGGCGCCGCATTGCCCACGCCCCAGAAAGCCAGGTTCAGCTGCGGATCATAGGTGCCCTGGATCCACACGGAGCCGCCTCCGTTCTTCCAGTCGTCTCCCCGCCACGTCTCCGACCCAGGCTGGCCGGGCTCGGGAATCGTGTAGGTGCGCCATAGCGTGTCGCCGCTGCTTGCATCGAAAGCCTGGACGAAGCCGCGAATCGCAAGTTCGCCGCCGGACGCGCCGACCATGACCTTGCCGTTGGTGACCAGCGGCGCCAGCGTGCAGTAATAACCCTTCTTGTAATCGTCGACGACCTTGTCCCAGATGACCTTGCCGGTGCGCGCATCGAGCGCAACGAGGTGGGCATCCACGGTGGCAAGGTAAACCTTGTCCTCGTACAAGGCGACGCCGCGATTGGTCGGGTGCAACTGGAAAAGATCGTCGGGCAATGTCTTCTTGTAGTGCCACAGGACATCGCCGTTGCGGGCGTCGAGCGCGATCACCTGGTTTTGGGGCGTGGTCACGAACATGACGCCGTTGTTGACCATAGGCGGCGACTGGTGCCCTTCCGCCACGCCCGTTCCGAAGGTCCAGGCCGGCACGAGCTTGCCGACGTTACCGGCGTTGATCTTGTCGAGCGGGCTGTAGCCCCAGCCGGCATAGTTACCGCGATACATTAGCCAGTTTTCTTTTTCCGGGCTCGTCAGCCTGGCGTCCGTGACCGGCGTGTAGTTCTTGACTTGCGCACCGGCGGCGATGGGCAGGACGCCGATCGCGCCAAACAGCAGCGCCGTGCTGATTTTCCTCCATCCGGATTTCATATTCCTCTCCTCTCTGGCCTTTTGGTTATCAACCTCTCGTGGGCGACAAGGCTCAGCGGTTCTGGAAACCCACCGGGCCGGTGAAACCTCCTGCGACAGTCAGCACCCCGTCCACGCTCTTCAATGGCAGAGCGGCAAGCCGCCTCGGCGCGGGCCCCGCCACGACGCGGGCGCTTTCCCTGGGGTCGTACTTCGAGTCGTGACATGGACACCACAAAGTCTTCGTCTGGACGTCCCACGCGGTCACTTCGCATCCCTGGTGCGTGCAGACGGCCGAATAGGCGGACACCCCCTCCACCGAGCGACGACGCAGTTCGTCGCTGAGGGCGTCGGAAGGCAAGCGCACGAGCAGGACTTTGTTGAGCCGCGAACCGTCGCGAATTACGCCGCTGCGGGGATCGACCGGAAACGCTTGCAATTGCGGCCCGTCGATCCGGACGTGCGCCGGCGAGATGACGGTGCCGCGGCGTTCGCCTTCGGCAAACACGAGCTGGTCGCCAGGCTGCGGCCGCCAGTTCCGGGAGTCGCCCTCCACGGCACCGACCTTCGGCGCCAGCTCGACCGCCAGCGCAAGCCCGAAGGCGAGCTTGATGGCGTTGCGCCGACTGAGCGGCTGGTTGCCGCCGAGCTTGGGCTTGCGATCCCTCACCGGTGTGATGACCAGGCGTTCGCCGTCCGTCGAGATGTCGAGCTCCGTGTCCTGCGTGATGCGGAGCAACTCGAGAATGAGCGCCTGGTTGCCGGTGGGCATGGCCTTGCCATCCCCCATCGGTGTAATGATCACGCGGTTGCCGTCCGTCGATATATCGAGCTCCGTTTCCGGCGTGATGCGAAGAAGCTCGCGGATGGGTTTGTCGATGATGACGCCGGCACTGTTGCCGACCGTCTGCAGCCGCTTGGTCATGGCTGTTCAGAACATTGTTTTGGAGATGAGATCGTATTGAGCGCAGCCTCGCGCCTCACCTGATCGGTGCCCGCAAACCGCGGGCAATTTGCCCGGCGAATCGCGGGACGCTGCCCGCTGCGGTACTAATTCGGAGCCCGACCGACGCTTTGCGCGGGAAAGTGAGGCGATCCCTGGATCGCGGTGCGCTGGATGGCGGGAAATGCAATGATCGCGGCAGGGTGCCTCGTCGTGACCGCCGTCCAGTTGTTGCCGGCGGGCGATCGCTCGCGCGGATGCTCGAGGCATTTCATATCCGGAGCTCGCCCGAAAAGCTCTTGAGACGGCGCCGGATCCTGGAAGGTCTCGCTAACGTTAATGGAGGCGCACTGACAGTCAGATCACAGATAAAGCCGATGCCTCGGGCTTTACGCCGGGACGGTCAAGCTGTCGGCTGGATTCGAAGTTGGCGGCCGCAAAAGGGCCGCGCGAAAACCGGAGCGCGAATCTGCTGTCGCCTCGCACAGATTTCAGGCAAAGTACGACTATTGGATCGTCATAACGTCTTGAGGGGGACGCCATGAATCCATATCACCTATTGCCTGTTTCCCTGGATCGCGAAAAATTGCTCGCAGATCTGGGCAAACTGGAATCCGGTGTCTGGCACGACCACCCGGACTACACGGTGGCCAAGGCCGGGACGTGGACAGCGATGGCTCTGATATCCACGGACGGAGACCATACCGGGCCGGAATCGCTTCGATACAAGCGCGGCGCAAAAGGCGCACCGACCAAGCTCCTGGAAATGTGCCCGTATTTCAAGGAAGTTATAGGCGCCTTCAAAACGGACATCCACCGCGCGCGATTGATGAGCCTGAAGCCCGGGACCGTGATTTCGGAGCACCGGGATTACGGTCAACAGCGCTACAGCATCGAACGCGGCATGATTCGCGTCCACATTCCCATCCGGACACATCCAGACGTATCGTGGAACTCCAGTGGGAAGAAGGTTCCAATGAACGCGGGAGAAGCCTGGTATGTAAACGTCTGCCAGCCGCACTCGGTGCAGAATCACAGCGACATCGATCGCGTACATCTCGTTCTGGACATGAAGGTCAATGCGTGGCTTCGGACGCTTTTCCCGGAAAGAACCCTCAAAGACCGGGCCGTTGAATTCATGCTGGCCAACTTCGAACGTGACGCGCTCCGGATTCAGAGATTCTTCCAGAGGGTTTATTCGGGTATTCGGCGCAAGGCAGGCGATCTCGGACTCCGGCAACTGAGGGATGGTTTGCGCGGGGCAGGTCTCCGGCGTTAAGGCGCTTCCAATGTCCGCTGGATGTTGCAGCGAGCTTTTTCCATAGCGCGTTGCTTGCATTTTCCCGCCGCTTCAAGCGCCGTCTATTCCTGTGTAGCTCGCGACCAAGCCAAGGAAATCCTCTTGTCATTCAGCACCCTGGCGCATACAATACTGGCTAACCAAGTCTTCTAATTCTTATAATCCGCATTCGGGGGCGACTCATGCACGTCATGGTGGGGAAATTCATCGCTTACTATCGAGCCTGCGCCGAACGCGAACGGCGATCCGGATTCGACATCTACACCCAGCGCCAGGCGGTAGCGGATTTCATCGCGTCCAAGTCCGGAACGCTGCTGGGCGAATTCACCGAAACGGAATCCGGAAAAACGAGAGCCCGGCCGCAGTTGCAGGAAGCCATTCGTGAATGCAAACGGATCGAAGCGACGCTTGTCATCGCGAGAATAGATCGCCTGTCGCGCAATACGGATTTCCTGTTCGCGCTCAGGGACAGCAGCGTGCTGTTCGTCGCTGCCGACATGCCCGACGCCAATACGTTGACGGTAGGCATCCTGGCGTTGCTGGCGGAGCATGAGCGCGAGGCCGCAAGCCGGCGCACCAAGGAAGCGTTGGCCGAGGCGAAACGCCGCGGCGTGAAGCTTGGCAATCCCCAAGGCGCGCGAGCCCTTCAGCGCGCCGGCAAGGGAAACGACGCCGCGATAACGGCCATCCGGGAACGCGCGAACCTGCATGCCGACGAACTCCTTCCCGTCATCCAGGAAATTCGCGCAAACGGCGCCAGCACGCTGCAACAGATTGCCGATGCGTTGAATGCCTCCGGAGTCAGCGCGCCGCGAGGCGGAACCTGGCATCCCTCTTCCGTGCGAAACCTGATGGCGAGGATGGATGCGCGCGGCCATTCTCCCGCCCTCGCCCTTCGATGAGGCGGGCGTGTCGCCTTTGACAGCGGTTGTGTGAGGCGAAACCAGACGGCGATCCGCGCCAAGCATCGCCGAATTTTGCGGCTACCTGCGGCCGATGCGTTGTATCTTTCCTCGCCGGGAGAAACATTCAGGTGCGAACAGGCAATTCTTCTATGTCAGGCTGCGTGCCTCGCTTCAGACTCTTCAATCGATGCCGAAACTATTGCAAGCGAAAAAGCACAAAAATTGCATCGCTGTAGAATTCGGCCTGACGGAAATCTGCAAGTCTGCGATCGAACCGGATATCAGGAAAACTCATGGAAAAAATACAGGGCATTTTCGACAACCTGGAGACCATGCACCGCCAGTCCTGGGTGGACGGCGAACTGAGGCGCGAATGGCCCGCGATCGCCTGTGAAGACATGGCGCAAACGCTCCAGCTATGGGAACGCAATATCCTCGAGAAGCCGTGGGGCTCCTACCCGAACCTGCCCCGCCCCAAGTAGCCGCAAGCAGGCAAGGCAATCCAGCGATCAATAAAGTAGCGTGCCCGTGACGGCAGCCAAGGACGCAGGTCAGGCCTGAGTCGGGAACAACTCCTCCCAGCAGCGATCGTCCCCCGCCAGCAACACCAGCCCTTCGCGATGCGGTTTTGCGCAGGGCACAGCCTCGAATTGCTTGGCCAGCAATGCGGCAGCGGCGGAAAAATATGCCGTTATGATTTTCGTCGCGGCGTCGAATTTCGAGAATACGGCTGCCCGCACGGGAAAGCCCTCACGCGCGAAGAATCCGGTGAAAGCCTCCTGGATCTCGATCGTCGGTGCTACGGCTTCAGCCGACGTTCCCAGCTTCCTGGCGTACCAGACCTCTACGTCGCCTTCGTTGGCATAGTCTTTTGATGCGCTCGCCGGCACCTCGGTGTGATTGATGAGGGCGTCGATCAGGATGCAGGCTGTCCGGAATGCGCCGGCATGGGCGGCGGCGGTCGTCTCGAAGTGTTCCGTGCAGAAATGCGGTCCCCCGACCTTCCATGCGTCTCCCGGCCCCGAATACATGAAGGAGGCCAGCACGGAACCCTCCTCATCGATCTGGTAGCTGCGCGTGGTGATGATGAAATCGCGGTAACCGTGCGTGACGACCATGTGTCGCCTTTAAGGCCAGTGGGAAACTGGGCAATGCTACTCCAGTCGGCCGCCTATCGGGCTCGTTTCGCCCGGAGAGGGGAGATTTCGCTTCGATCGAGCGGATCGGAATTCACCGGCACCTATTCGCCGGGAAACTCCACCCTCTTGATGAACACGATTTTGCCGCCGTCGTTCCTCACCACGTTGTAGCCATGAAGACCGTCGCCGCGGGTATCGAAATCATATGTGCCTTCCAGTCCCTTGTAGCCCTTGATGGCCAGGATTGCCCTGCGCACGGCTTCCGGCGCGGTGCTTTTCGCGTTGTTCATGGCCAACGCCAGAATGTTGATGGCATCGAACGCCCAGCTCGAAAAATTGTCCGGGTAGATTCCGTAGCGCTCGTAGTATCGTTTGGTGTATGCGCGCGCGGCGTCGTTCGCATCAGCGTTGAAATCCGCAACGGCGTAACTGCCGTACAACGCTTCCCCCGCCAGGTCGCGGGTCGTCACGGCCGCCGTCGTCGGCGAACCGATCCATTGGATATTCACGCCGAGCTGGCGCAACTGCTTGGCGAAAATGCCCTGGTCGGCCGGCACCGTCATGTAGGTGCCGATGACGTCCGCGCCGGATTTCTTGACCGCGAGCACCACGGGCGCGAAGTCCTGGGAGTTGCTGGTATATCCCTGGTCGAGCACGGGCGTGATGCCGAGCTTCTGCAACTCTTCGGTCAGCGCCTTGGCCCCGCCGTTACCGAATGCGTCGGTCGCATGCACGATGGCCCATTTTTTTAGTTTGAGCGTCTTGACGCCGAAGTCCGCAATGACTTTCGAAGAGTAAAGATCGTTCGGGCGCGCGCGAAACACCCATTTGTTGTCGATGTGAGTGAGACTGGGATCGGTGCCCCCGATCATGGTCGGCACGCCGGACTTTGCAATCGCCGGCGACGCCGCCTGGATTTGCGTACTGGCAATCGGCCCGACGATGCCTTTCACCTCGGGGTCCGTGAACAGCTTGGTGAACGACAACACCGTGCCGGGATTCGTGCTGGCGTTGTCCTCCACACGCAATTCGACTTGCCGTCCCATGATTCCACCCGCCTTGTTGATGTCCTCGAGGGCGAGTTTCAATCCATTGACCTGAAAAGTGCCCCACTCCGCGTACGGGCCCGTCAGCGTGCTGACGACGCCGATCTTGACGGGCTCGGCGGCAATGGCGCCCGTAGAGAACCCCAGGAGCACGCAAATCGAGACGGCAAACCGGATCAACATTGCCTTCCTCCTTCTCTACGCTCTTATTGAAGACGCCCCAGATGGCGGACGAGGCGACAGGATACTGCCGTAACCGGCAGGACGTACTAGAGCATTCCGCGCGCGACCGTCGGGCTTGGCGTGACGATTGAATGCATTGAAAGAGCCATCGGGCTTCCAGGGAAGGACGACAAAAGGAAGGCGTACTTTGAGCGGCCGTAGCCCGACGAATCCACGCATCTACCTGGCTCGCCCGGTAAGAGGCGCGTAAGCATGGGGTGCTAGCCTTGGTCCCAACTGCAGTCGGCGCAGCCAGCTACTCCCTCTCAGCAAGCTAACGCCGGTCAGCCAATAGCCGCGGCAATCGTCCCCCGAATGCTGCGGCTATTTTTCGTTCCACGGGCCGGAAAGATATTTTGGGGACAAAAAAAGCCCGGCCACAAATTGTGGACCGGGCTACTTTCCGGCAATGTCCCGCGAGTACTACATTCACGATCCCCCGTTGGGCGCGTGGCAGGGACAATTAGATCGTTCGACTCCGATCTCTCTTTTTTATTCCGCCCCGACAAAACCATGAAAATCGTCGAGGCGATTGCAGTCTGCCGTTTGGCAGGTTCGGCGCCCATCAGGTTTCCCCTGAGTTGACGCCATCCAATTCCTGAGGGAGGAGATTGTGCATTGCAGAGATTAGGAATTGACGAGGCGAGCGCGCAAGTCTGATTTTTTCGATACTCGTGGCTTCCCCATGCGAAAGAGTGTCTGAATAACGTCGGGCGGCGTGACTTCGCCAGGTAAGCTTTTGAGATGTCTCAAAATATCGCCCTTAAACCAAAGTACAGTAGCAGGCACGCACCATTCTGTGCTCCTGTTTCTGTGCCATCCAGTTCAATTGTTGCGGGGTAACAAGCAGGAAAGCGATTTCAGCCCGGATACTTCGAAAGCTCGGAATCCATGCGGCGCGTGACCTCATCGCGACCGATCAGCTCCAGCACAGCGTCGATCGAAGGAGTATGCGGAGTGCCAGTCAGCATGACCCGCAGCGGCATCGCCAGCTTCGGCATTTTGATCGAATGCGCCGTAATAACGTCCTTGATGCCGGCCGCGAGCGCCGCGCGATTCCATTCGACCGCAGAAATCTTTTCGCGCAATGCTTTCATCGCCGGCAGCACATCCCGGGAGTAGTGAAGCGTGCGCAATTCGTCAGACGGATGCAGCTGCCGGTAGAAATAGACGGCCGCGTCGGCCAATTCCTCGATGGTGCCCACTCGGTCTTTCAACAGCGCGCAGACCGAAGCGAGATCCGGGCCATTTGCAGGATCGCAACCGTCTGCCTTCAGGAACGGCGTCGCGAGCATCGCGAGTCGTCCATTGTCGGCTTGCTTGATATATTGCGCATTGAGCCACTTCAGCTTTTCGGGGTCGAACTTCGCGGGCGAGCGGCTGACTGCGTCGAGCGAAAACCACTCGACAAACTGGTCGCGCGTGAACATTTCCGCATCGCCATGGCCCCAACCGAGCCGCGCCAGGTAGTTGAGCAGCGCCTCGGGCAGGTACCCCTCTTCCGGATATTGCATCACGCTGACCGCGCCATGGCGCTTGGACAAGCGCTCGCCATCCGCGCCGAGGATCATCGGGATGTGGCCAAAGCGCGGCAGCGGTGCACCGAGCGCATTGAAAATGTTGATCTGGCGAGGCGTGTTGTTCACGTGATCGTCGCCGCGAATCACGTGCGTCATGTTCATGTCCCAATCGTCGACCACGACGCCAAAATTGTAGGTGGGAACATTATCGCCGCGCATGATCACGAGATCGTCGAGTTCGTGATTGCTGATGCTGATCCGTCCCTTGACGAGATCATCCCAGGTCACGTCGCCCTCGTCGGGATTGCGAAAGCGCAGGACGGGGGTCACGCCCGCAGGTGGCGTCCTTCCGTTCGCGTTCTCGGGGCGCCAGCGGCCGTCATAGCGCGGCTTGAGGCCCCTGGAGCGCTGGTCTTCGCGCATGGCATCGAGTTCTTCCTTGCCGGCATAGCAATAGTAGGCTCGACCCGCCTCCAGCAGCTGCTTCGCGACCTCCCGGTAGCGCTCCAGGCGCTGCATTTGATAGAACGGACCCTCGTCGTAGTCCAGGTCCAGCCATTCCATCGCCTGCAGGATGGCGCGAGTCGAAGCTTCGGTCGAGCGTTCGACATCTGTGTCCTCGATGCGAAGAATGAACTTTCCACCGGTCTGGCGCGCGTAGGCCCAGGAAAACAGCGCGGTCCGGGCGCCGCCAATATGCAGGTAACCGGTGGGACTCGGGGCAAAGCGGGTGCGAACCATCTGGAAACGAGGTCGTGGAGTCGGAAAGGGCGCCATTGTACGCGATGGGCTTTCCTTCCTCACACCGAGGAATCAACGACTTCCGCCATGCGGGAAATTGACCCTGGCCTGCCGGCTATGGTTAAATGCCGCCCTTCTACCGGGCGGTTAGCTCAGCGGTAGAGCACTGCCTTCACACGGCAGGGGCCACTGGTTCGATCCCAGTACCGCCCACCATCCTGTCCATTTCTCCGCTTCAAGGAACCCGGCGCAGTCGTCTGATGATCGGATCGCGCCGACGGGTGACCGACGGCTGTTCGATCGCAATTGTTCGATCGTAGTGCGATGAATTTGGACAATTGCAAATCGTAATCTTGGCGTAAGCATCGCGTATCGCCGATTTCGAGCGAGACATTTCCGCGCAACCAATTTTTCGGCCCAACCGATGGCGAACCGTGTCATCCAAAGAATGGCAATTTCGTTCAAGTCTTTTTATAACAGCTAGACGTACCTTACTGGCTGTTGGTCCGAATCGAGAATCGCGCGCGATTCCTCCGGCGACGAGATGAACGAATTAAAAAGTCCAGAGACACTGGCGAGGCCCGATCCGGGCCTCGCGCACCTCCCGCTGTTCTCCACCCCGCTCTCGATGTACGACATCCCCGATATGGAGGAAGTCAATCGGGACTTGACCGCCAGGCTCGTCGCAGAATCGATTGCGTCGCCATCCATCCACAAGAGCAACGTCGGCGGCTGGCACTCGAGAGCCGACCTGGCCCTGCGCCCCGATCCGTCCTTCCGCACGCTCATCCAGCACATCATCAATCGCGTACGCGAGACCGCAGACAACCTCGCGCGGGAGCACGGCCAAATTCTCCCCGCGATGCGCATGGGCGCACAGGCCTGGGCGATGGTGATGCGCGACGGTAACTACACCGTTCCACACGACCATGCCGACGTGCACTGGTCGACGGTGTATTACACGGATGCGGGAGACGCGGACGCGAGCAAGTATCCGGATTCGGGATTGCTGGCACTCGTGGATCCGCGCCATGGCGGCCGGCCCATGCCCGGACTCGACCTGTTCGGAATGACCTTCACCGCGAAGCCCGAGACGGGGCGGCTATATGTGTTTCCCGGATGGCTTTATCACTATGTGCATGCCTATCGCGGAAAGCGGCCGCGCGTGTGCATATCCTGCAACGTCACGTTCGAGTCGACGCGCTGAATCGATTTGCCGCTTCACGCGGCATGCAGTTGAGCGGTCGGGTTCGGCGCTCTCGCGAACTGCGATAGTTCGGCGCCGAGTTCATGCGTTGTCCGGGATGGCCTGCTCAATCGCGCGCTGCAAATCGTCGACCTCCACCGGTTGCACAAGATGCAGGTCGAATCGGCCTCGCGCGATCGGCCGCGATCGGAATCCTGACCCCAACCCATGACGGCAACGATGCGTAGTTGGCGGTCGGCGAATAATCGCAATTGCCGGACAACCTCGTATGCATCCATTCCGGGCATGCCGATATCCGGCAATACCACCTGAGGGTGAAAGTCGGCGGCGATGGAAGGCAGCGACTCGATAAACGGAGGCGAACCGTGACCTCGCTGCCTCTCCCCGCATCACCGCTGGTCGCCTGCAAATCACCGTCGTGCATTTCGGCCAGCCTGCCCGCCAATGCCAGCCCGATTCCGAGGCCGCTGCCCATCCGCTCGAGCGGCCACATGGCACGCAGGAACATCTGGAAAATGCATTCCTTCAGGTGCGCATCGATGCCCTGCCCGGTATCGGAACCTTGACGATCGCGTAGAGCCCCGGTCCTACCGGACGCTGAGTACCTTGCGCTGATGTCGATCGAACCGCCGTCGCGCGTGTGGTGCGCGGCGTTGTTCACGAGATTCGTCAGCAATTGCGTAAAGCGCAATAGATCGCCGCGTATCACCGGCGGGCATCCGGCAAATCGACGAGCAGCCGGAACCTCTCCTCGCTCTGGCGCATCGCTTCTTCATGCCGCTCGCGCTCGGTCAGGTCGCGGGTGATCTTGGAATAACCCAGGATCTGACCGTTCTCGTCACGCAAGGCGGTGATGATGACGCTCGCCCAGAAGCGCGACCCGTCCTTCCTCAGCCGCCATCCTGCGTCTTCGAATCGCCCGGCAGTTGTACATCGACCGGCCGCCCGGCGTCCGTCATGATCCGTGGCACCGCGGTTTGCTGGTTGTCCGCGCGTAAAGCCTGCCGTTCAGCCGGCCGCTTCCAGGCGTTTCCACAAGCAGGCACCCTTGGCGGCTTTGTCGACTTCCTCGAGCTGGCGGCGATGGTCCGCCAGTTCGTCCGGAGAGGCGCGCAGTACGATCAGGTCCAGCTCGCCCACAGGCAGGGAACTGTCCAACGCCGGCGAATGCGATTCGCCGATGTCCATGAGCAGGCTGTCCTGGCCGCGCGTCATCGACAGGTACACTTCCGCCAGCAGCCTTGCGTCGAGCAGCGCGCCGTGCAACGACCGGGCGGAATTGTCGATTGCGTAGCGTTCGCACAGGGCATCCAGGGAATTTCGCTTGCCCGGGTGCAGGCCCTTCGCCATCTTCAGCGTATCGGTCACCTGCGGGCAGTAGGTCGCGAGCGGCTGCATGTCGAGCAGGCCGAATTCGTGGTTCAGGAAAGCCACGTCGAACGGCGCATTGTGGATGATCAGCTCCGCGCCCTCGATGAACTCGAGCATGTCCCTGAAGACGTCCCGAAACCTCGGCTTGTCCGCGAGAAATTCCGTCGTGATGCCGTGCACTTCGAGCGCGCCGGCGTCGATGTCCCTCTCCGGGTTGACGTATTGGTGATAGTGCCGGTCGGTGAAGCGGCGATTGACGATCTCCACGGCGGCGATCTCGATGATGCGATGTCCCAGAGCGGGATCGAGGCCGGTGGTTTCGGTGTCGAGGATGATCTGCCGCATGAACGTGTCAGCCGGCGCGCAGCGCCTGCTCCACGCCACGATTGGCCAGCTCGTCGGCCTTCTCGTTGCCGTAGTCGCCGGCGTGGCCCTTGACCCAGACCCACTCGATATCGTGGCCGCTCACGAGTTCATCGAGTTTTTTCCACAAGTCGATGTTCTTGACCGGCTTCTTGTCCGCGGTCAGCCAGCCCCGCTTCTTCCAGGCGTGGATCCAGCTCGAAATGCCGTCGTGCACGTACTTGGAATCGGTATGCAGGCGCACGGTGCAATTGCGCTTGAGCGACGCCAGCGCTTCTATGACCGCGCGCATTTCCATGCGGTTATTGGTGGTCTGCGCCTCGCCGCCGCAGAATTCCTTTTCATGTTCGCCCCATCTCATCCACACGCCCCAGCCGCCCGGCCCGGGATTGCCCTTGCAGGCGCCGTCGGTGTAGACCTCGACCACGTCGCTCATTGCGAATCCCCGGCATGGCTGCTTCGCGCCGCCATCGCGTCGTCACGGCCGTTGGTCTTGTGCGGGACGGCCGCCAGCGCCTTTTTCTTGACAGGCACGGCCTTCCAGCGGGGAGTGATCAGGCGCATGCCCGGCACGCGCTTGATGCCGTGCAGATAGTAGACGCCGCCCGCGAAGGGCCACCAGCGATCGCCGGCCGATTCCATGAAGCCCCAGCGCCGCGACCATTTCTCGCTGGACATGGGTGGGGCGTAGCTGCACATGCGACCGCCCGCCAGGTCGAACCCGAGCAGCGCCATCCAGTCCTTGATGCGCGGCAGGTTGATGAACTGTCCGCACCAGGGAAAGGCGTTTGCGCGCCGGCTGATCAACCGGCGCACCCCCCACAGGCTCCACGGGTTGAAGCCGGCCAGCACGACATGGCCTTCCGGCATCAGGATGCGGGAGACTTCGCGCAGCACCTGGTGGGGATTGTTGCTGAATTCCAGTACATGCGGCAGGACCACGAGATCCACTGACGCCGTTTGCAGCGGCAACGCGCACGGGTCGGAGCGCAATCCAACCGGACCGTCATTTCCCGTCACGCAACGAAACGCGATGCGATTGCCGCGCAGATAGGGATGCCCGGGCAGCCCGATCTGGACGGCGTTGAAGCCGAACACATCCGCCAGTTCCTGGTCGAAGTAACGCAATTCGGTCTCGAGCAGGCGGACGCCCAAGGGAGTCGAGAACCATTCGGAAAGGCTGGCCGCTTCGCCGTGGATTGACATTCAGGTTCGCAAATTAAAAGATGCAGGCATGAGCACCGTCACGATCGTTCCCATTCGCGCGTTCCAGGACAACTACGTTTGGTGCCTGCGAAAAAATTCTGTCGCCGTCGTCGTCGACCCGGGCGACGCCGATCCCGTCCTCGACTACCTGTCGGCGCAGCGCCTGGAACTCGCCGCGATCCTGACGACGCATCATCATGGCGACCATGTCGGCGGCAACGCGAAGCTGCTGTCGAAGTATAACGTACCGGTGTTCGGGCCCGCGCGCGAAAGCATTCCCCATGTGACGCACCGCCTCCGTGAAGGCGATCAGATCGACGTGCCCGGCGTGGGGCTTCTGCTCTCGGTGCTGGACGTGCCGGGTCATACCGCCGGGCACATCGCCTACTTCGGCCAGGGCCTGCTGTTTTGCGGCGACACGCTGTTCTCCTGCGGGTGTGGCCGGCTGTTCGAGGGCACCGCCGCGCAAATGCACGCTTCGCTTTCCAAATTCGCAGCACTGCCCGGCGACACGCTGGTGTATTGCGCCCACGAGTACACGCTTTCGAATCTGCGCTTTGCACGTGCGGCGGATCCGGGCAATCCGGCGGTGGCTGAGCGGGAGGCCGACGCGCGCGCGGCCCTCGCCGCCGGCAACCCGTCGCTGCCGTCCACGATCGCTTCGGAACTTGCGGCCAACCCCTTTTTGCGCAGCCACGCTGCATCGGTCATCGAATCGGCGAGCCGTCACGCCGGCCGCTCGCTGACCAGTCCCGTCGAAGTCTTTGCCGCTTTGCGCAAGTGGAAGGACGGCTTCTGAGCAGGCCTTGGGACCGTCCCGGCAGGCTCCTGCAGCGGCCATCCGGCGAGCTTGACTCGCCCGAAACTCCTGATAGCATGTCGCTAAAATCAATAATTTGCATCAGTAAATGAAGAAATTACTTTCGGTTTTTGCGTGGCTGTCAGTCTTGGGACTTTCCCCCGCCTCATCGGCCCAGGAAACCACGCCCGCAATCCAGTTGCCGCCATCGGCAAAAGTCGATGGGTCCGAGCCGGCGCCCGCGCCCGTGACGGGGAGCAAGGTCGAAACGCCGGACGCCGTCGCCACGGACGCGCCGATCGAAAACATGCCGGTGGCAGCCAAGCCCGACAGCCTTTGGTCGCGGATTCGCGATGGCTACGCGCTTCCCCAGCTCGACAGCCAGCTCGTCGCAAGGCACGAGGCCTGGTTCCTGAATCATCCGGACTATTTCCAGCGCATGCTGGAACGCAGCCGCCTGTACCTGTATTTCATCGTGGAAGAAGTCGACAAGCGCAAGATGCCGATGGAAGTGGCACTGCTGCCGATGATCGAGAGCGCCTATAACCCGGTCGCCTATTCGCGCGCCCGCGCGGTCGGCATCTGGCAGTTCATGCCGTCGACAGGCAAGAAGTACGGCCTGCAGCAGAACTGGTGGTATGACGGGCGCCGCGACGTTCTGGCCGCCACCCGCGCCGCGCTCGACTATCTCGAGAAGCTGCACGGCGAATTCGGCGACTGGCAGCTGGCGCTGGCGGCCTACAACTGGGGTGAAAACGGCGTGAACCGGGCGATCGCGAAGAATCGCGCGAAGCGCAAGCCCACCGACTACATGCACCTGAAGATGCCGAAGGAGACGCGCAACTACCTTCCCAAGCTGCAGGCCATCCGCAACATCATCACGAAGCCCGAATTGCTGAGCTTCCCGCTCGAGGACATCCCGAACCAGCCCTACTTCACGACCGTGAGCACGCCCGAGCACATAGACATGGAAGTGGCGGCGCAGCTCGCGGAAATGTCCGTGGACGAGCTGCGGTCGCTGAACCCCGGCCATACCCGCCCGGTCATCATGTCGAGCGGCGGCAACACGCTGTTGCTGCCCGTCGGCAAGGCCGCCATCTTCACGGCGAATCTCAAGGACTACGACAAGCCGCTGGTGTCCTGGCAGACCTACACGCTGAAGAACAAGGAAACGCTGGACTCGGTGGCGGCGAAGTTCGGGCTGACGGCTGCGCGCCTGCGCGAGATCAACGGGCTCAATCGCCACATCCCGGTGCGGCCGGGACGTTCTTTGCTGGTGCCGATGAACACGGACGGCAGCGCGTCGAACCTGGACGAAACCTGGAAAAATCCGGAATTCCAGGCCCCGGAGGACTATTTCGGCAGCCGCGTGGAATACCGCGTGAAGAACGGCGATAGCTTGTACCTGATCGCGCTGCGGCATCGGGTCACGGTCGCCGCGTTGAAGGAATGGAACCACCTGTCGAGCAACCGCCTTCGCATCGGGCAGCGCCTCACCATCTACAGCAACCCGCGCCACACGGCACGGCGCTGAGCGGCCTGGTCAGGGCGTCGCCGCTTTACGAGGGCACGGCTACCCGCGGCACCGCCGCCAGCAGGCTTTTCGTGTAGGCATGCTGCGGACGGCGCAAGACGTCTTCCGCTCTCCCCTGTTCGACGATTTTCCCCAGATACATGACGGCAACTTCGTCGGCGAGATATTCGACCACCGACATGTTGTGCGTGATGAACAGGTAGGCGATGCAAAGCCTGCTTTGCAAATCGCGAAGCAGGTTGAGGATCTGCGCCTGCACCGAGACATCCAGCGCGCTGGTCGGCTCGTCGCAGACGATCAGCTTCGGCTCCACCGCGAGCGCGCGCGCGATCGCGATGCGCTGGCGCTGGCCGCCGGAGAATTCGTGCGGATAACGATACTTCATTTCCGCGCCAAGCCCGACCTGGGCCAGGATGGACTCGACGCGCGCGGCGCGTGACGCCCTGTCCCCGCCGATTCCGAGCGCGATCATGCCTTCCTCTACGATGTCGACGACCCGCATGCGCGGATTCAGCGAGCTGAACGGATCCTGGAAGATGATCTGGAAATCGCGCCGGCGGTCGCGCAATTCGTTCGCAGACAGCGAAGCGAGGTCGGTGCCGCCGAAATCCACGCGACCGTCCACCAGCGGCAACAGTTGCACGATGCCCTTTCCGACCGTCGTCTTCCCCGAGCCCGATTCGCCGACCAGCGCCAGCGTGCGCCCGGCGCGCAGCGAAAGCGAAATGCCGTCGACGGCCTTCACCTGCCCGACGACGTGCTTGAAGATGCCCTTGCGGATCGGGAAATGGATCTTGAGGTTGTCGACGGTGAGCAATGGCGCATCGGTGTCCGGATGCGCCGGGCTGCAGGTGGAGGACGATCCGGCTTCGCCCGCAAGCAGCGTGACTTCCTTCGCCATCGCCTCGGCGGAGCCGCCGAACAGGTGGCAGCGCACGCCGTGCTCCGGTTCTGCCTCGTTCCAGGCGGGATCCGTCGAGCGGCACAGGTCCCACGCATAGTCGCAGCGGTCGGCAAAGCGGCAGCCCTGGAACTCTGTGGCCAGTGAGGGCACCCGGCCGCGGATGACCGCAAGCCTGCGGTCGCGTGACTGGCGATCGGGCAGCGAGGCGAACAGCTTGCGCGAATACGGATGCGCCGGGTTGCGGAAGAAGGCCTCGCGCGGGGCCGATTCCACGATCTCGCCCGCGTACATGACCGCCACGTGATGCGCCATTTCGGAAACGACGCCCAGGTCGTGCGTGATCAGCAGGATGGACATGCCCATTTTCTGCTGCAGGCTGCGCAGCAGCGCGAGCACCTGCGCCTGGATCGTGACGTCGAGTGCGGTAGTCGGCTCATCGGCGATCAGCAGGCTGGGCTCGCAGGCAAGTGCCAGCGCGATCATGACCCGCTGCTTCATGCCACCGGAGAGCTGGAACGGATATTCGTGCACACGACTGCCGGGATCGGGCAAGCCTACGGCATTCAGCAGTTCGAGCACGCGAGCCTGGATCGCCCCGCCGCTGAGCCCGGTATGTTGGGCCAGCACTTCGCCGACCTGCTCGCCGACCGTCATCACGGGGTTCAAGCTGGTCCCGGGCTCCTGGAAGATCATCCCGATGCGGGCGCCGCGCACGTCGCGCATCGTCGACTCGGGAAGCTGCAGCAGGTCTTTGCCTTCGAGCCGCACCGAGCCCGAAACGATGCGACCGGCATCCGGCAGCAGGCGCGCGATCGAGAGCGCGGTCATGGACTTCCCGCATCCCGATTCGCCCAGCAACGCGAAAGTCTGCCCGCGCGCCACAGAAAACGAAACGCCGTCCACGGCGCGAACCAGGCCCTCGCTGCCCGTCAACCAGGTGCGAAGGTTCTCGACTTCCAGGACCGCGGAATTGGGAGCCATCTATCGCCTTGGGAAAGCCGGCAGGTATTTGGAAAGGAAGCCCGGCGACACCATCCTGCCGCGAATGCGCGGATCGAAGGCATCGCGCACGGCATCGGCGAACAGGTTCGCGGAAAGAACCAGCAGCAGCATGAATGAAAACGCGGATGCCAGGGACCACCAGACCATGGGATCGCGCGCCATTTCCATGCGCGCGGCGTTGATCATCGTGCCGAAACTGTTCATCGACGGATCGACCCCCACCCCCACATAGGACAGCACCGCTTCGGCCAGGATGAGCCCGCTGAAATCCATGACGATCGCGATCAGCACGATGTGCATGACGTTCGGCAGGATGTGGCGCGTGATGATCCGATAGTGGGACACGCCGAAGGCCCGCGCCGCCTGGATGTAATCGAGCTCCCTCAACTTGAGCGACTCGCCGCGCAGCAGGCGGCATAATCCCGTCCAGCTCGTCACGCCCAGGATCATGCACAGCAGGAACAGCCGCGCATCCGCGCGTTCGCTGGAGGTCTGGAACCACTCCTGGTGGTGATCGATGACCCCCTGCAGGATCAATACCGAGGCCGCGATCAGCAGGACGCCGGGAATGGAATTGAGCGTCGTGTAGACATACTGGATCACGTCGTCCACCCATCCGCGCAGGTAACCCGCGAGAATGCCGAACAGCAACGCGAACGGCAGCATGACCAGCGTGGTCAAGGTGCCGATGACGAGGCCGGTGCGGATGCTCTTCAGGGTCAAATAGAAGACGTCCTGGCCGACCTTGTCCGTCCCGAGCACGTGGTACTTCGCCGACAGCACGATCATCGGCGCGATCACCAGGAAAAGCAGCCCGTTCGCGACCAGCATTTCGCGCCAGGGCATGGTCGTGTGGCCCCGCCAGATGGCCGACCAGGTCTCGCGCACGCTGTGGCCATGACGATGCGACAGCCACAGCGTTACGCACAGGAGCAGGACTTGCCAGGCGACGGCTGCAAGCGCGACCCCGACGATCAGGCGCTTGAAGACATCTGCGCCGAAATCGCGTTCCGGGTCCTTGAGGTGCGCCCCCCCGAACGCCAGCCGCGGGAATATGCGGGCCTCGGAACCGTCCGGCAGTTCCACGGTTTCCTTCGAGAACAGGTTGGTCGCCAGCGGCGCGGAGTAGGTCTTTTCCTTTTTGTCGCGGAGCGGCTGCGCAATCAGGTCGAACACCGACATCACGTCCACCGCGTAGTTCGGCTTGCCGGCCTCGCCGCCGGGCAACCGCGGACGAAAATGCAGGGAATCGAGCAAGCCCACCGTGACGAACGCCAGCAGGATGACGGCGGCGATCATGCCGCTGCGGCTGTGCCCCACCTTCTTCCACGGAGCCAGTAGGTGCTCATGCCGGCTTATGTACCAGGCCGAGCCGATCACCACCGCGATCAGCACGAAGATCAGCGCATCGGTGGTGAGGATGACGGGCTTGAAGGCGATCATTGCAGTCGTATGCGTGGGTCGGCGATCGTGTAGGAAATGTCCGTCAGGATCAGGCCCACGATGTAGAGCACGGAACCCAGGAAGACCATGGCACGGACCACGTTGAAATCCTGGCTGTTGATCGCATCGATGGTATAGCTGCCCAGGCCGGGACTCGCGAAAAAGGACTCGGTGATGAGGCTGCCGAGGAACAACAGCGGGATCGCCACCACGGCTCCCGTCAGGATCGGGATCATCGCGTTGTGCAGCACGTGGCGAAACAGCACGCGCCATTCCGACAATCCTTTGGCGCGTGCCGTCCTCACGTAGTCGCGATTGATCTCCTCGAGGAAGATGGTGCGGTACCAGCGGGCACTCGCGCCCACGCCGCCGACGATGCCGATGATCACGGGCAGCACCAGGAATTTCCACGCATGCAGGCCGCCGCCGTAGCCCGAGATCGGCACGAGGTTCCATAGCTTGCTGATCAGGTACTGGCCGCCGATGATGTAGAACAGCCCGGAAATCGACATCGCCACGATGCACAGCAGCACGCCCAAGAAGTCGATGTAGGTCGCGCGGAAAAACGCCATCAACAACGCGAAGGTGATGAACGTCAGCAGGCCCACGACGAAAACCGGCAGCGCGATGGCGAGGCTGGGCGGCATGCGTACCCTTATCTCGTGCGCGATGTCTCGGCCGTCCTCGGCATGGCCGAAGTCGAACCAGAACAGCGGCACGGACTTCTCGAAGAAAATGGTGTTGGTGACCTTGCCGAGCCCGCCGGCCTGCGCGTTGAAGAAGCTGGGCTTGTCGTAGCCGCGCTCCTGCTTCCACTTCAGGACCGCCTCGTCGCTTACACGCTTTTGCCCGAGCTGCATACGTGCCATGTCGTCGGGCGAATTGACGACGAAGAACAACAGGAAAGTCAGCACGTTCACGCCGATCAGGATCGGGATGGCGTAAAGAACGCGGCGGACGAGGTAGGCGATCATGGACGGGATGTCACGCCGGCTGCAGCCTGCCGCGGGCGCGTTCGCGCTTCCGGTACGACAGCACGGCCGGCGCGATGGCGAGACCCAGGACCGCGATCAGCGCGGCGATCGGCCACACGACCGGCTGGTTCCAGGAAGCCCGCATGGTTTCGCGCAGGCGCGGATCGATGCGCAGGTATTTCAACCCGTTATTGGCCATCTTGTTCGGCTTGCGGTTGTAGACCCACGTGTGCGCAAGCGTGTAGTCCTTCGGGTAGAGCATGTAGACCCAGGGCGCATCGTGGCGAAGGATCTCGACCATCTTGTCTATGAGCGCCTGGCGTTCCGGGCCATTTTCCATGACCTGCATGCGCTCGAACATGCGGTCATATTCGGGATTCGCATAGTTCGCCGCGTTCTCGCCGCTTTTGGTGCGCGCCTGCGGGCCGTGGAACAGGAACAGGAAGTTCTCCGGATCCGGATAGTCGGCGTTCCAGCCGAAGAAGAAGAGTTGCGCCGTGCCCTTGCGGATCTTGTCCTGGAAGCGGTTGAAGTCGCTGTTGCGGACAACCAGTTGCAGGTCGATTTTCTGGAATTGCTTCGTCAGCCAATCGATGCGCGATTTTCCGCCGACGCCGGATAGCGTGGTGTCGAAATAGATGATGAGCGGCTTGCCGGTCGCCTTGTCGATGCCGTTCGGATACCCGGCCTCGACCAGCAGCTTCTTGGCGTAGTCGTCCGACTTGCGCTGCGGCTTGCCGTCGATCCAATCGTAGACGTAGGGATTCATGCCCTCCTTGCCGTCGCGGTAACCGAAGATCCCCGGTGGTATCGGTCCCTGCCCCGGCAGCCCGCGGCCGTTGGTGAAGATCGAGATGAACTCTTCCTGGTCCAGCGCAATGGAAATCGCCTGCCTCAGCTTGCGGCTGCGCTCGGACTCGCCGCCCACCACGGGATCGAGCATGTTGAACCCCATGTACATCACCGAGGTCGCCACCGACGTCTGCAGCCGTATGCCCTGGTTGCGCATGCCTTCCACCAGGGTCACCTCGCCGCTGGACGTCAGCTGTATGGTCTGGTCGAAGCTGTCCGAATTGATGCCCGAGGCGTCGTAGTAGCCCTGCAGGAATTTGTTCCAGTACGGTATGGCCTCTTTTTCGAGGCTGTAGACCGCCTTGTCGATGAAGGGCATGGGTTTGCCCGCATCATCGAGCAGGCCCGCTTCCTTGTCGCCGGCTTCGCCTTCCGAGGGATAGGGTTCGCCGGCGAAGTTCGGGTTGCGCTCCAGGACCATCATGCGATTCGGATCGTTTACCGTCAGCATGTAAGGCCCGGTGCCGATCGGATACCAATCCATCGAGATGTTCCTGCCCTCGGTCATTCCGCGCTGCGAATAGAATTTCTCGGCTTCCCAGGGAACCGGCGAGAAAAACGGCATCGCCAGCCAATAGACGAACTGCGGATATTTGCCCTTCAGGCGGATGCGATAGGTATGGCTGTCGAGGACCTCGACGCCCTCGAGGGGAAACTGCATGAGGTCGAGGTAACCGTCCTTCGGCGCCGCCTTCGCCGCCTGCTGGAGCTTTGCGGCGTACTCCTTCAGGCCGACGATGTATTCGCTGATGAGCCCGAAGATCGGGGAATGCAGCTTCGGGTGGGCAAGCCGCCGGATTTCGAACGCGTAGTCATCGGCCGTGAGTTCGCGCGTGCCGGTGTACTTGAAGTCGCGCAGGTCGTAGACGTGCGTGAGATCGTCGCGCGAAAGGTCATGGTATCGATAGCGGCCGCTGTCGTCCTTCGCCAGCGCCGGATGCGGCTGGTAGTGCACGCCGGGACGCACGTGGATTTCGTACACGCTGAACGCAACCTTGTCGCTCGGCGCGCCATCGGGCAGCCTGCGGTTCGACGCATCGTAGTAGGCGGGCTTGGGTATCTCCGTCGCGCCCAGTGGCGCCAGCTCGTAGGGTCGCTTGAGGTAGTGGTACTGCAGCGGCGGCATGTAGATCTGTGCCGTGAATACCGCCTCGTTCTCCGCGTACGACTGCACCGGATCGAGATGCTTGGGCCGCTCGGGAAACGACGAGTAGAGAATGTTCTTGCCGGATTGATCCTCAGGGTAGGGATTGTTCCAGGGTCCGCTGCATCCTCCCAGCACCAGCGCCACGATCGCCACGAAGCTCTTCATCGCGGCAAAGTGTAGCCGAATACCCGCCCGCGGTTAACGGCCGCCATGCGGCCTTTTGCTTGCTGCGAAGCAGCGACGCCTGGACGTTTCGCTATAATGCGACCGCATCCCCGGGGGACAATCGACATGGCATTCCTGCAGAACAAGAACATCCTCGTTACCGGCCTGCTCAGCAATCGCTCGATCGCCTACGGCATCGCAAAGGCCATGCGACGCGAAGGCGCGCAACTGGCGTTCAGCTACCAGGGAGAGCGCGTCAAGGATCGCGTCGTCGACCTGGCTGCCGAATTCGACAGCAAGCTGGTGCTTCCGTGCGACGTTTCCAACGACGCGGAAATCGACTCCCTGTTCGCGGAACTGAAAAGCCAGTGGAACGGGCTGGACGGCGTCGTGCATTCGATCGCCTTCGCCCCGCGCGAGGCGCTGGCCGGCGACTACCTGGACTCCGTGACGCGCGAAGCGTTTCGCATCGCCCACGACGTGAGTTCGTACAGTTTTGCCGCACTGGCGAAAGCCGCGTTGCCCATGATGCAGGGCCGCAACGCTGCGCTGCTCACGCTGACCTACCTCGGCGCGGAACGGTCTTTTCCGAGCTATAACGTGATGGGCCTGGCCAAGGCGAGCCTGGAAGCCAACGTGCGCTACCTGGCGGCCGACCTCGGACCGGAAAATATCCGCGTCAACGGCATCTCGGCAGGCCCGATCAAGACGCTGGCCGCCGCCGGCATCAAGGGCTTCAAGGGCATGTTGCAGATTGCGGAAAAGATTTCGCCGATGA
>DASZTG010000043.1:0-12898 GCA_035548375.1 Burkholderiales bacterium
AAGTATCTCTGCATCGGCGGCCTCTAGCCGGCCACGTCGCCAGCGCTGCCATGCCGTTCAACCAGCCGGCGCCCCAACTCGGCAACCAGTATGCCGGCGATCGCGTGCTGCGCTCTCACCTGAAGCGCGCGCTGCCGGCGCCGATGCTGGCGGACATCGAGAAGGAACTGCTGGACCTCGGGGAGCTGGCGGGCGGCGAGCTGTACCGCATGCAGATCGCCGATCGCCTGAACGAACCGGTCCATACGCCGTGGGACGCGTGGGGCAATCGCCACGACGACATCGAGGTGTCGCCGCTGTGGAAGAAAGCGCAGCGGCTTGCCGCGGAAAAAGGCCTGGTCGCGCTTGCCTATGAACGGCGCAACGGCCGCCATTCGCGCATCCACCAGTTCGCGCTCGTGCATTTGTTCACGCCGGCGACCGACCTCTATAGCTGCCCGCTGGCCATGACCGATGGCGCCGCGCGCGCGCTGGTCGTGTCGGGAAACCGGGGGATCATCGAACGCGCATTGCCGCATCTGACGTCGCGCGATCCTGCGCAGTTCTGGACCAGCGGCCAGTGGATGACGGAGAGTACCGGCGGATCGGACGTCGGCCTGACGGAGACGGCCGCGAGGCGCGAAGGATCGCAGTGGCGCCTGTATGGGCGCAAGTGGTTCACGTCCGCGGCCACGTCGCAAATGGCGTTGACCCTGGCGCGCCCGGAAGGCAATCCGCCCGGCGGCAAGGGCCTGGCGCTGTTCTACGTGGAGACGCGCGATGCGCAAGGGCGGCTCGATCGCATCCTGGTGCAGCGCCTGAAGGACAAGCTCGGCACGCGCAAGGTGCCCACCGCGGAACTGATGCTCGAAGGCACGCCCGCGTCGCTCGTGGCAGGGGAGGTCGACGGGGTACGCAACATCGCCCCGATGCTGAACGTCACGCGCACCTGGAACGGCGTGAGCGCCGTGGCCTACATGCGCCGCGGCATCGCGCTCGCGCGCGACTACGCGGGAAAGCGCACGGCATTCGGCGCGCCGCTCGCGAGAAAGCCCTTGCACGTCGACACGCTGGCCGGCCTGCAGGCGGAATACGAAGCCGGATTCCAGCTCGCTTTCTTCGCGGTGGAAATGCTGGGTCGGGACGAGGCCGGCGACCTGGACGATGCCGGCAGGGATTTGCTGCGGCTTGTCACGCCGATTGCAAAGCTGGTCACCGGCAAGCAATCGGTTGCCGTGCTGTCCGAAATCCTCGAGAGCTTCGGCGGCGCGGGTTACGTGGAAGACACCGGCTTGCCGGCGTTGCTGCGCGACGCCCAGGTTTTCCCGATCTGGGAGGGCACCACCAACGTGCTGTCGCTCGACGTGCTGCGCACACTGCAGTCGGGCGCGGCGGTATCGGCCCTGCAGGTCGAAGTCGAAACGCTCGTGTCCGGCGTGCGGGACTTGCGATTGCTGGAGTGCGCGAAGTCCGCGCAGGCAGCGTTGCTGCGAGCACAGGCGTGGATAGCCAAGGCGGCGGGCGTGGACGCGGAGGCCGGCGCGCGTCGATTCGCAATGACCCTGGGCCGCGCGCTGGCGTTGCTGCTGTTGTGCCGCCAGGCGCAGTGGTCGCTCGATCACGAGCGGGACGAGCGGGCCGTCTTCGCGGCGCAAAGATTCGCCAGGAACGGCGCGGACATGATCGCATTCGAGGATGACCGCGCGTCCTCGGCGCTGGCGAACGACCAAATGCCCTGACGGGCGTGGCTCACGCCTTCTTCGGGAGGGCGTGCAGCGCAAAGCGGAAATCAGCCGCGGCCTGCGCGACGTTTGCGGCCTTGTCGCCGGGTTTGTAAAGCGCGGACCCCAGGCCGAACCCGCCGGCGCCGGCTTCCCAATATTCCTTCATGTTCGCGGGCGTGATGCCGCCGACCGGCAGCACGGGGACTTCCCTCGGCAAAACGGCACGGAGCGCCTTGAGCACCTTTGGCGGATTGGCTTCTGCAGGAAACAGCTTGATGGCATCGGCCCCGGCCTCGATCATGCGGAAACCCTCGGTTGCGGTGCCGAAGCCGGGCACCACATACATGCCGCGGCGCCTGGCAGCCTCGACCACGCGCTCGTCGGCGTGCGGCATGACGACGATGCGCCCGCCCGCGTCCGCGACCTTCGGCACCTGCTCCCAGTCGGTCACCGTGCCGGCGCCGATCAGGACCTTGTCGCCGAAGCGCTTGGACAGCCGGATGATGCTCGCATACGGTTCGGGCGAATTCAGCGGCACCTCGACGATGCAGAAGCCGGTTTCGACCAGGGCCTCGCCGATTTCCAGTGACTCGCCCGGGCGGATGCCGCGCAGGATGGCAATGAGCGGCCAGCGTTTCAGCCAGTCGGCGAAAGCTTCTTTTTTCATGTGGCGCGGGAGGCGAGCCGGTACAAGCCGTGGGTCACGGCGGTGGAATCGAGTGTACTGGATTCCATTCCCGCCACGTCAAGTGCCCTGCGATAAATTTGCGCGAGCTGCGGCGTGCACAGCAGGTGAACCCGCTTGCGCTCGGCGCAGGCCGCATGGATCTCGTGGCCGATCAGCACGCCGGACAGGTAGGACGCCGAGGCGGCGTCCGCGAGCTCGCCGAACAGGCCGCGCGAGCGCACGCCGAACAGGTGATGCAGCAGGCCGCCGGGATCCTTCGCGCGGCGCACGCCATCGGCAAACGCGCCGGCATCCTCGACGCCGTCCTGCATCATGCGGCCCAGGATGCTGTGCGCCCTGAACACGGCGAACGACTCGCCGGTCATGTGCGTCGAGAAATGCAGGATGCGGCCGTCCTCGACCTCGACCCACTTGCTGTGCGTGCCGGGCAGGCAGATGGTGTGGCGGCCGGCGCCAAGCGCATCCATGACGCCGAGGATCTGGGTTTCCTCGCCGCGGATGACATCCGGTATGCCGGCGGGATCGCGGCAGGCCACGCCCGGGACGATGCTTGCCTCGATGCCGTTCCACGACACGCGGCGCATGCCGGCGGCGATCTCGTCGGCTCCCGCCGGACACTGGACGTAGGGAACTTCCATCCATCCCTGGCGGCTGCCGACCATGCCGCTCATGACGACGGGGCGCTCGCCGGCCGCGATCCAGTCGCCGGCGTGCTGCTCCAGCACCGCGGCGAAGTTCCCGTCCCGCACCGACAGGATGCCGGCGGGGGCAGCGCGGGTATCGACGATCGTCCCGGCCGCATCGAGGCGATAGGCGCGAAAGGAAGTCGTGCCCCAGTCGACGGCCAGCAATCAGGTCTCCGCAGGATTGGGCCGGGCCACTGCGTCGGTCAGCCTGGGCCGAGCAGGAAGTCGCGCACGGCTTCGATCTGGTCGTCGGCCATCAGCATCGGCGCGTGGCCCACGCCGGAAAATTCCACCAGCCTGGCCCTGGGGCCGCGCAGGGTCATTTCCTTCGCGGTTTCGGGCAGCAGCAGGTCCGAGTCCCCGCCGCGCAACAGCAGCGTCGAGGCGCGAATGGCATCCCAGTACGGCCAGAGGATCACGTCGGCGATGGGCCCCATGAACGGCATGGCGATCGCGGGATCGTAGTTCGTACCCCAGCGGCCGTCGCTTCCGCGCCGGCCGGTGCTGTCGGCCAGTCCGCGCCATTGCTTGTCCGTCAATGGCCCGAAGCTGGCGGATACCGTGCGGATGTATTGCTCGAAATCGCCGAAGGACTCGAAGGTGACCGGCTTGCCGACGTAGGTGGCGAGCCGCTGCAGGGAGGCCCTGGGAATGAACGGCCCGACGTCGTTCATGACGAGCTTGCGGATCGGGGACTTCGGCGTGGCGGCGAGCAGCATGCCGATCAGCCCGCCCATGGACGTGCCGATCCAGTCCACGGTCTTCGCGCCGCTGCGGGCGATGAGCGCCGCCATGTCGGCGCAGTACAGCGGGTAGTTGTAGTCCTCCTTGTGCGTCAGCCATTCGCTCTTGCCCCGGCCGGGAATGTCCGGGCACAGCACGCGATACTCCGTCGACAACGCCTGCGCGATGTCGTCGAAATCGCGGCCGTTGCGCGTGAGCCCGTGCACGCAGATCGCGACGCGGTCGTTGTCCGGTTCGCCCCACTCGTAGTAGCTGACGTCGTGGAATTCGTGAAGCGACAGGCAGGAGAGCCGGCGTTCGCGCATCGGGTTCATCCAACGTGATTGCGATTCTCAGTCGAGGCTGGCGACGTAGGCAGCCAGCGCCTTGAGGTCGTCGTCGGCGATCGTGCGCAGCACGGCCGTCATGTTGCCGGCGTCGTTCGTGCGCCGCTTCGCCTTGAAGTCCTGCAATTGCTTGAGCACGTAATCATAGTGCTGTCCGCCGGCCTTCGGGATTTCGTTCTGCCCGGAAAACCCGCCGAGGTGGCACATCGTGCACAAGGCTGCGTCGGCGACTTCCTTGCCTTTCGCCACGAGCGAGGTATCGCCCTTGGAATTCTGCCCCGAGAATTTCTGGCCGGAGAAATACGCCGCGAGGTCGAGCATGTCCTTCTTCGACAGGTTTGCCGCCATCGGCGACATTTGCGGGTCCTTGCGCCGACCTTCCTTGAAATCGCGCAGCTCGATGTAGATGTAGCGCGCGTTCTGGCCCGCAAGGATGGGATATTGCGGAACCGTGGAATTGCCGTCGGCACCATGGCAGGCGCCGCAAACCGCGGCTTTTTCCTTGCCCGCCGCGGCGTCCTGGGCCAGGGCGGCACAGGGAAGCAGCACGAGCATTGCGATGATTGCCAGCAGTTTGTCCATGTCGGCTTTTGTCCGGTTGGAATGGATTCTCTCACCTTCTCGCTGCGCGAGAGGAGGGCAAACGAAAGGGCCGCCGAAGCGGCCCTTCGTTACTGCATTGGAACGTCCAACCTGCCGGAAAGTTTACGGCAGGGCGAACACGAAAATGCTGTTGCCGCGCTTGAAGTCGAGCTGGTTGTTGCCGCCCGCCGCAACCGCGATGTATTGCTTGCCGCCGATTTCGTACGAGACCGCCGGCGAGTTCACGCCCGCGCCGCAGTTGAACGACCACAGTTTCTTGCCGCTCTTCGCGTCGTAGCCGTTGAAGCTGCCGTTGCCCTCGCCGGTGAACACCAGGTCTCCCGCGGTGGCGAGCACGCCGCCCATCAGCGGTTGATCCGTGTCCGCCTTCCAGGCGAGCTTGCCGGTGTCGAGATTGACCGCGGCCAGGCGACCCCATTGCTTCTCGGCCGCGATCGTCTTGAACGCGCCGCCCAGCCACAGCTTGTCGCCGCCGGGGTAGCCGGCTTCCTCGACGTGGTAGGTCATCGGCTGGTGCAGGTTCGCGGCGTAGGCCATGTGCAGCTTCGGGTTCACCGCCATCGGGTTCCATTCCACGCCGCCGTTCGCGCCGGGCAGCATGCGCGCGCCATTCGCCGTCGGCAGCACCCACATGTTTTCCTGCGGGATCATCGCCTCGGAGAAGCGGATCAATTCGCCGGTGGCGCGGTCATGGATGTAGACGTGGCCGGTCTTGCCGCCGTGGATCGCGACCTTGCGCATCTTGCCGGCCTTGTCCTTGGCTTCCGTCAGGATGACCGGGCTCACCGCATCCAGGTCCCACACGTCGTGTGCGATGTATTGCGAGTGCCACTTGTAGGTGCCCTTGTCGAGGTCGACCGCGACCATCGAGTTGGTGTACAGGTTGTCGCCCGGACGAATCGCGCCGTACAGGTCGGGGGAGGGGTTGCCTACCACGAAGATCACCGTGCGGGTCTCGAGGTCCACCGCGGGCGTCATCCATACGCCGCCGCCCAGGGTCTGGTAGAAGTCGCCGCCGTTGTCCTGCAGCGTTTTCTTTTCCGCCGCGATGTCGCGCAGCATGTTGCGGCCGGTGGCATCATGCGTGGCCCAGACGCCTTCCTGGCCTTTTTCCGGAATGCTGTAGAACGTCCACAGCAAGTTGCCGGTCTTGGCATCGAACGCCTTCACAAAACCGCGGATGCCGTATTCGCCGCCGTTGGTGCCGATCAGCACCTTGCCGTCGACGACCGTCGGCGCCATGGTTTCCGAGTAGCCCTTTTCCGGGTCGGCGATTTCGGTTTCCCAGGCGACCTTGCCGGTCTTCGCGTCGAGCGCGACCAGCTTCGCATCCAGGGTGCCCATGTAGAGCAGACCGTCATAGGCCGCCACGCCGCGGTTGTTCGGGCCGCAGCAATACACCGTGATCGGTCCCATGTTGTGCTTGTAGTGCCAGTATTCCTGGCCGGTGACGGCGTCGATCGCGTAAACGTGGTTGTACGACGTCGTCAGGAACATCACGCCGTCGACGATCAGCGGCGCGGTTTCCAGGGATTCGATCAGCGCAGTCTGGAACACGAAGGCCGGACGCAGCTTCGAGACGTTTCCGGTGTTGATTTGCGTGCCGGAATAGAAGCGCGTCTGGGTGTAGCCGCCGTTCACGTGCAGCCAGTTGTTCTTGTCGCCATGCGCGCCGTTGAGGCGCTGCTGCGTGACGCTTCCGAGCTTCGAAGACATCGGCTTTGCCGAAGTCGTCGCACCACCTTCGATTTCCGCGGCCATGGCCAGGTTGAAGCCGCCTGCGGCGCAAAGCATCGCCGCCAGCATTTTCAGTTGCGTACGAAGTTTCATGGGACCTCCCGTTGTAGTTGAGTCGGCGCATTCGCTGCGATTTCGACTTGCGACCGTGAAAGCGTCGAAGGCAGCAATTGCGGACGCCGCGACTATAAGGAACAATTCCCGGTCGTACAAGAGTAATTCCCACTAACGCTTCCACAAATTCCCGAGTGTTTCCGTGAATCGAATCGCCCGATCTTCGCTCTGGTTCGTGTCGTTGCTGGCTGCTTTGCAGATGCTGCCGGTCTTGGGCGGCGGCTCGGTTATGCAGCGTCATTCATATGCTCAGAACGGTCCCGACCTCGGGCTGAATGCGCAGTTGCTTGTTGCGGCGCGCAATGACGATGTCGTGAGCGTGCGCCGCGTACTCGACAACGGTGCCGCGCCGAACTCGCGCAACCGCGCCGGCGACACGGCGCTCATGATCTTCGTGCGCAAGGGAAACGCCGACATGGCGGCCTTGTTGATCGACAAGGGCGCGGACGTGAACCTGGGCAACGTGGAAAAGGTGTCGCCGCTGATGGCGGCGGCATATGGCGGCAACGTGAAGATCGCCCGCATGCTGATCGAACACGGTGCCAACCTGGACGCGACCGACCAGCTCTCGAAGACGGCAATGGTCTACGCGGCGGGGCAGGGCAGCTACGAGGTGGTTGCGCAGTTGCTCGATGCCGGCATCGACGTCAACAAGACCTACCACCACAAGCTGACGGCGCTGATGTGGGCGGCTGGCTACGGGAAGAACGAAACCGTTTCGCTGTTGCTGGATCGCGGCGCGGACCGCAGCATGCAGGACGATCGCGGCAAGACGGCACGGGAGATCGCGGCGGGGGCGGGGCACCCGGAAACCGCGGCGATGCTGGAACGCGAGAAATGAAGGACTTCATGTAACGTACTCGACGGCCTGGAGTCGATGCCGTCAAGGCGCCAGGATGGCGCACGCGTCATCGCCGAACGAAGCTGCGCCGTGCTCCCGGGAACTTTCAGCCCAGGCGCATCCAGGCGCCGGCGCACACCGCGGCCAGCAGCATACCCAGGTGCAGCCATGCCCACAGCGCGTAGCGTCTGCGAAGCTGGCGCGCGTCGACATTTGAAATGAGGAAAATGCGTCCGTCGCGGGGCTTGTGAAGGACGTGGGTCCCGGGTTGGGATCGGATCTCGCTGTGGGCCTTCCGAGTCTCCCGCCGCGCCTGCGACCGCGCAAGAAACCATTCCTTTTCGCTGATCTCGCCGTCCTTGTCGAGGTCGAAGCGCGCGAGCAGCGCGGGACGGTTCTTTTTCCACGTCGCCAGCAGTTCGCCGATGTCGCTTTCGAGGTCGAGATCCGCGCTGGCGCCGCCGATCGTTGAGAATTCGCCGATCGCGCAGACCGTGTCGCCGGGCAGTATCAGGGACTCGGTGCAGCGGATGTCGTACCCGTTCATCCGGGTCTCGGAATTGCCCGGGAGGATTTCCGCGTATTCCGGATCGACGAGGCATTGCCCGCTGCCGTCATCGAGCAGGAAGCTGTCGTCGCTGCGTCCGCTTTCGATTTGCCGCCACTTGCCGTCGCGGGTCTTTTCCTCGACGACATAGCGATACCAGACGCAGGGCAGGGCGTTGAAGCGGCTACGAAGGGCGCCCCCGGGATGCGCGAGCGCTCTTCCGCCGAGTTCGACGTAGCCTTGCGCCGCGGAGGCGATTTTCGACGTCGGCAATGCGCCGATCGTCAGTACGCGTCTGAGGCTCAGAAGCCATGCGACGAACGCCACGACGGCGATGATCGGCGGTACATACGTGAGTGCGCGCAGATCCCCTGCCTGGGCGAACAGCAGAGGCACGACCAGGTAGATGCCGAGGAAGGCGGGATCGGCCAGCCGCTCGCGCTGGTCGCGGAACGGGCCAAAGTCCAGCCAGCCACCAGCGGAGTAGGGCGTCATGGGACAGGAACGGGAACTTCAGGAAAACAATTCCTTCACGTCCACGTCCTTCTTCTCGTTGTCGCTGAAGCGCAGCAGGTCGAACGAATCGAAGCGAAACAAGCTGGCGATGACCACTTCGGGAAATTGCTCTATCGCCACGTTGTTGATGTTGACGGATTCGTTGTAGAACTCGCGCCGGTCGGCAATCGCGTTCTCGAGCCCGGAGATGCGCGAGACGAGGTGCTGGAAGGTTTCGATCGCCTTGAGCTCGGGATAGGCCTCGACCGTCGCGTAAATTCCGCCAAGGCCGGCGCGCAGCGCGTTCTCGGCTTCCCCGAGGGCGGGAATGTCCTTCCGTTCGCGGGCCGCCTGCACGCGGCCGCGAGCGTCGGTGACCTGCTGCAAGGTTGCTTGCTCGAACTGCTTGTACTGCTTGCAGGTCTCCACCAGCTTCGGCAATTCGTCATGCCTTTGCTTCAACAGCACGTCGATGTTCGACCACGCCTTGGCGACCCCGTGCTTCAGGTTGACGAGGTTGTTGTAGATCATGATCGCCCAGACGACGCCAACGACGATCACCGCCAGCACCACGATCGACAAGATGCCCATGGCTTCCCCCTTGTATGAATTCGCCGGTACGGCACCGGTTGCGCGCGCCGTACGATAGCCCGGCGGGCCCGGCAGCGCAAAGATGACGAGGCCGGCCCGACGGCCGGTTCCCCGTTTTGATCAATAACGGCGCGCAAGGCATTTTTCTTCATTCGGCAAGGACGTGACGTGCGATCGACGGTCCTGGTCGTGGCCCCTCCGGTAAATTGCCATTTGTCGCGACGTTTCCGCTATAGTGCCGCTGCCAAAACATGCAGGAAATGTGGCCATTTGCAAGGACGGGCGCAAGCCCCGCTTTCCCGGATTTTGCCAATCGAGAGATTACGGTTGCCGGTAACACCGCAGGACATCATTTGACACAGACTGTTGCAATTCCCGACGCTTTTGCGCGCGGCGTGCGCGTGATCAACCACCGGTGGTTTCGCGGCCTGTGCATCGTCGTTTCCCTGACCATGGCCTCGCTGCTGTTCCTCGAAGCGCATGCCATCGCGCGCGTCAACCTGGTGCCGGAGTTCATGCATCGCATCGAGCACATTTCCTACTTCGGCGCCATGGCCGCCCTGCTTGCGCATGGGCTGGGAAGGCGGGGGTATTGGGTGGCGGGTTACGCGATCCTGCTCGTGGGGGCGCTGGACGAATGGCACCAGCTCTACGTGCCGGGCCGCAACGGCTCGATCTACGACTGGCTGGTGGACCTGCTGGGCGTGTCGGCGGCGCTGCTCGTCTATCGCTATGCGGCCGTGCGCCTCGTCGACGGCTGGAAGCCCGCATGACGTCTGCGGCGGGGCAGCGAGTTTGATTCCTTGCAAGGCGTAAGCCCGTAGGCGTCGCGAGATCCATTTCGCCAAAATCAACGTTCGCGTCGAACTACCTCGACAGGTGCGCCGCGAGCTTTTTCGCGGTATCTGCCTCGACGTGCAGGCCCAGCTTGGTCCGCCTCCAGAGGATGTCTTCCGCCGTGCTTGCCCATTCCTGGCTCACCAGGTAATCGATTTCCCTCTCGTACAACCCGCCGCCGAGATCCTCTCCGAGGTCGGCCAGGCTGCCCGCACCGGCGAGGAGCCTGGTCACCCGCGTCCCGTAGGCACGCGCGTAGCGGCGCGAGAGCGCCTCGGGCAGCCACGGCACCGAGCGCCGGAACCCGGCAAGGAAGCCGTCGAAATCCGCACCGGCAATGTCGCCGCCCGGCAGCGACGCGTCCGCCGTCCATGGGCCTTTCATGTGCGGCAGGCTTTGTGCCAGTGAGGCGAGCGTGTCTTCGGCCAGGCGCCGGTAGGTCGTGAGCTTGCCGCCGTAGATGGAAACCAGCGGCGCGCGCTGCGATGTCGCATCCGATTCGAGCAGGTAGTCGCGGGTCACCGCGGAAAGATTCGCCGCCGCGTCTGCCAGCAAGGGGCGAACGCCCGAATAAGTCCAGACGACGTCCTCGGGAATCACGGGTCGCGCGAAGTAGCCATTGGCCATTTCGCACAGGTAGGAGATTTCCTCGTTCGAGATGGCCGCGTTCGCGGGATCGCCTTCGTATTCCAGATCCGTCGTGCCGATCAGCGTGAAATCCCGCTCGTAGGGAATGGCGAACAAAATGCGCCCGTCCGGATTCTGGAAGAGATAGGCATGGTCGTGCTCGAACAGGCGACGCACGATGATGTGGCTGCCCTTGGCGAGGCGCATGCCGCGGGACGGCGTCTTGCCGAGGGCTTCGTGCAGGAAATTCGTGACCCACGGACCGGCGGCGTTGACCAGCGCGCGGCTGCGAACCACCCGCGCCTCGCCACCGTCCATGGGTTGCAGCGTCACGTCCCATATGTCGGCGTAGCGTCGCGCCGATGCGCAGCGCGTTCGCGGCAGGACGGTCGCGCCGCGCTCCGCCGCGTCGATGGCGTTCAGCACCACGAGGCGGGCATCGTCCACCCAGGCGTCGGAGTAGAGGAATCCTTTCGCAACGCCGGATTTCAGCGGCTGGCCGGCGGCGTGGGTGCGCAGGTCGATGCCCTGCGATGCCGGTAGCAGTTCCCGCTTGCCGAGGTGGTCGTACAGGAACAAGCCCGCGCGAATCATCCAGGCCGGCCGCAGGCGGGGATTGTGCGGCATCACGAACGACAGGGGCCGGATGATGTGGGGCGCGGCGCGCAGCAGCACCTCGCGTTCCTGCAGCGATTTGCGCACCAGTCCGAATTCGAAACGCTCGAGGTAGCGCAGGCCGCCGTGGATAAGCTTGGTGCTGGCCGACGACGTATGGGCGGCGAGGTCGTCCTGCTCGCAAAGCAGTGCCGATAACCCGCGTCCCGCCGCATCGCGCGCAATGCCCGCGCCGTTGATGCCGCCGCCCACGACCAGCACGTCGTATACCGGGCTGTCGCCAGTCCAATTGCCCAAGCCTTGCTTTCCTCGCGCCGTCGCGGCGAATGGCGGCATCGTAGCAAAAAGCCAAATCGGCCCGTGCCATTTGTCCCCCGGCGGTCACCGGTGCTATAACCGGGCGCACAACATTGCGACGGGAGCAGACGTGTCGTACATCCTCGCCCTCGACCAGGGAACGACGAGTTCGCGCGCCCTGGTGTTCGACCGGTCCGGCGCCGTCAAGGGCAGCGCGCAGAAGGAATTCAGGCAGATTTTCCCCGAGCCCGGGTGGGTCGAGCACGATCCGCTCGAGATCCTCGCCTCGCAAACCGGCGTCGCCGCGGAAGCCCTGACGCGTGCCGGCTTGTCCGCGCGCGATGTCGCGGCCATAGGCATTACCAACCAGCGCGAGACCACCATCGTGTGGGATCGCGAGACGGGCAAGCCGGTCTGCAACGCGATCGTGTGGCAGGACCGCCGCACCGCCAGGCATTGCGACGAGCTCAAGGCCGGCGGCATGGAGCCGCTGTTCGCGCAGAAGACCGGGCTCGTGCTCGACGCTTATTTCTCCGGGACGAAGCTGCACTGGATTCTCGCCAACGTGCCCGGTGCCCGCGAAAAGGCGCGCGCCGGCAAGCTGGCGTTCGGCACGGTCGACACCTGGTTGATCTGGCACCTGTCGGGAGGCAAAACGCATTACACGGACGTGAGCAATTCGTCGCGCACCTTGCTCTACAACATCCACGAGGGATGCTGGGACGAAGAACTGCTGGAGATCCTCGACATCCCTGCATCCGTCCTGCCCGAAGTCGGACCGTCGAGCGGAAAATTCGCGCAGACGTCGGGCGACATGTTCGCGGGCCGGATTCCCATTTCGGGACTGGCCGGCGACCAGCAGGCGGCGCTGTTCGGGCAATGCTGCTTCCGTCCCGGCATGGTCAAGAACACCTATGGGACCGGCTGCTTCATGCTCATGAATACCGGTGGGCAGGCGAAAGTCTCCCGCAACCGCTTGCTGACGACGGCAGCCTGGTCGCTCGGACGCGGATCGAGCTTCGCGCTCGAGGGCAGCGTGTTCGTCGGCGGAGCGGTGGTGCAATGGTTGCGCGATGGCCTCGGCATCATTCGTTCGTCGGCGGAAATCGAATCGCTGGCGGCCGGCGTTCCCGACAGCGACGGCGTCTACTTCGTGCCGGCCTTCACCGGCCTCGGTTCCCCGCACTGGGATCCTTATGCCCGCGGCGCGCTGGTCGGGCTGTCTCGCGGCTCGACGCGCGCGCACATCGCCCGCGCCGCGCTGGACGGCATTGCCTACCAGGTGACGGACATCCTGGCTGCCATGCAGGCCGACGCCGGCATGGCCGTGAGCGAATTGCGCGTGGACGGTGGCGCGGCGGCCAACGACCTGCTCATGCAATTCCAGGCCGACCTGCTGGGCGTGCCTGTCGTGCGTCCACGCCAGCTCGAATCCACCGCCCAGGGG
>DASZTG010000044.1:0-224140 GCA_035548375.1 Burkholderiales bacterium
GTCATGCTAGTCATGGATGGGTTGCGACGATGTGCTTGTAGTTCCGGCACGCGCCGGGCGCTTAACCTGCAAGCAGGTTAGCCTCCACTGAAACAAGCCGCATTGCAGCTTGTTTTCGAGCTCGTGGACGATTTCTTGGGGAGTCATGCTTGACATAAGTAGATGCGTGAGGAGTCAGGGGCGAGGAGCGAGGGGTAAAGACGGAAGCTTCAGGGCCATTTCCTCCTCACTTCTGTCTCCTCACCCCTCACGCTGTTCATTTTCACTCCAGTATCTCGATCACGTGATTCTGGTTCGTGTAGATGCAGATCTCGCCCGCGATGGTCAGCGCTTTCTTGACGATGTCCTGCGGCGGCAGTTCGGTGTTCTCGAGCAGGGCGCGCGCGGCGGATTGCGCGTAGGCGCCGCCGCTGCCGATGGCGACGAGCCCGAGCTCCGGTTCGACGACATCGCCGTTGCCGGTGATGATCAGCGACGATTCATGGTCCGCGACGGCGAGCATCGCTTCCAGCCGGCGCAGGATGCGGTCGGTGCGCCAGTCCTTGGCCAGCTCGACCGCCGAGCGCAACAGGTGTCCCTGGTGCTTTTCCAGCTTGGCCTCGAAGCGTTCGAACAACGTAAATGCGTCCGCCGTGCCGCCCGCGAATCCGGCGAGGATGCGCTCGTGGTACAGGCGCCTCACCTTGCGCGCGCTGGCCTTGAGGACGATGTTGCCAAAGGTCACCTGGCCGTCTCCGCCCAGTGCCACGTTTTTGCCGCGTCGGACGGACAGGATGGTGGTGCCGTGAAAGGTTTCGCTCATGCAGGAAGCCGGTTTTGCCGCATCGTGAAATTTGCGGCGATCGATCTGGCCGGGCGGAGGCCCGGCCGTTCGCAATCAGATGGGGAATTGTACTGCGGAGTTCAAGCCGTCTTGCGCGCCGGCCCGATGCTGGAAAAGATGATGCCGACGATCGCCATGGCCCAGACGATGATGGCACCGGTGGGCAGGTCGAACAGCGTCGACGCGACAAGGCCAATCAGATAGCCCAGGCCACCCACGATGTAGGCCTTCGCAAGGCGATGCCTCACGGCGTTGCGCGTGGCGAGCGCGGGAATGATCAGGGACGAAAACACCAGGTAGACACCGACCATTTGCACCGACGCGGTGACCGAGAGGCCGAACAGCAGATAAAAGCCGATGCGGCCGAGGCGCTCGCGGCCGATGCCGAACCACGCGGATACGACGATCGCAGTGAGTACGGCGACGATGATCAACTGGGAGTGGCCGACCCAGAGGATCTGGCCCACCAGCAGGTCCTTCAGGTATTCGCCGCCATGCGGATTGCTTGCCAGCAGCAGCACGCTGAGTGTCGCGGCCAGGATGAAGACCGTGCCGATGATCGCTTCCTGGATGTCCGGCCAGCGTTTCTCCGTCCAGGTCAGAAATAGCGCGCCCAGCAGCGCGGCGGCCAGCGCGGACACCTGCACGGCCGCGCCGCCGGCCTCGGTTTCCCAGCCGAAAAAATCGGCGGCGATCACGCCGACGCCCGCGATCTGCGCGATGGCGATGTCGATAAACACGATGCCGCGGTTCAGCACCTGGATCCCCAGCGGGGCGTGGGTCGCCGTAACGAGCAGGCCCGCCAGCAAGGCGGGAATCAGGATGCTGAACTCGAGGTGTGCCATGTTATTTCTTCGCCGCCTTCAGCCGGGCAATGCTGTCGTCGAACAATCCGAACAAATCCTTCGCGCCTTTGGTTCCGCCCACCGTGTAGGGCAGTTCGACCACCGGCAGGCCGGTCTTTTCCGCGAGCGAATTCGCCGCCTTCGGGTCCTGGTAAGCCGATCGCGTGATGACGTCCGCGGCACCGCCCTTCAAACGCCCGACCAGGTCGGAAAGATGACCGGCGCTCGGCGGGATGCCGGGCTTGGGCTCGACATTCATGACTTCCACCATGCCCAGCCACTTGATGAGGTAGACCGAATCCTTGTGGTAGGGCACCAGGCGCAAGCCCTTCAGCGGCGCTGCCTCCTTTTCCCAGCGCGAGATGGCCTGGCTCCAGCGCGCCTGGAAATCCTTCGCGCGCGCGTCGTAGTACGCCGCGTTGGCGGCGTCGATCTGCTGCAGGCGCTGGGTAAGCACCATGCCGACCTTCGCGATGTTGCGGGGATCGAGCTGGATGTGCGGGTTGCCGGCGGGATGCACGTCGCCGTCCGCGCGGTCCAGGCGCGTGGGCACTTCCAGACGTTCGACGAAATCCGAGGCCGAGATGAAACCGGGCTGCCCGGGTTTTATCTTGTCGTTGCCGGCATTCTGCAGCAGCACCGGCAGCCAGCCGATTTCGAGTTCCGCGCCGGTGCAAATCGCCAGGTCGGCGTTGCGCATGTGGGCGATCAGGCTGGGGCGCGCCTCGATGTGATGCGGGTCCTGCAGCGCATTGGACGCCTGGTAGACGGAGACCTTGTCGCCGCCCAGCTCGGTGGCGAGCGCCGCCCACTCCGGCAGGCAGGCGAAGACTTCCACCTTCGCCAGGGCGGGCGCGCAAACGCACAGCATCGCCGCGCCCAGCAGAATTTTCCATTTGCTCATGTTCGTGTCCTTTCGTATCGGCCGCGCTCGCGCGTCAGAATTTGTGTGCACCGTGAGTCCCGAGGCTCATGATGTATTGCAGGAAGACCTGGTTGTCCGCCTCGTTGAATCGCGCTTCGTCGCGTGCGAACTGCAGGCGGAAGCGCGAAAACTCCGACGGCGAGAAATCGATCATGGCGGTGGTTCGCCGCGGATCGTTGTCGGCAAGGCGCGGGAAGTCGGCGGCCGTCAGCGCGCCGCTGCTGACCAGGCCGATGTTCGGCGTGCCGCTGTCGAGCTGGTCGTAGCGCAAGCCGACGCGCCAGCGCGGCATGAACTGGTAGGCGCCCTGCACGTACCAGCCCGACTGGCTGGATCGATAGGCGCCGGACTGGTTGCTGCCCGTCGTGTCGAAAGCCAGGTCGCCGTCTTCCGTGCGGTGCATGTATTCGGCCTGGAACTTGAAGTTGCGATCGACCGTGTTGCCGTTCGGCGCCCATTTCCAGACGAAGTCCAGGCCCCACATCTTGCTGTCGCCGGTGAACGCGTTCGTGACCGGGACGCCGGCGGCATCGACGTCGTCATAAGCCCTGTCCTGGGCCTTGGTCGTGCGATAGGACGCGCCGACGCGATAGCTGTTGCTGTTGCCGACATCGTCGCCGACGTGCGCGAAGACCATTGCCGAATTGACGCCGTTCTTGTCGCGGTCGGATCCCGGGAACCCGGTGCCCCTTCCGGTTTCCACGCCGAGCTCGACGAACATCGGCGTGGGTGCAAGCCAGCGCGCCTGCAGGCCGTCTTCCTGCAACTGGCCGCCGAAGAACGCCTGGTGGACCAGCGGTGCGTCGACGAAATCCCAGGCGTGCTGGTGGATCTCGTTCAGGTATCCGAAGCCCGAAAGCATGCGGCCGAACTTGAACGTGAAGCCGGGCAGCGAGCCGGTGTTCTGGACGTAGCCCTCCTCCACCTCGACCTCGTTGTCCGAGTTCACCGACATCACGAAGAAGCCGGAGAAGTAGGGATCGATGCTTGCCGACACCGTCAACTCCGACTCGCCGAGGTTGAAGCTGCGGCTGCCCGGGCCGACCTCGTCGCCGCCGGGGATGAAGCCGCCGATCTGGTAGGTCTTCGGATCCTGCTGCAGGTTGTTGAACTGGCCGCCGAGGATCAGCGAAATGGCGGGATTGAATGCGTTTGCCGCCGCGGGCGCGTTTTGTGTCGGCGCCGGCGCCGATGCGGCGGCGGGCGCGGGTTGCTCGGCTTTTTCCAGGCGTTGCTCGAGCTGGCGAATGCGGTTCTCGTAGCTTTCCTTGAGATCCTTTATCTCATCGCGGATCTTCTGCACTTCCGCATCGTCCGCGCCGAAGGCGGCGACGGGTACGGCAAAGGCGGCGCCGACGGCGGCCGCCAGGGTGACCTTCCTGAACATGACAATCTCCTCTGGACGAAAGAAAACAACGCGCCGCGGCAATGCCGCGGGCGCTGGCGACGTCGATCAGAGGGAACCGGGAGGGGCGCGGCCCTGGAAGACTACAACCGTGCGCGGGACGAACGCGTGGCCATCGTGCGGCGGTTGCGTGAACTGCAGCTCCAGCGCGAGCAACGCGGGTGCGCCGGTCGGCGCGATGCCGCCGATTTTCTCGAAGCTGACGCATTTGTCGCACAGCTTCGAATGCGCCAGTTGCTCCTTGGCCGGCGGTTCCTTGGCCAGGTGGCTGATCGCGTGCGCATACGCTGCCTGCTGCGCGAACAGCAGCAGCAATATCAGCAGATTGATCAGCGCGCGATGCGGTTTCATGGGGCCGTTTCGTGAACCCGGGGTCGAAGCGGAAGGCAGTGTAGCGCCATCTCCGGGGTTGTGCCAGCGGCCACGCGCCGCCACATGCGCACGGTATGGCGTTCGCGATGCCTCAGGTATCGTCCAGGGTCAGCTCGGCGGGCAAGTGGCTCACGTCGCCCCAGCGATCGATGGTCCAGCGGTTGCCGTCGCAAAGCAGCGTGTTGACCGAGGCGTTGTAGATCGGGAAATCCCGTTTCGCATCCTGCGCCATGCCGGTGGCGTGACGATAGGCGGCATCCAGGGCGCCGCCGTGCGTGACGCAAAGGACGCGCTTGCCCTCGTGCCGCGCCAGGGCCTCGGCCAGGAAGTCGAGGATGCGATCGGAGAAGACACCCAGGCTTTCCCCGCCTTCCAGGGCGGCTTCCGGTTCGCGCGATTTGAAAACCTTCCAGGCTGCCGGTTGCCGCGCCATTGCTTCGTCTCCTGTCAGGCCCTGCAGGACGCCCAGATGGCGCTCGCGCAAGCGAGGATTTCTTGCGATCCGGGAATCCGGATCGTCGAATCCGGGTTGCGCGGTTGCCAGCGCGCGGATCAGGTCACTGGAATACACCGCGTCGAACGTCATCGTGCGCAGCCTGTGCCCGAGCGCTTTCGCCTGCGAAAGGCCCAGCGCATTCAAAGGCACGTCGAGATGGCCCTGGATGCGGCCTTCGACGTTCCAGTCGGTCTCGCCGTGGCGGACCAGGAACAATGTGGTGAGGCTCATCGCGGCGGCCACTTCGGATATTGCGGGAGCGCGTCGGTGATCTCATGCCACGGCGCCTTCGAGTCGACGAAGATGTGCATGTCGGGTCGTACGCCGGGATCGGTATCCAGGCAGCCGAGCGGCAACCCGCAGATTTCCGGCGCCTTGTCGAATCGACTCAAGAGCGCGGAACCACAGCGGCTGCAGAATCCGCGATGTGTGCCCGGCGACGAGTCAAACCAGGTGACGAGATTTTCGCCGGCGGTCCAGCGGAAGTCGCGCGTCTGCACCGTCGCGCGCGAACGGAAGGCCGCGCTATGGGCCTTGCGGCATGTGGAGCAATGGCAGTTGCGCACCTGCGTCAGTGTTCCGTTGATCTCGTAGCGCACGCCGCCGCACAGGCAGCTTCCCGTCAGCATGTTTTCAGCTCCATGGTCATGCGATCCTGCATAGGAGTCCTTTCAGATATTCGCCTTCCGGAAAGTCCAGCGACACCGGATGGTCCGCGCTGGCGTGGAATTGTTCGACGACCTGCGCGTTCACGCCCGCGTCCAGCGCCGCGCCGGCGACGATCTTGCGGAAAAGCTCCGCGGAAACGCCGCCGGAACACGAGAACGTGGCGAGCAGGCCGCCCGGTCGCAGCAGCTTGAAGCCCAGCAGGTTGATGTCCTTGTAGCCGCGCGCGGCGCGTTCCGCCGTCGCGGCGGTCGGCGCAAACTTCGGCGGGTCCAGCACGATCAGGTCGAACTGGCGGCCCTGGTCGCGCAATTTTCGCAGGTGCTGGAATACGTCCGCGTCGACCCACTCGCAGCGCTCGGTAGCCAGATCGTTCAGCCGAACGTGTTCGCGCGCGAGTTCGAGCGCATCGCCCGAAGAATCGATGGACATGACCGACTTCGCGCCGTGCGCCAGCGCGTGCAAGGTGAAGCCGCCGGTGTAGCAGAAGCAATTCAGGACGTCGCGGTTCGCGCTGAGCCGGCCGACGCGCAACCGGTTGTCGCGCTGGTCGAGATAGAAGCCGGTCTTGTGCCCCTTTGCCACGTCGACGCGCAGCCGGACCTCGTTTTCGTGGATGGCGACGACGGTCGACTCGAGGTCGCCCGCCACGAGTCCGGTTCGCGGCGCCAGGCCCTCGAGTTCCATGACGTCCGCGTCGGATCGCTCGAAGATGGCGCGCGCACCGGTCAGCCGCCGCAGCGAATCGATGATCGCATCGCGCCAGCGCTGGCAGCCGGCGCTCGACAATTGCACGACGACGACATCGGCGTAACGATCGACGATCAGCCCCGGCAGGCCGTCGGATTCGCCGTGCACGAGCCGCTCGGCTTCGTGCGGCGCGCGTTTCGAGATCGCGTGGCGCATGGCAATCGCCGCCTCCAGGCGCTTCGCGAAAAAATCCGCGTCTATGCGCGTGGCTTCGTCCCAGTCCCATACGCGCGCGGCGATGTTCGCATCCGGGTTGGCCGCGGCCATCGCGAGGAATTTGCCGTCGACGGAAACGATTTGCACCGTGTCCCCCGGGGAAACGCTGCCTGCGGTGCGCGCGATCGCGCCCGAAAATACCCAGGGATGCCGGCGCAGCAGCGATTTCTCCCGACCAGATTTAAGGACGATTCTTTTCATGCTGATTCTGAAGCTGAACCACGGAGGACACGGAGAACACGGAGGAGGAACGATGAAGGTGAATCAGGACGCATGGCGTTCGACGTTGCACACGCGACTTGCAATCGCGCATAGGCATGTTCCCCGTTCTGTTTTCTCCGTGTTCTCCGTGTCCTCCGTGGTTCAAGCCTTGGAAGGTTTGCGCTTGGCCCGCGGATGCGCCTGGTCGTAGACCTTTGCCAGGTACTGGTAATCGAGGTGCGTATAAACCTGCGTCGTGGAGATGCTCGCATGCCCGAGCATCTCCTGCACCGCGCGCAAATCGCCGCTGGATTGCAGCACGTGCGACGCGAACGAATGGCGCAGCATGTGCGGATGCACGTGGGCGGGCAGGCCCTGGCGGATGCCCCACGCCTTCAACCGGGACTGTACCGTGCGCGGGGAGATCGCCTCGCCGTGCCGGTTCACGAACAACGCTGGCTTGTCGGCTCCTGGCAGTGTGGCGCGCATGGATAGCCAGGCGTCCAGTGCCAGCAAGGCGTGGCGTCCGACCGGAACGATCCGCGTCTTGTTGCCCTTGCCGACGACGCGCACGGTGGCGTCCGCGCGGCTGACGTCGTTGCGTTCGAGCGAAGTCAGCTCGGAAAGCCGCAGCCCGGACGAGTACAACAGCTCGAACATCGCGCGATCGCGTACCGCAAGAGGATCATCCTGCTCGATGCTCACCAGCCGCGTGGCTTCGTCGGGCGAAAGCGTCCTGGGCAGGGCCTTCGGCGATTTCGGCGGCCGCACGCCGACGCAGGGGTTGCGCGTGTAGCCATGGTCGCGCGCGAGGTAGTCGAAGAAGCCGCGCCAGGCGGAGAGCATGCGCGAGAGTGACTTGCCGCCTAGCCCGCGGCCATGGAGTTGTGCGACAAATCGCCGGATTTCCTGGACCTGCAGGTCGCACAATTCGGCGCCGCGCGATTTCTCCAGCAGCATGCGCACGTCGCGGCCGTAACCGGCGGCGGTGTGCGCGGACAGGCGCCTTTCGCGGACCAGGTGCGCAAGGAAGGCGGTCAGGACGGCGGGTTCGGGCGCTGGCTCCGGGTTTGCGCGGGGCTTTTCGCTCGCGCGCATCTACAGGAATCGCGCCAGTGCGACGCTGACGAGTTCCCCGAGCCGCTTCAGGTAGAGCGTGCCCATCTCGGGATAGAAACGCTCCGGGTCTTCGCTCGCGAGCACGAGCAGGCCGAACACCCTGTCGTCGCTGCGCAATGCGATGCAGGCAAAGGACTTCAGCAGGTCACCGGCCTCGCCGAACCAGCCGGCGGTCTCGAACATGGGCTGGTGGCTGCAATAGGGCTGGGCCAGGCTGTCCGCGAAAACGCGCACCTCCTCGCTGCTGGGCGCGAACTCCGCCAGCGGCGGATGATCCCACTGGCTCCACAGGCGTATCGCCACGTGCGGTACCGCGAAATCCTCGCGCAGGTTGTAATGCAGCACCTGCAGCAGCGTCTCGACATTGGCCGGCTTCATCATCGCCAGCGCGGCGCGGTGCACGCGCTCGCCGATGGCATCGTTTTCCTCGCCGAACTCGACGAGCTCGCGCAGCTTGCCCTCGAGAACCTTGTTCTTCTCGCGCAGCGTGATGAGCTGCCTCTCGGATATCGGAATCGCGCGACCGCCGTGGGGATGCGGGATCGACATGTCGCCGATCATGTCGGCGTGGCTCTCGAAAAATTCGGGATGGTCCTGCAGGTAGCGTGCGACGTCTTCTGGTCTCATTGCTTTCTCTGTAAATCGATCTCGCCTTCGAACACGGATTGTGCCGGCCCCGTCATCGACACGGGCCGCCCTTCGCCCTCCCAGGCGATTTCCAGCGCGCCGCCGCGGGTTTCGACCGTTACCGGCGAATCGAGCATGCCGCGCGCGATGCCCGCGACGACCGCGGCGCAGGCGCCGGTCCCGCAGGACAGCGTCTCGCCCGCGCCGCGCTCGAACACTCGCAGTTTAATACGCCTGCGATCCACGATCTGCATGAATCCGGCATTGGTGCGCTCCGGAAATCGCGGGTGACGCTCGATCAGGGGGCCCTCGGACGACACTGGCGCGGCTTCGACGTCGGCCACGACCTGCACGGCGTGCGGATTACCCATGGACAGGGCAGAGACCTCTCGCTGGATCCCGTCGACGTCGAGCGGGTAGACCAGCGCGCGCGCGCCGGCGGAAAACGGGACTTTCGCCGGCTCGAACTCCGGGGCGCCCATGTTGACCGTCACGCGGCCGTCCTGTTCCAGCCGCGGCTCGATGATGCCGGAGCGCGTTTCCACGCGGATGGCCTTCTTCGAAGAAAGGCCCTTGTCGTGCACGTAGCGCACGAAGCAGCGCGCGCCGTTGCCGCACTGCCCGACTTCGCCGCCGTCCGCGTTGAAAATCCGGTAATAGAAGTCGGTGTCGGGCCGGCGTGGCGTTTCCACGACCAGCATCTGGTCGAAGCCGATGCCGACATGGCGCTCGGACAGCCTGCGAATCTCGCCGGCGTCGAGCGCCAGCGGCGCCGAGGTGGCATCGATGACGACGAAGTCGTTTCCGGCGCCGTGCATCTTGGTGAATTTGAGCTTCAAGTCCCGCCCTCAGGCCGCCAGCGACCGCGACATTACGTAGTCATCCATGAAGAAGCCGCCGCCGATGTCCACCTTGACGGTTTTCGCGACGACGAATCCCGTGCGCAGGTAGGCGGCGACCGAGCCGTGATTGTATTTGTTCACCTGCAGGTAGAGCGTATCCATGCCTTCACGCCTGGCCGCCGCGACCGCGTCCTCGATCAGTGCCGCGCCGTAACCACGGCCGCGATAGAGCTGGTGCACATAGAGCTTGTCGAGCTTCATGCTCGCGGGCGCGGCGCCGCGCTCGAAGCTGGAGAATCCGCACAACACGCCTGCCGCCTCCGCCTTCTTCCACCACGCGCCGCCTTCGCGCAACTGCGCGCGGATCGCCTCCGGCACGTAACGCTGCGCGAGCATGTAGTTTATCTGTGCGACCGTGATGATGCCCGGATAGTGCTGCATCCAGATTTCGCGCGCTAGCGCGCAGACCGGTTCGATGTCGGCGTCAATGACCGGCGTGATGCGCAAGTCCGTGGCGGCTGGCCTGTTCATGCGCAGATCGAATTCAAGTCGCGCCAGATGCAGCGATCCATGACGACTTCGATGCCGCCCGCTCGCGCTCGCTCGGCCTGGGCCTCGTTGACGATGCCCTCCTGGATCCACAGACGCGACAACCCGAGCCGCAGGCAATCGTCGACGATGGGCGCAATCTGCTCGGCGGCGCGAAACACGTTCACGAGATCGACGGGCTCGCTGATGTCGCCCAGCCTGGCGTAGGCCTTTTCGCCGAGAACCTCCGCGACCAGCGGCCGGACCGGGATGATGCGGTAGCCCTTCTCCCTCAGCGCGCGGGCGATCCTGTGGCTGGGACGCGTCGGCCGGGGCGAAAGCCCGACCACGGCGATGGTCCTGACCTGCTTCAGCAGCGCGCAAATCGCGCCCGCTTCCGGATTGGAGAACATCGGCGCCTTCGGATGATCCGTCGCATTCAATAGAGTCTTGCCTCGCCGGGCGGCCGCGTCTTGAAGCGCTTGTGCAGCCAGTAGTACTGCTCGGGCATTTCGCGCGCGCGCTCCTCGATGAAGGCATTCATGCGCCGCGTGTCTTCCTCGAGGCTTGCGCCGGGAAAATTCTCCCAGGGCGGATAGTAGCGGCAGACATAGCCTTGCGCGCCGGGCAGTTGGCTGGCGATGCACGGCACCACGCGCGCTCCGGTCAGGCGCGCCAGCCGCGATAGTGCCGGTACCGTGGCCGCCTGCACGCCGAAGAAGGGCACGAACACCGAATCCCTGGCACCGAGGTCCATGTCCGGCAGGTAGTAAAAGCCGCCGTTCTTGCGCAGGTGGCGGATCACGGATCGCAACCCGTCCTGGCGCGAGACCAGCACGCTTTCGCCGAAGCGCGTGCGCCCGTGCAGCAGGATGCGATCGAGCACGGGATTCTTCTGGTGGGAATACATCGACATCATGCTCCACTCCATCGAGCTGCGGATGCCACCCATGTCGAGGCCGACGAAATGCGGGACCAGCACGATCAGCGGTTCGCGGCCGAGACAATCGTCGACGTTTTCGCGGCCTTCGATTTTCACAAGGCGGCGGATGCGCTTCTCGCTTCCCCACCACAGGATGCCGTGCTCGAGCACGGTACGGCCGAAGGCGCGAAAGTGGCGGCGCGACAGCTTTTCGCGATCGCGATCGGGCATGTCGGGAAAGCACAGGCGCAGGTTGGTGCGCACCACCCGGCGACGCTCCCACGCGATCCAGTAGATCAACATGCCCAGTCCCATGCCGACCGGTGCCAGCAGGCGAAGCGGCAGCAGGCCCAGCAGCCAGAACAAGGCGAGAGCGAACCTCACCGTGTTTCCCCACCTGTCGCAGCCGCATTCGCGCCCGGCGGCGCGACGCCCGACGGAACCTTGTAGCGGTTGTAGCTCCACAGGTATTGGGCAGGCTCGATCGCCACCATGCGCTCGATCGCCGCATTGAGCGCGCGCGCGCCATTAGGCCCGGACGGATCGCCCTCGAATTTTTCGAAGTGGATTTCATAGCCGCCGCCGCGCGGAAGCCGCACCGCGGCAGCCATCAGGATGGTCGCGCCGGTCGCCGCGACGAGCTTGCCCACCAGGGTCATGGTGTAGGCCGGCCGGCCGAAAAAATCCGCCCATACGCCTTCGCCGTTTGCGGGCACCTGGTCGGGGAGAATGCCCACGGCGTCGCCGCGTCGCAGCGCCTTCAGCAGCAGGCGCACGCCGCCAAGATTGGCCGGTGCGAGCTGTACGCGATCACGGCCGCGTCCCGCGTCGATGATCGGCTGCAGGATGGGTTTTCTCGGTGGCCTGTACAGCACGGTAATGGGACGTCGCTGTGCGGCCCAAAGCGCGGCGGCGTCGAAGCAACCCAGGTGCGGCGTCAGGTAGATGAGGCCGCGGCCGCGCTGCTCGGCCTCTTCCACCAGCGACATCGGACCGGCTCGCACGATCATCCGCACCACCGGTGCGACCGGCTTGAACCAGACCGGCACGAGTTCGGCGCCCGCCTTGCCCGACTCGGAAATATTTCGATGCAGGATGCGCCGGAATGCTGCCTCCGTCGGGCACAACCCGCTTTGCCGGAGGTTTTCGCGCAATCGTGAAGCGTAGGTGCCGGAGAGCAGGTAGACCATCCAGCCGAGCGCGCCACCCACGGCGTGGATCCAGGAGAGCGGCAGTTTCGCCAGTTGCCGCAACAACCCTATGAGCATGAACTTGTTGGATTTTCCGTTTTGTTCTTTTAGCGGCTTTTTGCTATTCTGGACGACCCTGCTTCCACCAAACCCGCTTCAATCAAATCGAAGATTCCCGATGAACGATTTTCTCTTCACTTCCGAATCGGTTTCCGAAGGCCACCCGGACAAGGTCGCGGACCAGATTTCCGACGCCGTGCTGGATGCCATCTTAACCCAGGACAAATTCGCCCGAGTAGCGGCCGAAACGCTCGTCAACACCGGACTCGTGGTCATGGCAGGTGAAATCACCACGAACGCCGTCGTGGACTTCCAGCAAGTCGCGCGCGAGACGATCAAGCGCATCGGCTATGACAACACCGACTACGGCATCGACTACCGCGGTTGCGCGGTGCTGGTGGCCTACGACAAGCAATCTCCCGACATCGCGCAGGGCGTGGACAAGGCGCAGGACGATCCGCTGAATCAGGGCGCAGGCGACCAGGGCCTGATGTTCGGCTACGCCTGCGACGAAACCCCGGTGCTGATGCCGCTGCCGATCTACCTGTCGCATCGGCTGGTCGAGCGCCAGTCCGAACTGCGCCGCGACGGGCGCCTGCCCTGGCTGCGGCCGGATGCGAAGTCCCAGGTCACCATTCGCTACGTGAACGGCAAGCCCGACTCGATCGACACCGTCGTGCTGTCCACGCAGCATTCTCCTGACATCTCGCTGGAAAAAATCCGCGAAGCCGTGGTCGAGGAAATCGTCAAGCCGGTCCTGCCGAAAAACCTCGTGAAGGGCGAGATCAAGTTCCTGGTCAATCCGACGGGGCGCTTCGTCGTGGGCGGCCCACAGGGCGATTGCGGCCTGACCGGTCGAAAGATCATTGTCGATACTTATGGCGGCGCAGCCCCGCACGGCGGCGGCGCGTTTTCCGGCAAGGATCCGTCGAAGGTCGATCGCTCCGCGGCGTATGCCGCGCGCTACGTGGCGAAGAACATCGTCGCGGCCGGACTTGCGACCAAGTGCCAGATCCAGGTTTCCTATGCGATCGGCGTGGCGAAACCGACCAGCGTCATGGTCACGACGTTCGGCACCGGCAAGATTGCCGACGACAAGATCGCGCAACTCGTACAGAAGCACTTCGACCTGCGTCCGAAGGGCATCCTCGCGATGCTGAACTTGCTGCGCCCCATTTACCAGAAGACCGCCGCCTACGGGCACTTCGGCCGCGACGAGCCGGAATTCTCGTGGGAAAATTTGGACAAAGTAGAGTTGTTGAAATCCGAGGCAGGGATCAAAAAAGCTGCGGCGTAACACGGGCCAAGGTCCAAATTTCAGTGGAGACTCACGTTTGCGAATGCCAATGTGACGTCGGAGCTAAAACCGCACAAAGTCGAACTCCTGAAGTCGGAGGCCGGCATCAAGAAGGCCGCCGCGTAAGGAGTGAGGATCGAGGTTTCAGTGAAGACTCATGTTTGCGAAAGCCAATGTGATGTCGGAGCTAAAACTTAGGACAAAGTGGAGTTGTTGAAATCCGAGGCGGGAATTAAAAAAACCGCGGCGTAACGCGGGCCAAGGTCCAAATTTCAGTGAAGACTCACGTTTGCGAAAGCCAATGTGACGTCGGAGCTAAAACCGCACAAAGTCGAACTCCTTAAAGCGGAAGCCGGCATCAAGAATGAGGGTCAAGCAATAGCTTCGTCATGTGAAACGCGACGGATCGGCAGTGAAGAAATCAAACTTGAAGGGAGGTCGGGTACCTCCCTTTTTCGTTTTTCTCTTGCCCTGGAACTGGGTGGACAGAGCCCATAATTAACCATGGCAATCGAGAAACCTGTGCGGACCGAATGGAACGCATTTCCCGACGTGTTGATCCATGCGCAGGAAAGCGTCGTAAAAAAGCATGCAGACTATCGAGCAGCGAAGGCGGGTGAAATCGATGCTGCACGGCGCCTCGTGGAGGACACGATGAACGAAAAGAGCGTCGCTGCCGCGGGGGGATTGCTCGCGGGCTCGAACGCAATGATCGCTTCCGTGCATGCACGAGAAGCAGAAGGCATCAACCGGATTCCGGCAATCCTTGCCGAGGTACTAGGCGAGCGTTTGGGCCTGCAGGCCGAGGAAAGCGTGGTGCAGATCAATCGAAGCGGCCATACCGGGGCGGATGGGTACCGGCCCACCCTGCGCTTTTTGACGGTGAAGTGGAGCAGGGCAGAACATACTTTCTTGTTGATGACTTTGTCGGTCAAGGCGGGACACTGGCCAATCTCAAGGGTTTTATTGAAGCCCGGGGCGGAATCGCGGTCTTGGCATCGACATTGACGGGAAAGCCCTACTCCGCGAAACTGACTCTTGAACAGGCAACTTTGGAAGCATTGCGAGCGAAACATGGCGACGGATTGGAAAGCTGGTGGAAAGAGGCATTCGGCTACGGATTCGAGCTCCTCACAGAATCGGAAGCCCGCTACCTTGAGAGAGCAGACGACGCTCAGCTCATCCGAGATCGCATCATTGCGGCAAGACAAGCGAACAACGATTGAAAAGGCCAAATCCGCAAAGCGATGATCGAAGCGGGAGTGGTGCGTCGTACCGGAAATTGAATGAACTAAAGGGCCCGAATTGGGCCTTTTGCATTTTTGACTCTAGTCCAAGCCTGGCAACTGGTGCCATGCTGGAAAGAGACGCGCCGCTGAACGACGTAGACATTGTCGCGAGTGTCTTTGCTGGCAGGATCGGGCTCGGGTACTGCCAGCAGCCGGCAAAGCTTCTTGAAAAAAACGTGGTGTGACAGCCATGTCGGCAAAGTCTGCACCACGGAACAGCCATACCAAAACTATCCGGACTTTGCCTCTGGCTCCCGCTGCTGTAGCCATTATCCGGCCCACTTTTCACACGACTTCCCCGAGTCTATAATCGCGTTTCGCTGAGGAGCGCTGCGACCCTGAATCGACGGGCCAGGCTCAGCAAACGATCCAACGGCGCTCACAATCCTTCAACCGGTTGTGAGCGCCGTTTCCATTTCTGCGCTCCATTTAGACCAAGGAGACAGTCGATGTCAGCTCTGCCCCACACGAAAAAATCCGGCGATTTCCACGTCGCCGACCTCGCCCTGGCCGATTGGGGTCGCAAGGAAATCCGCATCGCCGAGACCGAGATGCCCGGCCTGATGGCGATCCGCGAGGAATACTCCGCCACGCAACCGCTGCGCGGTGCCCGCATTACGGGCTCACTGCACATGACCATCCAGACCGCCGTGCTGATCGAAACCCTGCAGGCGCTCGGCGCGCAAGTCCGCTGGGCTTCCTGCAATATTTTCTCGACGCAGGACCACGCCGCGGCCGCCATCGCCGCAACCGGTACGCCGGTGTTCGCGGTCAAGGGCGAAACGCTGAAGGAATACTGGGACTACACGCACCGCATTTTCGAGTGGCCGGACGGCGGACATTCGAACATGATCCTCGACGATGGCGGCGATGCCACTTTGTTGCTGCACCTCGGCGCACGCGCCGAAACCGAAGCGTCGCTGCTGGCCAAACCCGGCAGCGAGGAAGAGATCGAACTCTTCGCCGCGATCAAGGCCACGCTCAAGCGCGATCCGAAGTGGTATTCCACCCGGCTGGCCAAAATCAAGGGTGTCACCGAAGAAACCACGACCGGCGTGCATCGCCTGTACCAGATGGCGAAGGACGGCATGCTGAAATTCCCGGCGATCAACGTCAACGACTCGGTGACGAAGTCCAAGTTCGACAACCTCTACGGCTGCCGCGAATCGCTGGTGGACGGCATCAAGCGCGCGACGGACGTCATGGTTGCCGGCAAGGTCGCGCTGGTGTGCGGCTATGGCGACGTGGGCAAGGGCTCCGCCCAGGCGCTACGTGCCTTGTCCGCGCAAGTCTGGGTCACCGAAGTCGATCCGATCTGCGCGTTGCAGGCGGCAATGGAAGGCTATCGTGTCGTGACCACGGACTATGCGGCGGACAAGGCCGACATATTCGTGACGGCGACCGGCAACTTCCACGTGATCACGCACGATCACATGAAAAAGATGAAGGACCAGGCCATCGTTTGCAACATCGGCCACTTCGACAACGAGATCGACATCGCCTCGCTGTCGAAATACCAGTGGGAGGAAATCAAGCCGCAGGTCGATCACGTCATCTTCCCGGATGGCAAGCGCATCATCATCCTCGCCAAGGGACGCCTGGTGAACCTGGGCTGCGGTACCGGACATCCCAGTTACGTCATGAGCTCGTCGTTCGCGAACCAGACCATCGCGCAGATCGAGTTGTTCATGAACACCGCCAAGTACCCGGTCGGCGTCTATACGCTGCCCAAGCATCTCGACGAGAAGGTCGCACGCCTGCAGTTGAAGAAACTCAATGCGCAGTTGACCGAGCTGACCGACACGCAGGCGAACTACATCGGCGTAGCCAAGCAGGGCCCGTACAAGGCGGATCACTACAGGTATTGAGGTGACCAGTGACAGGTGACAAGTGACGAGTGGAAGGACGGCGGCTGGGGCACCGAGCCGCCATCACGACCTCGTGGCTTGGCAGCGGGCGATCGGGCTTGTCAAAACAATCTACCGATTTGCCGAGCGACTGCCTGAAATCAGAGAAATTCGGCTTGACGGCACAGTTACGCAGGGCTGCTGTATCCGTGCCGTCGAACGTTGCAGAGGGAGCGGCCCGGCGCAGCAGCAAGGAATTCGTGCAAAGCTTGTACATCGCACGCGGTTTCCTCGCTGAAATCGAAACCCAGTTGACGCTTTGTCGCGAGCTTGGATATATCGATGGTGATCCTGTGCTCGATCAGGAAGTCTCAGAAATATTTTTAATACTTGGCGGCCTGATTCGCTCGTTGCAATCCAGAGGAAAGTAGCAGACGACATGTCACTCGTCACTCGTCACTCGTCACCCGCATTCAGCTTCGAATTCTTTCCGCCGAAGACACCCGACGGAAAGGCGAAGCTGCGGGCGACCTGGCAGCAGCTCGCGCAGCTGAAGCCGAAATTCTTTTCGGTGACCTTCGGCGCGGGTGGATCGACACAGCAGGGAACGCTGGATACGGTCGTGGAAATCCGCGGCGCCGGGCACAACGCGGCGCCGCATCTCTCCTGTGTCGCATCGAGCAAGGCCGAGATCGCGGCCACCCTCGCGCGCTACCGGGAAAACGGCATTCGCCACCTGGTTGCATTGCGCGGGGACCTGCCGTCAGGCCTCGCATCGAGCGGCGAGCTGAGGTTTGCGAATGAGCTGGTCGAATACGTCCGCGAAACCACCGGCGACTGGTTTCACATAGAAGTAGCGTGCTACCCTGAATACCATCCGCAGACACGCAATCCGGCGGATGAGCTGAAAAACTTCAAACGCAAGATCGCCGCTGGCGCGAATTCCGCGATCACGCAGTATTTCTACAATACCGACGCCTATTTCCGCTTCATGGACGATTGCGCGGCCGCAGGCATCAATATTCCCATCGTTCCCGGCGTCATGCCGATCGGGAATTTTTCGCAGCTCGCGCGATTTTCCGACGCCTGCGGCGCCGAGATTCCGCGCTGGATGCGGGTCAAGCTCGAGGGCTTTCGCGACGACACGGCATCGATCCGCGCCTTCGGCCTCGACGTCGTGACCTCGATGTGCGAGAAACTCCTCGAAGCCGGCGCGCCGGGCTTGCATTTCTACACGCTGAACCAGGCCGGCCTCGCCAGCACGATCTGGCAAAGGCTCGGCCTCTGACGAGGCCGAGCCGGTCAGGAGTGATGAGCAAGGGGTAAGGAGCGGCAGGGCGAAAGCGTTGAACCCTGTTGCCGTTCACCCCTACCCCCTCGCTTCTCACCCTCTCCGCTTGCCGTTTCTTGTAGACTCACGCGCGTGCCGCGTTCGTATGCCAAATCACTGGTAGTCCTGCTTGCTGCCGTCATCGCCGCGGCGCTGCTGGAGTTTTACTGGCTGGGCTGGCTTGCCGCGGCGGATGCCCGCCTTTCCGATGTTTTCGTCACTGCACGCTCCGGCAACATCAAGCCGGACCCGGACATCGTCGTCGTCGCCGCGGATGAAAACAGCCTGGAAAAAATGGCGGACGATGCCGGCCGCTGGCCGTGGCCGCGGTCCGTGCATGGCGAGATCGTCGAAGGCATCGAGGCGCAAAAGCCGCGCGCCATTGTCTTCGACATCATGTTCTTCGAGCCGGATACGTTCCGTCCCGACGCCGACGACTTGTTCAACCAGGTCGTGGCGAAGTACGGCAACGTCTATTTTCCGACCGTGCGCCAGGACAGCGCCGCCGATCCCTACGGCGTGCCGATCGCCGAAGCCCAGCGTGCGCTTGGCGCTTTCGCCGGGCCGGGGGCGGACAAGGACGCCACGCTGAACATAGTCCTGCCGAAAGCACTGGCGCCGGCCAACTGGCGGCTCGGCACCATAGATTTCCTCGCCGATCCCGATGGCATCGGTCGTCGCTATTACGTCTACGAGGATGCCTACGGCTGGAAAATTCCCTCGCTGCCGGCACGTGTCGCGCAGGACCTGGGTATGGGTGTGCCCGACGCCCGTTCCATCCCGCTCAGCTGGCCGGGCGGCAAAGCCGGACGACCGCACGTTTCCTATGTCGACCTTTACATCGAGTTCAACAGCCAGAAGCGCAAGCGCGATCCGCAGGAATTCAGGGACAAGATCGTCGTCATCGGCGTGACGGCTTCCGGGCTGCACGACAGGCGGGCAACGACCGTCGGCGCGCTGTACGACGGCCTGGACATGCTGTCCGGCGCAATCGACAACCTGAAGAACGCGAACTACCTGCGATACGTTTCTCCGGGCTGGCCCGTCGCTGTTACGCTGATATCGCTGGTGCTGCTGTACGCGGGATTCCGCTCCCGGCTGCATACGCTGAAAGTCGGCGGCGCCTTGCTCGTCGCGTCGCTGGCACTGCTGGCGATCCAGTACGCAGCCATGAACAAACTGGTCGTAGTGCCCATGCTGAGGCCGCTGCTGTTCGCGTGGGCCTTCTTTTTCATTGCCGCACTGCAGGAATACCTGCGCGAACGGCGCGAACGGGAACAGGCAGTCCGCGAGTTCTCGCGCTTCGTCAATCCGCACGTGGTCAAGGAATTGATTGCGCACGGCGGCTTGTCCCGCGAAGGCGAGAGCCGCCAGGTGACCTTGCTGTTCTCGGACATCCGCGGGTTCACGACGCTTTCGGAATCGCGCACCCCGCAGCAGGTGGTCAGCCTGATCAACGGCTATTTCAGCCGCCAGGTGGCCGTCGTCTTTCGCAACGGCGGCGCGCTCGATAAATTCATCGGCGATTGCATCATGGCGATCTGGGGCGCGCCGCTGGACGACGCGAAGCACGCCGAGCACGCCATCCAGTGCGCGCTGGAGATGGCCGACACCCTGGACGCGTTCCGGAAAGACCTGGCCGATCCCAATGCGGATTTTGACGTCGGCATAGGCATCCATTCCGGGCCTGCGGTCGTCGGGTTGATAGGCTCGGAGCAGCGGCGCGAGTACACGGCCATCGGCGATACCGTCAACCTCGCGAGTCGCATCGAAGGCCTGACCAAGGGTGTCGCACGCATTCTCGTATCGGAAGACACCATGAAGCTGTGCCCGGACGCCTTTGACTTTGTTCCGCGCGGACTCTATAAAGTCAAAGGCAGGGCGCAGGAAGTCGCCCTGTTCGAACCGAAAAGGAAGTCCGCATGAAAGCGGTCCCGCTGAAGATCCTGCTGGGGATGGTCCTGACACTGCTGATTCCGGCGGCATACGCGGCCGAAACCGGCTACACCTACAAGGCCACCGACCTCAAGGACAATCCGTTCATCGACGCCACCACCGTCGCCACGCTTCCGGAAAAGACCAACGTCGAAATTTTGACCCGGCAGGGCGCCTGGATGCAGATCAAGACCCCGGACGCCAGGCAGCAGGGATGGGTGCGCATGCTGTCGGTCAAGCTCGGCAGCCAGGACCAGAAACCCCAGAGCAGCGGCAGCCTGCTTTCGGCGCTCGGCGTCGGCAGCCGCTCCAAGCCGGCAACGAATTCCACCGTGACGACGGGCGTACGCGGCTTCTCCGAGGAGGACCTGGCCAAGGCCAAGCCCAATCCGGCCGAGGTCGAGAAAATGAAGGGCTTTTCCGTGACGAAGGAAGAGGCCGCGAAGCTGGCCGAGAGCGGCAAGCTCGCGGCGATACCGCTGCCCTACTTCGACGAGAACGGCAAACCGCTCAAGGAGAAGAAATGAGCGCGCTCAGGCTGGCATTGGCCGGATGCATCGCCGCCTTCGTGCTGGCCGGTTGCAAGGCCGGCAGCGGCGGATTCGAAATCAAGAACGTCGATTTCACCAACGTCGTCAACAGCGCGAAGAACCTGCGCGAGGTCAAGGAGCCCGAGGAAATCCAGATCGGCCAGGGCATGACGGAAACGCTGCTGGGCGCGCGTCCGTTGCTGGACGATCCCGAACTGCAGCGCTACGTCAACGACATCGGCGTATGGGTCGCCCTGCAATCCGACCGGCCCAACCTGCCGTGGCATTTCGGCGTCAACGATTCGGACTACATCAACGCTTTCGCGACGCCGGGCGGCTTCATCATCGTCACCAAGGGCATGATGAAGCAACTGCGCAACGAGGCCGAACTCGCCGGTGTCCTCGGCCATGAAATCGCGCACGTGAACCAGAAGCACCACCTGAAGGCGCTGCGCACGACGGCGCTGGTCAATCTGCTCGGCGAGGGTGTCTCGGCGTCGACTGATAGCAAGCACGCGCAACTCGTCAAGGCGCTCTCCGGGCCGACCAAGGATTTGTACGCGCGCGGCCTCGACAAGTCGGACGAATTCGAGGCCGACCGCATCGGCGTGATTTTCGCGACCCGCGCCGGTTATGATCCGTATGGATTGCCCGCCGTGCTCACTACCCTTGCGAGCGCCGATCCGAAAGACTCCTACCTGGCGCTGTTGTACAAGACGCATCCGTTGCCGCAAGCGCGCCTGGACAAGCTGGCACCCGGGCTCACCACGCTCGATTCGATCAAGGCGCCGCAAAACGCCGCGCGCTTCCAGCAATACACGAAAAAGCTGCGGGTCGCCGCACAGTAGCTTTTCCATCAGCATGGGCAGCCGGATTTGCGTTTTTATCCTGCTTGCCTGCTGCGCCGCCCTCGCGGCGGCCGGCGAGCATGGCCATCTCCCGAGAGCGGTGGACTTGCTGGAGAATCCGGCCGCCGGTGCCAAATTCGTTGCGAAGCTTCCCAGGCAACAAGCTGTCGATGTTCTGGAGCGGCGAGGAAGCTGGGTGCGGGTCCGCGCCGGCGCGAGCGTCGGTTGGGTGAAAACGATCGACCTTCGGCTCGACACCGGGACGCCGGCGAAAATCTCCGCCGTTCGCGCCAAATCCAACTCCGATAGCGGCATCCGCGGCTTTTCCGAGGAAGAGTTGCTGGGTGCGTCAGCCAGTGCCGCGGAACTGGACAAGCTCAAGCAGATGCGCGTTCCCGCGAGGGATGCAACGAGCTTTGCGCGCGCGGCCGGCCTGAAGCCGCGCAAGCAGGATTATTTCGAGGGCACCGAGCTTGCCACGATGGACATTCCGGACGATTTCTTCGATGAATAGCCGCGCCGTGGTCGCCGTTCTTTTCTTCGCTTGCGCGGGCGCCGGCTGCATGGTTTCACGTGGCCCGTCGCAGGAACAGATGCGCGCACAGCAGGAAATGATGCAGCAGCAGATGCGCAAGAGCACGGATGAGCTGGAAGTTCAGATGCGCGAAATGCAGGAAGACATGGACGCCGCGAACCATCCCCCGCCCCCGGTGAGCGCGGATGCCGTGCCGGATGAAGATCTGGCAAAACGCAGGCATGAGCAGGCCAAGGCGGCCAAGCAGCAGCAAGAGGAGATGATGCGCAACCTGCGCGCGGATCCGGAGACTGCGAAGGCAATGGACGAGGCGAATCGCATGCACAAGGAGATGATGCGCGCCAATCCATCGGGCGTGACCTCCCGGTTCAACCTGGGCGACAAGGAAGAAGCGGCGCTCGGCCTGGAGATGCTGCTTGCGCTGCTCGGCGACCAGAAGCTCATGGATGATCCCGTGCTGGAGCAGTACCTGAACCGCGTCGGCATGTGGATTGCCCAGCAATCCGAGCGTCCCGGGCTGCCCTGGCAATTTGCCGTGATCGATTCCGATTCGGTGAATGCCTTCGCCGTTCCCGGTGGCTATGTCTTCGTGACGCGCGGAATGCTGGCGCTGCTGGAAAGCGAGTCGGAACTGGCGGGCGTGCTCGGGCACGAAATTTCGCATGTGGTACGCAAGCACCATCTTCGCTGGATCTACATGAACAAGGACATGCAGGCTTCGTCGGCGCGCACGAAGGCGACGATCCGGAAATACAATCCGGCCATGCTCGCGGAATTCGACCGCATGGATCGCCTGATGGGGCAGCAGATGGCGCTGATGAACTCCGGCGCTGTGCGGGCGAACCTCTCGCGCAGCGAAGAGATGCAGGCGGACAGTGATGGCGCCACCCTGGCCTGGCGCGCCGGCTACGAATCGTGGGGCATGGTGTCGGCACTGCAGCGCTTCGAGGCCTGGCAACGTCCCCGTTATGCCGCCTTGCGCGGACAACTGACCGATCATCCGGAGCCCATCCAGCGACTGAAAATGCTGGATCTCACGCTACGTTCCCGCACCGACGAGGAGATGGCCGGCGATGTCGGCGGCGAACGCTATCTCGTCGCGACACGTGCAATCAGGGGGAGCGAAAATTGAGCGCGACCAAGCACGCCTTGCTGGCCGGCGCGAGCGGCCTGGTCGGGGAACGCTGTCTTGCACGATTGTTGGACCATGCCGATTTTGCCCGCGTGACGGTGTGGTCGCGCCGTCCGCTCGCGAGTAAGCACGCCAAGCTCACCGTCGACCTCGTCGATTTCGAAGCCCTGCCGCCGGCGCCGGCAGATTGCACCGAGATTTTCTGTTGTCTGGGTACGACGATTCGCAAGGCCGGCACGCAGGACGCTTTCCGGCGCGTCGACCACGACTATCCCCTGGCGCTTGCCGAGCGGGGCGAGGCAGCAGGTATTCGTCAATTCCTGATGGTATCGGCGCTTGGCGCGAATGCGCAGTCTTCGGTGTTCTACTCGCGAGTCAAGGGCGAGACCGAACGCGACATCGCGGCCCTGGGCATTCCGCGCCATCTGTTCCTGCAGCCGTCGCTGTTGCTTGGCGAGCGCCACGAGCAGCGCGCCGGCGAGAGCATTGCCATCGTCGCGAGCCGGCTGCTGCTGCCCTTCATGGTCGGACCGATGCGCAAATACCGTCCGATCGATGCGGACGACGTGGCCGCGGTAATGGTGCATGCGGCAACGCATGGCACGCCCTCGGGGGCGATCGAGTCCGATCGCATCGCGGAACTGGCAAGGCAACTCGCCGCGGCATGAAAACAAAAGGCCGGCTCGATGCCGGCCTTCTTGTTCCGCGCGCGGGAATCAGGCGACCGCGCGCACCGGTTGCAGCCGGGTGGGCTGCGCGGCATACGCGTGGTATGCGGCCGCCTCGGCTTCGCCGAACTTCACCTTGATGCCCATGTCGGTGAACACGGTCTCGAGCGCGCACAGGCTCAGCATGACGTTTTCCATCTTGCAGGAATAGCCCATCAGCCCGAAGCGCCAGATCTTGCCGGCGAGGTCGCCCAGGCCTGCGCCGATTTCCAGGTTGTAATCCAGCAGCAGGCGGCGGCGGACTTCCTTCTCGTCGATGCCCTGGGCCACCGTGACCGCATTCATCTGCGGCAGGCGATAGGGTTCTTCCACCAGGTACTTCAGGCCCAGGGTTTCCAGGCCCGCCTTGAGCGCGAGGTGGTTGCGCTGGTGGCGCGCCCAGGCGTTTTCCAGGCCCTCTTCGCGCAGCATCAGCAGGGATTCGTGCAATGCATACAGCGCATTCGTCGGCGCGGTGTGGTGGTAAGTGCGCGTCGTCGCGCCCCAGTAGCCGAGCAACAGGTTCATGTCCATGAACCAGCTGTGCACCTTGTCGCCGCGCTGCTTGACGCGCTCGACCACGCGCTCGCTGAACGCGATCGGCGACAGGCCGGGCGTGCAGGAAAGGCATTTCTGGCTGGCCGAGTAGACGGCATCGATGCCCCATTCGTCCACCAGCACGGGCGAGCCGCCCAGCGACGTCACCGCGTCCATGATCGTCAGCGCGCCGTACTTGCGCGCGATTTCGGCCAGCGTCTTCGCGTCGGAAGACACGCCGGTGGAGGTTTCTGCGTGCACGAAGGCCAGCACCTTCGCATCGGGATTCGCCTTGAAGGCATCCTCGACCTTCTGCACGGACACCGGCGTTCCCCAGCGGTCCTCGACGACCACCGCGATGCCGCCGCAGCGTTGCACGTTCTCGATCATGCGGCCGCCGAACACGCCGTTGCGGCAGACGATGACCTTGTCGCCGGGGCTGACCATGTTCACGAAGCACATTTCCATGCCCACCGAGCCGGGGCCGGAGACGGGGAAGGTCAGCGCGTTGTTGGTCTGGAAGGCGTAGCGCAGCAATTCCTTGAGCTCTTCCATCATCTCCACGAACACCGGATCGAGATAGCCGATCGTCGGCTTGCCCATCGCAGAGAACACGCGCGGATGGATTTCCGACGGACCCGGACCCATCAGGTGGCGCTGCGGGGGATAGAAGGAATTGATTTTTCTTTTCGGTGCGTAATCCTGGGTCGACATGGTTTCCCCGCGAAGGGTTGGACGGATGGGCTGCGGCTGGCGCAGGAAGAGGCGCAGTTTACAAGACGGGCAGGGGCGGGCCAAGCTGGAGTGCGTAAAAAACAGGCAGGCCGCGAATCCCGGGCGCCATCGGGCAACTTATGCGTCGTTGTCGCGACGTGACCGACTGTCCGCGCCAGTCAAGGAATGAAAAGTAAGCGGGCGCTTACTAGAGGCGCTCCGAACCGCCGTTTTACTCGTTGCCGTTGGCGGATTTCATGTTCGGGAACTGGATCGGCCTCGCCGAAAAATCCTCGGCGTCGAAAGCGATGTCGCCGTCCTGGTACTGCTCCGGCTGGGTCTTCAGCCCGATGAAATCGAAGTGCTTCGGATCCAGCAGGTGCGAAGGCGAGGTGCGCTGCAGGCTGGCGAACATCGTCTCCAGGCGGCCGGGGAATTTCCTGTTCCACTCCTGCAGCATGCCTTTCACGGCCTGGCGCTGGAGGTTGTCCTGTGAGCCGCACAGGTTGCAGGGGATGATCGGGAATTGCCTCAGTTTGGCGAATTCCTCCAGGTCGGCTTCCTTGCAGTAGGCAAGCGGCCGGATCACGATGTGCTGGCCGTCGTCGCTCACGAGCTTGGGCGGCATGGCTTTCAAGCGGCCGCCGTAGAACAGGTTCAGGAAGAAGGTTTCGAGGATGTCGTCGCGGTGGTGGCCCAGCGCGACCTTGGTGGCGCCGAGCTCGCCGGCCACGCGGTACAGGGCGCCTCGCCGCAGGCGCGAGCACAGCGAGCACATGGTCTTTCCTTCCGGGATCACGCGCTTGACCACGCTGTAGGTGTCCTGCTCGACGATGCGGAAGGGCACGCCGATCGAGGCCAGGTAATCGGGCAGCACGTGCGCGGGATAGCCGGGATGCTTCTGGTCGAGGTTCACCGCGACGATGTCGAATTCGATGGGCGCGTGGTTTTTCAGGGACAGCAGCACATCCAGCAAGGCATAGCTGTCCTTGCCGCCGGACAGGCAGACCATGACCTTGTCGCCCTCGCGGATCATGTCGAAGTCGGCAATGGCTTCGCCCACCTGGCGGCGCAACCGCTTGGCGAGCTTGTTGCCTTCATAGAGCTGCTTTTGCGCTGTGGTCATGGCTGCTTGCTGCGAAAGACCTCGAACCCGACGGATTCGCAATCCGGGTAGACATCCGGTTTCTCGCTGGAAACGCGGGCGGCGATGACACCAGGCCTGGCCAGGCAGAGGGCCAGGATCCTTTCGCAAAACGTTTCCTGCAGGTTGAAGTGGCTGCTTCCCGCCAGGCCGACTATTTCCCTGCGCACGAAGTCGTAGTCTACCGTCTCGTCGATGTGGTCGCGCTCGACCCTGGCGTCCGGATCGAGGTAAAGGTCGACGTTGACGATCACGCGCTGCTTCGCCTGTTTTTCGAAATCGTGGATGCCGATGGAAACGGGGATTTCGAAGTTCTTCAGGAAAATGCGCCGCGCACGGACAAGATCGGGCACGGCCGGTGAACCCGCATCGGAATCCGGGTTCGAGAAGCGGGCGGTCATTGCGATTTGCCCGATTCGAACTGCACGTCGCGCCGGGCCGGCCAAAGATGCTGGCCGCCATCGACCACGATCGTGGTGCCGGTCATCGCCTTCGCGTTCGCAACGAAGCGCACGGCCTCCGCAACGTCTTCGAGATTCGAACTGCGGCCGAGGGGCGCCATGCGGTGGGCGCGTGCGAAGCCTTCTTCGGTCTGTTCCCCGCTGACCAGCGTAATGCCGGGCGCCACGCCGCAGACGCGTACTCTGGGCGCGAGCGCCAATGCGAGTACGCGCGTGGCACCTTCCAGCGCGATCTTGGCGACGGTATAGGAAAAGAAATCCGGATTCAGGTTGAAGACTTTCTGGTCCAGCAGGTTCACGATGCAGCCCGTGGTGTTTTCGGGAAGGTATTTGGCGAAATCCCGGGCCAGCAGCATGGGTGCGCGCAAGTTGACGTCCATATGTCGCTGCCAGTTCGCGGGATCCAGTTCGCCGATGGCGTCATACTCGAACAGGGCGGCGCTGTTCACGAGGCAGGTCGGCGCACCCAGCGCCTCCTTGCAGCGTTCGATGAGCGCGGACGTTTGTGCGGCATCGGCAAGGTCGCAGTCCAGCGTAATCGCGCGCCGTCCCTTTGCCTGGACGAGTGCCGCGACTTGCGAAGCCTCGGCCTGCGATCGATTGAAATGCAATGCGAGGTCCCAGCCGTCGTCCGCGAGGGCGAGCGAAATCGCTCGCCCTATGCGCTTGCCGGCGCCCGTGACGAGGGCGACGCGGCGCCCACTGCCTGACCGGCTCATGATCCGCTCGGGTTGCGCCATCGGGCGCAGCTGTTGTTGAATGGGGATTGTAGCCCAACCACCCCCCTTTCCCGCCTTGCCGACACCCTCGCGCGCCGCCCGCCTGCCGGCGCCAACCGATGACGCGCGACTGCACAGCGAGCGGCTGGCCGCGCGCATTCGCGACGAAATCGAAGCCGGCGGCGGATGGATGGATTTCGCGCGCTTCATGGAGCTAACCTTGTACGCGCCCGGCCTTGGCTACTATGCTGCCGGCGCGACCAAGCTGGGGAAGGACGGCGATTTCATCACCGCGCCGGAACTCTCGCCGCTGTTCGGGCGCACCCTCGCGCGACAGGTCGCGCAGGTGCTGGAAGAAGCAGGCGGCGAAGTCCTGGAACTGGGCGCCGGTTCCGGCGTGATGGCGGCGGACGTGCTCGATGAAATGCGCGGTCGGGACCGGTTGCCTGAGCGCTATTCGATCCTGGAGCCCAGTCCGGAACTCGCGCAGCGACAGCGCGACCTGCTGCGGCAACGGCACCCGGACCTGCACGGGCGCATCGACTGGATCGCGTCGCTGCCGCATGCGTTCGAAGGCGTCATTGTCGCCAACGAAGTCCTGGATGCCCTGCCGGTTCATCTCATCGCATGGCGGAGCGAAGGGTTGTTCGAGCGCGGCGTCGCCTTCGATGGCGGCTTTGCCTGGGCCGAGCGGGGATTGGCTCCGGGCGCGTTGCGGGACGCGGCAGAAGCGCTCGCGCCCGGCATCGACTACATCAGCGAGGTTTCGCTTGCCGTGCCGGCGCTCGTCCGCGACCTCGCCGCGGTGTTGCGCAAAGGCGCGCTGCTGTTCGTCGACTACGGCTTCGGCCGGCGCGAGTACTACCACCCGCAACGCTCGACGGGCACGTTGATGTGCCACTACCGGCACCACGCGCATGACGATCCCTTCCATCTTCCCGGGCTGCAGGACCTGACGGCGCATGTCGACTTCACCGCGGTCGCCGAGGCGGGCATCGATGCGAATCTCAAGCTGATGGGCTACACGACGCAGGCGCAATTCCTGATCAATTGCGGCATCACGCAGATGCTCGAGCGGGAGTCGGGCGGAAACGCATCGCGCTTCGCAGCCATCGCCGCCGCGCAGAAGCTGCTGTCGCCAGCCGAGATGGGCGAGCTGTTCAAGGCCATCATGCTCGGGCGCGGATTGGACGCGGCACCCGTCGGATTTTCGAGCGGCGACAAGTCGCGTTTGCTCTAGCGCCGGCCGGTTTGTAATTTCACACGGAGTTGCGTAAGGTTGCGCGTCGTTTTCCACGGGCCGCGCGGCCTCCAGGCGAATCCATGCACATCCACATCCTCGGCATCTGCGGCACGTTCATGGGCGGCATCGCGGTCATCGCGAGGCAGGCCGGGCACAAGGTGACCGGCTGCGATGCGAACGTCTATCCGCCCATGAGCACGCAGCTGCAGGCGCAGGGCATCGAGCTCATCGAGGGATTCGACGCCAGGCAGGTCGAGCTCAAGCCCGACCTGTTCGTCATCGGCAACGTCGTCTCGCGCGGCAATCCGCTGATGGAGGAAATCCTGAATCGCGGATTGGCGTTTACCTCCGGTCCGCAGTGGCTTTACGAAAACGTATTGCGCGGCAAATGGGTGGTGGCGGTGGCCGGCACGCATGGCAAGACCACGACGACATCCATGCTGGCATGGATACTGGAACACGCGGGCTTGAATCCCGGCTTCCTGATCGGCGGCATTCCGCTGAACTTTGGCATCTCCGCGCGCGGCACCGATTCCGCTTTCTTCGTCATCGAGGCCGACGAATATGACACGGCCTTCTTCGACAAGCGCTCGAAGTTCGTGCACTACCTGCCGCGCACCGCGATCCTGAACAACCTTGAATTCGACCACGCCGACATTTTTCCGGACCTGGCAGCGATCGAAACCCAGTTCCACCACCTCGTCAGGACGGTGCCGGGCAATGGCCTGGTCATCGCCAACGGTCGCGAGCAGAGCATGCAGCGCGTGCTGGCGAAGGGCGCCTGGAGCAAGGTGGAATGGCTGGGCACCGAGGAGGGCTGGATCGCCAAGCCGCGCAACGAGCACGCCTTCGACGTTTTTTTCGAGGGGGGCCCGCGCGGCACCGTGCAGTGGGAATTGCTGGGTGAACACAATCGCAGCAACGCGCTCGCCGCACTGGCCGGCGCGCGCCACGCGGGCGTGCCGGTGGCAAAGGGCATCGACGCGCTGGCCGAGTTTCGCAACGTCAAGCGCCGCCTGGAAGTGCGGGGCGCCGTCAAGGGCGTCACGATCTATGATGACTTCGCCCACCACCCCACCGCCATTGAGACGACGATTGCCGGCCTGCGCAGCAAGGTTCACGGCGCGCGCATCCTGGCGGTGCTGGAGCCGCGCTCGAACACCATGAAGATGGGCATCATGAAAGACGCGCTCGCCGGCAGCCTCTCCGGCGCGGACCTGGTGTATTGCTATACGCAAGGCCTGGGCTGGGATGCGAAGCCGGTCCTGGCCGCTCTCGGCGCGAAGGTGAAGACCTTCGATAACCTGGAAAACCTGGTTGCCGCGATCGCCGGCGAAAGCCAGTCGGGCGACCACGTGCTGGTCATGAGCAACGGCGGCTTCGGCGGCGTGCACGACAAGATTCTTGCCGCGCTGGCGCGCTGAGTACTACGACCAAAAGCATTTTCACCACAGAGGCACAGAGGAAAAACGAAGATTGGTAATGAACGACTTCGGGATGTCTTGCGGTTCCAACGATATCGGATCCCGGCCGCTAAACACTGCATTGCCATATTTTCTGTTTTTGCTTTCCCCTGTGCCTCCGTGGTGGGATTTTGATTTGGAGACTCAGGCCCAAAGGCTCTTGGGCACGAGGCAGTGCACGCTTTTCCGGGTTTCGGCGATGTCGCCCAGCCGCGTATCCATGGTCAGGCTGGTAAGCGAGTAGGCGTCCATCGCCGAGAGGCTTTTGCGCTGCGAAATCTGCTCGATCATCGCGAAAGCCGCCTCGTTCATCGCCGCCTGCAAGTCGGGCGAGCTTGCGCTGGTGACGAAGTGCTGCGGGGTTTCCTTGAGCGGCCGCTCGGGACGGTCCGACTCGATGCCGGCTTTCGGGATCATGCAGTACACGCCCTTCACCTGGTTGACGACTTCGGACACCCGGCAATCGAAGCGCGTGGCCATCCATTCCTCGGTGTGCTCGGGCGCGAGGTCCTTGGATTCCGAGAGGAAGACCTGGGTCTCCGCCTTCAGGATCTCCAGGGCCTTGTTCAGGTCCTGGTCGTAGCCGACCGTCAGCCAGTGCGTCGGTGTCTCGATGCGCGGCCAGGCGAGCGGGCGGCGCTTGATGACTTCGACGTGCAGGCGCAACTCGTTGAACGCGGTTTCGATGGCGGTGAGGTTGATTTCGCCGTTGCCCTGCGCCGCATGCGAATCGCCGCTCCACAGCAAGCCGCCCTCGACGAAAACCGGCAGGTACAGCGTCGTTCCCTCGACCAGTTCGCGCACGTCCATGTTGCCGCCGAAGGGACCCGGCGGCACGGTGCCATAGCGTCCGGGCTCCGCGCGCGCCACTGCGACCACGCCGGGAAAGGGCCGCAGGGGCACCGTTATGCCCGGCGCGAATTGCGTGGTTCCCTGCTTCAGGTCGAAGTAGAAATAGCGCACCTGTCCGGAAGGAAACCGGTCGGGAAACTGGCCGAGGCCGAGCTCGCCGGGAAAATTCCAGTTCGCGCCGTAGGTCTTGGGCACGATGCGCTCGATGTGCACTTTCAGCGTGTCGCCGGGCTCGGCACCCTCGACGTAAATCGGGCCGGTTATCGTATGCGGGCCACGGCCCGGATTGGCCAGGCGCACGCGCGTGATCTCCGCGATCGACACGCCGGGCAACACCTGGTTGGCCGCGGCCATCAGGGTTTCCATCGACACGCGATCGCCGGACCGGATTTTCAGTACCGGCGGCTGCGCATTGTCGAACCAGCCCCATTGCGTGGTTTCCGGCGTTGCCGGAAGCACGTGCACCCCGCCGAGTTTTGCGCCGACTTGCATGCTGCCGTCTCCTTGCGTTTTCCAGTGGCGGTCTTTGTGCCATGCCGGAGCGTCGGGCACAATACCCGACCAAAGATTGCCCCGCATGATCGTCTACATCCACGGTTTCAACAGTTCCCCGTCCTCGCACAAATCGAAGCTGCTGCGCGAGCGGCTCGCCGCCTGCGGCCGCGAAAGCGAATTCGCGTGCCCCGCCCTGCCGCACTGGCCGGCCCAGGCGATGGCGATGCTGGAACGCGAAATCGCGCATGTCGCACCGGACGAGGTCACGCTGGTGGGCAGTTCGCTCGGCGGTTTCTACGCCACCTGGCTGACCGAAAAATTCGGCATGCGCTCGGTACTCGTCAATCCGGCGATCACGCCGCACGAAGGCCTGCGGGCCTATCTCGGCGCGCAGAAGAATCTCTACACCCGCGAGGAATACGTCCTAACCGAAGAGCACCTCGCGCAGCTTGCCGCATTGCGCGTGGATGAGCCGAAGAAACGGGACAAGTACCTGCTGGTGCATACGACCGGCGATGAACTGCTCGACTGGCGCATCGCCGCGGATCGCTATCACGGCTGCCGCCAGGTGATCGTGCAGGGCGGCGATCACGGCTTCGCCGGGTTCGGCGCCTATCTCGACATCGTGCTGGAGTTCGCGGGAATACACGCCTTGCGCGTATAATCGCGCCCTGCTTTCAGAGCCTTGCCTTCCACGCCGGCCCGGCGCATCCCATGAATGTTTTTTTCGAAGAAGACGGCGCCTTCAAGGCGGGCACCGTGCTTGCCGACAACAATACGTCGCTGCAGGTGGAAAACCAGCACGGCAAGCGCACCAAGGTCAAGGAAGCGGCGGTGCTGATTCGCTTCGATCACGTCGCGCTCTCGCAATTCATCGCCGACGCCCAAAGGGTGTCGGAGGAAATCGATCCCGCCTTCCTCTGGGAATGTTCCGGCGAGGCCGAATTCGGGTTCGACCAGCTCGGCCGCGAATATTTCGGCCGCGAGCCGAAGCCTGCGGAAAGCGCGGGGCTGCTGATGCGCTTGCATGCCACGCCGACGCACTTCTACAAGAAGGGCAAGGGTCGCTACAAGGCGGCACCGGCGGATGCGCTGAAGGCGGCGCTGGCCAGCATCGAGCGCAAGAAAAAGCAGGCCGAGCTGCAGGCGGGCTACGCAGAGCAGCTCGCGCGATTCGAGTTTCCGGCGGAGCTCAAGTCCCAGCTCGCGCAATTGCTGTACCGGCCGGACAAGAACACGATCGAGTACAAGGCGCTGGAGCAGGCCGCGGCGCAGGCGCACCTGGGCATTCCGAAGCTGCTGGAAAAGTGCGGCGCCATTGCATCCAGCAGCGACTATCACCTGGGCCGCTTCCTGTTCGAATATTTCCCGCGCGGCACCGGCTTCGATGCGTCGCTGGCCGCGGCGCAACCGGATGACTTGCCAACATCGCCGGTCGAAGCGTTCAGCATCGACGACGCGACGACGACCGAAATCGACGATGCGTTTTCCGCGATCCGGCTCGACAACGGCAACTGGCAAGTGGGCGTGCATATCGCGGCGCCGGCCCTCGGCATAGCCATGGACTCGCCACTGGATCGCGAAGCGGCGAAGCGCCTGTCCACGGTCTATTTTCCCGGCGACAAGATCACGATGCTGCCGGCACCCGTGATCGAACAGTTCACCCTCGCGGAGGAACGCGAGTGCCCGGCATTGTCGATGTACATCGAAGTGACGCCTGACCTCGAGATCGCGGGCATGCGCAACGCGGTCGAACGCGTGCGCATTGCGGCGAACCTGCGCCACGACGGCCTGGAGCCGCACTTCAACGAGGAAAAACTCGCTTCCGGCCGCATCGATCATCGCTTTGGCGAGCAGCTTGTCCTGCTGTGGAAGCTCGCGACCAAGCTCGAGCGGCAGCGCGGCAAGGAAGAAGGCCTGCAGTCGCGCGCGGACTACAACTTCTATGTCGAGAACGACCGTGTGAGCATCGTCGAGCGCCGTCGCGGATCGCCTGTCGACAAGGTCGTGTCGGAAATGATGATCCTGGTGAACGCCGAGTGGGGAAAGCTGCTCGCGGACAACGGGATTCCGGGCTTGTACCGCGCGCAGGCGGCCGGCAAGGTGAAAATGTCCACCGTTCCGGCGCCGCACCAGGGCCTCGGCGTGGCGCAATACGTCTGGGCCAGCTCGCCGCTGCGGCGCTACGCGGACCTCGTCAACCAGCGCCAGCTCTTGTCGCTGGTTCGCAATGACCCGCCGGCTTATCCGCCGCGCGACGAGCGCCTGCTGGTCATCTTGCGCGATTTCGAGCTGGCCTACGACGCTTATGGCGAATTCCAGCGCGGCATGGAGCGTTACTGGTGCCTGCGCTGGCTGATCCAGGAAGGCGTGACGGTCACCGGCGCGGAGGTGCTGCGCGATGAACTCGTCCGCCTCGACCGGATCCCCTTCGTGACGCGAATACCCTCGATGCCGGCCCTGCCGTCGGGCAGCCGCGTGGAGGTGGCGCTGTCCGACATCGACCTGCTGGACGTGACCATGCATTGCGAATTCGTGCGCAGCCTGGAGGCTTCACCGGCCTGACAGTCGTGCTGCAGATAATCTAGAATTGGCGCAGCTTCATCGAGTCGCATCCGCCATCAACGACAATCAGGCGAATTTGCCGGACACCTCGATCACCGCGTTTCCCCCGCGAGGCGGCCGTGGCGCCAGCCTCACGGTCCCGCCGCCGCCCGCATCCGGCGACATCCTGCCGATAGCGCTCGCGGTTTCCGTCCTGCTCCACGCGATCGTCCTGCTGATCAAGTTCGTTCCGGCCGAATTCGACGGCTCGAAGTTCCAGGCGCACCTCGACGTGGTGCTGGTCAATTCCAAATCCGCAACCAAGCCCGTCAAGGCCGACGCGCTGGCGCAGGCCAACCTCGATGGCGGCGGCAACACGGAAGCCGATCGCGTTGCCAAGACCAATCTGCCCAAGGTCGCCAACGTCGAAGCCGCGACCAACGTGCAGCTCGCGTCGAAGCAGGTGCGCCAGCTCGAAGAGGAGGCACAGCGCCTGATCCAGTTGTCGAAGGGCGCCAGCGCGACCGCAATTGCGGATGTCACCCGCACCGCGCCCGAGCTGCCGAAGGAGGCGCGGCTGGAGGATCCCGCGGCGGAACAGCAGCGTCTGCGCATCGCGCAGCTGGAGGCGCAGATCGCCAAGGAATGGGATGAATACCAGAAATTGCCGCGGCGCAAGTTCATCGGCGCGCGCACCGAGGGTGTGGTGTACGCGGAATACGTGGACCTGTGGCGCCAGAAGGTCGAGAAAGTCGGCACGCAGGATTTTCCCGATGAGGCCAAGCGCCGCAGGCTGTACGGGTCGCTGGTGATGACGGTGCACATCAAGGCCGACGGCAGCCTCGAGAAGATCGACATCGATCGTTCCTCGGGCATCCGCCTGCTCGATACCGCGGCAAAGCGCGCGGTCGAGCTCGCCGCCCCGTTTGCGCCGTTTCCGCCCGCGGTGCGCAAGGACTGGGACATCCTCAGCATCTCGCGCACGTACAACTACACGCGCAGCGACCTCGAACTGCTGTCCAATCCATGACCGATCGCTACGGGGTGGTCGGCAACCCGATCGCCCACAGCAAGTCGCCGCAGATCCACGCGGCCTTCGCTCGCCAGACTGGCCATGACATCGAGTACGAGAAGCTGCTTGCACCGCTCGACGGATTTCGCGTCACCGTCGAAGCGTTTCGCGCCGCTGGCGGACGCGGCCTCAACGTCACGCTGCCGTTCAAGCTCGAAGCCTTCGACCTCGCCATCGACGTTTCGCCGCGCGCCCGGGACGCCGAGGCCGCCAACTTCCTCAGCTTCGACGCCGGCCATGTGCACGCGGATAACACCGACGGCGTCGGCCTGGTGCGCGACATCGTGGACAACCTCGGCGTTGCGATCGAAGGCCGGCGCGTCCTGCTGCTGGGAGCGGGTGGCGCCGCGCAGGGCGTGCTCACGCCGCTGCTCGAGCAGCAGCCGCGCATACTCACCGTCGCCAACCGCACCGTGGAAAAGGCGTTGCGGCTCGCCGAGACGTTTCGCCACAAGCCGGTGGCCGAGGCCAGCGTCCTGTGCGGCCTGCCCTTCGGCGAACTGGCTGGACATCACTTCGATGTCATCATCAACGCCACCTCGAGCAGCCTGCAGGGAGAGCTTCCGCCATTGCCGCCCGACGCGTTTGCGCAAGGCGCGCTCGCCTACGACATGATGTACGGCGCGGAGCCGACGCCGTTTCTCGCGTTCGCATCCGCACGCGGCGCAAGGACGGCTGACGGACTCGGCATGCTCGTGGAGCAGGCCGCGGAATCCTTCCTGCTGTGGCGCGGCGTGCGACCGCAGACCGCGCCGGTCATCGCGCAACTGCGCAAGCAATGACGCGATGAAGCGCGTGTGGCGCTGGACGGCGCGCATCGTGCTGCTCCTGATCGCGGCGGTGATCGTCTACCAGTTCTGGATCTTCGGCAACGTCGTCTGGTGGATCTGGTTCAACCCGTCGACGAGCGCCTTCATGGAAGAGCGCCTTGAAGTCCTGCAGCAGAAGGATCCCGACGCGACGCTGCGCCACCAGTGGGTGCCCTACGAGCGCATCTCGATCCACTTGAAGCGCGCGCTGATCGCGGCCGAGGACGCCAAGTTCCTCGACCATGACGGCTTCGATTGGGAAGGCATCCAGAAGGCCTACGAGAAAAACCTGAAGAAGGGAAAGATCGTTGCCGGCGGCTCGACGATCAGCCAGCAGCTCGCCAAGAACCTGTTCCTGTCGGGACGGCGCACGCCCTGGCGCAAGGGCGAGGAGGCGCTGATCACCCTGATGCTCGAAAACGTCATGAGCAAGCGGCGCATCTTCGAGATCTATCTGAACGTCATCGAATGGGGCAACGGCGTGTTCGGCGCGCAGGCGGCGGCGCGCCACTACTACGGCGTCAGCGCCGCCAACCTCGGCCCGGAGCAGGCGGCCCGCCTGGCGGCGATGGTGCCCAAGCCGCGCTTCTACGACAGGAATCGCGATACGCCGCTGCTGGAAAAGCGCACCGGCATCATCCTCGAGCGCATGCTCCAGGTTTCCGTGCCGTGACGCGCCCGCACGTATAATCCGGCGCGATGTTCATCCATCCCGATTTCGATCCCGTCGTCGTCCATCTCGGTCCGCTTGCCGTGCGCTGGTACGGCTTGATGTACCTGCTGGGCTTCGTTTTCGTTCTGGTCCTCGGGCGCCATCGAATCAGGACGCAGCCCTGGCACGGGCTCACCCCGCGCGACCTGGACGACCTGCTGTTCCTCGGCGTGCTCGGCGTGGTGCTCGGCGGCAGGCTGGGCTACATCCTGTTCTACAAGCTTTCCGACTACCTGCGCGATCCCCTCCATATTTTCTACGTGTGGGAGGGCGGCATGTCCTTTCACGGCGGCTTCCTCGGCGTGATCATCGCGATTCTGTGGTTCGCGCGCACCCGCCACAAGCGCTGGCTCGCGGTCACGGATTTCATCGCGCCGCTGTGCCCGCTCGGGCTGGGTGCCGGCAGGCTTGGCAACTTCATCAACGCGGAGCTCTGGGGTCGGCCGACGCTCGTGCCGTGGGCGATGATTTTTCCGAAAGTCGACCAGCTGCCGCGCCACCCATCCCAGCTGTACGAATTCGCGCTCGAAGGGCTCGTCCTGTTCGGCATCCTGTGGTGGTTTTCGGCGAAGCCGCGGCCCGTCGGCGCGGTGTCGGGGTTGTTCCTGCTCGGCTATGGCGTATTCCGCTTCCTCGTCGAGTACACGCGGGAACCGGACGGCTTCCTCGGATTGCTCGCCATGGGGTTCTCGATGGGTCAGTGGCTGAGCCTGCCGATGATCCTCGCGGGAATCGGCCTGCTGGCCTACGCCCACCGCACGAAGGCCGCGAGTTCGCGCTAGTTGAGTTCGCCCTGGTTCGCGGGCGGCCTGAGCGCGAAGAAGCTGCGGCGGTTGAGCAGGCGGCGGAAGTTCTCGATCGAAAGCAGGTGCGAATAGACCTTCTCCATCGCGCCCGCCTTCATGAGCCGCTGCAAATCCTCCGGGGGCAAGCGTTCCAGCTGGTCGCGCGCCACGCGATGCATGCCATCGAGCTGCATGGTGAACCCGTCCACCTCGGCCTTCATGGTGAACGGCTCCAGCAGCCTGAGATCGGCCAGCAGCTTGCACAGCGAGTCGGCGCGCACGAGATCCTGCTCGTAGTCCAGGATCAGGCGCTCCAGCACGTGCCATTGTTCCAGCGCCTCGCCGTTGCCGTCATACAACGGCTCGCCGCCATCGTTCAGCGCGCCCTGGTCCACGCAGACGACGCGTTTTTTCTGCGTCACGCCTTTTACCGTCACCTTGCTCATGCAGAACGGGTAGCGGCGCACGTAGGCCGGCAGGTAGGTACGGCGATCCCACATGCCGTCCGTGAGGATGAACAGGTTCTGGCCCGGCTGCATGCCGAGCGCCAGCACGGCATTGAAGGTCTTGCCCGCGTCCTCACTCACGAAAACGATCGGGTAATCTCGGCACGCCGGCTCGAATTCCGAAAGGCTGAGCGGCATGGCGTGCAGCCGATGGAAGACCGCCGGCGTTTCCTCGGCGCGCGGCAGCAGGACCCTGTGGTCCTTCTGCAGCGGCGTGATCTGCCCGTAGCCCAGCGGTGGATCGATTTTCATCGGGAGGGATGCGTTTTTTGCACTATTGTTTTCAGTATAATAGCGCCGCACAGCAACGGTGCAACATCGCGCAAGAGTCGCGCCCGACGTCCAGCTTTTTCCTGGGCGCGAACTTGCGAGTGCAGCAACAGCAGTCGAAAGAATTTGGGGACGTAGCTCAGCTGGGAGAGCGTCGCGTTCGCAATGCGAAGGTCGAGGGTTCGACCAGCGAGCATTGCTCGCGCAGGACGCCAACGAGCCTGAGCTTGTTGGCGGTCCTGAAACGCATGCGTTTCAGGATTCAGGGATCGCAGAGGCAATGCGATCCATGAACAACCCCTTCGTCTCCTCATAGGTTGTTCGATGTAAAGTAGGCACGTAACAAGAAATGCCGGGGACGTAGCTCAGCTGGGAGAGCGTCGCGTTCGCAATGCGAAGGTCGAGGGTTCGATCCCCTTCGTCTCCACCAAATACAAAAGCCACCTTGAAGGTGGCTTTTTATTTTTCCGGCACGGTAACGATCCATCCCTCCAGCGGATCGATCCACTTGGGCAATCCGTAGTTATCGTCTCGCCTTCTCCAACCCCACGCCGCCTGCATCGCGCAGAGCACGGCATCCAGACGATCGCCGCTCGCATCCGCAACCAGGAAGTCGAGCAGCGATGAATTTCCCTTTAACGCGAAGCCGAGCGGGTTTCTATCCGCCTTAATGGCCTCGACGATTTCCTTGCGCGCGCGCCTGCGCGCGGGCGTCTGTTTCGCCTTTGCATCGTTCTTGTAGGAAGCCTTCGTAATTTGGCGCGCGGCATAGCCAGGATACGCTTCCAGGGCCACGCGCGTGGGATCGCCAGCTTGCAGTCCTGGAATGCACAATCCAGCGTCGAGCAGTCGAGGCGCGCCTTCGAGGAACATCAGCCCGACCGGCGGATTCACGAGCTTCAGCGGGCTGTGCGACCTTGCGGGCAAGTCGGCTGCACGATGCGCATAGCGCTTGCCCACTGGACGTGATTCACGATGGCCGTCGAGCGCGACGCGGAAACCTTCCCTTCCCAGCGAACGGCAGTGCGCGACCAGTTCATTCCACCCATGTGGCCAGCCGAGATCCAGAACCGCTTCTCGCGGCAGGCCGAAAGGAAAATCGAACCCGGCGATCCAGGGACCGGGCCTGCGCAGCCAGGCCTCGAAGGATTCCCATTGCGAAAATTCCTCGATGGCGTGCAGGTGAAAGGTTTTGCCTCGGAGCACTCCGCTCGCCGCGGTGATCGGCTTGCCGGGCCGCGGGCGGCTGGTGAAGTCGATGCCGTGGATCGACCCGTCGGCCGATTCGCGCATCGCGTCAGGTGGCGAGTTTCTTCTCGAGGCGTTGCGCGAACACCGTCATTTCCCGGACCGCCTGCTGGTCGCCGCGCTTTTGCGCGACCTCTATGCCCTGCCGGTAAGTCTGCAGGGCCTCGTGCAGGATGCCGCCGTCCGCGAGCGCAAGGCCCAATAGCTTCCACGCGGCCGAATAGTTCGGGTCCAGCTCGAGCGCGCGCTTCAAGTGGAAAACCGCGACCCAGGTTTGCTTCAACTTGAGGTACTCGCCGCCGAGGCTGAAGCGCAGCAGCGCGGATTCCTTGCCCTGGGCCAGCAGCTTCTCGAGATTGGCGATGACGGTCTGGGATTCCATGCCGGTCGCGCGCCGCCTAGAGCTCGATCCGCGTGCCGAGCTCGACGACCCGGTTCGCGGGGATCCTGAAAAAAGTCGTCGCGCTGGAGGCGTTGCGGGACATCAGCGCGAAGAGCTTCTCGCGCCACAGCGCCATGCCCGGGCCGACGGTCGGGATCAGCGTCTGCCGGCTCAGGAAGAAGGACGTCTCCATCATCTCGAACTTGAAATTCTTGGCCAGGGCGAGCGCGGCCGGTACGTCCGGATCGTCCTTGAATCCATAGCGGATCACCGCTCGATAGAAATCCGAACCGAGCGGGTGGACTTCGATGCGGTCTTCGTCCGGGACGTGCGGAATGTCGATCGTGCTCACGGTGAGCAGCACGATACGCTCATGCAGCACCTTGTTGTGGTTCAGGTTGTGCAACAGCGCGTGCGGCACGCCTTCGGCCGCCGCGGTGAGGAATACGGCAGTGCCCGGCACGCGGGTCGGCGGATGCGCCGTGACGCTCTGGATGAAGGGCTCCAGCGGTATCGCGCCCGGAGAAAGCCGCTCCATCAGCAGTTGCCGGCCGCGCTTCCAGGTGACCAGCAGCGTGAACAACAGCATTGCAACCACGATCGGGAACCACCCGCCCTGCACCAGCTTGATGATGTTGGCGCTGAAGAAGGACAGGTCGATGGTGAGGAAGATCAGCAGCAGCGGCACCGCGATCCACACCGGCCAGCGCCACAGCTTGCGCATCAGCACGAACGCCAGAACGGTGTCGATCGCCATCGTGCCGGTGACGGCCACGCCGTACGCGCCCGCGAGATTGCTCGACGATTCGAAGCCGAGCACGAGGCCGATCACGGCCGCCAGCAGCACCCAGTTGATCCACGGCATGTAGATTTGCCCGATCTCGCTCTCGGAAGTGTGGGTGACTTCCAGCCGCGGACAGTAGCCAAGCTGGATGGCCTGGCGGGTCAGCGAATAGGTGCCCGAAATTACCGCCTGCGACGCGATGACGGTGGCAACCGTCGCCAGCAGCACCAGTGGGTAGAGCGCCCAATCCGGCGCCATGTGATAGAACGGATTCTTGATCGCTTCCGGGTTGTGCAGGATCAGCGCGCCCTGGCCGAAGTAATTCAGCAGCAGCGCCGGCAGCACGTAGCACGACCAGGCGAGGCGTATCGGCCGCTTGCCGAAATGCCCCATGTCCGCATACAGCGCTTCGGTACCGGTGATCGCCAGCACCACGGCGCCGAGCACCAGGAATCCGCCGGTGGAATTCTGGACGAAGAAGTTGACGGCGTAGCCCGGCGAGAATGCGTCGAGGACATCCGGATACTTCATGATGCTCAGGATGCCGAGCAGTGCCAGCACGGCGAACCAGACGATGGTGACCGGGCCGAACAGCGCGCCGACCATTTCCGTGCCCTTTTGCTGGAACAAGAACAGGCCGACCAGCACCAGTATCGTGAGCGGGATGACGAAGGGCTTGAGCGCGGGGGTCGCGACCTCCAGGCCTTCCACCGCGGACAGCACGGAAATGGCCGGCGTGATCACGCCGTCGCCGTAGAACAGCGCGGCCCCGAACAGGCCGAGCGACATGAGCGCGAACCGCCCGCGCGTGCTGCTGGTCGTCGAGCGCAGCACCAGCGCAAGCAGGGCCATGATGCCGCCTTCGCCGCGATTGTCCGCGCGCATCATGAACATCACATACTTGAGCGTGACGACGACGATCAGTGCCCACGTGATCAGCGACAGCACGCCGAGCACGTTGTCGTGGTTCGCGGCGACGGAATGGCCGCCGTTGAACGCCTCGCGCATGGTGTACAGCGGGCTCGTGCCGATGTCGCCGAACACCACGCCGATCGCGGCGATCGTAAGCGGCAGCACCCCCGACTTCTCGCAGCCGTTGCCGTTCGAACTCATTCGTCGATGGTGACTCTTCAGTGTTCCCGCAGGATCGTACGCTGGCCGGCGCGGTCCGCCGCAGCCTGCCAGGAGGCGCCCAGTGTAACCGCGGCGCAAGCGGGCGTTCGCGAGGGGTGTTCGGTTATCATTTTGGCGAAACAGGCTCGTCGCCGAGGACGGCCGTTGTTGTGGCGCAACATTCTATACCCGGAGCAAGCCTTGACCAAACAAGCCATCCAGACGCCGGATGCCCCGCAGGCGATCGGCACGTACTCGCAGGCGATTCGCGCGGGCAACACGGTTTATCTCTCCGGGCAGATCGGCCTGGACCCCGCGACCATGCAAGTCGTGGACGGCATCGATGCGCAGATCCATCGCGTGTTCCGGAACCTGCAGGCGGTGGCCGCGGCGTCGGGGGCGAGCCTGGACGATGCAGTGAAGCTCACCGTGTTCCTCACCGACCTCGCGAATTTCGCGAAGCTCAACGAAATCATGTCGCAGTACCTGAAGCCGCCCTATCCCGCGCGTTCCGCGCTCGGCGTGTCGCAGTTGCCGCGCGGCGCCCTGGTCGAGATCGAGGCCATCCTCGTGAAGGCGTAAGGGGCGAGGCGTGAGGAGTGAGGAGTAAGGCAAAAACGGCGCGCGGCCCGGCCTCCGGATCGAAATCGACCCGGGCCCTGCCGCTGGTGTCGCCGGCCCTTGCCGAGCCCGAAAATCGCCAGGCCAGGACGGATCGCCGTTCCACCGCCAGGCCGCAGGGCGGCGAGAAGCGTCGCAGCAGCGACTCGCCGGCGGTTCATTCCTCCCTGCTGTTCGCGACCCCCGCGGTGCGCGACAAGCTGGCGCGGCTGGGCGTGCGGCAACTTTCCGACCTGGTCACGCATCTTCCGCTGCGCTACGAGGACGAGACCCGCATCGTTTCCATCCACGACGCGATTTCCGGCGACACCGTCCAGGTGGAGGGCACCGTGGTCGAGACCAGCATCAAGTTCCGTCCGGGACGCCAGCTCGTCAGCGAGATCGACGACGGCAGCGGCCGGCTGGTCATGCGCTTCTTCAATTTCTATCCGAGCCAGAAGAACGCGCTGGCACCCGGCGCGAAAGTCCGCGTGATGGGCGAAATCCGCCAGGGATTCTTCGGCGCGGAGATGGTCCATCCCCGCTTTCGCATCGTGCGCGGCGAGGCGCCGCTGCCGCAAGCACTGACACCGGTTTATCCGACCACGGCGGGATTCGGCCAGGAGATCCTGCGCAAGCTCGCGGCGCGCGCGCTTGCCGAGGCCGACCTCACCGATGCGTTGCCGGCCGCCGTCAGGAAAAATCTCAAGCTGCCTGCGTTCGACGAGGCAATTCGCCTGCTGCATCATCCGACGCCCGGCGTGGACGCGGGCGCGCTGCTCGACGGCAGCCATCCGGCGTGGCGACGGGTCAAGTTCGATGAACTGCTCGCCCAGCAATTGTCGATGCGCTTGCACCACGAGCGCCGCAACCGCATGCGCGCGCATCCCCTGCTGCAATATTCCAATCTGTCGCGCGAGCTTCTTGCAGGCCTGCCTTTCAAGTTGACCGGCGCGCAGCAGCGAGCGCTCGCGGAAATTCGCGGCGATCTCACGCGCCCGCATCCGATGCAAAGGCTGCTGCAGGGCGATGTCGGCAGCGGCAAGACCATCGTGGCCGCGCTCGCGGCGCTGCAGGCGGTGGAGTCCGGCTACCAGGCCGCGGTCATGGCACCCACCGAAATCCTCGCCGAGCAGCACTACCGGAAGTTCACCTCTTGGCTCGCGCCGCTCGAAGTCCAGGTGGTCTGGCTGGCCGGGGGACTGAAGAAAAAAAACAAGGAGAAGGCGCTGGCGGACATCGCGTCGGGGAAAGCCTCGCTCGTAGTCGGTACGCATGCGCTGTTCCAGGACGAGGTGACGTTCGCCAAGCTGGGCCTGGCGATCGTCGACGAGCAGCACAGATTCGGCGTGCACCAGCGCATGGCGTTGCGCCAGAAGGGCGGCCGCAGCGGGCAATCCCTGTACCCGCACCAGCTCATGATGAGCGCGACACCGATTCCTCGCACCCTCGCCATGAGCTACTACGCGGACCTCGATGTTTCCGTCATCGGCGAACTGCCGCCGGGGCGCACGCCGGTCGTCACGAAATTGCTCTCCGATACGCGGCGAGATGACGTGGTTGACAGGCTCAACGACCATTTCGAAAAAGGTCAACAGGCGTACTGGGTGTGTCCCCTGATAGAAGAGTCCGAAACGCTCGAATTGCAGACCGCAATCGACACTTACGAGTCGTTGGCGGCAAAGCTTTCGAAGTGGAAAGTGGGTCTGATACACGGACGTCTTTCGCAGGCGGAAAAAGCCGCGGTCATGGCGGCCTTCCAGGCCAACAGCATCCAGCTCCTGGTCGCGACCACCGTCATCGAGGTCGGCGTGGACGTGCCGAACGCGTCGCTCATGGTGATCGAGCACGCGGAGCGCATGGGACTTTCGCAACTTCACCAGTTGCGCGGACGCGTCGGACGCGGCAGCGAGGACAGCGCCTGCGTCCTGCTCTACCAGAACCCGCTGTCGCAAAATGCGCGCGAGCGCCTGCGCATCATTTTCGAAAATACCGACGGCTTCGAGATCGCGCGCCACGACCTCAGGCTGCGCGGGCCCGGCGAATTGCTGGGCGCGCGCCAGAGCGGCGTGCCGATGCTGCGCTTCGCGGACCTGGAAAAGGACGCGGAACTGCTGGAGGCCGCGCGCAACCTGGCGCCCCACATGCTGCGCGAGCATCCGGCGAACGCGGAGCTGCACCTGGAGCGCTGGCTCGCCGGGCGGCAGGACCTGCTGAAGGTATAGGCGTCGTGTGCGATCATGCCGAGTCCGCGAGAGTCGCGGACGCCGTATCGCCGATCGACCAGCAATATGACCCTCGCGCAACGCATAGACGCCTACGAAAAGCTGATCCGGCTGCACAAGCCGATCGGCATCCTGCTGTTGCTGTGGCCGACGCTGTGGGCGCTCTGGCTTTCGTCCTACGGCCAGCCGGATTGGCGGATCGTCTGGATTTTCATCATGGGCACGGTGTTGATGCGCTCGGCCGGATGCGCGGTCAACGACTACGCCGATCGCGAATACGACGGCCATGTCGCCAGGACGAAGGATCGCCCGCTGGCCGCAGGCAGGATCCGGCCGGTCGAGGCGCTGTTGGTCGCGGCCGTGCTCGCGCTGGTGTCGTTCGCGCTGGTCTGGCAGTTGAACGCGCTGACCGTCAAGCTTTCGTTCGCGGCGCTGGCGGTCGCCGCAATCTACCCATTCACGAAGCGCTTTTTCGCGATGCCGCAGGCGATACTCGGCGTGGCCTTCGGCTTCGGCATTCCGATGGCCTTCGCCGCACAGTCGGAGCATGTCCACTGGACCGCGTGGCTGTTGCTTCTCGGAAACGTGTTCTGGGCGATCGCCTACGACACCGAATACGCGATGGTGGACCGCCAGGACGACTTGCGCATCGGCATCAAGACGTCCGCAATCACGTTCGGCCGTTATGATGTCGCGGCGGTCATGATCTGCCAGGCGCTGTTTCTGGCGGTGATGCTGGCAATCGCGAAGCTGTTCCGGTTGGGATGGCCCTACCTTGCCTCCATCGGCGTCGCCGCCGTGCTGGTCGCATTCCAGTACCGCATGATTCGCGATCGCGATCCGCAGAAATGTTTTCGCGCCTTCAATCACAACCACTGGATAGGCGCGGTGATATTCGCCGGCATATTCGCGAGCTACCAATTCCACAAGCACATCTGAACGGGAACGCATGGAACTCGGACTGAAGAATCGCGTGGTGCTGATCACCGGAGGCAGCAAGGGAATCGGACTGGCTTGCGCGCTGGCCTTTTTGAAGGAAGGCGCGAAGGTCGCGATCGTGTCGCGCGATCGCGCCAACCTCGACCGGGCGGCCAAGCAATTGGGCGATGTCATCTGCATCGCGGCCGACCTGTCGCGCGCGGAAGAAGCGCAGCGCATGGCGGCCGAAGCGACCTCCGCGCTCGGCCCGGTCGACGTTCTGATCAACTCCGCGGGCGCGGCCAAGCGTTATCCGCCCGAGGAATTGAACGCGCAATCCTGGCACGCGGCGATGGACGCGAAATATTTCACCTACATCCACGCGATGGATGCGCTGTTGCCCTCCATGCAGGCGCGCAAGCGCGGCAACGTCGTCAACATCATCGGCGCCGGCGGCAAGGTCGCCTCGTCCATCCACCTGCCCGGCGGCGCGGCCAACTCGGCGTTGATGCTCGCGACAGTGGGACTCGCCAGCGTTTACGGCAAGCACGGCGTGCGCGTCAACGCGATCAACCCGGCGGCAACCATCACCGAACGCATTCGCGAAGCGCTCGAGCTCGAGGCGAAGGCGAAGAACACGACGGTCGACGAAGTCCTTGCGCAGGGGCAGGCGCGCGTGCCGCTCGGCCGCTATGCGCATCCGGAAGATGTCGCCAACCTCACGCTGTTCCTGGCGTCGGAGCAGGCCGCCTATGTCACCGGCGTCGTGATTCCGATGGACGGCGGCGCCCATCCGGTCATCTGACGATGCGCTACCGGGACCTGCGGGACTTCATCGCCCAACTCGAGAAGCAAGGCGAGCTCAGGCGCATCGTCACCGAAGTGTCTCCCGTGCTGGAGATGACCGAGATCTGCGACCGCGTGCTGAAAGCCGCCGGGCCGGCCCTGCTGTTCGAAAAGCCCGCGGGCCATTCGATCCCCGTGCTGGCCAACCTGTTCGGCACGCCGCGCCGCGTGGCCATAGGCATGGGTCAGGAGTCCGTGGAAACCTTGAAGGAAGTCGGCAAGCTGCTTGCCTACCTGAAGGAACCCGAGCCGCCGACCGGATTGAAGGATGCGTGGGACAAGCTGCCGGTGCTGAAGCAGGTCCTGAACATGGCGCCGAAGATCGTTGGGTCCGCGCCCTGCCAGGACGTCGTGCTCGAAGGCAGCGACGTGGACCTGGGCCGGCTGCCGGTTCAGACCTGCTGGCCGGGCGACGCCGGTCCGCTGATTACCTGGGGGCTGACGGTCACGCGCGGTCCCGACAAGCCGCGCCAGAATCTGGGCATCTATCGCCAGCAGGTCGTTGCGCGCAACAAGGTCATCATGCGCTGGCTGGCGCATCGCGGCGGCGCGCTGGATTTTCGCGATCATGGCCGCGCCAGCCCGGGCCAGCCGTTCCCCGTCGCCGTCGCGCTCGGCGCCGACCCGGCCACGATCCTGGGCGCCGTAACGCCGGTGCCGGACACGCTGTCCGAATACCAGTTCGCGGGATTGCTGCGCGGCTCGAAGACCGAACTGGTGAAATGCCTGGGTTCCGACCTGCAGGTGCCCGCGTCGAGCGAGATCGTGCTCGAAGGCGTGATCCATCCCGGCGAGGACGCGCTGGAAGGACCGTTCGGCGATCACACGGGCTACTACAACGAGCGCGAACGTTTCCCGGTCTTCACCATCGAGCGCATGACCATGCGCCGGGATCCGATCTATCACAGCACCTACACGGGCAAGCCGCCGGACGAGCCGTCGGTGCTCGGCGTTGCGCTGAACGAAGTGTTCGTGCCGCTGCTGACCAAGCAGTTCCCGGAAATCGCGGATTTCTACCTGCCTCCGGAAGGCTGCTCGTATCGCATCGCCGTGGTCAGCATGCGCAAGCAGTACGCCGGCCATGCCAAGCGGGTGATGTTCGGCATCTGGTCCTACCTGCGCCAGTTCATGTACACCAAGTTCATCATCGTCGTCGACGACGACATCGACGTGCGCGACTGGAAGGAAGTCATCTGGGCCGTCACCACCCGGGTCGATCCCGCGCGGGACCTTCTGGTTGTGGAAAACACGCCGATCGACTACCTGGATTTCGCCAGTCCCGTTTCCGGACTCGGCTCCAAGGTGGGCCTCGACGCGACCAACAAATGGCCCGGCGAAACCAGCCGGAACTGGGGCATCCCGATCGCGATGGATGCGGCGGTGAAGCGCCGCGTCGATGACATGTGGAACGAGCTGGGGCTTTGAGGGTCTTTGCGCGAACCAGCCCGCTGCAGGACTGTCAACGTTGTACCTGCCGCGGCGTTATTCGCCCACGACGGCGCGCCAGGCCTGAAAAGTATCCAAAGCCGGCCGAAGCCGATATAAAATGCGCTGCGGTCCAAATCCCACTCGAATGAAAGGCATTTGCAAATGAAGAAAATCGTGATGATCGCCACTGCCGCGGGCTTGATGCTGGCCTGTAGCGCCTACGCGGTGGATGCGGATAAGGCGAAAGCCTTGGCGCAATCCAAGAACTGCCTGGCCTGTCATGCGATCGACAAGAAGCTGGTCGGCCCCGCCTATACCGAAGTGGCGAAGAAGTACAAGGGCAACAAGGACGCCGAGGCGGCCCTGATCAAGAAGGTCATCAACGGCGGCGGAGGCGTATGGGGCACGATCCCGATGCCGCCGAATCCGGTCAAGGAAGACGAAGCCAAGATGCTCGTGGAGTGGGTCTTGTCGCTGTAACGCGCTTCCGCGGATGCACACTGAAAGGCCGGCACACGCCGGCCTTTTTGTTTGTCTCGACGAGCCCGCGTTCGTTTCGCACAACTTTATGAATTCACGGCCCAAATTGACAACGTTGAAAACGCTGGCGGATAATCCGGGCGGGCCAGAGCGGCATCGGACAAACAATTGGGGGACGCAGACATGAAGGCTGTCGAAACTATCGGCTTCAAATGGATGACGGCGGGGCTCGTCGCGATCGTGGCATTCGGTCTTGCGGCTTGCGGCAAGAAGGACGAGCAGGCCAGTGCCGGAGGCAAATCGTCCTCGATCCAGCGCGTGGTCAAGATCGGGCACGCGGCCCCGCTGACCGGCGGCATCGCGCACCTGGGCAAGGACAACGAGAACGGCGTGCGGTTGGCACTCGACGAGGCCAATGCAAAGGGCCTCACCATCGGCGGCGAGAAAGTCGCATTCGAAATGCTGAGCGAAGACGACGAGGGCAAGGAGAACAAGGGCCCGATCATCGCGCAGAAATTCGTCGACGCGAAAGTCGCCGGCGTGGTGGGACACCTGAACTCGGGCGTCACCATTCCCGCCTCTGCCGTCTACAACCAGGCAGGCATCCCGATGATCAGCGGCTCCGCGACGAACCCAAAGCTCACCGAGCAGGGCTTCAAGGTTGCGTTCCGCACCGTGGGGCGCGACGACCAGCAAGGCCCCGCCGTGGCCAGCTACCTCATGGCGGAAAACAAGCTGAAGTCGGTTGCAATCGTCGATGACGCAACGGCGTACGGCGAAGGCCTTGCGAATGAAGTCGAGAAAACCTTGAAGGCGGGCGGCATCAACGTGCTGCCGCGCGAGAAGGGCACGCAGGAAACCCGCGACTGGAAGGCGATCCTGACCAAGCTGAAGGGCAAGGGTCCGGACGCGGTGTTCTATGGTGGCATGGACTCCGGCGCGGGCCCCCTGCTCAAGCAGGGCCGCGAACTGGGATTGAAGGCCGTGTTCGCATTCGGCGACGGCGCGTGCACCGACAAGATGAAGGAACTCGCGGGCGCGGCGTCGGAGGGCATGATCTGCTCGCAGGCCGGCATCCCGGTGCAGGCGGCAAGCAAGGCCTTCCTGGAAGCCTTCAAGAAGAAATTCAATTCCGATCCCTTGATCTATGCGCCGTTTACTTACGACGGTGCGAACCTGCTGATCGCCGCGATGCAGGCGGCCAATTCCGTCGACCCGGCGAAGTACCTCCCGGAGCTCGCGAAAATCAAATACGAGGGCGCCAGCGGCCACATCGAGTTCGACGACAAGGGCGACCGCAAGGACGCCGAAATGACGATCTTCACGATGAAGGGCGGCGCGATCACGCCGGTGGCCGTCATCAAGGCCGGTAAATCCGTCAGATTCGAGGAATTCGTCAAAGGCGCACCCGCGAAGTAAGCGGTGCGCAACCCCGAACATGAAAACGGCACCTGCGGGTGCTGTTTTCTTTGGTGCCCGCGCAACGAGCATTCAACCGCACGGAATTTGCTAGCCTGATCACGACAGCGGGCCGACCAGACCTTGGAAACTTTCCTGCAGCAACTCATCAACGGCATTACGCTCGGCAGCGTGTATGCCATCGTCGCGCTCGGCTACACCATGGTCTACGGTATCGTGCAGCTGATCAATTTCGCGCACGGCGAAGTCGTCATGGTCGGCGCGATGGTGGCGTTGTCGGTGATTTCGGCGCTCGCGGGTTCGGTTTTGCCGCCGCTCGTCATCGTCGGCGCCGGCATCGTTTGCGCGGTTCCGGCCTGCATGGCCGTGGGGTTCGCCATGGAGAGGGTCGCCTACCGTCCATTGCGCGGCGCGCCGCGCCTTGCCCCGCTGATTACGGCGATCGGCATTTCCATCATCCTGCAGCAGACGGCGATGATCATCTGGAGCCGCAATCCGCTCGGCTTTCCGCAGATCATCGACAATCCGGTCTTCGAGATCGCGGGCGCGCACATCAGTGCCGTGCAGATCGCGATCATCGCGGGCTCGGTCCTGCTGATGGCGGCGCTGACGTTGCTGGTGTTTCGCACGCGACTGGGCATCGCGATGCGCGCCACGTCGGAAAATCCCCAGGTGGCCGGGCTCATGGGCATCGACGTGAACCGCGTCATTTCCGCGACCTTCGTGATCGGCGCCGGCCTTGGCGCGATTGCCGGCGTCATGGTGGGGACCTACTACGGCATCGCGCACTACACGATGGGCGCGCTGCTCGGCATGAAGGCGTTTTCCGCCGCGGTGCTCGGCGGCATCGGCAACCTCGCCGGCGCGATGCTGGGCGGCGTGCTGCTAGGCGTGGTCGAAGCGCTCGGCGCAGGATACATCGGCGAGATCATGGACCTTTGCCACTTGTCGGGCATTTCCGATGCGCTTGCCGCGCGCTGCGCGCAGGACCCGCATCTCATCCTGTTCGGCAGCAACTACCAGGACGTGTTCGCCTTCCTGGTGTTGATCGCGGTGCTGGTTTTCCGTCCGTCGGGCCTGCTGGGCGAACGCGTTTCCGACCGGGCCTGATCATGGAGTGGAGCAAACGCCTGGAGGGCCTGCGATCGCACCGCTACGCGCCGTGGGCGGGCGTCGCGCTGGTCGCCATCGCCCTGCTGGTGCTGCCTTTCGTGCTCGCCTCGGTCGGAACGGCCTGGGTGCGCATCACGAACCTCGCGATCCTGTTCGCGCTACTGTCGCTCGGCCTGAACATCGTCGTCGGGTTTGCCGGCCTGCTCGACCTCGGATACATCGCGTTCTACGCGGTGGGCGCCTATTGCTACGCCCTGCTCGCTTCGCCGCATTTCGGCTTGCACCTGCCGTTCTGGATCATCCTGCCGATCGGCGCCGCCGTGGCCTGCGTGTTCGGCGTGTTGCTCGGCGCACCGACGCTCAAATTGCGCGGCGACTACCTGGCGATCGTGACCTTGGGCTTCGGCGAGATCGTGCGCATTTTCCTGAACAACCTGTCGCAGCCGTTCAACATCACCAACGGGCCGCAAGGCGTCACGCTGATCGATCCGTTTCGCATCGATGGCCTGAATTTCAGCCGCACCGATGAGCTGGGCGGCCTGGCGTTCAGCGGGCCCATCAAGTACTACTACCTGCTGCTCGTCGTGCTGGTGCTGGCCATGGTCATCAACCTGCGCCTGCAGAATTCGCGGCTGGGCCGGGCGTGGGTCGCCATTCGCGAAGACGAAGTCGCCGCGCAGGCGATGGGCATCAACACGCGCAACGTCAAGCTGCTCGCGTTCGCCATGGGGGCCAGCTTCGGCGGCGTCGCCGGCGGCATCTTCGCGGCGACCCAGGGTTTCATCAGCCCGGAGAGCTTCGTGTTCGTGGAATCGATCATGGTGCTGTCCATGGTCGTGCTGGGCGGCATGGGCAACGTATGGGGCGTCGTGCTGGGCGCGATCCTGCTTTCGTTCGTGCCGGAAATCCTGCGCTACACGGTCGAGCCGGTGCAGAAGGCGGTATTCGGCCGGCTGCTGATCGAACCGGAGGTCATACGCATGCTGCTGTTCGGCCTGGCGCTGGTGCTCATGATGCTCTACCGCCCCGCGGGCCTGTGGCCGTCGAAGCGGCGCAAGCGCGAACTTTCGGATGCGGATCCGGACTGATGGACGCGACGCCGATCCTGCGCATGGCGAACATCGAAAAGCGCTTCGGCGGCCTGACGGCGCTGGCCGACGTATCGCTGAGCATCGGTCGCGACGAAATCTACGGGTTGATCGGCCCGAACGGCGCCGGCAAGACGACGATGTTCAATGTGCTGACCGGCATCTATGCACCCGACGCGGGGCGCTTCGAATTCGACGGCACCAGCCTGGTGGGCCTGAAGCCCTACCGCGTGGCGAAGGCGGGCATTGCCCGCACCTTCCAGAACATCCGCCTGTTCGCGAACATGACGGCCGTCGAGAACGTCATGGTCGGGCGGCACGTGCGCACGCACGCCGGCGCGATCGGCGCCATCTTGCGCAATCGCCGCACGCGCGAGGAAGAGCGCGCGATCCGCGCGCGCGCGCGCGAATTGCTGGCATACGTGGGCATCGAGCGGCACGCCGGCATGCTGTCGCGAAACCTTTCCTATGGTGACCAGCGCAGGCTGGAGATCGCCCGCGCCCTGGCAACCGAGCCGAAGCTGCTGGCACTGGACGAACCGGCGGCGGGCATGAACGCAACCGAGCGCATCGAGCTGCGCGCGCTGCTGGAGAAAATCCGCGCCGACGGCGTCACGCTGCTGTTGATCGAGCATGACGTGAAGCTCGTCATGGGCCTGTGCGACCGCGTCGCCGTGCTCGATTACGGAAAGAAGATCGCCGAAGGCGAGCCGGCGAAGGTGCAGCGCGATCCCGAAGTCATTCGCGCCTATCTCGGCGGGGCGTTGCCGTGACCCCGTTGCTGGCCGTCTCGGGACTCAAGGTGGCCTATGGCGGCATCAACGCCGTCAAGGGCATCGACCTGACGGTCGCGGTCGGCGAAATGGTGGCGTTGATCGGCGCGAACGGCGCCGGAAAAACCACCACGCTCAAGGCCATCTGCGGCCTGTTGCATCATGGCGGCTCGGTGCAGCTGCAGGGGGCGGACGTAAGCAACTTCCCGGCGCACCGGTTGGTCGAACGCGGGTTGGTGCTGGTGCCGGAGGGACGCGGCGTGTTCGGACGCCTGACGGTGCGCGAGAATCTGCAGATGGGCGCCTACATCCGGCGCGACAAGGCGCAGGTGGCCGCCGACCTGGATCGCATCTACGCGCTGTTTCCGCGCCTGGCGGAAAGGCGCAACCAGACCGGCGGCACGCTCTCGGGCGGGGAGCAGCAGATGCTCGCGATCGGCCGCGCGCTGATGAGCCGGCCGACGTTGCTGCTGCTCGACGAGCCGAGCATGGGCCTTGCGCCGCTCATGGTCGAAAAGATATTCGAGACCGTGCGCATGGTGTCCGCACAGGGCGTCACCGTGCTGCTGGTGGAGCAAAATGCGAAGCTCGCGCTCGAAGCCAGCCATCGCGCTTACGTGATGGAAAGCGGATCGATCGCGGTCGGCGGCGAGGCGAAGGCGCTGCTTGCGAATCCGCAGGTGCGCCAGGCCTACCTGGGGGAATAGGGCGGCTTCCTGCAACGAGACGACGGAGGACGACGCATGGGCGGGGCAGCGGTTGCGGAGCTGATGTCGAAGCTGGGCGCGGGCACGGAAGTTCCGTTTCACGTCGAATTCGCCGACGGATCGCACTTCCAGAATCGCGAATCGCCGCCGGCATTCACGGTGAAATTCCGCAGCCGGTCGGCGCAATGGCGGACGGCGTCGCAGGGACACATCGGCCTGCTGGAAGCGTATTTCGACGGCGAGGTGGACGTCGAGGGCGATATCGGCAAGGCTTTCCATGTCGGGCTGGACGGCAATTTCAGCGGTCGGCCCAAGCTGCTGGTGCGCCTGCGCAACTGGTGGCATGAATTGCGCCATTCGAATCACAGCGTCGAGCAGGCGCGCGCGAATGCGAAGTTCCACTACGACCTGGGCGAGGCGTTCTATCGCTACTGGCTCGACGTGCCGCTCATGATGTACACCTGCGCCTTCTGGAAGGAAGGCACGCTCACGGTGGAGGAGGCGCAGCGCAACAAGGTGGAAGACGTCTGCCGCAAGATCCGGCTGGTACCCGGAGAAACGGTTATCGACATCGGCTGCGGCTTCGGCGGGTTCATGTTCCATGCGCATGAAAACTACGGTGCCGTGGTGACCGGCCTCAATACGGCACCGGGCCAGGTGGAATCCCTGAAAGAAGAAATCCGGCGCCAGGGCCTGCAGGACAAGATGAGCGTGCGTTTGGCGGATTTCCGCGAGGTCGACCGGCAGTACGACAAGGTGGTCTCCATTGGCGTGCTCGAGCACGCCGGCCGCGACCAGCTCGCGGAAGTGGTCAAGGCGCACGCGGATTTCCTGAAGCCGGGCGGCCTGGGGATGCTGCACTTCATCGGTCACGTGGGCGTGTTCGACACGGAGTTCTACATCCGTGAGCATGTGTTTCCGGGCGGGTGGATTCCGAGCCTCGCGGAAACGATCGTCGAGATGGAGCGCAGCGGGCTCGAAGTCGTCGACATCGAAAACCGCCGCCGGCACTATGCGCTGACCCTGGACGCCTGGAGCGAGCGCTTCGACCGCAACTGGGAAAAGATCCAGGCGCTCGACCCGGTGAAATTCAACGAACGCTTCCGCCGCGTGTGGCGGACCTACCTGTACTCCTGCGCGGAAATGTTCCGCTCGACGAAGCTGCGCACGCACCTGTTCCAGATCGTGTTCAGCAAGCCGAACATCACGAAGGACAACTATCCGATGAGCCGTGCGTTCCTGTATGACCACTAGCGTGCGCGACTGAGATGGCCTCGCAAACCTACGCGATGCGCAAGGCGGCGCTGCTGCGCCAGTTCGCCGCCGGCTCGGGCACGCCGGGCTTGAGGAAAGCCACGTCCAACCTTTTCCGCGATCGCCAGAAGGGCAAGTCGCAGCGCCTGGACGTGCGCGATTTCCAGAACGTGCTGGGCGTGGATCCCGCGGCCGGCTGGATCGAATCCGAGGGCATGACGACCTACGAAGACCTGGTCCTCGCCACGCTGGCCTGCGGAAGCATGCCCGCCGTCGTGCCGCAGCTGAAGACCATCACGCTGGGCGGCGCCGTGGCCGGCGTCGGCATCGAGGCTACGTCGTTCCGGCGCGGGCTGGTGCACCACGCCGTCACGGAAATGGAGATCCTGACCGGCGACGGCAGCCTTCGCCTGTGCACGCCGGACAACGAGCACAGCGACCTTTTTTTCGGATTTCCGAATTCCTACGGCACGCTCGGCTACGCCTTGCGCGTTCGCACGCAAACGCAACCGGTGAAGAAGTTCGTGCGCATCGAGCACGAGCGCTTTTCCGATCCCGGGATCTACTTCCAGGCGGTCGCGGCGCGCTGCGATTCGGATGCCGATTTCCTCGACGGCGCGGTATTCGCGCCCGACGAAATGATATTGACCACGGCGCGCTTCGTCGACGAAGCGCCATTCCTCAGCGATTACACGTTCGAGAATATCTACTACCGGTCGTTGCAGGAAAAGGAAGTGGACTACCTGAGCGTTCACGACTACCTGTGGCGCTGGGATACCGACTGGTTCTGGTGCTCGAAGAACCTCGGCGCGCAGAATCCGCTGGTCAGGAAAATGTTCGGGCCCGAGCGCCTGAACTCGCGCACCTACACGAAGATCATGCGCTGGAACAGCCGCTGGAAGCTGACTTCCGCCCTGGACAAGCTCGCGCGCAAGCATCGCGAATCGGTGATCCAGGACGTGGACATTCCCGTCGCGCGGGCGCCGGAGTTCCTGGATTTCTTCCTGCGCGAGATCGGCATCCTGCCGGTCTGGATCTGCCCCATCCGCACGCCGGTTCCGGCGCGACGTTTCCCGCTGTATCCGATGGACGCCGCGACGACCTACGTGAATTTCGGCTTCTGGGATGTCGTGAAGTCGCGCACCGAGCATCCGCCCGGGCATTTCAACCGGCTGATCGAGCGCAAGGTGGTCGAGCTGGGCGGAATCAAGTCGCTGTACTCCGACAGCTATTTTTCGCGCGAGGAATTCGATTCGATTTACGGCGGCCCGGCCTATCGCGAACTCAAGTCCAGGTACGACCCGCAGAACAGGCTGCGCGACCTGTATGAAAAATGCGTGCTGAAAAAGTAAGGAAAGCGTGAGCAGTCGGGAGTAAGGAGAGAGGAAAAACGCTTGGCCCGGCGCATCCTGACGGCCCAAGTCATTGCCGCTGCTTTTCCCCTAACCCCTCACTCCTCACCCCTCATGCACTTCAATTGTTCAGCGCCTGCAGCGGCGCCGGGATGCGGCCGCCTCGAGCGATGAAGGCGCTGCTGCTTTCGCGATGCACCGCCATGACCGGCGCGCGGCCGAGCAGGCCGCCGAATTCCACCATGTCGCCCTCCTTGCGGCCCGGCGCGGGTATGACCCGCACCGCGGTGGTCTTGCGATTGATCATGCCGATGGCCGCTTCATCGGCGATCATCGCGGCGATGGTCTCCGCCGGCGTATCGCCCGGTATCGCGACCATGTCGAGGCCGACCGAGCAAACGCAGGTCATGGCTTCGAGCTTGTCGAAGGTGAGCGCGCCCATGCCAGCCGCCTCGATCATGCCGATGTCTTCGGATACGGGAATGAAGGCGCCGGACAGCCCGCCCACGTAGCTGGACGCCATCGCGCCGCCTTTCTTGACGGCGTCGTTGAGCAGCGCCAGCGCCGCCGTCGAGCCGTGCGTTCCCACGCGTTCCAGGCCCATGGCCTCGAGAATGCGCGCCACCGAGTCGCCCTGCGCCGGCGTCGGCGCGAGCGACAGGTCGACGATGCCGAACGGCACGCCGAGCCTGGCCGACGCGGCGCGACCGACCAGTTCTCCCATGCGCGTGATCTTGAAGGCCGTGCGCTTGATGGTCGCGGCCAGCGCGCCGAAATCCGTCTGGCCATCTTTTTCCACGGCTCGCAATACCGCGCCAGGTCCCGACACGCCGACGTTGATGACGCAGTCGGGTTCGCCGATGCCGTGGAACGCCCCCGCCATGAAGGGGTTGTCATCGACTGCGTTGCAGAACACCACGAGTTTCGCGCACCCGAGACCGTCGCGCTGCGCGGTGAGGCGTGCCGTCTCGACGATCGTGCGGCCCATGAGCGCCACGGCATCCATGTTGATGCCCGCCTTGGTGGTGCCGACGTTCACGGACGCGCAGACATGCTCGGTCGTCGCCAGCGCCTCCGGGATCGACGCGATCAATTTCTCGTCACCCGGCGTCATGCCCTTATGCACGAGCGCCGAGAAACCGCCGAGGAAATTGACGCCGACTTCTTTCGCCGCGCGGTCGAGTTCCTTCGCCATCGATACGTAGGAATTCGCATCCGAACTTTCCGCGACGAGCGCGATGGGTGTGACCGAGATGCGCTTGTTGATGACGGGAATGCCGTACTGCGCCGCGATTTCCTCGCCGGTGCGCACGAGGTTTCCGGCCAGCCGGCAAATCTTGTCATAGGCCTTGCGTGCCGCGACGGCGAGGTCGGGGTGGGCGCAGTCGCGCAGGCTGATGCCCATCGTGATGGTGCGGATGTCGAGGTTCTCCATCTGCACCATGCGGATGGTCTCGATGATCTCCTGCGGGGAGTAGCGGCTGGTGCTCATGCCGGCGGTTCAGATCCGGTGCATGAACTTGAAGACGTCTTCGTGCTGGGCGTCGATGCGAAGGCCCATTTCCCCGCCCTTGGCGTTGAGCCTGGCTTTCAGGTCGCCGAAGGATACGCTGGCATGCTCGACGTCGACCATCATGATCATCACGAAAAAATCGTCCATGACGGACTGCGAGATGTCCAGGATGTTGGCGCCGGCCTCGGCCAGCACGGCGGACACGCCGGCGATGATGCCGACGCGATCCTTGCCGATCACGGTGACGATTATGCGATGCGAGTCCGCGGGCATGGTGGCAACGAGGGTATGGATTTCGAATCGGGTCGGGCGTGTCAGACCCAGTCGCGCGCGACGAGGAATTCCGTGTAGAGCTTTTCCTCCGCCGAGCCGGGTTCCGGCTTCCAGTCGTAGCGCCATTTCACCACCGGCGGCAGCGACATGAGGATGGATTCGGTGCGCCCGCCGGACTGCAGGCCGAACAGCGTGCCGCGATCGTAGACCAGATTGAACTCGACGTAGCGCCCGCGGCGATAGGCCTGGAAATCGCGCTCGCGCTCGCCGAACGGCAGCGCCTTGCGCAATTCGACGATCGGAATGTACGCATCGACGAAATGATCGCCGACGCTGCGCAGCAATCCGAAGCAGGTGTCGAAATCCGGTTGCGACAGGTCGTCGAAGAAGATTCCGCCGATGCCGCGCGGCTCTTCGCGGTGCTTCAGGAAAAAATAGCTGTCGCACCACTTCTTGAGCTTCGGGTGCAAATCCGCGCCGAACGGATCGAGCGCGGCCCTGCAGGTTTCGTGGAAATGCACCGCGTCTTCGTGGAAGCCGTAGTACGGCGTGAGGTCCATGCCGCCGCCGAACCACCACACCGGCGCAGTGCCGCTCTTGCGCGCGACGAAGAAACGCACGTTCATGTGCACGGTCGGCACATGCGGATTGCGCGGATGCATGACCAGCGAAACGCCCATGGCCTCGAACGAGCGCCCTGCCAGTTCCGGCCGCGCTGCGCTGGCAGAAGGCGGCAGCGATTCGCCGGCGACGTGCGAGAAATTGACCCCGCCCCGCTCGAACACGTTGCCTTCCTCGATCGCGCAACTCACGCCGCCGCCGCCGTTCGGGCGCTTCCATTCGTCCCGGCGGAACGATCGGCCGTCCTCGGCTTCCAGCTTCCCCACGATCCAGCCCTGCAGGTCGGTGAGGTAATCCTTAACCGCAGTCGGATCCATTTGCCGCTCAGAGTATGCTCTTGCGCGCGCCGATGGCACGGAACCCGATGTCCCGGCGCATCTGGCTGCCGGCGAAACGAATACCTTCGGCAATCTCGTAGGCGCGGCGCTGCGCGACGCGGACCGTGTCGCCGAGCGCCGTCACGCACAGCACGCGGCCGCCGTTCGTGACGACCTTGCCGTCCATGAGCGTGGTGCCGGCATGAAAAACGTGGACATCATCGGCGCCTCTGGTAAGGCCTGTGATCTCGTCGCCTTTGCGCGGATCGTCCGGGTAGCCCGCCGCCGCCATGACGACGCCGAGGGCGACGCGGCGGTCCCATTCCGCCTCGATGTTGCCGAGGCTGCCGTTGACGGCATGCTCGACGATGGAAAAGAAGTCCGTCTTCAGCCGCATCATGATCGGCTGGGTTTCCGGGTCGCCCATGCGGCAGTTGAATTCGAGCACCCTGGTGCCGCCGTCGGGTTTGATCATGAGGCCGGCGTACAGGAATCCGGTATACGGGTTGCCTTCCTTCTCCATGCCCTGCATGACCGGCTGGATGACTTCGCGCATCACGCGCGCGTGGATGGCCGGTGTCAGTACTGGAGCCGGAGAATAGGCCCCCATGCCGCCGGTGTTGGGACCCTGGTCCGCATCCAGCAGCCGCTTGTGATCCTGGCTGGACGCGAGCGGCAACACGTTGCGGCCGTCCACCATGACGATGAAGCTGGCTTCCTCGCCTTCCAGGAATTCCTCGATCACCACGCGCGCGCCCGCCGCGCCCATCTTGCTGTCGACCAGCATCATGTCGATCGCGGCATGTGCCTCGTCCAGCGTCATCGCCACGACGACACCCTTGCCAGCGGCGAGGCCGTCGGCCTTGATGACGATGGGTGCGCCTTGCTTCGCAACGTAGTCGTGTGCTTGCCCCGGATCGGAAAACGTTGCATAGGCCGCGGTCGGAATGCGATGCCTGACCATGAAGGCCTTGGCGAAGTCCTTTGACGCTTCCAGTTGTGCCGCCGCCCGCGTCGGACCGAAGATCTTCAGCCCTGCCGAGCGGAACGCATCCACGATGCCGGCCGACAACGGCGCTTCCGGACCGACCACGGTCAGCGCAATGGCTTCTTTTTTCGCGAACTCGACCAGTTCCGGTATCGACGTGAGCGGCAGGTTGAAGAGCCCATCTTCGCGTGCGGTGCCGGCATTGCCCGGCGCAACGTAGACGCGGCCGATGCGCGGCGATTGCGCAAGCCGCCATGCCAGCGCATGTTCGCGGCCGCCGCTGCCGATGACGAGAAGGTTCATGAATTCGGGGAAAAGGAATCGCGCACGGGTAGCCGCGACAATAGCATTTCAGTGGCGGAAATGCCTTACCCCGGTCAGCGCCATGACGACGCCGTGCTCGTCCGCGGCGGCGACGACTTCCTCGTCGCGAACGCTGCCACCCGGCTGGACGATCGCGGCGGCACCCGCCCGGGCGACGACGTCCACGCCGTCACGGAACGGAAAAAATGCATCCGAAGCGACCACCGATCCCTTGAGCGTCAGGCCGGCGTTCTCCGCCTTGATGGACGCGATGCGCGCGCTGTCCACGCGGCTCATCTGGCCCGCGCCAACGCCGAGCGTCATGCCCTCGCCGCAGAACACGATGGCGTTGGACTTCACGAACTTGGCCACCTTCCAGGCGAACAGCAGGTCGGCAAGCTGCGCCGCCGAAGGCTGCTTTTTCGAGGCGATGCGCAGGTCGCCGGCCTGGATATTCTTTACATCCGGCGTCTGTGCCAGCAGGCCCCCGCCGACGCGCCTGGTGTCGTAGGCGTTCTGGCCGGCGTCGATCGGCACTTCGAGCACGCGCACATTCGCCTTCTTCGCCAACGCCGCGACGACGTCGGCGCCGAAGCGCGGCGCGATCAGGACTTCCATGAACTGGCCCGACACGGCTTCGGCCGTTTCCGGATCGATCTCGCGGTTGAAGGCGATGATGCCGCCGAACGCGGAAGTCGGATCGGTCTTGAATGCGCGGCGATACGCTTCGGCTGTCGTAGCACCCTCGGCAACCCCGCAGGGATTCGCGTGCTTGACGATGACGCAGGCCGGTTCCGAAAACGTCTTCACGCACTCCCAGGCCGCATCGGCATCCGCGATGTTGTTGTAGGAAAGCTCCTTGCCCTGCAATTGCCGGAAGTTGCCCAGCGACCCCGGGACGGCGGCCAGGTCGCGATAGAACGCCGCCTGCTGGTGCGGATTCTCCCCGTATCGCAAATCCTGCACCTTCGCGAAGCTCATGTTGAGCTGGTCCGGATATGCGATGCCCCTGCCGTGTATGTCGGTCGCGGTCAGGTAGTTGCTGATCGCGCCATCGTAGGCCGCGGTATGCGAAAACGCCTTTCTCGCCAGGCGATAGCGGGTCTCGACGCTGATCGCGCCGCCGGCGGCCTTCATTTCCTCGATCAGCACGGGATAGTCCGCCGGATCGGTGATCACCGCGACATGCCGCCAGTTCTTTGCCGCGGCACGCACCATCGTCGGGCCGCCGATGTCGATGTTCTCGATCGCCTCTTCCAGCGTGCAACCCGGTTTGGCGATCGTCTGCACGAAGGGGTAGAGGTTGACGATGACCAGGTCGATGGTCGGAATTCCGCCGCTCGTCATCGCCTGCATGTGCTCGGCCAGGTCGCGGCGCGCGAGGATGCCCGCATGCACTTTCGGATGCAGGGTCTTGACGCGGCCGTCCAGCATCTCGGGAAATCCGGTGTAGTCGCCGATCTCCACGACCGGCAGCTTCGCCTCGCGCAACAGCTTCGCGGTGCCGCCCGTGGAGAGGATCTCGATGTCGAAGGCCCGCAAGGCCCGGGCAAATTCCACCGCGCCGGATTTGTCGGACAGGCTGATCAGGGCTTTTCTCTGGTTCATCGAACGCGGTCCAAAAATAAACCGCCCGTCGGCCTGCGACGGGCGGAGTCGTAGGCAGGCAGGTCGCAACCCTACTTGATCCCGTAGTCCTTCATTTTCTTGCGCAGGGTATTCCGGTTCAGGCCCAGCAGTTGTGCGGCCTGCGTCTGGTTGCCCTCGACCCGGTGCAGCACGATCTCCAGCAGGGGCTTTTCCACGGAATTCATGACCATGTCGTAGATGGCGCAAGGTCGCTCGCCGTCGAGGTCGCGGAAGTAGCCGTCCATGGCCTTGCGCACGCAGCGGGCTATCTCGTTCTCGTTGATCATGCCGCCAGCTCCCCGATGTATTCCAGCCGCTCGCCGCGTGCCGCGAGGTCATCGAAATAGGCTTCCACCGCGTGCAATTGCTGGTGGGTGGTTTCCAGCCTGTTCATGACGTGGCGGAATTCCGCAGCGCCGGCGAGTCCCCTGACATACCAGCCTATGTGCTTGCGCGCGACACGCACGCCGCTTTCGTCGCCGTAAAGCGCGTAAAGATCATGCAAATGCTGTACCAGCACGCCGCGAATTTCTTCGATGCGCGGTTCGGCGAGCCGGCTGCCTTTCGCGAGATAGTGCTCGATCTCGCGGAAGATCCACGGCCTGCCCTGCGCCGCGCGCCCGATCATCAGCGCGTCGGCGCCAGTATGACGCAAGACTTCGCGCGCCTTCTCCGGCGTGTCGATGTCGCCGTTGGCGATGACAGGGATGTCGACGCGGGCTTTTACTTCGGCAATGGTGTCGTATTCGACCGGGCCCACGAATGCGCAGGCGCGCGTGCGACCATGAATCGACAGCGCCTTGACGCCGGCCGATTGCGCGATCTCGGCGACGCGGACCGCATTGCGATTCCGCGAATCCCAGCCCGTGCGGATCTTAAGCGTTACCGGAACATCGACAGCGGCAACGACCGCGTCGAGGATGCGGCCGACGAGCGGCTCGTCGCGCAGCAAAGCCGAGCCGGCCGCGACGTTGCAAACTTTTTTTGCCGGGCAGCCCATGTTGATGTCGATGATCTGTGCGCCGCGATCCGCGTTGTAGCGGGCGGCGTGCGCCATTGCGGCGGGATCGGCGCCGGCGATCTGCACCGAAATGGGATCGACTTCGCCTTCGTGATCCGCGCGCCGCCTCGATTTCTTCGTGTTCCAGAGCTGCGCGTTCGACGTGAGCATTTCCGATACCGCCATGCCGGCGCCCATCGCCTTGCACAACTGGCGAAATGGCCGATCCGTCACCCCGGCCATGGGCGCGACGATCAGATTGTTCCTGAGGACATGCGGACCGATCTGCATCTTGGCGCCGGGCGAAAAAAACGGACCGCCATTCTAGCGCAAAGGCCGTGCGATGGAGAACGCGAAAAACCGCTTATCGACGCGACACGCCGAAGATCATGCGCTGCGTGAACGCGCGTCGCATGGGCGGCAGCAGGTCGAGCAGCGCCAGCGCGGCGCCGCGCGCCGCCCGCAGCGGCCCGAAGTCGTTGGAGAAAATCTTGACTAGCGAATGGGTTAGCGCGATGCCGCGGACTCGGTCGGGCCTGCGCATGCTGCGGTAGCGCGAAAGCGCCCGCACCCCGCCGGGATCTTCGCCCGCATGCCGGACCAGGATCTCGCCCAACTCCCACGCATCGCGCAATCCCAGGTTGAAGCCTTGTCCCGCGATCGGATGCAGCGCCTGTGCCGCGTTGCCCAGCATGACAATGCGATTCATGACGGGATCCTCGGCATAGCGCAGCGTCAAGGGAAAGCGTGCGCGCGATTCGATGGATGTGAAGCGTCCGGCACGATCGCCGAAATCGTGCTGCAGGTCGCGCAAGAATTCATCCGGCGCGATGGCCATCAGTCGATCCGCGGCAGCAGGTTTGGCAGTCCATACCAGCGCGTAGCGATCTTCGAAAGGCAGCAAGGCCATCGGGCCGTTGGGCGTGAACCGCTCATAGGCGCGCTGCGCATGGAATCGGGACGTGGATACCAGGCCCACCACCGCATGCTGGCCATAGTCGCTTACCTTGATTCCAGCTCCCGCGCGCTCCGCCGCGGCGCCACCCCCGTCCGCAATGACCAGCAGCCTGGCGCAGAGGCGTTGCGAAGATTCATGCTGCCGGAATTCAATCGCAACACGCTCCGGCGACGGATTCATGTCCGTCATTTCCGCGCCTGCAATCAAGTCCACGTTTTCGCGGATCAGCGTGTCCACGATAGCTCGCTGCAAATCCGCATAGCGCACGACGTAACCAAGCGCCGGCAGTTGCGCGTCGGGCGCGTCCAGCATGGTGCGGCCGAAGCCGCCTCGCTGCGAGACATGGATGGATGTGATCGGCGTCGCGGAAGCAATGCGATCCCAGACCCGGAGCCGTTCCAGCAGCAGGCGGCTGCCGTAGGACATTGCCAGCGTTCGCGCATCGTTGCCGCCGCCGGCATCAGCGCGCGCTTCGAGCACGGTCACGCAGAGGCCGCTGCCCGTCAGGGCCAAGGCGAGCGCCGCGCCGATCGGGCCGCCGCCGACGATGGCGACATCGCAGAGGCGTTCGCTCATGGCTCCCTACCCGCGCATCAGCGTTTCGATGTCGGCAATGGATTTCGGCGCCGCCGCGGTGATGATCTCGCATCCCGATTTCGTGACCAGCGCGTCGTCCTCGATGCGAACGCCGATGTTCCAGAATTTTTCCGGCACGCCTTCGGCCGGCCTGACATAGCAGCCCGGTTCGACGGTGAGCATCATGCCGGGCTCCAGCGAAACCCATGTACCCTGGCGCTTGTAGTCGCCCGCGTCATGCACGTCCATGCCGAGCCAGTGGCCGGTGCGATGCATGTAGAAGCGCCGGTAATCGCCGGACTCGATGACGCCGTCGACCGTGCCCTTGCACAAGCCAAGGTCGACCATGCCCTGCGCGAGCACCTTGACCGCGGCATCGTGCGGGGCTTCCCAGGCGTTGCCCGGCTTGACCTGGTCGATGGCGGCGGCCTGGGCGGACAGCACGAGTTGATAGACGTCGCGCTGCGGGCCGGAAAATTTTCCGTCGACCGGAAACGTCCTCGTGATGTCCGACGCGTAGCCATCCAGCTCACAACCGGCGTCGATGAGCACGACCTCGCCCTTGTTGAGCACGGCGTCATTCTGCACGTAGTGCAGCACGCACGCGTTCGCGCCGCCCGCCACGATCGACGTGTACGCGGGAGACTGCGCGCCGCTACGCCGGAATTCATGGATCAACTCCGCTTCCAGCTCGTATTCGCGCATGCCCGGCCGCACCGCGCGCATCGCGCGCCGGTGTGCCTCAGACGATATCGCCGCGGCGCGCTTCATCGTCTCGATCTCGTGCGCGTCCTTGACGAGGCGCATGTCGTCCAGGAAGCGGCGCACGTCGCGAATCTCTCCCGGCGCGCTGACGCCGGAGCGCACCTGTGCCCGCACCTTGTTGATCCAGCCGATGACCTTGCCGTCCCAATCCGGATCGGAGCCGACATCGCAGAATACGACGGGCTGGTCTGCGAGGAGCTTCGGCATGAGTTCGTCGAGCGCTGCGACGGGGTGCGCTTCATCCATGCCGAAGGTTTCGCGCGCCTGGTCCGGGCCGAACCGAAAACCATCCCAGATTTCGCGCTCGATATCCTTTTCACGGCAGAACAGGATGCTCCTTGGCGCCTTGCCTGCGATCAGGACGAGCACCGCCTCGGGCTCCGCGAAGCCGGTGAGGTAGTAAAAATAGCTGTCGAAGCGATAGGGATAGGAAGAATCGCGATTGCGCAAATGCTCGTTTGCCGTGCGTATCACGGCGACGCCTGCCTTCATCCTGGAGGCAAGATGCGCGCGACGTCTGGCGAAAAGGGCGGGATCGATCATGGCGCGGGATTCCGGGTTGCAGTGCCGCGATTATACGGCGGCAACGGCACACGGCCGTCCGCGCGATCAGCGACCGGCGCTCTTGCGCAATCGCGCTTCGAGATCCGCCAGCCTTTGCGGCGTGCCGACGTCGTCCCATTCGCCGTGGAAATGCTCGCCCAGAACCCTGCCGGGCGCCATCTGCTCGCGCAACAGCGGCGCCAGCGGATGCTTGCTGCCGGGCGCAACGCCATCGAATAGCGATGAGCGATAGACGCCGATGCCGCTGAATGTCAGGCGTGCGTCGCCTCCCTCGCCGACCCGATCGCCCGCCAGTGAAAAGTCGCCGCGGGGATGTTGCGGCGGATTGTCGACGAGCACCAGATGCGCGAGCGCCGCGGTCTTCAAGCCGCGCACCGTCCGGAACAGGTTTGCGTAGTCGTAGTCGCTGTAGACGTCCGCGTTGATGACGGCGAATACCGGGCTCGCCAGAAGGGGAAGCGCGTTGCGTATGCCGCCGGCCGTTTCCAGCGCTTCCTTCTCCGGCGAGTAGCTCACCGCCAGGTTCCAGTCGCGCCCGTCGCCAACGGCCGCCTCGATCTGCTGGCCGAGATGGGCGTGATTGATGACGACCGAGCGGAATCCCGCCGCAGCGAGCTTCTCGAGATGGCGGTGGATGAGCGGCTTGCCGCCGACCTGCAGCAGCGACTTGGGCGTGTGGTCGGTCAGCGGGCGCATGCGTTCGCCGCGTCCGGCGGCGAGGATCATTGCCGCAGGCCCGGGCGACGTTCCCACCGGAGTCAATCGGCCTGCGCCGCCGCCGGCTCGCGATCCGCGAGCTGGTCGAGCAGGTGCAGCAGCGGCGACAGGGTCGCATAGCGCCCGGCCACCGCGCGGACGTAGCGCAGGAAGCGCGGCGTGTCCCTGACATACGCCGGCTTGCCGTCGCGGTGGCAGATCCGCGCGAATATGCCGAGCACCTTGAGGTGGCGCTGCAGGCCCATCCATTCGAAGTCGCGATAGAACTCGCCGAAGTCGCCATCGACCGGCAGGCCGGCCTTGCGGGCGCGCTCCCAGTAGCGCACGGTCCAGTCGAGCACGCGCTCTTCTTCCCAGCTGATGAAAGCATCCTTGAAAAGCGAGGCCACGTCATAGGTAATCGGCCCGTACACCGCGTCCTGGAAATCCAGCACGCCCGGATTCGGATCCGACAGCATCAGGTTGCGCGGCATGTAGTCGCGATGCACGTAGGTCCTGGGTTGCGCCAGGTTGCTGGCGATGAGCGGACCGACGACCGACTCGAACGACTGTCGCTGTCCCGCGTCGAGCTCGACGCCGAGGTGACGCTTCACGTACCAATCCGGGAACAAGTCGATTTCCCGGCGCAGCAAGGCTTCGTCATACGGGGGCAGCACGCCTTCGCGGCTTGCCGTTTGCCAGCGGATCAGCGCGTCGATGGCATCCAGGAACAAGCGGTCGGCGTTTTTTTCATCGAGCACGTCGAGATATGTCTTCGACCCGAGGTCGGACAAGAGCAGGAAACCGCGCGGCAGGTCCTGGGCGAGGATGGCGGGAACGTGCAGCCCGGCATCCGCCATGAGTCTTGCGATTCGCACGAAGGGACCGCAATCCTCGCGCTCGGGTGGCGCATCCATGACGATGAGCGTTTCATCGGGAAGCTTCACGCGGAAATAGCGCCGGAAGCTGGCATCGGCCGATGCCGGGGCGAGGGTGAAAGTCCGGCCGGGAAGCTGGTGGATCAGCCAATCGTGAACGAGCGCGTAGCGATCCAATCTGCTTCGTTGCCTTGATGAATGATTTATGAGATTTTAGCACCTCGCCTCGACCGACAAACCGCATGCATCGTCTTCGCGCTTCCCTAGCCGTCCTGGCGTTGATCTTGTATGTGTACCGCGATGCTCACGCGGAAGAACCCGGCCTGAAGCTGCGCATGCAGCCCGAGCTGATTCCCTATGCGCTCGGCCACGATGACCAGACCGACATGTTCCTGGATGCCGACAGCCTCGAAGGCCACCAGGACCAGGAACTCGACGCAACCGGCAGCGTGCGCCTGCGCAAGCGCGGCTCGGCCATGTTCGCCGATCACCTGCATCTCTCGTTTCCCGAGCAGCAGGTCACGGCCACCGGCAACGTGCGCCTGGAAAGGGAAGGCGACGTCATCACCGGCGAGCAGATTTTCTACGACCTCACCAACGACAGCGGCTTCCTGGAAGATGCCGAATACCGCATCGCGCGCGTGGGTGTGCGCGGCACCGCGGAGAAGGTGGTGGCCGAGAGCCGGGACCGTTACACGATAGACAAGACGACGTTCACGAATTGCGAGGTCGGCAACGACGACTGGTTCATGCGCATCGATCGACTCGACCTGGACCGCATCCGCGACGTCGGCGTGGCGCACGATGCGACGGTGGTATTCAAGGGCGTGCCCTTCCTGTACTCGCCCTACCTGGATTTCTCCTTGAGCGGGCGCCGCAAGACGGGCCTGCTGCCGCCGACCATCGGCAGCACCGGCCAGAGCGGCTTCGAGTTCACGCAGCCGTTCTACTGGAACATCGCGCCGAACTACGACGCGACGATTTCACCGCGCATCCTGTCCAAGCGCGGCGTGCTGATGAACACCGATTTCCGCTACCTGGAGTCCGACCTCAAGGGCGAGATGCGCGGCGAATACCTGCCCGACGACCGTCAGAAAGACCAGACCCGATACGGCTATTTCTGGCAGCACCAGCAGAATTTCGGCAATGGCTTCTCCGGCTCGCTGGACGTGCAGGGCGTGTCCGACGACACCTATTTCACGGACCTGAGCGACAAGATCGCGGCGACGTCGCAGACCAACCTGAACCGGGAAGCGGACCTGTTCTATGACGGCGGCTGGTGGTCGGTGAACACGCGCGTGCAGCGTTACCAGACCTTGCAGGATCCGCTGGCGCCCGTCGTGCCGCCCTATGCGCGGCTCCCGCAGATCACGCTGAACGTGAACAAGCAGACCGATGCGCACCTGGATTTCGGGTTGCAGGGAGAATATGTCGAGTTCGCGCATCCGACCCTGATCAACGGCAGGCGCGAGATCCTGTACCCCTCGGTGAGCGCGCCGTTCCAGACTTCCTATTTCTACATCACGCCGAAGGTCGGCTATCACACCACGAACTACACCTTCGAGGACCAGACGCTTCCCGACCAGTCCAGGAACCTGCCGATCTACAGCCTCGATTCGGCCCTGACCTTCGAGAGGGACACGAATATCTTCGGCAGGGCCTATCTGCAAACGCTGGAGCCCCGCCTGTATTACGTCTACATTCCGTTCCGGCCGCAAAACCAGCTGCCGAATTTCGACACGGCGCTGGCGGATTTCAACCTTGCGCAGATATTCACCGAGAACCAGTTCACGGGCGGCGACCGCATCAACGACGCGAACCAGCTTACTGCCGCCGTCTCCACGCGGCTCATCGATCCGAAAACCGGCGACGAGCAGCTGCGGCTCACGCTGGGACAGAGATATTACTTCAAGGAGCAGGAAGTCTCGCTGACGTCCGATGTCCGGCAGTCGTCGCGATCAGACGTGCTTGCCGCCGTCACCGGGCAGATCAGCAAGCACTGGTTCACGGACCTCGGCATGCAATACAGCACGGACGAGAACCAGGTCGTGCGCAGCAACACCTTGCTTCGCTACCAGCCGGAGCCGGGCAAAGTCGTCAATTTCGGTTACCGCTTCACGCGCGATTCGCTCGAACAGCTCGACCTGTCGACGGAATGGCCGATCGGCGGGCGCTGGACGGGACTCGCGCGCTACAACTATTCGCTGCAGGACAGCCACCTTCTGGAAGGGCTGCTGGGCGTCGAGTACAATGCCGGCTGCTGGGCAGCGCGATTCGTCATGCATCGTTTCGTCAGCGGAACGGCGGAATACGTGAACGCCATGTTCTTCCAGCTCGAATTCACCGGGGTTTCGAGAATCGGTTCGAGCCCGCTGGAATTGCTGCGCCAGAGCATTGGCGGCTACGAGAAGTCCAATCCCGCCAGGGTGCCGGACTACAACCCCTTCCCCTCGTTTTGACGCGGGACGGTGACGGGTGGCGCTCATCGCCTTGGATCACGCGAAACGACTTACGGACATGAAACCGACCTATCGAATTCTTTCTGCAATGCTCCTTGTGCTGGCGACGGCGCCATCGCCCGCCGCGCAGGGCGATCGAAAAAAAGAAGAAAACCAGCCGCTCGACCGCATCGTCGCGGTCGTCAACAGCGATGTCGTTACGCGGCTGGACCTCGACGAGCAGATCAAGGTTGCAACCCAGCAACTCAAGCGCCAGGGCACGCCGTTGCCGGCGCCCGACGTACTCGAGCGCCAATTGCTCGAGCGCCTGGTTACCGCAAAAGTGCTGGGACAAAACGCCAAGGACACGGGGCTGCGCGTCGACGATACGCAATTGCAGCGATCGATCGATCGCATCGCGCAGGAAAACAAGACGACGCCCGAGAACTTCAGGAAGATGCTTGAGTCCGACGGCATCGATTTCAACCGGTTCCGCGAAGAGCTGCGCAATGAAATCCTGATCGCGCGCCTGAAGGAACGCGAAGTCGACAGCAAGATCCTGATCACCGACGCGGAGATCGACAATTACCTGAAGAACCAGGTTTCGCAAACCGGTAAGGACGAGGAATACAACCTGTCGCACATCCTGGTGCTGGTTCCGGAGCAGGCCAGCCCCGAGCAGATCCAGGGAAAGCGATCGATCGCCGAGAAAGCCCTGGCCCAGATCAAGGGCGGCGCGGATTTCCGGCAGGTCTCCGCAGGTGTCTCGGATGCGCAGAATGCCCTCGACGGCGGAGCGCTCGGCTGGCGCCCGGCGGCGAAGTTGCCGCAAATATTCGTCGATTCCGTCAAGGGCATGAAAGTGGGCGACGTGAGCCCGGTGCTACGCAGCGCGAACGGGTTCCATATCATCAAGCTCACGGACAAGCGCGGCAACGAATCGCCGGTGATCATCCAGCAGACGCATGCGCGGCACATCCTGATTCGCACCAACGAAGTGGTGTCGGAAGCGGAAGCGAAGCAAAGGCTGACCAATCTGAAGGAGCGCATCGAGAACGGTACCAGCTTCGCGGAGCTGGCGAGACTGCAATCCGAGGATGCCAGCGCGTCCAAGGGTGGGGATCTCGGCTGGCTGTCCCCGGGTGACACCGTGCCGGAGTTCGAACGTGCAATGAACGCCCTTGAACCCAACCAGGTCAGCGATCCGGTGCAATCGCCGTTTGGCTGGCACCTGATCCAGGTTACCGAACGGCGCAGCGAAGACATGTCGAAGGAGAGGCAGCGGGTCCTCGCCAGGCAATCCATTCGTACGCGCAAGGCGGACGAGGCCTATCAGGAATGGGTGCGCCAGCAGCGTGACCGCGCCTACGTCGAAATGAGGCTGGATACCCACTGACGGACGTTGCATGACGCCGATGCCGGGTTCAGGCAGTCATTGTGGATCTCGCCTGATGTCTGCCAAAGCCCGGCATTCATCGAAACGCGTGCAGATTGGCCGGCACGCGATCTTCTCGCCAGCGTCCTGTGACCGGTTCATCCGCGCAGGGTGGTCGTCGGGATGACGGCGATGCATGTGCCACGCAAACGTTTGGCTCCGACATAACCTGCCATGCCGGGTTAGTCTTCGCCGAATCGTCCCCGAATTGATCGAGATGCACGTTCCTCGCAAACGCTTTGGCCAGAATTTTCTGGAGGACCGGTCGGTCATCGACAGGATGATCGCCGCGATTCATCCGCGGCGCGGGGAACGCTTCGTGGAAATCGGGCCGGGTCTTGCCGCCCTGACCGGCCCCCTGCTGCAGCACCTGGATTGCCTGGACGCGATCGAAATCGATCGCGACATCGTCGCGCGCCTGCGGCAAACCTTTGCGGAGGACCGGGTGATCGTCCACGAAGGCGACGCCCTCCGGTTCGAATTTCCTTCCCTCGGGAATAACCTGCGCGTCGTCGGTAACCTGCCTTACAACATTTCGACGCCCCTGCTGTTTCACCTCACCGAATATGCGGCCTGCGTGAGGGATGCGCATTTCATGCTCCAGCGCGAAGTCGTCCAGCGCATGAGCGCGCAAGCAGGTACGCCCGACTACGGCCGCTTGTCCGTCATGCTGCAGTATCGCTGGTCGGTGGAATCGCTGTTCGACGTCGAACCGGGCGCATTCCGGCCGGCGCCGAAAGTTTGGTCGTCGGTGGTTCGTCTGACGCCGCACGCCTCGCTTCCCTGGCGAGCCGACGACGAAGCTGTCCTTTCCGACGTGGTGATGCGGGCGTTCGGCCAGCGCCGCAAGACCATGCGCAATGCGTTGCGGGAAAAAATTTCAGCGCAGGAATTCGAGGGCCTTGGCATCGATTCGTCGGCACGGGGCGAAACGCTCGGTGTAGCGGACTTCGTGAGGATCGCGAACCATATCGCTGCACGCGGAAATTCCGCGCACGGCTAGCGCTTGCGCTGGATGAATTCGATCTTGTAGCCGTCCGGGTCTTCGACGAAGGCAATCACTGTCGTTCCGTGCTTCATCGGACCGGCCTCGCGTGTCACCCTGCCGCCGCGCTTCTTGACCTCGTCACAGGCTTTGTAGGCGTCGTCGACTTCCAGGGCAACGTGTCCATACCCGGTGCCCAGCTCGTATTTCGAAGTGTCCCAGTTATGCGTGAGTTCCAGCACGGCCTGTTCCTCCTCGGCGCCGTAGCCGACGAAGGCCAGCGTGAAACGGCCGTCCGGATAGTCCTTCTGCCGCAGCACCTGCATGCCCAGCACATTCGTGTAGAAGTCGATCGAGCGCTTGAGATCGCCGACGCGCAGCATGGTGTGCAGTATTCGCATCGCTGTTTTCCCTAGATTTCCACGAGTTCGAAGTCTTCCTTGCGCGCACCGCACTCCGGGCACACCCAGTTCACGGGGACGTCTTCCCACCGGGTGCCCGCCGGAATGCCTTCTTCGGGAAGGCCGGCTGCTTCGTCATAGATGAATCCGCAGATCAGGCACATCAGGGTTTTATAGGATTGGTCGTCGGTCGCGGCCATGGTGAAAGGGGCTTTCGGTTAAACTTCCATTTTAGTTCGAAACGCCGCCGCGACAACCATCGCCGTGCCAGCATCGCCTCCCATCGTTCTGGTATTCGCGGGCACCGATCCCTCCGGAGGCGCGGGTCTGCAGGCGGATGTCCTGACGCTGTCGAGCATGGGATGCCACGCGTTGTCCGTCGTGACGGCCGTTACGATCCAGGACACGATGGGGGTGGAGGACGTCCAGCCCGTCGATGCCGAATGGATCGCCGACCAGGCGCGTTGCGTGCTCGAAGACGTGCCGGTCTCGGTCTTCAAGATCGGACTGATCGGGAGCGTCGAAGCCGTTGCCGCCATCGCGGAAGTGGTTTCGGATTATCCGGACATTCCCCTCATCCTGGATCCCGTGTTCGCGTCCGGCCGCGGCGACGAACTTGCGTCCGATGAACTCATCTCCGCAATGCGGGAACTGTTGGTTCCACAGACGACGTTGATCACGCCGAACAGCCACGAAGCACGCCGCCTTGCTCAGGACGACGCGGACGATGAAGACGACGCCCCGTCGCTGGGCGAATGCGCGAACCGGATCCTCGGACTTGGTTGCGAATACGTGCTGGTCACCGGGACGCACGAAAACACGCCGCAGGTGGTCAACACGCTGTATGAGCAGCAGGGCATCGTGAGGACGGATACGTGGCAGCGCTTGCCGGGCACCTATCACGGATCGGGTTGCACGCTGGCGTCGGCCGTTGCCGCGACACTGGCAAACGGGCTTGCGGTGCCGGAGGCGGTGCGCGACGCGCAGGAATATACCTGGCAGACATTGAAGCACGCCTATCGCACGGGAATGGGACAGCTCATTCCCGATCGCCTGTTCTGGGCGCGCGAGGAAGAGCCGGGGGATGAAAAAGACGGTTAGCGGGCTGTATGCCGTCACGCCGGATCTGTCCGATTCGGAATTGCTGTCGGAAAAAGTGGCAGAGGCGTTGGCAGGTGGGGCGCGCGCCGTGCAATACCGCAGCAAGTCCGGGGATGAGTCGCTGCGCCGTCACCAGGCTGCCGGCATCGCGCAACTCTGTCGTGAAAGGCGCGCGACGTTCATCGTGAACGATAGCGTCGAGCTCGCGCGCGAAGTCGGTGCCGACGGCGTTCATCTCGGCAGGAACGATGAGGACGTGGCGCGGGCTCGCGCCGTGCTGGGGACCGATAAAATAATCGGGGTTTCGTGCTACAACGAGATCGAACGAGCGCGAATCGCGTCGTTCCACGGCGCGGATTATGTCGCGTTCGGGAGCTTCTTCCCGTCCGCCACCAAGCCGGGAGCCGTTCGGGCCGACATCGGGCTGTTGCGAGTGGCCTCCGCGGAAATCGCGTTGCCGATAGTGGCGATAGGCGGCATCGACGCGGACAACGCCGCGGAATTGATACGAGCCGGCGCCGATGCGATTGCAGTCGTTTCGGCGTTGTTCGACGTGCCGGATTCCCGGGCGCAGGCGCATCGCCTCGCGCGTCTATTCGAATGACAGTGAATGGTTAGGATGCAAGTGTGAAAACGAGAAATGAAATCCTGTTCGAGCAGTCCCAGCGGGTCATTCCGGGCGGGGTGAATTCGCCGGTCCGGGCATTTCGCTCGGTCGGCGGCACGCCGGTGTTTTTTTCCCGCGGCGAAGGCCCGCACGTCTGGGATGCCGATGGCAAGCGCTATATCGACTATGTCGGCTCGTGGGGCCCGCTGGTGCTTGGCCATGCGCATCCCGAGGTCGTCAATGCCGTGAAGGAAGCAGCCGGCCGCGGGCTGAGTTTCGGCGCACCGACGGAATCGGAGCTCGAAATGGCCGAATGGATCACGCGCTGCCTGCCGTCCATGGAACAAGTGCGGCTCGTCAGTTCCGGCACCGAAGCCACCATGACCGCGATTCGCCTAGCGCGCGGATTTACCGGCCGGCCGAAGATCGTCAAGTTCGAAGGTTGCTATCACGGCCATGCGGATTCCCTTCTCGTCAAGGCGGGGTCGGGCGCGCTGACCCTCGGGCAACCCAGTTCCGCCGGGGTGCCGCCTGAGATCACGGCGCATACGATCGTGCTCGATTACAACGATGCCGGAATGCTGGAATCCGCTTTCAAGGCCCAGGCCAGCAGCATTGCCGCCGTCATCGTGGAACCCGTTGCGGGCAACATGAACCTCGTGAAGCCGACACCGGAATTCCTGGGTGCGATGCGAGACCTGTGCACCCGCCACGGCGCCGTGCTGATATTCGACGAAGTCATGACGGGATTTCGTGTCGGCCTGAAGGGCGCGCAAGGCCTGTTCGGCATGACACCGGACCTGACGACCCTCGGAAAAGTCATCGGTGGCGGCATGCCGGTTGGCGCGTTCGGCGGCCGCCGCGACATCATGCAATCGATCGCCCCGCTTGGCCCGGTCTATCAGGCCGGGACGCTGTCGGGAAATCCCGTCGCCGTCGCGGCGGGCCTCGCCACGCTGAAGCTTGTCCAGGCGCCGGGGTTTTTCGAGCGCCTGACGCAAATTACCGAACGGCTCGTCGGGCAGTTGCAAAAAGCCGGACGCGATGCGGGATTTGCGTTCTCGGCGCAATCGGTGGGCGGAATGTTCGGCGCGTATTTTCGAGCGCAACCGCCGCTAACGTACGCCGAAGTCATGGAGTGCGACAAAGCCGCGTTCAACGGCTTCTTCCATGCACTGCTCGAGGAAGGCGTCTACTTCGCGCCATCCGCATACGAAGCGGGATTCGTGTCGGCGGCGCACGGCGATGCGGAAATCGATGCGACCGTCGCGGCCGCCAGAACGGCGTTCGCAAAAATCAAAGGGGCGTGATCACCACGCCCCTCGACCAGCCGACTACGTGCGCTAACGTCGAAAGAGCTTCAATGCAGCCCGGAAATATATTCGGCGAGCGCCGCGATGTCCTTGTCGCTCAACCGCGCGGCAGTGGACCTCATCATGAGGTTCGGGTCGTTTGCGCGATCCCCGGCGCGAAAGGACTTCAATTGCGCCGCGACGTAGTCGGCATGCTGGCTGGCCAGGCGGGGATACAACGCGGGAATGCCGGCGCCATTGGGCGAATGACAGCCCGCACAGGCCGCGACGCCGTTGGCGGCGTTTCCGCCACGGTAGAGTTTCGCGCCCCTGGCGGCGAGGTCCTTGTCTTTCGCTCCCATCGCGCGAGGCGCCTGCGACGAGTAGAACGCCGCCACGTTGCGCATGTCATCCGGGGAGAGGTTTGCCACCATGCCGGCCATGACCGGATTGGCGCGCGCGCCGGATTTGAATTCGGTCAATTGCTTGTAAATATAGTCGGCATGCTGGCCGGCGAGACTCGGGTTTGCGGGAATCGCCGCAATGCCATCGAAGCCATGACAGGCCGCGCAGACCTTGCCGACGATTTCCTGGCCCTTTGCGGCATCCCCGGCGGCGTGCGCGGACGCGACGAAACCGAATGCAATCGCGAGTGCAAAAAAACGAATCATGAACGCTCCCTGATTTACCGCGAGGCAGGCATTTTCCCGGAACGCCAGGCACGAAAAGCCCGCCCCGACAACAGCGGCATTTTAGCGTAACTCATGGGCCAGACCGGCTTGTTTCGCGACATTGCTTTCTTCACGTCCGCCGCGGACGAGACCGGACTGCCGGCCTCGCTCATGGAGGTCGCCATCGCGGGCCGCTCCAATGCCGGCAAGTCGAGCGCCATCAACGCGCTTGCGCAACGGCATCGGCTCGCCTTCGTCAGCAAGACGCCTGGCCGCACCCAGCAAGTCAATTTTTTCAGCCTTGGAGGCGGACGCTTTCTCGTGGACCTGCCGGGCTACGGATACGCGAAGGTGCCGCAAAAGATCAGGGATGATTGGGAGCAATTCATTTCCGGGTACCTGCAGTTGCGACCTCAGTTAAGGGGACTCGTCGTGGTCATGGACATCCGTCATCCGATGAAGGACCTCGATGCGCAGTTGCTGGCGTGGTTCGCCGGAACGGGAAAGCCCGCGCACGTGCTGCTGACCAAGGCGGACAAACTTGGCAAGCAGGCGGCGACGGAACAGCTACGCAAAACGTCGAAGGCGCTGGCTGCGGAATTCCCGGGCGTCACCGCGCAACTCTTTTCTTCGCAAACTCGCATGGGTGTCGAGAACGCCGAAGTCGTGCTGGCTCGCTGGTACGAGACGAAATAGGCGTATCGCGCGGGTAAAATAAAAAACCCCCGGCTAAAGGGGACTAAAACCGGGGGCCAAACGAGCCTCAATTGGATTAAGGCACCCGCTCAGGGAGGAGAAGCGGGAGACATCGCTGTCTGCAACATCTGAGTCCAGCGAATCTCCAAAGTTCCTTGGTCCGCAATTTCCGTATATAAATCAAGATAATTGTCAGGTGCGCCGAAGCGCCTGAAACGAAGGAAAAGCCATGCAAGTTTTGGGGAAATTTCCACGCCGTCGCATGCGCAGGAATCGCCATGATGAGTTCTCCCGGCGTCTCGTGCGGGAGCATCGATTGTCCGCGGACGATCTGATCTATCCCGTGTTTGTCATCGACGGATCGAATCGCGCAGAGGCCGTGCCCTCCATGCCTGGCGTCGAGCGCATGACGATCGACCGCCTGTTGACACAAGCGGACAAATGCGTACAACTGGGGATTCCCGCGGTCGCGTTGTTCCCCGTCGTCGATGGACGATTCCGGACCCCCGATGCGAAGGAGGCTTTCAACCCGGATGGGCTTGCGCCGCGGACCATTCGCGCATTGAAGCAGCGTTTTCCCGAGCTCGGCGTCATAACGGACATTGCGCTCGACCCCTATACCAGCCATGGGCAGGACGGATTGATCGACGACGACGGCTATGTCGTCAACGATGAAACCATAGAAGTCCTGGTCAGGCAGGCGCTTTCCCATGCAGACGCGGGCGTGGACGTCGTCGCGCCTTCCGACATGATGGACGGGCGCATAGGAGCGCTACGAGAAGCGCTGGATGCGGCCGGCCATATCCACACGCGCATCCTCGCGTATGCGGCAAAGTATGCGTCGAGCTTTTATGGACCTTTCCGCGACGCGGTCGGCTCGGCGGCGACCCTGGGCAAGGGAAACAAGTACACCTACCAGGTGGATCCCGCCAATTCCAACGAGGCGCTCTGGGAAGTCGGCCTGGACCTGCAGGAGGGCGCGGACATGGTCATCGTCAAGCCGGGCCTGCCGTATCTGGACATCGTCCGCCGGGTCAAGGATGAATTCGGCGCGCCGACGATGGTGTACCAGGTCAGCGGCGAATACGCGATGTTGAAGGCCGCTGGATCGAACGGCTGGATCGACGAGCGCAAATGCGCGATGGAAGCGCTGCTTTCCTTCAAGCGCGCAGGCGCCGATGCAATATTGACCTACTTCGCGATCGACGCCGCTACCTGGCTCAGGGAGGAAGGCTAGCTCCGGTGTCGGCGGCCCGATCGCCGGCCAGCGCAGCATCCAGCCAGTCGATTCGAACCCGGTCGAACGGGCGGCCATCGGGCGTGCTGCGAATTTGCGCCCTCAGGTCGCGCGGCGCGAAAACGGTGATGTCGAAGTCGGCATCCTCGGTGCTGATGCTGAAGCTGGGCACGCTGCGCGCCTCGTCGCCGATATGCACGCGCTTTTCGCTGCTGCGATAGTCGATGCGGCGATCGAGCAAAAACATTTCCACGTCCTTCATGCTGTCCGTGAACAGGAGGAGGTCGATGTCGGAATATTTGCCCGCGCTTCCGGACAGCACTGCTCCGGAGAGGTAAGGATCGAAGCGCGCGAGCAGCGCCATCATTTCATGGGCGCGGCCACGCAGATGGCGCAAGCGATCGCGCTGCTCTTCGGCCTGGTACAGCTGCTGGTACGCCCGCAATGCCAGCTCGACTTCCTCGTTGCTGGGCAGGTTGCGCGTATCGGGAGCTCCCGCCTGGCGGGCTGCCTTGCGCTTTGCAAGCGCGTAGTCGTCTATGCCGTCGACAGCCATCAATCTCGCCGCCAGATGGGCGATGCTTTCACGCATCTGCCGGTTGTTTCCGCCGTCTCTCGACATATCGGTCAGTACAATTGGTCCTTCACTTCCTCCGGCGGCTTGGCCGTCTCCCCGCCTTCGCCTTCCGGCGTGCCCTCCTGCTCCGGCGGCACGTTCTCGTGATAGAAATATTCGATCATCGGCGATGCCGCGTGCTTGTCGCGTAGCCCGGTTTCCGGGTTGATTGCCACCGCCATCACGCCTTCCGGTGCGATCGGCAATTCCTCAGGTTGGCCCTTCAATACGGCGCCCATGTACGACATCCAGATCGGCAGCGCCACGACGGCGCCCGTTTCGCGGTCGCCGAGCGTGCGCGGAATATCGTAGCCAACCCACACCACCGAAGCCAGATGGCGCTGAAATCCGGCGAACCATGCATCCATCTGCTCGTTGGTCGTGCCGGTCTTGCCGGCGAGATCAACGCGGCCAAGCGCCATGGCGCGCGCGCCGGTCCCGCCGCGAATCACGTCCTGCATCATGTTCGTCATGATGAACGCGTTGCGCGGATCGATGACGCGCTCGGCGCCCTTACCGACGACGGCCGGATTGGCTTTGCCGAGCACGGTCCCCTGCGCGTCCTCGATGCGCTCGATGAAGTAAGGCGTCATGCGGTAGCCGCCGTTCGCGAATACCGTGTAGCCCATGACCATTTCCAGCGGCGATGCGGCACCCGCGCCGAGCGCCATCGTCAGATACGGTGGATGCATCTTCGGATCGAAGCCGAAGCGTGAAATGTAATCCTGCGCATACTGCGGCGTGATGGCCTGCAGGATCCGGATCGACACCAGGTTTTTCGACTTGGTGAGCGCCGTGCGCATGCGGATCGGGCCGTCGAAGCTGCCGTCGAAATTTCGCGGTTGCCAGTTGACCGAACCGGTCTCGCTTGCGTCTATCGTCAGCGGCGCGTCATTGATAATGGTTGCCGGCGTAAAGCCTTTTTCCAACGCGGCGGAGTAAATGAACGGCTTGAAGCTGGATCCCGGCTGCCTGCGTGCCTGGGTGACGTGGTTGTACTTGTTGCGATAGAAATCGAATCCGCCGACCAGGGCGCGGATCGCTCCATTATCGGTATCCACGGATACCAGGGCCGATTCGACTTGCGGCATCTGGACGATCTGCCAGGCCCCCTTCGGATCCATCTGCACCCGGATCAGCGCGCCGCGCTTGAGGCGCACCTTCGCGGGTGCCTTGTTGCCGATCATGCGGGCCGCGAATTTGAGGCCGTCGCCCGTGATTGTCACCGTCTCGCCGCCCTTCCTGTAGGCTTTCACGGCCTTCACGTCGACATCGAGCGCGATTGCGGGATAAATGTCGTCGCTTTCGAGTTCCTCCTGCAGTGCGTCTTCGAGGGCCTCTTCGCCGACTTCTTCCTTCGGCAGGTTGAAATATCCTTCCGCGCCGCGATACCCCTGCCTCCTGTCGTATTCCATGACGCCGGCCCGCAACGCCTTGAAGGCCGCGTCCTGGTGGATTTTCGAAAGCGTCGTATATACCCGGAAACCTCGCGTATAGGCCTCTTCCTTGTAGGCGTCGTAGATCGCCTGGCGCACCATTTCTGCGAAATGGTCGGCGCGGGTCGAAAATTCCTGGATCTGCCGCGAGATGATGATCGGCTGTGCCTCGGCCTTTTTAAGTTGCTCCGCATTGATGAAACCCAGCTCGGACATGCGCCTCAGCACGTATCGTTGCCGGAGCTTCGAGCGGGTCATGTTTACGACCGGGTTGTATCGCGAAGGCGCTTTCGGCAGCCCCGCCAGCATGGCGATTTCGGCGACGCTCAACTGATCGAGTTGTTTGCCGAAATACACCTGTGATGCCGCGCCGAAGCCATAAGCGCGCTGGCCGAGATAAATCTGATTGATATAAAGCTGGAGGATTTCGTCCTTTGTGAGGCTGTGCTCGATCTTGAAGGCCAGCAGGGCCTCGCTGAACTTGCGGCTGAAGGTCTTTTCGGTGCTGAGGAAGAAGTTACGCGCCACCTGCATCGTTATGGTGCTGGCGCCCTGGCGCGCGCTGGCCGAGGCGAAGTTCGAGAGCGCCGCGCGGATGACGCCGATGTAGTCGACGCCGCCGTGTTCGTAAAAGCGCTCGTCTTCCGCCGCGATGATGGCTTTTCGCAGGAGCTCGGGGGTTTGGTCGATTTTCAGGAACGCGCGCTTTTCCTCGCCGAATTCGCCGATCAGGCTGCCCTCCATGCTGAAAATCTGCATCGGTATCTTCGGCTGGTAGGAGGTCAAGGCGTCGAGCGAGGGCAGCTTGGGATAGGCGACAACCGCCGCATAGCCGACGATCAGAGCCAGTACCGCTGCGAGCACGGCCAATCCCAAAATGGGATAGATCCACCAACGGGAAAACATGATTTAGGACGCGGCTGTAGCGAGAACGGGGATCGGAAGGAGCGGCATTATATAAGGTGTTGCCGAAAGGCAACAGAAACGCCGATTAAAACGCTTTACATGCAAAATAGTTGTTGTTAGCATTTAATGTAGATTATACGTATCACGCCTAAGCGGCCAATGTTCAAGGGAAAATTCGCGTTTGATGCCGATTTTGTCGGCAGCCTGCTCAAACCCAAAGCGCCTCCATTGATCGGCGTCGATATCAGTTCGTCGTCCGTGAAAATGGTGGAGCTCGTAGGTGCCGGCAAGGGACGGTATCGTCTCGAGCGCTACACGATCGAGCCGTTGCCGAAAGATGCGGTCGTCGACGGCAACATCATGAACCTCGAAGAGGTCGGCGATGCGCTGCGCCGTGGCTGGAAGCGCATGGGCACGCGCGCGAAGAACCTCGCCATGGCCCTGCCCTCCGCTGCGGTCATTACCAAGAAAATCGTGGTTCCCGCCGGGCAGACAGACGAGCAGCTGGAGGCCCAGGTGGAAACCGAAGCCAACCAGTACATCCCGTTTGCCCTGGAAGAAGTCAATCTCGATTTCCAGACGTTGGGTCCCGCTCCAAACAGCACGGAAGACGTCGAAGTCCTGATTGCCGCCTCGCGCAAGGAGAAGGTGGAAGATCGGGTGGCTGTCGCCGAATCGGTCGGATTGAAGGCGACGGTCATGGATATCGATGCCTTCGCATCGCAGAACGCATTCGAGCTGATGCAGGGACAGTTGCCCGAGGCCGGGCGCGACCAGACGATCGCGGTGGTCGATGTCGGCGCGTCAATGATGAACATCAACGTGCTTCGCAACGGGCAGTCGGTCTACATGCGCGAACAGCCGTTTGGCGGCAACCAGCTGACGCAGGAAATCATGCGTCACTACAGCCTGTCCGCCGAAGAGGCGGAGGCTGCAAAACGCAACGGTGGGCTGCCGGACACTTACGATTCCGAAGTACTCGCGCCATTCATGGACACGCTGGCGCTCGAAATTGCCAGGGCGCTGCAGTTCTTCTTTACGTCGACGCAATTCAACCAGGTCCACCACATATTCCTTTCCGGAGGGTCGGCGACGATTCCAGGCCTTCCGGAAGTGGTCGCGGAACGCACGCAAGTCAATTCGATGGTTGCGAATCCGTTCGTTGGAATGGATGTTTCCTCCAAAGTTCGCCAGGCACAATTGACGGTGGATGCGCCCGCTCTCCTCGTCGCCTGCGGCCTGGCCTTGAGGAGGTTCGACGAATGATCCCGATCAACCTACTGCCGCACCGCGCCGCTCGGCGCAAGGCCCAGCAGCAGCAGTTCTTCATCCTGGCCGGCATGACGATCGCGCTGGCCGCGGTGATCATCGTTGCGGTCCACACATTCTTCGCAGGGCGAATCGAGACGCAGGTCGAGCGTAACAAGTATCTGCAGCAGGAAATCGTCGCCTTGGACAAGCAGATCGACGAAATCCGCAAGCTCAAGGAACAGACGCAGGCGCTGCTGGCGCGCAAGCGCGTGGTCGAGTCCTTGCAGACGAACAGGACCGAAACCGTGCGGTTGCTGGACCAGCTTGTCCGCCAGCTTCCCGACGGCGTCTATCTGAAAGGCGTCAAGCAGACGGGCCAGAAGGTCAACGTCATTGGCTACGCGACTTCGAACGCCCGGGTTTCCACGCTCATGCGCAATTTCGAGGCATCGCCGTGGCTGGAAAATCCGTCGCTCATCGAGATCAAGGCAGCGACAGTGGATAACACGCCGCTCAATGAATTCAACCTCAACGTGAATATATCGCGGCCGAAGGAGGAAAACGCTCCTGCGGCGAAGCCTGCCGCCGCTGTCCCGACTGCGCCGAAGAGCTGAAATCATGACGCTCGACGACATCCGAAGACTCAATCCGCGTGAGATCGGCAGCTGGCCCGCCGTGCCGAAGCTCGGCGCGCTTTTCATCCTGCTGCTTTTGCTGGTATTCGCCGGCTATTGGTTCGACTGGCAAAACCAGCTAGACGAACTCGCCAGAGAACGGAACAAGGAGCAGGACCTAAGGACATCCTTCCTCGACAAGAAAAAGCAGGCAGTCAATCTCGAGGCCTACCGCAAGCAGCTCGCGGAAATCGAGGAGTCGTTCGGCGAGATGCTCAAGCAGTTGCCGAACAAGTCGGAAATGGAAGCCTTGTTGACGGACATCAACCAGGCCGGATTGGGTCGCGGCTTGCAGTTCGAGCTATTCCGTCCTGCGGCCTCGGAAACCCGATCCGAGTTCTACGCGGAATTGCCGATCACGATCAGGCTGTCCGGCAACTACCACGACATCGGCGCGTTCGCGAGCGACATTTCCCAGCTATCACGCATCGTGACCCTTAACGATATTGCCTTGAGTTCCAGCAAGACTGGCTTGACCCTGGACGCCGTGGCAAAGACTTTCCGCTATCTGGATGACAGCGAAGTCGCTGCGCAGCGCAAGGCTGCGCGCGCTGCAGCCGCTCCCAAGAAATGATGCGATTCCTTTTGACCATTGCGATGGCGGCACTGCTCCTCTCCGGCTGTGGAGGCGAGCAGTTTTCCGATCTGAAGGACTTCGTGAAGAATTCCGGCAACGACCTGCGCGGTCGTGTGGAGCCCATTCCGGAGGTCAGGCAGTTCGAGCCTTTCGCCTATAACGCCTTCGATTTGCCGGATCCGTTCAAGCCGCGCAAGACCGTCGCTGATACCCGCACGGGGACAGCCGGCGGGGGCGGGCCCCGCCCGGACCTGAACCGCCGCAAGGAAGCCCTCGAAGCGTTCCCGCTGGAGAGCTTGCAAATGGTGGGTACGCTCGAGCAGAAACAGGTCCGCTATGCGCTGATCAAGACGCCCGATGCCAATCTCTATCGCGTCAAATCCGGGAATTATCTCGGGCAGAACTTCGGGGTCGTGACCTCGATCAGCGAATCGACGGTGACCCTCAAGGAAGTCATCCAGGATTCTTCTTCCGGATCGTGGACCGAGCGCACAAGCAGTCTGCAGCTGCTCGAGCAATGAACTAAGGAGCATGCGAATATGGAACGCATCGGTCGTTTGACTAAACTCGTGGCGCATCTGGGATTGTTTCTCCTTGGCTGCGCACTTGCGTATGGTGAAGAAACTCCCGCGCCGACCGGCAACACGATCCAGTCGATCGACGTTTCCACACAATCGGGATCGGTGACCGTCAAGCTCGGCTTCAAGGACACCCCGGCCAATCCGCCCGCCGCATTCACAATCAACAATCCTCCCCGCATTGCATTCGATTTCCCCAGCACCACCAACGGGCTCGGAAAAAATTCCCAGGACGTCAATCAAGGCGACCTTCGTACCATCAGGCTCGGGCAATCGGGCGGACGCACTCGCGTGGTGTTCAACCTCGCAAAAATGGTGAAGTACGACAGCAAGATAGACGGCAACAGCGTCATTGTCACGCTGGCTAGCAATACCGCATCTGCGACCGCGGAGACAGCGACGGCATTCGCGGAATCCAAGTCGGCTGGCGAAGGTCACGCCGTCCGCGATGTGGACTTCCGGCGCGGAAAGAACGGCGAAGCGCAGATCATCGTCGATCTTTCAGATGCTTCTACGGGGATAGATTTGCGCCAGCAAGGCAGGAGCGTTCTGGTCGACTTCCTCCAGACGGCCTTGCCGCCTTCCCTGGAAAGGCGCTTCGACGTTACCGATTTCGGCACGCAGGTCGACAGCTTCGAAGTTACGCGCTCCGGGCCCAACACGCGAATCTCGATGATGCCCAAGGGTCGTTGGGAGCAATCTGCCTACCAGACGGACAATCGATTCATCATCGAGGTCAAGCCCGTTGTAGAGGATTCAGGCAAGCCGAAAACCGCCGGGGGCTACACAGGAGAAAAGCTGTCGCTGAATTTCCAGAACATCGAAGTCCGCGCCGTACTGCAGGTCATAGCCGATTTCACCGGCCTTAACATCATTACCAGCGATACCGTCAGCGGTAACCTGACGCTTCGCCTCAAGGACGTGCCGTGGGATCAGGCCCTCGACATCATCCTGCAGGCAAAAGGGCTGGACATGCGCAAGACCGGCAACGTGGTATGGATCGCGCCAAGGGACGAACTTGCCACGAAGGAAAAGCTGGCGCTGGAAGCCCGCCAGCAAATCTCCGAACTGGAGCCCTTGCGCACGGAAAGCTACCAGTTGAATTACCAGAAAGCGGAAGACTTCCTGAAGGTCATCACCGCGACCGACCAGAGAATACTATCGAAGCGCGGTAGCGCCGTTGTGGATGCCAGGACGAACCAGATATTCGTCCAGGACACGCCCGGCAAGCTGGATGAAGTGCGTGAACTGCTCAAGAAGACGGACAGGGCAGTTCGCCAGGTTCTGATCGAGGCGCGCATTGTCGAGGCGACGGATACTTTCAGCCGGAACGTCGGTGCGCGGCTCGGATATCACGACACGACGGGCCGTGGCGGGCAAATTCCGGGCAGCAGCAACCGGGCGCTGGTCGGCGGCGGCCTGAATGACACTGGTGCTCATACTGGGCAGACTACAAATACGCCCGATTTCCTGGCCGATTCGACCTTTACGAATCTGGCCGCCCCCGGGTTGGGTGGCGTGAATCCGGGCCAGCTTTCGTTGATCCTGATGAATGATGCAATGACGAAATTCCTGAACCTGGAAATCTCGGCGCTGCAGGCAGACGGCAAGGGCAAGATCATCTCCAGCCCGCGTGTCATCACGGCGGACAACATCGAGGCGACCATCGAGCAAGGCACGGAAATTCCCTACCAGCAAGCCACGAGCAGCGGCGCAACGAGCGTGTCCTTCCGCAAGGCAACCTTGAGCCTCAAGGTCAAGCCGCAGATCACGCCCGATGACAATATCATGATGAAGCTGAACGTGAATAAGGACAGCGTAGGTGCGAATACGAGTGCGGGCCCTGCCATCGATACCAAGCAGGTCACGACGGAAGTTCTGGTCGAAAACGGCGGCACGGTCGGGTTGGGCGGCATCTACACGCAGGATGAATCGCAGACGCTTACCAAGGTTCCGCTGCTGGGTGACATTCCCTTGCTCGGATTTTTCTTCCGCCAGGACCTGCGACGCAACGACAAGAGCGAGCTGCTGATCTTCGTCACACCGCGCGTCATCAAGGACACCCTGACCGTGCGCTGAGCCCGCGTCGTCCGCTCGATCGACGGCCGCAGATTCTGCGGCCGTTTTTTTTGCTCCTTGTACCGGAACTGGTTTCGCTAGAATGAACGCATGCAAAATGTGAGCAACGATCTTGTCGCGCAACCGGCTCCATCGATTGCCGGGAGCATCTTTCTCGTCGGCATGATGGGGGCGGGCAAGACCTCGGTCGGACGCGTCCTGGCCAAGCGCCTGGGCAAAGCCTTCCACGATTCGGACCATGTGATCGAAGAGCGCACTGGAGTCAAGGTGGCGGTCATTTTCGAAATAGAAGGCGAAGCGGGATTTCGCCAGCGCGAGACCGCCGTGATCGATGAGCTGACGATGCTGGAAGATACCGTGCTCGCCACCGGCGGCGGGGCTGTCCTGGCCGGCGAAAACCGCGAGCGCCTGCGCGCCCGCGGCACCGTCGTGTATTTGCGCGCCAACGTGAAGGATTTGCTGAACCGTACGCGACACGACAAGAACCGGCCGCTCCTGCGGACGGCGGATCCGCGCGCGCGGCTAAACGAATTGTTCGAACTGCGCGACCCGCTCTATCGAGAAACCGCGCACGTAACCATCGACACCGGAAGCCAAAGCCTCGCCGTGCTGGTGACCCGCCTTTGCCACATGCTGGATATCCGCGCAGGTGCGTCAACCATGGAAGATGCCCCGCCATGCAGACCGTAACGGTGGCACTCGACGGCCGGCCTTATCCGATCCATATCGGCGAAAACCTGGTAGGTAATGCCGAACTGGTGTTGCCGCACCTGCCCCAATCCAAGGTCGCAGTCGTCACGAATTCCACGGTAGCACCGCTATACCTTGAAAAAGTTTGCGCGCCCTTGCGTGGTGCCGGAGTCGATGTCGTTCCGGTGATCCTGCCTGACGGAGAGGATCACAAGAATTGGTCGACACTCAATCGGATATTCGACGCGCTGTTATCGAATCGTCTCGAGCGCAAGTCGACGGTCCTTGCGCTGGGCGGCGGCGTCGTCGGCGACCTCGCGGGTTTCGCCGCCGCCACCTACCAGCGTGGCGTGCCATTCATCCAGGTACCGACCACGCTGCTGGCGCAAGTGGATTCGTCGGTTGGCGGAAAGACCGCGATCAATCATCCGATGGGCAAGAACATGATCGGCGCGTTTTATCAGCCGCGACTGGTCCTGGCCGACATCGGATTGATAAAGACCTTGCCTGACCGCGAGCTATCGGCAGGCTTGGCCGAGGTCATCAAGTACGGCCTTATCATGGACTTGCCTTTCCTCGATTGGCTCGAAACCAATATGGACAAGCTGGTCGCCAAAGACCCCGTGGCACTAACCTACGCAGTGCGCCGGTCGTGCGAGAACAAGGCCGCGGTCGTGGCAGCGGATGAACGCGAAGCCGGACGGCGCGCGTTGCTCAATCTCGGTCATACGTTTGGCCATGCCATCGAGACAGGCCTCGGATTCGGTGTATGGCTGCATGGCGAAGCGGTGGCAGGCGGCACCATCCTTGCAGCGCGGCTCTCGCAAGCAATGGGATTGCTGAAGGCCGGCGACCTCGACCGCGTCTCGAATTTGTTCCGGCGCGCGGGCTTGCCCGTGGAAGCCCCAGCGCTCGGCGAAGAGCGCTATCTCGAACTCATGGGACACGACAAGAAAGTGGAGAACGGCCGGTTACGCCTGGTGCTGCTCGAATCCCTCGGCAAGGCATTCGTGACGTCGGAGTTCGAAATGAGGGATTTGCGCAAGGTCTTGTCGGGGGCTTCGGCGCATGCATGAGCTGGCGGTGTATGCCGCCGATCCTGCGGCATCCAGGGGCCGGCGTTTTCGCGAGGAGCCTCCGCGCGGGCGCACTGAATTCCAGCGCGATCGCGACCGCATCATTCACTCGACGGCTTTTCGCAGGCTGGAGTACAAGACGCAGGTTTTTGTGAACCATGAGGGCGACCTGTTCCGCACCAGGCTGACCCACAGCCTCGAAGTTGCCCAGATCGGCAGGTCCATTGCCCGTAATCTCGGACTGAACGAAGATCTGGTGGAGGGGGTATCCCTGGCGCACGATCTCGGTCACACGCCGTTCGGCCATGCCGGCCAGGATTCGCTGAACGAATGTATGAAGGACTATGGCGGCTTCGAGCACAACCTGCAGTCCCTGCGGGTCGTCGACGTGCTGGAGCAAAGGTATGGCGCATTCGACGGCCTGAACTTGAGCTTCGAGACGCGCGAAGGCATCCTCAAGCACTGCTCGATCGAGAATGCCAGGAAGCTGGGGGACGTCGGCGAGCGCTTCCTGAAAAAACAGCGCCCCTCGCTCGAGGCGCAAATCGCGAATCTGGCCGATGAAATCGCCTACAACAATCACGACGTGGACGATGGCCTGCGTTCCGAACTCATCACCCTGGAGCAATTGGCCGGCGTCGGTATTTTTTCACGCCACCTGCAGAAAGTGCGCGCGCTGTTTCCCGGGTTGACCGACCGGAGGCTGATCCATGAAACCGTGCGGCTCATGATCAACACGCTGGTGTCGGACCTGACCGAGCAGAGCCGGCGGCTGATCGCCGAGCACGAGCCCGGCGGCCTGGACGACGTGCGCGAGGCGCCGACGCTGATTGCGTTCAGCGCCGACATTCGCGAGCAGCAGCAGGAACTCAAGGTTTTCCTGCGCAAGCAGCTATACCAGCACTACCGGGTCGCGCGCATGAGCAACAAGGCCAGGCGCATCGTTCGCGACTTGTTCGAGGCTTTCCATGCGGACGCGCGCCTGCTGCCTCCCGAATTCCAGGCCCGCGGGGAGGCCGATCTTCCGCGTGCCATCGCGGACTATGTGGCCGGCATGACCGACCGCTACGCCATCCGCGAGCATCGCCGGCTGTTTACCGTCGAAGAGTCCTGAGCGGGTCCGCACGGCGCCGTTTATTGATAGGCCAGCGCCACTCGGGGTAACATTCCAAGCCCAGCCCGAAACCGGGCTTCCGGGCGCGTCCGGCTTGAAATCTGCTTTTGAATCGGGGCAGATGGGTTGTCATCAGGCCGGCCATACCCAAGTTACGTAGCTCCAGAGGTTGGAAATGGCTCACTCACTACTACCGCCGCGCCAGGGACTGTACGACCCGGCCAACGAACATGACGCCTGCGGCGTCGGTTTCATTGCGCACATCAAGGGCGCGAAGAGCCATACCATCGTGGAGCAGGGGCTGCTGATCCTCAAGAATCTGACCCATCGCGGTGCAGTGGGGGCCGATCCGATGGCAGGCGATGGTGCAGGAATCCTCCTCCAGATCCCGGACCAGTTCTTCCGCGAGGAGATGGCGAAGCAGGGCGTGACCCTGCCCTCGCCGGGCGAGTACGGGGTGGGAATGGTGTTCCTGCCGCAGGAGCCGGCTTCCCGGTTTGCCTGCGAATATGAAATCGAGCGGGCGATCAAGGACGAAGGCCAGGTGCTGCTGGGCTGGCGCGACGTTCCCTGTGACAACGCCACCCTTGGCGAATCCGTCAAGAAGATCGAGCCGACGATCCGCCAGGTGTTCGTCGGCCGCGGCACGGGTGTCACGGTGACGGACGCGCTGGAACGCAAGCTCTACATCATTCGCAAGGTTTCGGGCCATGCCATCCAGGCGCTCAAGCTGGAGCACGGCAAGGAGTTCTACGTTCCGTCGATGTCGGCGCGCACCATCGTCTACAAGGGCATGCTGCTGGCCGGGCAGGTCGGCGCCTATTACAAGGATCTGCAGGATGCGCGCGTGGTGTCCGCGCTGGCGCTGGTGCACCAGCGGTTCTCGACCAACACGTTCCCGACCTGGGACCTGGCGCATCCCTTCCGATTGATCGCGCACAACGGCGAAATCAACACCCTGCGCGGCAACGTCAACTGGCTGCGCGCGCGCCAGGGCGCGATCTCGAGCCCGATCCTCGGGCGCGACCTGGACAAGGTCTGGCCGCTGATTTACGACGGCCAGTCGGACTCCGCCTCGTTCGACAACGCGCTCGAGTTGCTCATGATGAGCGGCTATTCGCTCGCGCACGCCATGATGATGCTCATTCCCGAGGCCTGGGAAAAGCACACGCTGATGGATCCGAGCCGGCGCGCCTTCTATGAGTACCACGCCGCGATGATGGAGCCGTGGGACGGCCCCGCCGCCGTCGCCTTCACCGACGGGCGCCAGATCGGCGCGACCCTGGACCGCAACGGACTGCGTCCCGCGCGCTACCTCGTCACGAGCGACGACATGGTCGTGATGGCTTCCGAGACCGGCGTGCTGCCGATCCCGGAGGAAAAAATCATCAAGAAATGGCGCCTGCAGCCAGGCAAGATGTTCCTGATCGATGTCGAGGCGGGCCGCATCATCGACGACCGGGAACTCAAGGACACGCTCGCGCAGGTCAAGCCGTACAAGGCCTGGATCGATCGCATTCGAATCAAGCTGGACGACCTGCCGGTTTCCACGAAGATATCCGAGCGCAGCAAGGTGCCCATGCTCGATCGCCAGCAGGCCTTCGGCTATACGCAGGAGGATATCAAGTTCATCCTTGGCCCGATGGCGCAGCAAGGCGAGGAGTCGATCGGCTCGATGGGCAACGATTCGCCGCTCGCCGTCCTGTCGAACAAGAACAAGCCGCTGTACAACTACTTCAAGCAGTTGTTCGCGCAGGTCACCAATCCGCCGATCGATCCGATTCGCGAGGACCTGGTGATGTCGCTGGTGTCGTTTATCGGACCGAAGCCAAACCTGCTCGGCATCGATGAAACGAATCCGCCGATGCGGCTGGAAGTCAGCCAGCCGGTGCTCGATTTCAACCAGATGGACACGATCCGCCACGTGGATTACTACACGGGCGGCAAGTTCAAGTCCTTCGAGATCGACATCACCTATCCGGTTTCCTGGGGCAGGCAAGCCATCGAGGCAAGGCTCGCCAGCCTCTGCGCGCAGGCCGAGGACGCGGTGCGCTCGGGCTACAACATCCTGATCGTGTCGGACCGCAAGATCGACGCGAACCACGTCGCCATACCGGCGCTGCTGGCGCTGTCCGGCATCCACCAGCACCTGGTCGGCAAGGGATTGCGCACGAGTGCTGGCCTGGTAGTCGAGACCGGTTCCGCACGCGAGGTCCACCACTTCGCGCTGCTCGCCGGATACGGTGCCGAGGCCGTGCATCCCTGCCTGGCGATGGAAACCATCCTGCATGCCGACGAGAGCATTCCCGCGGACTATCGCGGCGAGAAGGGCGTGAAGAACTACGTCAAGGCCATCGGCAAGGGTCTGATGAAAGTCATGTCCAAGATGGGCATCTCGACTTACATGTCGTATACAGGCGCGCAAATATTCGAGGCGGTTGGTCTCGCGCGCGGCATGGTGGACAAGTACTTCACCGGTACGACGTCCAGCGTCGAAGGCATCGGCGTGTTCGAAGTCGCGGAAGAGGCGATTCGCCTGCACCGCGGCGCATTCAGCGAAGATCCCGTGCTCAGTTCCGCGCTGGAAACGGGCGGCGAATACGCGTTTCGCGTGCGCGGCGAGGACCACATGTGGACGCCGGATGCGATCGCAAAGTTGCAGCATTCGAGCCGTACCAACAGCCAGCAGACCTATCGCGAATACGCGAAGATCATCAACGACCAGTCGAAGCGCCACATGACCTTGCGCGGGCTGTTCGAGTTCAAGGTCGACCCTGCAAAATCGATCCCGATCGACGAAGTCGAGCCGGTCAAGGAAATCGTCAAGCGCTTTGCCACCGGCGCCATGTCGCTGGGCTCAATCTCCACCGAAGCGCACACCACGCTGGCGATCGCCATGAACCGCATCGGCGGCAAGTCGAATACCGGCGAAGGCGGCGAAGATCCGCGGCGCTATGAACCGATCAAGGGCGGGGAATCGCTGGCCTCGCGCATCGGCCGTGATCGCATCGAACGCGACATCGCGTTGAACGAAGGGGATTCGCTGCGCTCAAAAATCAAGCAGGTGGCATCGGGCCGCTTCGGCGTGACCGCCGAATACCTGAACAGCGCCGACCAGATCCAGATCAAGATGGCGCAGGGTGCCAAGCCCGGCGAGGGCGGCCAGTTGCCCGGCCACAAGGTATCGGAATACATCGCCGAATTGCGATTCTCGGTTCCGGGCGTCGGGTTGATTTCGCCGCCCCCGCACCACGACATCTATTCCATCGAAGACCTGGCGCAGTTGATCCACGACCTGAAGAACGCGAATCCGCGCGCCTCGATCAGCGTGAAGCTGGTTTCGGAAATCGGCGTCGGCACGGTCGCGGCCGGTGTTTCGAAAGCCAAGGCGGACCACGTCACCATTGCCGGACACGACGGCGGCACCGGTGCCAGCCCGTGGTCATCCATCAAGCATGCCGGCACCCCTTGGGAGCTCGGCCTTGCCGAAACCCAACAGACGCTGGTGCTCAACAAGTTGCGCGGGCGCATCGCCGTGCAGGTCGACGGCCAGATGAAAACCGGCCGGGACGTTGCCATCGGCGCCATCCTGGGTGCGGACGAGTTCGGATTCGCGACCGCGCCGCTGGTCGTGACCGGCTGCATCATGATGCGCAAGTGCCATCTCAATACCTGTCCGGTCGGCGTCGCCACGCAGGATCCGGTGCTGCGCGAGAAGTTCAAGGGCCAGCCCGAGCACGTGGTGAACTTCTTCTTCTTCATTGCCGAGGAAGTGCGCGAGATCATGGCCATGCTCGGCGTGCGCAGCCTGCGCGAGCTGATCGGGCGGACCGACCTGCTGGACATGCGCAAGGGCATCGAGCACTGGAAGGCGCGCGGGCTGGACTTTAGCCGCATCTTCTACATGCCCAGGGTTTCGGCGGAAGTCGCGATCTTCAATTCCGAGAAGCAAGACCACGGTCTCGAAAAAGCGCTCGACCACCGGCTCATCGAGCTGGCACAGCCGGCGCTCGCGCGGGCCGAAGCCGTCAAGATCGAGATGCCGATTCGCAACGTGAATCGCACGGTGGGCACGATGCTGTCCTCCGAGGTCGCCCGCAAGTACGGCAATTCGGGGCTGGCCGACGATACGATCCATGTCAAATTCGCCGGCAGCGCGGGCCAGAGCTTCGGCGCCTTCCTCGCGAAGGGCATCACGCTCGAGCTGATCGGGGAAGCCAACGACTACGTCGGCAAGGGCCTGTCCGGTGGACGCATCTCCGTGCAGCCGTCGCCCAAGTTTCGCGGCAATCCGGGGGACAACATCATCGTCGGCAACACCGTCATGTACGGCGCCGTGGCGGGCGAAGCCTACTTCCGGGGCGTGGGCGGCGAGCGATTCTGCGTGCGCAATTCCGGCGCGCACGCGGTGGTCGAAGGCGTGGGCGACCATGGCTGCGAATACATGACAGGCGGGACCGTCGTGGTGCTCGGCATGACGGGGCGCAACTTCGCGGCCGGCATGTCCGGCGGCATCGGTTACGTATTCGACGAGGACGGCACGTTCAAGACGCGCTGCAATCTTTCCATGGTGCAGCTCGAAGCCGTGCTGCCCGAGGCGGAGCAGGAAGGAAAAGTGCCGAAGGACATCTGGCACATGAGGCGCAGCGACGAAGCGGTGCTCAAGGATTTCATCGAAAAGCACGCCCGCTACACCGGTAGTGCCCGCGCCAAGGCGATCCTCGACAACTGGACCGAATCCCGCGCGAGGTTCGTCAAGGTGTTCCCGACCGAATATCGTCGTGCGCTGGGTGAAATGGCGGCGAAGAACGGCAAGCTGGCAGCGTAAAATAACCAAACAGACGAGGCGGGACGGGCGCTGCACGCGCCGGTCCCGCTTCTGTGTCTAGGGCAGTGCGATTTCGAAGGATGGGGGAATGGGCAAGGTCACCGGATTCATGGAGTACCAGCGTCTCGCCGAAGCGGCGGAAGACAGGGGCGAGCGCGTCAAGCACTACCGCGAGTTCGTGCTGCACCTCACCGACCAGGACGCATCGGTCCAGGGCGCGCGCTGCATGGACTGCGGGATTCCGTTCTGCATGACCGGTTGCCCGATCAACAACATCATTCCGGACTGGAACGACCTCATCTATCGCCAGAACTGGAAGCAGGCAATCGAAGTCCTGCACTCGACCAACAATTTCCCGGAGTTTACCGGCCGCGTCTGTCCCGCCCCGTGCGAAGCCGCCTGTACCCTCAACATCAACAACGATCCGGTAGGCATCAAGTCCATTGAGCACGCCATCATCGACAAGGCGTGGGAACAGGGCTGGGTCGTGCCCGTGCCGCCGTCACACAAGACCGGAAAGAAAGTTGCCGTCGTCGGTTCCGGTCCGGCCGGGCTGGCGTGTGCCCAACAGCTTGCACGCGCGGGTCACGACGTGGTGCTGATCGAGAAGAACGATCGCATCGGCGGCCTGCTGCGCTATGGGATCCCCGACTTCAAGATGGAGAAGCACCTGATCGACAAGCGCATGGAGCAAATGCGCGCGGAAGGCGTCGAATTCCGCACCAGCCAGCATGTGGGCGGCAAGGGCGCCGGTGCCGTCGCCGCCGAAACGCTGCTGAAGGAGTTCGATGCGGTGGTGTTGTCAGGAGGCGCGGAGCATCCGCGCGATCTGCCGATCCCCGGGCGCGAGCTGGACGGCGTGCATTTTGCAATGGAATTCCTGCCGCAACAGAACAAGATCGTGGCGGGTGACAAGGTTCCCGGCCAGATCATGGCAACCGGCAAGCACGTCGTTGTCATCGGCGGCGGCGATACCGGTTCGGATTGTGTGGGTACTTCGAACCGCCATGGTGCGGCGTCCGTCACCCAATTCGAACTGCTGGGCCGGCCGCCTGAAGAAGAGAACAAGCCATTGGTCTGGCCCTACTGGCCGATCAAGCTTCGCACTTCATCCTCTCACGACGAAGGTTGCAAACGTGACTGGTCGGTGGCAACGAAATCCTTTGTCGGCGAGAACGGCAAGGTAAAGGCTCTTAAGGCCGTCCGCGTCGAATGGCAGGACGGCAAGATGGTGGAAGTGCCGGGCTCCGAATGGGAAATGAAAGCTGACCTCGTGCTGCTGGCAATGGGTTTCCTCGGGCCGGTGCAAGGCGGCTTGCTCGAGCAATTCGGTGTCGAGAAAGACCCGCGTAGCAACGTCAAGGCTGATACGGAAGGCGCCAAGGCGTATGCGACGTCGGTGCCGAAAGTCTTCGCCGCGGGTGACATGCGGCGCGGCCAGTCGCTGGTCGTCTGGGCGATTCGCGAAGGCCGCCAATGCGCGCGCGCGGTGGATGAATTCCTGATGGGAACATCGGACCTGCCGCGTTGAAACGCAGGGCTCTGCGGCGCCGCGCGCTCGCCTGCGGCGGTAGTCCCGCCTCGTGAACCCGCTCAAGAATGACACGTTAATTCGCGCGCTGCTGCGCGAGCCGACGTCCTATACGCCGATCTGGGTCATGCGCCAGGCCGGGCGCTATCTTCCCGAGTACAACCAGACGCGTACCCGCGCCGGGAGTTTTCTGGATCTCTGCCGCAACCCGGACCTGGCCACCGAAGTCACGCTGCAGCCGCTCGCGCGCTTCCCGCTGGATGCGGCGATTCTTTTCTCCGACATCCTGACCATACCGGACGCAATGGGCCTGGGGTTGTACTTTGCGGAAGGCGAAGGTCCGCGATTCCGGCACCCGCTCAGGCAGGAGAGCGAGATCCGCAAGCTGGCGGCGCCGGATCCTTCCACGGATCTTCGTTACGTGCTCGATGCGGTCGCACAGATCAGGAAAGCCCTGGACGGGGCGGTACCGCTGATCGGATTTTCCGGGAGTCCGTTCACCCTGGCCTGCTACATGATCGACGGGCGGGGTGGCACGGATTTTCTCGAAACCAGGAAGTTGCTCTACGAACGCCCCGCGTTGCTCCATCACATTCTGGAAGTCAACGCACGCGCGGTGACCGACTACCTGAATGCCCAGATCGATTGCGGCGTGCAGGCGGTGATGCTCTTCGACACCTGGGGCGGGATGCTCACCGGTGAAGCCTTCCACGAATATTCGCTGCGTTATATCGAGCGGGTCTGCGCGCAATTGAGACGCGAGCGCGAGGGCCGGAAGATCCCGCGGGTGGTATTCACCAAGGGCGGCGGACAATGGCTGGAAAGCCTCGCGCAATGCGGCGCGGATGCCCTCGGCCTGGACTGGACGGTCGACATCGCCCAGGCGCGCTCGCGTGTGGGCAGCCGGGTCGCGCTGCAAGGCAATCTGGACCCTGCGGTGATGTTGGCGAGTCCCGAAGCCGTTCGCCGGGAAGCCACGCGCATCATCGCGGCATACGGCCATGGAAACGGCCATGTTTTCAACCTGGGGCACGGCATTTCCCAGTTCACGCCGCCCGAACACGTGTCCACCCTGGTAGAGGCGGTGCATTCGGAAAGCCGGCAATTTCATTGATCCGCAAGGCGCACGGGATTCAAATTCCCGGGGATTTATGCACAATTCGTCGCCTGCTTCGGATGCAAGACGAACCGCGTTATGCCTTTTTCAGCGCTGATGCCACAAGTTATTGAAATTACTATATTTAAAATTCCTTGACATGGGTAATCCCGCGCCAGTTCTGGGTTTGCGGGCGATTTCCCAGTGCGCCAAAGCCGGCTTTCATCAACAGATTTATCCACAGTCGCCCGGCTCTCCCAAAAAAGCCTTTTTGCAAAACAATTTAGCCGCGAGCAATGGCGGAATCGCGATCTCGAGCAGGCTTGAAAAGGAACGGTCGTGGCGATAGCGAAAGTCGCGCTCGATTGTCCGGTCGATGCCCTTTTCGACTATCGGGACGGCGGGCACACGCTCATGGTCGGACAATTGGTCGTCGTCCCGTTCGGCAAGCGCAGGCAAGTCGGGTTGATCATGGAAATCGCCGAGCAGTCGGCCATTGCGATGGGGCGGCTGCGCACCATCGAACGCGTATTGCCGGTGGAAGCGCTGCCATCCGACCTACTCGAGCTCATCCGGTTTGCAAGCGACTACTATCAATGTGCGATAGGCCAGGCTGGGTTCACCGCGCTGCCGGCAGCATTCCGGCGAATCCAGTACGCCCGACCCAAGCCCGATTGGGAGTACGTGATCACTGAAGCGGGCAGGCTCCTGCATGCGGATCACTTCCCCGCGCGGGCAATCGTCAAGAGGCGCCTGCAACATCGCCTTCGCGAAGGCTTCGCATTGGGACGCGCGGAATTGCTCGCCATATCCGCGCGCGCGGTGCCCCTCGCGGAAGAATGGGTGCGATCCGGATGGGTTGCGAAACAATTGCGCAGCAAGGCGCAATCTGCCGCAGTGGCCGAAGCCAGGACTGCACCGGAGCCGACACCGAGCGACGAGCAACGGGTCGCGGTCGAATCCGTGTCTGCCGAACTCGATAAATTCCTGCCCTGGCTGCTTCATGGCGTGACCGGCAGTGGCAAGACCGAAGTCTACTTCCGCCTGATTCGAAAGATCGCCGAACGGGGACAGCAGACGCTGCTAATGGTGCCCGAGATCAATCTCACGCCGCAGCTGGAGGCACGCTTTCGCGAGCGCTTTCCCGGATTGCGATTGGTGAGCCTGCACAGCAATCTTGCGGAAGGCGAGCGCTCGGCCAACTGGATTGCCGCGCGCGCCGGCGAGGCGGACGTCGTCATCGGCACTCGACTGGCGATCTTCACGCCGCTGCCGCGACTCGGGCTCATCATCGTCGACGAAGAACAGGATGCGTCGTTCAAGCAGCAGGACGGCTTGCGGTATTCGGCACGCGATCTCGCGGTGTTTCACGCGAAGCAGCGCCGCGTTCCCATAGTTCTCGGGTCGGCAACGCCGGCACTGGAGACCTACCACAACGCGCGCAGCGGCCGCTTTCGGCTCTTGCGATTGAGTCGACGGCCGGTGGCCCGCCACGCCGCGATCCGGATGGTCGACACAAGTGGGCGACGCCAGCCGGGCTTGAGCGACGAGGCCGCGCAAGCGATCTGCGCGCGGCTGTCGCGCGGCGAGCAAAGCCTGGTATTCCTGAATCGACGCGGATTCGCACCCGCGCTGGTCTGCAACAGTTGCGGCTGGAATGCCGGTTGCACGCGCTGCAGCGCGCGACTGGTCTGGCATTTTCGCGATGCGGCATTGCGTTGCCACTATTGCGGACATGAGGAGAAGATTCCCGGTGTTTGCCCCACCTGCGGAAACCAGGACATAAAGGGCCTGGGCCAGGGAACCCAACGCCTCGAGCAGGCGCTCGCGCAGCGATTTCCGCAAGCCCGCATCCTGCGGATCGACCGCGACAGCACGAGGCGCAAGCATGCCTGGCCGGCGATGCAGGACGACATACGCGGCGAGCGCGTGGACATCCTCGTGGGCACGCAGATGCTGGCGAAGGGACACGATTTTCCGAAGCTGACCCTGGTTGTGGTCGTCGACTCCGACAATGCCCTTTTTTCGGCGGATTTCCGCGCCCGAGAAAAGCTGTTCCAGCAACTCATGCAGGTCGCGGGTCGCGCCGGCCGGGCCGACCTGCCCGGCGAAGTGCTGGTGCAATCCGGATTTCCGCAGCATCCGCTCTACGCCGCGTTGCTGCGCCAGGACTATTCCGGATTCGCGAACGAATTGATCGAGGAGCGCCGCCACGCCGGATTTCCTCCATTCGTCTACCAGGCGATCCTGCGGGCCGAATCGCAGGATGAGTCGAAGATGACGGGCTTTCTCGACCATGCCGCCGGCCTGGCGAGGACCGCCGGCACCGCGATCACGCCCTATGATCCTGTCCCGGCCACCATCGCCAAAATAGCGGGCCATCATCGCGGACACCTGCTCGTCCAGTCTGCATCGCGCTCGGACCTGCAGAAATTCCTCGGCGAATGGCGCGCCGGACTCACTGCAATAAAAGCGAACCGGGTTCGCTGGTCGATCGATGTCGATCCGATGGATCTGTGAGGGTCACGCATAGTCGAGCCGGTATAATCGCGCCTTTGCACGCGCCCGCCTTTCCTTCCGCCAGATGAGCACCGCCTTTCCGGATCCGAGATATCACCTGACGGAGCTGTTGCGTGACGCGCAACGCGCTGTCGCGCCAGACTCGACTTCAGTTGCCGTGGTGCTGGAGCGACCGAAGTCTGCCCAGCACGGCGACTACTCCTGCAACCTGGCCATGCAGCTCGCGAAAGCGATGAAACGCAATCCGCGCGAAATTGCGAGGGCGCTCGTCGACGCATTGCCGGCATCCCCCATGCTCGAAAAATCCGAGATCGCCGGCGCAGGCTTCATCAACCTGTACCTGAAGCCCGCCGCGAAACAGCAGGCGATCAGCCAGGTGCTGGCCCGTGGCGCTGACTTTGGCCGCGCGCAATCCGGCAACGGCAGGAAGGTTCAAGTGGAATTCGTATCCGCCAATCCCACCGGTCCATTGCACGTGGGTCACGGCCGGGGTGCGGCATACGGCGCCAGCCTGTCGAATCTTCTCGACATCGCCGGGTTCGCGGTATCCCGCGAATACTACGTCAACGACGCGGGGCGCCAGATGGACATCCTGTGCGTTTCCGTATGGATGCGCTACCTTGAGCAGCTCGGCGAGTCGTTGCCGTTTCCCTCGAACGGCTACCAGGGCGACTACGTGCGGGCTCGTGCGCATGAGTTGCGCGAATCGGTGGGCGAGCGCATGCGCCGGTCATCGCGGGAGGTACTGGAGGGATTGCCGGAAGCGCCGACTGGCGACGAAGACGCGGCGGAATTGCGCATGGATGCGTTGATCGAGCGCAGCCGTGCCCTCCTGGCCGGGGATTTCGAGGTGCTGACGAAGCAGGTTCTCGATCGCCAGGTCGCGGAGATCCGCGATGTCCTTACTCGCTTTCGCGTGACCTTCGATCGCTGGTATTCCGAACGGTCCCTCTATGAATCCGGCCTGGTGGCGGAAGCGCTGAAGACGCTGGACGCCGCGGGACACCTGTACACGAAGGATGGCGCGCGCTGGTTTCGCTCGACCGCGTTCGGCGACGACAAGGATCGCGTGGTCCAGCGCGAAAACGGCCTGTACACGTATTTCGCCTCGGACATTGCCTACCATCACGACAAGCTCAAGCGCGGCTTCGATATCCTGATCGACGTCTGGGGCGCGGACCATCACGGCTACATCCCGCGCGTCAAGGCGGCGATCTCGGCGCTGGGCCGGGACCCCGACCGGCTCGAAGTTCCGTTGATCCAGCTCGTGGCGCTGTTTCGCGGCGGCGAGCAGGTGCGCATGGGCAAGCGCAGCGGCAGCTTCGTCACGCTCGAGGAGTTGTTCGACGAAGTCGGCGTGGACGCGACGCGCTATTTCTACCTCGCGCGCAAGAGCGACCAGCACCTGGATTTCGACCTCGACCTGGCGAAGTCCCGCAGCAACGAGAATCCGGTCTATTACATCCAGTATGCCCACGCTCGGGTTTGCTCCGTGCTGGAGCAATGGGGGGGCGATGCCTCGCGCCTGGTCAACGCCGATCTTGCGCCGCTCGTTGAAGAGCAGGAGCTCCTGGTGATGCAGAAACTGCTCGACTATCCCGAACAGATCGAAAGCGCGGCGAAGGACCTGGCGCCCCACCAGGTGGCGTTCTATCTCAAGGATCTGGCCGCGCTGTTCCACAGCTACTACAACGCCACGCGCTTCCTCGTGGATGAGGAAAATGTGCGCCTCGCGCGGCTGGCACTGGCGGCCGCCGTGCGACAGGTGTTGCGCAATGGTTTGGCCATTCTCGGAGTCGGCGCGCCCGAAAAAATGTGAGTAAACTGCCCGCCATGAGTCGCGACTACAAGAATGTCAGGACTGCCGCGAGCACGGCTGCGCGCAGCGGCAGCCCGATGTGGGTCGGCATTCTCATCGGCCTGCTCGTCGGTCTTTGCATTGCACTGGGCGTGGCGCTGTACATCAACAAGGGCGCGAATCCGTTCATGCAGAAGAAGGCGGCGGAGAAGCCCGCAGAGAAATCCTCGGAGACGCAAAAGGAATCGAATTCACAGGAGCCTTCCAGGCCTGCTGCGGCGGGCGAAAAGCATGGCAAGAGCGGAGACGCGAAGCCCCGGTTCGATTTTTACAAGATCCTGCCCGGTACCGAAGAAGCCGTCACCGACAAGGAATTCAAGCGCGCGTCCCCCGCCGCACCCAAGGAGGTTTACTTCCTGCAAGTCGCCGCCTTCCAGAATCCCTCTGACGCGGACAATCTCAAGGCGCGACTCGCGCTCGCCGGAATCGAGGCGCAGATACAGACCGCGACGCTGCCGGACGGACAGGTCTGGCATCGCGTGAGGGTCGGGCCTTTTTCCAGCCAGGAAGACCTTGCCAGGTCGCGCGCGTCCCTGAAGGAAAACAAGCTCGAGGCGAATCTCATCAAGGTTCGCGAATGAATCCGACAACCAACGTCGCTGCAATCAACCTGCTACGGAAACTTCCATGACAAGCACTCGCAAATCGTTTGCCGCCATCCTTGTTGTTCTGGCGTCCTGCCTGCTTTCATTCGCCGCGTCCGCCGCCCCGGTGCTGGACAAGGAGTACAGCCTGGTCAAGCCGGCGCAGCCGCAGGCGGCCGGCACCAAGGGCGTTGAAGTCCTGGAGTTTTTCAACTATGCGTGCCCGCATTGCTACGAGTTCGAGCCGCACCTGAAGGAATGGCTGAAGAACAAGCCCAAGAACGTCGATTTCCACTACGTCCACGCGATCTTCAACGAACGCATGTTCCCGCTCGCCAAGATCTTCTATTCGCTGGAGGAAATGGGCCTGCTCGAGAAAATGCACGACAAGGTCTATTTCGCGATCCACCAGCAGCAATTGAACCTGACGGATCGAGCGATCCTGCTGAAGTGGATCGGCGAGCAGGGCGTCGACGCCAGGAAATTCGAAGCCGTCTACGATTCATTCAGCATCAACAACAAGGTCCAGCGGGCCGCCAAGATGACGCGCGACTATCACATCCCGGGCACGCCCTATCTGGTCATCGGCGGCAAGTTCATGACCGGCCCGTCGATGGCTGTGGGCGCGAACGGAACAGTGGACCATGGCCGGCTCGCGCAGATCATCAATGAGCTGGTCGACATGAGCCAGGGCGGCGCGCGCTGACCCGCGTTCGCGGGAACGTGAAACGGCGGCTTGCCTCGACGATATCCGCGATCGTGCTGGTCGCGGCTGGGCTGATAGCGGAGCCCGTGGCCGCCGCGGCGGAACCGATGCAGGACGTGGACTACGTGCTCATCGCGCCGCAGCCGACGCCGCCCGGCAAGATCGAAGTCATCGAATTTTTCTTTTACGGCTGCGAATCCTGCAGCCGCCTCGAACCGCGCCTGCAGGACTGGCTGAAGCAGCTTCCCGCGGACGTGGAATTTCGCCGCATCCCCGCCATACGTCGCACGGCGTGGGCGCAGTTGACCCGCCTTTATTACGCGCTCGAAGAACTGGGCGAGATCGACCGGCTTCACGCCAGCATCTATCGCGCGATCCATGAAGTCGGCCTCAATCTCGCTTATTCGTCCGATCGGGCGGAGTGGGCGCGCAATGCCGGGATCGATCCCGACAAGCTGGAGCAACTCATCGAGTCGGACGGCGTGCAGGTCCAGTTGCAGCGGGCACGCGATACCACGGTGGCTTATGGCATCCGGGCCACGCCGTCTTTCGTCGTGGATGGCAAATACCTCACCAGCGGCGGGACCGTGGGAGCGCTTGACGCGGTGCTACCGGTCGTCGATGGACTGATCGAGAAAGCGCGGGCGACGAAGGCGGCGAAATGAAGCCGCAGTTGAGCGTCGTCATCACCGGCGCATCCAGCGGCATCGGCAGGGCGCTCGCGATGGAATACGCCGCGCGCGGCGCCACCCTTGGCCTCATCGCGCGCCGCGAAGACCTGTTGACGCAGCTTGCGTCGTCGCTGCCGGTGCGTTCCTGTGCCTACGCATTGAACGTCACTGATGCGCAGGCACTGGCGCACGCGGCAGCGGATTTCACTGCCCGTGTTGGTTGTCCCGACATCGTCATCGCCAGCGCGGGTGTGAGCGTCGGCACGCTGACGGAAGAAGCCATGGACAATGCCGTATTCGAGGAAGTCATGGCGACAAACGTGCTGGGAACCATGCTGACCTTCCAGCCCTTCCTCGAAGCAATGCGATTGCGACGCGGAGGCACGCTTGTCGGCATCGGCAGCATTGCAGGTTTTCGCGGATTGCCGGGTGCGTCCGCCTATTCGGCATCGAAGGCGGCAGTGATGTCCTATCTGGAAAGCCTGCGCCTGGAATTGCGTGACAGTGGGGTGGCGGTGGTGACGATCTGCCCGGGCTATGTCGCCACGCCGATGACCGCGAAAAATCCGTACCGCATGCCCTTCCTCATGGATGCAGGCAAGGCCGCAATAAAAATCGCCGATGCCATCGACAGGCGCAGCCGCTTCTACGTACTGCCCTGGCAAATGGGATTGGTCGGCGGCGTGCTGAAACGCCTGCCGCGGTGGTTGTATGACTTGCTGTTCGCGCGCGCGCCGCGCAAGCCCCGGCGCACGCCGGCGAGCTAGCGCAGGCTGATGCCCAGCACGGACTCCAGCTCGGCGAGCGCCACAGAGGGCTCGTCGACCTTGATGGTGTGCATGCCCATCGATCGCGCCGGCTTCAGGTTGGTGCCCAGGTCATCCAGATAAACTGCCTGTTGCGGCGAAATGCCTAGCTGCCCGCAGGCCAGTTCGAAAAAGCGCGGCTCCGGTTTGCGCACACCGATCTTCGACGATTCGATCACGACGTCGAACAACGCGGAAATGGCCTGCCACTCGCCGGCCCGCCCACCATCGCGGTCGATACCGCGGCCCGGTCCCGCGCTCACATTGTTGGTGACGCAGGCGTTGGTGAAGCGGCCTTTGCACTTCTTGAGCGCGGCGACCATTTCGGGGCGCACCCGGCCGTACAGCAGGTCGATGACGTCGAGCCCGCGCACCTCGTGTCCGGCTTGTCGGGTTTCCGCCGCGAAGGCTTCGTCGAATTGGGCCGGCGACAATTCCGATCGCTCGAATTGCGCCCACGCATTGTCATCGTGATTGCGCGCGTTGATGCCGCGCAGGAAATCCTCGGGCAGGTCGCGTTCCTTCTCGAATCGGCGGAACGCCAGGAACGGGCTTTCCGTCATGACGCCGCCGAAATCCCACAGGACGGCGCGAATCGCGGGGTTCGGCGCCGTCACTTCTTGGTTTTCTTGTAGGCGTCGACCGCGCGCTTGAGTTCCTTGAGCTCTTCGCAAGGAATCGGCGAACACAGCCGTTGCAGTTCCGCGAGGTGCTGCTCCGCCTTGGGCAGGTCGTTCGTCATCAGGTAGGCTTCGCCGACGTACTCATGCGCATGCTTGTTGTTCGGGTCCAGCTTGAGCGCTTCCCCGTACTGCTCGAACGAAGCGTCCATGTTGCCGTTCTTGCGGTAGGCGTAGCCGAGCATGCTGTGCGCGTCCGAATTGTTGGGCGAGCCCTGCACCGCCTTGGTCAGAAGTTCGATGGCCCGCTTCCAGTCCTGCGATTCCAGCGCGCGCTTGCCCAGCTGGAAGTTCGGATCGGTGCTCTCCGATTCCTCGGCGCCCATGTTCGCCATGGCGAGCATCGTCGACATGACGCAACACGCAGCCAGCGCTGCCTGGCATGTGACCGACACCAATCTGTGCATGATGCCCTCCAATGGGCGCATTGCACCCGGGTAAGCCTGCTCTCGCCCTTACTCGACCGTGACGGACTTGGCCAGGTTGCGGGGCTTGTCGACGTCCGTGCCGCGAGCAAGCGCCGTATGATAGGCCAGCAGTTGCAAGGGAACGACGTGCAGGATCGGCGACAAGTCGCCATAGTGCTCGGGCAGGCGAATCACATGCACGCCTTCGCCGGCGCTGATGTGGGTATCGCTGTCCGCGCAAACATAGAGTTGCCCGCCACGCGCCCGCACTTCCATCATGTTGCTCTTGAGTTTCTCGACAAGCGTGTCGTTCGGCGCGACGGTGATGACGGGCATCGCCTCGGTCACGAGCGCCAGCGGCCCGTGCTTCAACTCGCCCGCGGGATAGGCTTCCGCGTGGATGTAGCTGATCTCCTTGAGCTTGAGGGCGCCCTCCAGTGCGATCGGGTAGTGCAGTCCGCGTCCGAGGAACAGCGCATTCTCCTTGCGTGCGAAGCTTTCGCTCCACGCGATGATGCTGGGCTCGAGCGCAAGCACCTTTTGCACGGCCACTGGCAGGTGGCGCAGCGCCTTCAAGGCATCCGCCTCCGCGGTTGCGGACAAGCGGTTTTTGACTTTCGCCAGGACGCAGGCCAGCAGATAAAGCGCGACCAGTTGCGTGGTAAAGGCCTTGGTCGAGGCGACGCCGATTTCCACGCCGGCACGAGTCAGGAACTGCAGCGTCGTCTCCCTGACCATCGCGCTGCTCGCCACGTTGCAGATGGCAAGCGTGCTGCCCATGCCCAGGGATTCCGCGTGCTTCAAAGCCGCGAGCGTATCGGCGGTTTCCCCCGATTGTGAAATGACCACGACCAGGGTGCGCGGGTCCGGTACGGACGATCGATAGCGGTATTCGCTGGCGATTTCGATGCTGGTCGGAAGCTTGGCGACGGATTCGAGCCAGTAACGTGCCACGGAGCCCGCATAGAAACTGGTGCCACAGGCGAGGATAAGCACCCGATCGACGTTCGCGAATATCTTGGGCGCCGCTTCACCGAACAACGTCGCGTCGATGCCGCCCACCTGCTCAAGCGTGTCGGCGATGGCGCGCGGCTGCTCGAAGATTTCCTTCTGCATGTAGTGGCGAAACGGGCCAAGGTCGACGGCGCCCGAGGCGGCCTGTACCGTCTTGACCGGACGCTGCACGACTGCGCCGGAGCGATCCATGATCGTGACGCCATCGGCGCGCACATCGACGATGTCGCCTTCCTGCAGGTAGACGATCTGGTCTGTCGTCCCCGCGAGCGCCATGGCATCGCTTGCCAGGAAATTCTCTCCCTTGCCGATGCCCAACACGAGCGGGGATCCCAGCCTGGCGCCGACGACGCGGCCCGGCTCGGATTTCGACAGCACGCCGATCGCGTAGGCGCCGCGAAACCGGGCGATCGCCTGCCTGACCGCCGCGAGCAGGTCGCCCTTGTACAAGCTATGCACGAGATGGCCGATGACTTCGGTGTCGGTGGCGCTTTCGAACTCGTAGCCGGCACGCTGCAACTCGGCGCGTATTTCCTCGTAGTTTTCGATGATGCCGTTGTGGACCACCGCGATTTCACCGCGCGAGAAATGCGGATGCGCGTTGTCGGTGACGGGCGCGCCATGCGTGGCCCATCGCGTATGCGCTATGCCGGTGGCGGCATCCAGCCCGTCGCGGTCGACCATCGTCGACAGGTCGGCCACGCGCTGGACGCTGCGCGCCCGCTTGAGCGATTGCTGCGCCACGACCGCGACGCCGCAGGAATCGTAGCCACGGTATTCGAGCCGTTTCAGGCCTTCGACCAGGACGGGGACAATATTGCGCGCCGAAGCTGCGCCGACAATTCCGCACATAGCGTTAACCGGAAATTTGGATGATGGATGACGAGGTTTGCGGTCCGATGGAGTCGGTCGTGCTCAATCGTGTTTCTTCTTGACGGGCCTCTTCCATCCCGGCACCGAAACCTGCTTGCTGCGCGACAACGTCAGCGAATCCGCGGGCGCATCCCTGGTGATCGTGCTGCCGGCACCGATCGTCGCCCCCCGCCCTATGGTAACGGGTGCAACGAGCTGGGTATCCGATCCGATGAAAGCCTCGTCTTCGATTTGCGTCCGGTATTTGTTGGCCCCGTCGTAGTTGCAGACGATGGTGCCCGCTCCGATGTTCACCTTGCTGCCGATGGTCGTGTCGCCGAGGTAGCTCAGGTGATTGGCCTTCGAGCCATTGCCGATTTCGGTCGCCTTGGCTTCCACGAAATTTCCGATGTGCACCTGGTCTCCCGTGCGCGTGCCCGGGCGAAAGCGGGCAAACGGGCCTATCCTGCACCTGGCGCCGACCACGGCGCCGTCGAGGTGGGAATAGGGCATCACTTCGCTTTCCGCGCCGATCTCGACGTTGCGCAACACGCAGCCGGCCCCGATTTTCGCGCCTTGCGCGAGCCTGACCTTGCCCTCGAAGATGCAATTCACGTCGATGAAGACGTCCTCACCGCAGTCGAGTTCGCCGCGCTGGTCGAACCGCCACGGATCGGCGAGTGTTACGCCGCGTGACATCAACTCGCGCGCATTCTGCAACTGGTGCACGCGTTCCAGGTAGGCGAGCTGGTCCTTGCTGTTCACGCCGAGGATTTCCCATTCGTCGTCGGGGTGCGAGGCGCTGACTTCGATGCCCGATTCAGCAGCCATTGCCACGATATCGGTCAGGTAGTACTCCTTCTGCGCATTGCGATTGGTGAGCCTGGAAAGCCAGGTGCGCAGCACGTCGGTCGGGGCGCAGATGATGCCGGTATTGATCTCGCCGATGGATTTTTGCGCGGCGCTCGCGTCCTTTTCCTCCACCACCCGCAGGATGCGACCGGCCTGGTCGCGAACGATGCGGCCGTAGCCCATGGGGTTTGCGAGCGTTGCCGTCAGCAGGCGCAGTCCGGATTTCGCCGTGAGCCGTTCGACGGTGGACTTGCGGGTCAGGGGCACGTCGCCATACAGCACCAGCGTAGTGCCTCCGGGTGCCAGGTGCGGGGCCGCCTGCTGCATGGCGTGCCCGGTGCCCAGTTGCGGCTCCTGGCGCACGAATTCGGCGCCGGATTCCCTGAAGGCATCAGGTACGGTCTCGCCGCCATGCCCGTAAACGACGATGGTCCGGTCGGACTGCAGCGCCGCGGCAAGTCCGAGCACGTGCGAAAGCAGGGGTGTTCCGCCGAGCGCATGCATCACCTTCGGAAGCCTGGAGTGCATGCGGGTTCCCTTGCCTGCGGCAAGGATCACGACGTTGAGGGGCGTTTTTTTCACGGGAAAGAGCGGAAGGTGCGCGCCGGATTATCGCACAGACCCCTCGCAGAGTCGCGGGGCACGCTGCCCGCGACAACCGCTATTTTGCGGGATCGGCATGTGCCCATTCCAGCAGCGCGTCCTGCGCTGCCTGGGCATTGCGGGCCTCCGCGTGATTGATCAGCATCACGATGGCAATCACGTCTGCGCGTTCGTTGAGCGTGTAGCCGGCGATGGCACGCACGCCGTCGACGTAGCCGGTCTTGACGTGGGATCTTGCTGCCGCGGGTGAATTCGCAAGGCGTTTTTTCATCGTGCCGTCGACGCTCGTCAGCGAAAGCGAAGCGACGAATTCCGGCATCAGCGGGCTGCGGTATGCCGCGGCCAGCAAGTCACCGAGATGGCGCGAGCTGATCCGGTCGGTGCGCGACAGGCCCGCGCCATTTTCGATCGCCAATTCAGGGAAGGACAGGTGGCGATTCATCAGCCAGTTGTCGATCGCCGATCGCGATTTCTCAAGCGTGGCGGGCGGGTCGTCGCGTGCGCCCAGCGTCAGGTAGATCTGGCGCGCCATGACGTTGATGCTGTACTTGTTGACTTCGCGCATGAGGTCCGCGAGCGGCGCGGATTCCGAGGTGGCGAACAGGGTCGCGTCGGATGGAACCGCCGCCGGACGCGCACGACCCGTCCACGTTCCGCCGACCTGTTCCCAGATTTGCCGGAACAGCGTTTGCGCGTATTCATCCGGCGCAAGCAGGCTGAAATAACGGAATTTCTCGCCGCAGGCCGCGGGGAAGATGCCGCTGAAATACATTACGTCGTCCGCGATTGAAGCCTTTTCCGGCCACGAGTCGCAACCGCCGGCCCCGAGCTCCAGTTTGTTGACCACGAGGATCTGGGGAAGCACGGGCTCGGAAAAGATCTCGACCGACCGCGTGGCGACGTCGGGCACGAATTGCAGCCGGAACGACTTGTCGTTCAGGAGCAGCGCGTCCGGCCCGACGTTGTAGGGCCGGGACGGTTCGTTGTCGAACAATGACGGATCGTGCGGGCCGGTCGCGAAGTAGCTCCGGTCCAGCAGCAGGTCGCCGGTGATTTCCCGTATGCCGCGATGACGCAACTCGCGAAGGAAGGCCCACAGCCTTTCGATGTCGAATTTCGGATCACCATAGCCCTTCAAGGCGAGATTACCCTCCAACCTGCCGTTTTCGAGCAAGCCATCGATCCACGCTTGCGTCTGCCACTTATATGCCGGACCCAGCAATTCCAGCGCAGCGAAGGTGGTCACCAACTTCATCACCGACGCCGGGTTCATCGGCCGGTCGGCATTGACGGCGAGTACCTCCCGGTCGGAAGACAAGTTGCGCACGTAGACGCCGACGTCGGATTCAGGAATGCCCGCCTGCCCGAGCGCAGCGGATATTTCCGGCGGAAAGATATCGCCCGGCGTCGACTGCGCCCGGACCGGCATCGCCGCCAGCAGGATCAACAGCGGCAGCAAACAAATGCGGGACATGGAGTGCATTTATCGCAAGATTGCGAAATTCGTGTCATTCGATGCGATCGAGGATGGCACACGTGCCCTCGACCAGCAGGTCCATATGGTTTTCCTCGATCACATATGGCGGCATGAAGTACACCGTGTTGCCAAGCGGCCGCAATAACAGCCCGCGTGCAAGGGCTTCACCGTGGAAGCGGCGCGCGAACGCGGGCTCCCTGGCATCGACGTCGAACGCCCAGATCATGCCGGTATTGCGGAAATGGCGGACGCGCGGATGGGCCGAGATCGACGCGCAGCGATCCGAAAGCTGCGCGGCCCTGGCTCGATTTGCGGCGATCACGTCCTGCTCGTCGAAAATGTCGAGCACCGCGAGCGCCGCCCGGCAGGCGAGCGCATTGCCGGTGTAAGAGTGCGAATGCAGAAAGCCGCGGGCGAGCTCGTCGTCGTAGAACGCCTCGTAAATGGCGTCGGTCGTCATGGTCACGGATAGCGGCAGGTAGCCGCCGGTGAGGCCCTTGGACAGGCACAGGAAATCCGGCTTGATCTGCGCCTGCTCGCAGGCGAGGAAGCTGCCGCTGCGCCCGAAGCCGACCGCAATTTCATCGGCGATCAAATGCACGCCGAATTCATCGCACAGCCTGCGGGCTTCGCTCAGATAAATCGGGTGATACATGGCCATGCCGCCCGCGGCCTGGACCAGTGGCTCGAGGATGAGGGCCGCGGTGCGCTCGTGTTGTTCGACGAGATGACTTTGCAACGAAGCCGCGGCACGCATCGCGACGTCCTGCGCGCTTTCGCCCGCGGTTGCCGCCCGCCAGTCGGGTGAAGGCAGCGGCGTCGTTGTGCGCAAAAGCGCCGAATAGGTGTCGCGGAACAACGGAACATCCGTGACCGACAGCGCACCCAGAGTTTCCCCGTGGTAGCCGTTGCGAAGGCTGGCGAATCCCGTTTTCTCCGGCTTGCCGCTGTTGCGCCAGTAATGAAAGCTCATTTTCAACGCGATTTCGACCGCCGACGCGCCGTCGCTGCCGTAGAAACAATGGGAAAGGCCGGTTTTCGAGGATAGCCGCTCGGAGAGGCGCACCACCGGCTCGTGCGTGAAGCCGGCGAGAATGACGTGTTCCAGCGAACGCAGTTGATCGGCGACGGCGGCGTTGATGCGGGGATTCGCGTGGCCGAAAAGATTGACCCACCACGAACTGATGGCGTCGAGATAGCGATTGCCGTCGAAGTCGTAGAGCCACATGCCCTCCCCGCGCGAGATCGGGATCAGCGGAAGGCTCTCGTGCTGCTTCATCTGCGTGCATGGATGCCAGACGGCCTCCAGGCTGCGCGCGAGCAAATCGTGGTTTCGTGATGCGGGGATTTTCATCTGGGAAGTCGTGGGCAACGGGCAAGCGCTGCACAGTAGGCCATCCTCCATCGGCCGATCAAGCCGTGGCGGCGAAACACCAGCCGCGCTCACTTGAATTCGGGAAATCGCAAAAGGGCGGTGCCCGCTGCGCAATGGCGGACATCTATGTAAGCACACGCTTACATCGTATTCGGCCTGATTTGGGCTTCTAGATAATCCCACCTCTTGAAATGTCTTTTCGTTCCCCCTATTATTAGCACTCCCAAGTATTGAGTGCCAAGAGAGCCTTGCTCTCGCTACCGTCCATAACAAGGAGACTCCGAAATGAAAATCCGCCCTTTGCATGACCGAGTGATCGTCAAGCGCCTGGAGGAAGAGCGCAAGACCGCCTCCGGCATCGTGATTCCCGATACCGCCGCCGAAAAACCCGACCAGGGCGAAGTCATCGCCGTCGGCAACGGCAAAGTCCTGGAAGACGGCAAGGTCCGTCCGCTGGACGTCAAGAAAGGCGACAAGATCCTGTTCGGTAAATATTCCGGCCAGACCGTCAAGGTCCACGGTGAAGAGCTGCTCGTGATGCGCGAAGAAGACATCATGGGCGTCGTCGAAGCCTAAGGCGAAATCTCCTCCATCCACAAAAATTCCAGGAGCACACTTCCATGGCAGCAAAAGACGTCAAATTCCACGACTCAGCCCGCAACCGCATCGTTGCCGGCGTCAACATCCTGGCCGACGCGGTCAAGGTGACCCTCGGCCCGAAGGGCCGCAACGTCGTGCTGGAGCGTTCGTTCGGCGCTCCCACGATCACCAAGGACGGCGTGTCCGTCGCGAAGGAAATCGAGCTGAAGGACAAGTTCGAGAACATGGGCGCGCAAATGGTGAAGGAAGTCGCGTCCAAGACTTCCGATGTCGCCGGTGACGGCACCACGACGGCAACCGTGCTGGCGCAGGCGATCGTGCAGGAAGGCATGAAGTTCGTTGCCGCCGGCATGAACCCGATGGACCTCAAGCGCGGCATCGACAAGGCTGTCACGGGCATCGTCGACGAGCTCAAGAAGATCTCCAAGCCCTGCACGACCGGCAAGGAAATCGCGCAAGTCGGTTCGATTTCGGCCAACTCCGACACCGTCATCGGCCAGAAGATCGCCGAGGCAATGGAAAAAGTCGGCAAGGAAGGCGTCATCACCGTCGAGGACGGCTCCGGCCTGGAAGACGAGCTCGAGGTCGTGGAAGGCATGCAGTTCGACCGCGGCTACCTTTCCCCGTACTTCATCAACAATCCGGACCGCCAGATCGCGATCCTGGAAAATCCCTACGTCCTGCTGCACGACAAGAAGATTTCCAACATCCGCGAGCTGCTGCCGGTGCTGGAACTGGTCGCCAAGGCCGGCCGTCCGCTGCTGATCGTGGCCGAAGACGTCGATGGCGAAGCGCTGGCGACCCTTGTGGTGAACAACATCCGCGGCATCCTGAAGACCTGCGCCGTCAAGGCGCCCGGCTTCGGCGACCGTCGCAAGGCAATGCTGGAAGACATCGCGATCCTGACAGGCGGCACCGTGATCGCCGAGGAAGTCGGCCTGACGCTGGAAAAGGCGACGCTGAAGGATCTGGGCCAGGCCAAGCGCCTCGAGGTTGGCAAGGAAGAAACCACCATCATCGACGGCGCCGGCGACGGCAAGACCATCGAAGGCCGCGTCAAGTCGATCCGCAAGCAGATCGATGAAGCGACGAGCGACTACGACCGCGAAAAGCTGCAGGAACGCGTCGCCAAGCTCGCCGGCGGCGTTGCGCTGATCAAGGTCGGCGCCGCGACGGAAGTCGAGATGAAGGAAAAGAAGGCGCGGGTCGAGGATGCACTGCATGCAACGCGTGCCGCGGTCGAGGAAGGCATCGTGGCCGGCGGCGGCGTCGCGCTGATTCGTGCGCGCAGCTCGATCGCGAAGCTCAAGGGCGACAACGCCGACCAGGACGCGGGCATCAAGATCGTGATGCGTGCCCTGGAAGAGCCGCTGCGCATGATCGCATCCAACGCCGGCGACGAGCCGTCCGTCGTGCTCAACAAGGTTGCGGAAGGCAAGGGTAACTTCGGTTACAACGCCGCGACCGGGGACTACGGCGACATGGTGGAACTGGGCGTGCTCGATCCCACCAAGGTCACGCGCTACGCGCTGCAAAACGCGGCGTCGGTTGCCGGGCTGATCCTGACCACCGCGGCGATGGTCGCCGAAGCGCCGAAGGAAGAGCATTCCCACGGCGGTGGCGGCGGCGGCATGGGCGGCATGGGTGGAATGGGCGGCATGGACATGTAATCCCGCTTCGGGATTTCCGTCCCGCAGTTGCAAAGGCCCCGCTTCGGCGGGGCTTTTGTTTTCATGCCCGGTCAACGCAGGATGTCGGCGCGGCGTTCAGAATTGCTGCAAGTGCGCCAAGGCATGACATTGACAATCGCCGGGTAACGGCAATTAAACTGTCGTCCGGATCGCGACGCCGCCCTGGACGTCGCGGCGACAATCAAAAGGGGAGGAAGCATGACTGGGAGCTCGACCAGCGCGCAAGGCAAGGGCCATTCCGACTTCAATCCCGGCGAGAAAAGGGTCATATTCGCGTCCTCGCTCGGGACGGTCTTCGAGTGGTATGACTTCTACCTGTACGGCTCGCTCGCGGCCATCATCTCCAAGCAGTTCTTCTCCGCCGTCAATCCGACCGCCGCCTTCATATTTGCATTGCTGGCCTTTGCGGCGGGATTCGCCGTGCGCCCGTTCGGCGCGCTGATCTTCGGGCGGCTGGGCGACCTGGTCGGGCGCAAGTACACCTTCCTGATCACGATCGTGATCATGGGCACCTCGACTTTCGTGGTCGGTTTGCTGCCCAGTTATGAATCGATCGGCATTGCCGCGCCGGTCATCCTGATCGGGTTGCGCCTGCTGCAGGGCCTGGCCCTGGGCGGGGAATACGGCGGCGCGGCGACGTATGTCGCGGAGCATGCGCCCGACAACCGTCGCGGGCGCGACACCAGCTGGATCCAGACCACCGCGACACTGGGCTTGTTCCTGTCGCTTGCCGTGATTCTCGGCGTGCGCACCAGCATCGGCGAAGAGGAATTTGCCAAGTGGGGATGGCGCATCCCGTTCCTGGTTTCGGTGCTGCTGCTCGCGATCTCGGTATGGATCCGGTTGCAGTTGCAAGAATCGCCAGTGTTCCAGCGCATGAAGGACGAGGGCAAGAATTCCAAGGCGCCGCTGACCGAATCCTTCGGCCAGTGGAAGAACCTGAAGATCGTCATCCTCGCGCTGTTGGGGTTGACTGCCGGCCAGGCCGTCGTCTGGTACACCGGCCAGTTCTACGCGCTCTTTTTCCTGACGCAGACCTTGAAGATGGATGGCGCGACGGCGAACCTGCTGATCGGACTGTCGCTTCTGATCGGCACGCCGTTCTTCATTGTCTTCGGCGCGCTTTCCGATCGCATCGGGCGCAAGCCGATCATCATGGCGGGATGCCTGATCGCCGCGCTGACTTATTTTCCGTTGTTCAAGGCGCTGACCCACTACGCCAACCCCGCGCTCGAAAATGCATTGGCCACGGCGCCGGTAACGGTCGTCGCGGATCCGGCGACCTGCTCCTTCCAGTTCAACCCGGTCGGCACGACGAAATTCACGAGTTCCTGCGACATTGCGAAGGCGTTCCTCGCGCGCGCGTCCGTGAATTATTCCAACGAAGCGGCGCCCGCGGGCACCACGGCGACGGTCAAGGTCGGCGATGTGACTGTACCCGGCTTCGAAGGCGCTGGACTGTCGAAAGAGGACTACAAGGCAAAGGCCGACGAGTTCAACAAGGCGATGGGCGAGGCGGTCAAGGCGCACGGCTATCCGGCAAAGCTCGATCCGGCGCAAGCCAACAAGCCGATGATCGTGCTGATCCTGGTGATACTGGTGATCTACGTCACGATGGTCTACGGGCCGATCGCCGCGATGCTGGTGGAAATGTTTCCCACCAGGATACGGTATACGTCGATGTCGCTGCCCTACCACATCGGCAACGGCTGGTTCGGTGGATTCCTGCCGACGACCGCGTTTGCGATGGTCGCGGCGACCGGCGATATCTACTACGGCCTCTGGTATCCGATCGTGATTGCGTTGATGAGCTTCGTGATCGGCACGCTGTTCATCAAGGAAACGCGACACCGCAGCATCCACCAGGATTGAAGCATCGGGGATATCCCCTGAAAAGCCCGCAAACTGCGGGCTTTTTGCTTTTGGCGGCGGGCTGATTTCGGGTAGAATGCCGCGCTTTCGCCGGCGATGCCTTCATTGCGATTGCGGCGAGACGGCCAGGTAGCTCAGTCGGTAGAGCAGAGGACTGCAAACAAGGGGCTTCATCGCTTGTTGTAGTGAAGGCCAACCTTTCACGCCAGTGCAAGGTTATGCCGGAGCTAAAATCCTTGTGTCCACTTGGGAGTGCCCGGGTCGTCTGATCCGGGTAGTTCGGTCGTAACAGTTTTGTGCAGGACAGTGGCCAAGTAGCTCAGTCGGTAGAGCAGAGGACTGCAAACAAGCGGCTTCATCGCTTGTTTCAGTGAAGGCTAACCTTTCACGTCAGTGCAAGGTTATGCCGGAGCTAAAATCCTTGTGTCGGTCGCTGGAGAAGTTGAAGGCAGTAGAATCCGATTCCCCATCGGATGACAGTTGCAAACGGGGGCCAAGTAGCTCAGTCGGTAGAGCAGAGGACTGCAAACAAGCGGCTTCATCGCTTGTTGTAGTGAAGGCTAACCTTTCACGTCAGTGCAAGGTTATGCCGGAGCTAAAATCCTTGTAGCGGCCACCGGAAGTCGGTCCACGCGCAATCGTGGCGTATGTTGTGAGCAGCACAGTGGCCAAGTAGCTCAGTCGGTAGAGCAGAGGACTGAAAATCCTTGTGTCGGTGGTTCGATTCCGCCCTTGGCCACCACTCTATTTGGACTAGAAGGAAGCAGACGCTAACCAGCTTCTACAATTGCCAGGGGTTTTCTACAAATGGCCGAATTTCGCAAGGGCCACTTCTATAACTGGTCACTCGGCAATTGGCCTCAACCTCAGGGCGTCACCTATACCTGCGGTTTCTGCGGCGCTTTTGCGGCCCCGAAACAAAGTACGCAGGGACAGCTTCACATTGACGGCAGACCACAAGCCAAGGTCGGGTGGATGCATATATGTCCCGTTTGCACTCAACCGACCTACATAAATGGCGACAACACGGCGCATCCTGCGGTCCGTCTTGGATCTGAAGTCGCCGGAATTCCCGAAGATGGGCTTAAGCAACTGTATTCCGAGGCACGCGATTGCTCCGCGGCCGGCGCATTCACAGCTTGCGTAATGGTCTGCAGGAAAATCCTGATGAACCTCGCGGTCCGAGAAGGTGCGCCCGAAGGCGAATTGTTCGCTAGCTACGTGACATATCTCGCCGACAAAGGATTCGTGCCGCCGAAAGGTAAAGGATGGGTGGATAAGATTCGCCAAAAAGGTAACGAAGCGAATCATCAAATCGCACTAATGACCGCAGCGGATGCGGCCGAGGTTTTGAAATTCATCGAAGCTCTTCTCCGATATAACTTCGAATTGGTGGCGTAGCGCTTCGAAGCACTTTGAGTGCTATCCCCTCAACTTTCTGTATGTCGGACGAGAAGATTTCCCTTCCCCCAGCGGCAAACCTGGACGACGCGGGACATGCTCTTGCAAAAGGATTGATCGGCGCGATCCCAATAGTGGGTTCGCCGGCAGCCGAGATATTTACATTGATATTCGCGCCGTCGCTGGAAAAGCGGCGCGACGTTTGGCTCGGGGAGCTGGCAAAAGCAGTCTACGAATTGCAATCCAAGCATGGATTGGACATCAAAAGATTGCAGAGTGACGATCAATTCGTTTCACTGGTCTTGAACGCTACACAGGTGGCGCTACGAAATCATCACGCACTGAAGCTTAGTTTTTTACGTCAAGCTATCGTGAGCGGATTTTCGTTGGGAGACAGCTTTGCGGATGACGAGGCACATTTATTTGTCCGACTCATTGATGAACTTTCACCTAGGCAGTTGAAGTTTGTGGCGAATGTTCGGGCCTATAGTGCACTGGACGGGCATGTGGCTGGCGTATTTTTAGCGGGTGAGAGCATCAATTTTGATACTAAAGAGGCTGACTGGATCGCTGCTCCTTTGGAGAAGGAGCTCATTTCCCGAGGCTTGTATGAAATCAATGGCCAGCAGGGTAGCGGAAGAATGTGTCTAAGCGAGCTTGGCTATCGATTCATGATTTTTCTATCTGGCGAAGAGTCTCATCAAGACCGGGAATGGATGAATGAGCAACGTCGATTTCGAGTAAACGCCCAGTCACGGAACTAGCTATTTAAGAGGCCGGACTCGATCACCCTTCCTGTTCCTTGTGTAGTGTTGGGTCATCGATTGATGCTTGTGCCCTAGGAGTTTCTGTGCATATTGCAAGTCTTCGGCATCCGTCACCGACTTTGCGCGTATATCCCCGAAACTGAAAGTTCGCCCCTGCCGCGGCTCGCGCTTTGTCGAAACGCGTACGCAATGCGAAGTAAGTTGACCGCTGCTCCTTTTCATCGCGGACTAGAGCTAGTCCCGTCGCGTTTCGCGGACACTCTTGAACGCGAGCGACAGCGGTCGCGAGTTTCCCGATCACCTCGATTCGTCGTTTCCTCCCAGTCTAGCCCTGGTGTGATCCACAACGCGCCGTCGCAGATATCGGAGCGCTGCAGCTTGAGCACGTCGAGCTGTCGCCGGACGCCGGCAAGCGTTCGTAGATTTGATCTAGTTTATTATTTCGTAAGCCTAAAAATTGGCCGGTGGTTCGATTTAGTTCCGGCATAACTCCTGACGGGTTATGCCTCCACTGAAACAGCCGTCGCTGTTTTCGCCCTTGGCCACCATCCCTCCCATTCCCTGTCCCGCAGAGTCGTTGCCAGCCGTATTCGCCGCTTGACAGCGGTGCGAGTGTGCCTTGATAGTTCGGGGCGTAAAACGTCAAGCGGCGCCGTCGGGCCCGCATAAAAACTAAAATCCCCCGGAGAGAGCATGAAATCCTTCCTGTCCGCCGTCGCAGCGATCCTGTTGTCCGTATCGGCGTGCGTCGCCGGCGCCGCCGACCTCACGCTGCGTTTCGGCACGCCGTTCGTGACCAACAGCAACCTGCACAAGGCGATGGAGGAATTCGCCAAGGTCGTCGACAAGGAAAGCGGCGGCAAGATCCGCGTGCAGGTCTACGCGGACAGCCAGATCGGGGACATCCAGCAGCTCATCGCGGGCATGCAGCTCGGCACCGTCGACATGGCCTACCTGGGCGTGGGCAATTCGGGCCAGCTCAAGGATTGCGGCGCGCTGAACATCGCCTACCTGCCCTACCTGTTCAAGAACAAGGAAAAAGCCACCCAGGTCCTGAACGGCCCGATCATGCAGGAGTTCTACGATGCCTGCGCAAAGTCCTCTGGCGTGCGCATTTTCGCGGTGGCCGGCGCGCGCTCGCCGCGTGCGATCGTCACGACCAAGGGCCCGATCAAGAAGCCGGAGGACCTGAAGGGCCTGCGGCTGCGCATCCCGCCGATACCGATTTTCCGCGAAACGTTCGAATCGCTGGGCGTCAAAGTGGTGCCGCTGGGCCTGAATGAAGTCTACATGGCGCTGTCGCGCGGGCAAGTCGACGGCCAGGACAACGGCTTCGACCTGACGCTGACGTTCCGCTTCCACGAAGTGTCGAAGTACTGGACCGCGACCGACCACGTCTACGACGTCGCGGCCTGGTACATTTCCGAGCGCCGCTGGAAGTCCATGACCAAGGAGCAGCAGGCGCTGTTCGTGAAGGCCGCGCAGATCGGCGGCAAGGTTGCCACCGACATGGGCGAGAAGTTCGACCGCGACGGCATGGAGGAGTTGAAGAAGCAGGGTGTGATCTACACCGTGCCTGACAAGGCCGCCTTCGAGCATGCCTGGAAGGACGTCTACAAAAGCTACGAAGGCAAGGTCTGGCCCGACGGGCTCGTCGCCAAGCTGAAGGCCGCGCAGAAATAGCGTCGCCGGGCGGCCCGGTCCAGGCATGATCTCGTTCCTCAATCGCGCGCTGCACGTGATCGACGTGCTCCTCGAGTGGGTCATCGTCCTGCTGATGACGTCGCTCGTGGTCATCGTCGCGCTGCAGTTCGTCGACCGGCATTTCATCGACACCGGCATTGCCGCGCCGGACCAGTACGCGCGCGTCGCGCTCGTCTGGCTGACGTTCATCGGCTTCGCGGTCGCGGTGCGCGCAATGGTGAACATCCGCGTGGACCTGATCGACGCGCACCTGCCGCCGAAGGTGCGGCACGTGCTCGAGATGGCGTTCGACCTGTTGCTCGTGGTCCTGCTCGTCGTGCTCATTCCCGGCAGCTGGAAGCTCATCGTGATCGGCAAGGACCAGGAGCTGCTCGGCACGGTGTTCACGGCTGCGGTCCCCGCCGCGGGTGCGCTGATAGCGGCGGTGCTCATGCTGTTGTTCGTGGGATTGCGCTTCGTCGTGCGCCTCACCGGCCACGAGCTTGCCCGGCCCCAGGAGCCTCACTGATGCTGGCACTCCTGTTCGTCGCCTTCCTGCTCGCGCTGCTGATCGGCTTCGACGTCGGCTTCTCGATGATCTTCTCGGCCTGGCTCGGCATCCTCGCCAAGCCGGGCGAGCTCATCGACGCGGCCATGATGCCGCTCTCGATGATTTCCGGCGTGGACAGCTTTGCGCTGGTGCAGGTGCCGCTTTTCATCCTCGCCGGCGAACTCATGAACAGCGGCGGCCTGACGATGCGCCTGATCGAATGGGCGATGGCGCTGGTCGGCCGGTTGAAAGGCAGCCTGGGCCACGTGTCGATCATCACGAACTTCGTGATGGCCGGCGTATCCGGTTCGGCCGTCGCCGATGCGGTCGCCACCGGCAAGCCGCTGATCCCGGCGATGCGCAAGGAAGGCTACGGCGAAGGTTTCGCCGGCGCGGTGATCGTCGCCGGCGCGCTGCTCGGCCCGATCCTGCCGCCGTCGATCCCGATGGTGGTGTACGCGCAGATCTCCAACCAGTCCGTGGTCAAGCTGTTCATGGCCGGCGTGGTTCCCGCGATCCTGCTGGCCGGCGGATTCATGGTGATCTGCAGCATCGTGGCGAAGTACCGCAAATACCCGAGCCGGGAAGCGGCGGACCTCAAGGTCAAGTTGCGCGCCACCGGCCGCGCATCCTGGGCGCTCATGATGCCGGTGATCATCATCGGCGGCATCCGGCTGGGCTGGCTGACGGTCACGGAATCGGCTGCGGTCGCGGTCCTCTACGCGCTGTTCGTCTGCCTGTTCGTCTACAAGGGCATCACGTTCCGGCAGTTGCCCAAGCTCATCTTCTCGGCGGGGCGCTCGACGGCGCTGATCCTGTTCCTGCTCGCCGCGGCGGGGCCGTTCAGCTGGCTGGTTGCGGAGAGCCAGATCAACCAGACCGTCATCGACACCATCCAGCACATCTCGACCAACCCGATCGTCGTGCTGCTGATGGTCAACGTATTCCTGCTGCTGATCGGGTGCATCGTCGAGCCGCTGCCGGCGATGATCATTTTCCTGCCCCTGCTGATCCCGCTGGGCGCGGAAGTCGGCATCGATCCGATCCAGTTCGGCGCGGTGGTCGTGTTGAACCTGATGATCGGCCTCATGCACCCGCCGATCGGGTTGCTGCTCTTCGTGGTGTCGAGCGTCGGCAAGATCAAGCTGGGCCCCGTGATGTGGGAAGTCCTGCCTTTCCTGGCCTGGGCGATCATCGTGCTCGGCCTGACCATCGTTTTTCCGCCGCTGACAGTCTGGCTGCCCAGCCAGATCAGATAAATTAGGGGCCAGAGGCGCGATCCATCGCGTATTTCCCGCGCGGGGGAAATTCGCGCCTCATGCCTTATAATCATGGGCCTCGGCGGGGTCTTTCCCCGTTCATTCCCGCCCACCGCGGACTTCGATGCAGCTTTTCGCCTTCGGCATGAACCATCACACGGCGCCGCTCGCCGTGCGCGAGCAGGTGACGTTCCATGCCGAAAACCTGGAACCGGCGCTGCGCGACCTCGTCACGCGCGAAGCGGCGCGCGAAGCCGCCATCATTTCCACCTGCAATCGCACCGAGATCTATTGCAGCACGCCCGAGCCCGGACGCGCCATCGACTGGCTGGCGCGCTTCCACAACCTGAAGGCTGCGGTGCTGGAACCATTCATCTATACCCTGCCCCGGGAACGTGCGGTTACGCATGCCTTCCGCGTGGCCAGCGGGCTGGATTCCATGGTCATCGGCGAGCCGCAGATCCTCGGCCAGATGAAGGACGCGGTGAAATCGGCGGAGCACGCCGGCACGCTGGGAACGGTATTGCACCGGCTGTTCCAGTCGACGTTTTCGGTCGCCAAGGAAGTGCGCACGCAAACCGAGATCGGCACCAGTTCGGTGTCGATGGCCGCGGCCGCGATCAAGCTCGCCGAGCGCATTTATCCTAGCATCGCCACCCAGAAGATCCTGTTCGTCGGCGCGGGCGAAATGATCGAGCTGTGCTCGACGCACTTCGCGGCGAAGACGCCGCGCGAAATGACGTTCGCGAACCGCACCGTTGAGCGCGGCGAGCAGCTTGCCGGGCGATTCCAGGGCCGCGTCATCACGCTGAACGACCTGCCCGAGCAATTGCCGCTGCACGACATCGTCGTCACCTGTACGGCCAGCACGCTGCCGATCATAGGCAAGGGCATGATCGAGCGCGCGATCAAGGCACGCCGGCATCGCCCGATCCTGGTGATCGACCTCGCGGTGCCGCGCGACGTCGAGGCCGAGGTCGCGGAGCTGGACGACGTGTTCCTCTACAGCGTGGACGACCTCGGCAAGATCGTGCAGGAAGGGCTGGACACGCGCCATGCCGCGGTCGAGCAGGCCGAGGCCATCATCAACACCAATGTCAGCAGCTTCATGCACTGGCTGGAGGGCCGCGAACTGGTGCCCACCATCCGCGCCCTGCGCGACCAGGCCGAACGCGCGCGCCGCCACGAGCTCGAGCGCGCCGTGCGCATGCTCGCCAAGGGCGACGATCCCGACAAGGTGCTCGAGCAGCTTTCGCATTCGCTGACCAATAAATTCCTGCATGCACCCACGCAGGCGCTCAACAATGCCACGGCCGGCGAGCGCGAAGCGCTGGTCGCCGCGCTGGTTCGCGTCTTCGAGATCAAGCAGCCCGAATGAAGCCGTCCATCGCCTCCAAGCTGGCGCAACTTTCGGCCAGGTTGGAGGAACTCAACGCCTTGCTGTCCAGCGAGGACGTGACGAAGAACATCGAGAACTACCGCAAGCTCACGCGCGAGCATGCGGAAATCTCGCCTTCGGTCGAGCTCTATCACGCCTACGTGAAGTGCCAGGACGACGTCGAATCCGCGCTCGCGATGGCGGCCGATCCGGAGATGCGCGAACTCGCCGAAGCAGAGGTGAAGGATGGGAAGCAACGATTGATCGACCTGGAAGCGCAATTGCAAAAGCAATTGCTGCCGAAAGATCCCAGCGACGAGCGCAACATCTTCCTGGAAATCCGCGCCGGTACCGGCGGCGACGAATCGGCGCTATTCGCAGGCGACCTGTTCCGCATGTACGTGCGCTATGCCGAGCGCCAGGGCTGGAAGGTCGAGTTGATCTCGCAGAACCAGAGCGAGCTCGGCGGCTACAAGGAAGTCATCGCCAAGATCATCGGCTTCGGCGCCTATTCGAAGCTGAAATTCGAATCCGGTGGCCATCGCGTGCAGCGCGTGCCGGCCACCGAGACGCAGGGACGCATCCACACGAGCGCCTGCACGGTTGCGATCATGCCGGAGGCGGACGCCATCGAGGACGTCGTGCTGAATCCCGCCGACTTGCGCATCGATACGTTCCGCGCGTCCGGCGCCGGCGGCCAGCACATCAACAAGACGGATTCGGCGGTGCGCATCACGCACCTGCCGACGGGCATCGTCGTCGAGTGCCAGGACGATCGCTCGCAGCACAAGAACAAGGCCCAGGCAATGTCGGTGCTGGCCGCGCGCATCAAGGACCAGCAGGTGCGCGCCCAGCAGGCGAGCCAGGCCGCCACGCGCAAGTCGCTCATCGGCAGCGGCGATCGCTCGGAACGCATCCGCACCTACAATTTTCCGCAGGGCCGCGTGACCGACCATCGCATCAACCTCACGCTCTACAAGATCGACCAGATCATGGACGGCGCGCTGGACGACCTGATAGACGCGTTGCTGGCCGAGCACCAGGCCGAATTGCTGGCGGCCATGGCCGAAGACACCTTCGCCGCGCAGGCGTGATCGCAACCGTACGCGCGCTGCTTGTGAACGCGGGCTCGGTGCTGCCGGCATCCGGAAGCGAACCGCAGATATTGCTCGGGCACGTCTTGCAACGCGAGCGCGCCTGGTTGATCGCCCATGACAAGGATGAAGTCGGCGAAGCCGACGCGGCCGTGTATCGCGCGCTCGTGCAACGCCGACTCGCGGGCGAGCCGATCGCCTACCTCGTGGGTCACAAGGAATTCCACGGGCTGGATTTCCGCGTGACGCCGGACGTGCTCATTCCCCGCCCCGAGACCGAAACGCTTGTCGATTTGGTGCTCGAAATCCTGCCGCGCCAAAATTCCGCGACCGTGCTGGATTTGGGAACCGGCAGCGGCTGCATTGCCGTGTCCATCGCCCACGAGCGATCCGGCGCGCAGGTGACGGCGATCGATGCGTCGCCGGGCGCCCTCGACCTGGCGCGCGCCAATGCGAAAGCGCATCGGCAGGAAATCGAATTCCTCCAGGGGGAATGGTACGCACCGGTGAAAGATCGGGCCTTCGATGTCATCGTCTCGAATCCACCCTACGTCGCCGACGGTGATCCGCATTTGCGACGGGGGGACTTGAGATTCGAGCCGCAGACGGCACTTGTTGCCGGAGCGGATGGCCTTGGCGATATCCACGCGATCGTCCAGGGTGCGCCGGCGCATCTGAAGGCCGGCGGATGGTTGCTGTTCGAGCACGGCCATGACCAGGCCGTGGCGTGCAAAGACCTTTTGACCGAGGCGGGCTTTCAAGAACTCATCAGCCGCGCGGATCTGGCCGGCATCGAAAGGGTCGCCGGCGGACGGCTATTGACGTCGAAATCGGCGTATCGTTAACATCGTTTGGTATCGGGGAACGCGTCGGACGATGCACTCCCCCAACAATGTCGAGGTACAACCATGGACGTGCAAGAAAAAATCAGGCAACAGGTTACGGGCAACCCGGTGGTGCTTTACATGAAGGGAACGCCGGACGCGCCCATGTGCGGCTTCAGCGCGGCGGCCGTGCAGATACTCGAAGCCTGTGGGGCCGAGAACGTCGCGACGGTCGACGTTCTCAGCGATCAGGATGTCCGCCAGGGCATCAAGCAGTTTTCCAACTGGCCGACCATCCCGCAGTTGTATGTGAATGGCGAATTTGTCGGCGGAGCGGACATCATGCGCGAGATGTACCAGTCCGGCGAATTGCAAAAGCTGTTCGGCAAGTAACCGCTTCCCGTTTCGTGGAAAAGGGCTGGCCTCTGCCAGCCCTTTTTGTTTGCGCAATTTGCGACGGGCCCATGCCCGCTTCGCATAACACGTATTCCGGGATCGCACTGAAACGCGGATTCGGTGCGGATGACAACGAGAAGCCGCGAGACGGTATCATTCGGCGAGACGGCGCGCGGCGACATGACGACGCGCCGTTTACAAATTAATACAGGTGGAGAAGAAGCATGATGGAACTGGTGCGGGTGGCGTTGCGCCGCCCGTACACCATTGCCGTGCTGTCGCTGCTCGTCCTGCTCCTGGGCGGTTTGGCAGTCACGCGAATGGTGGTCGATTTTTTCCCGAAAATCGACATTCCCGTCGTCTTCGTCGGCTGGAACTATCCTGGCCTCTCGGCGGAAGAAATGGAGCGCCGCGTCGTCATCATAAGCGAGCGCGCCTACTCCACGACGGTCAACGGCATCGACCGCATCGAATCCAACTGCATTCCCGGCATCGGCCTGGTCAAGGTGTACTTCCACCAGGGCACCGACATCGGCGCATCGATTGCGCAGATCAACGCGATCAACGGCACCATCCTGCGCATCTTGCCGCCGGGCATCACGCCGCCCGTGATCATCCAGTACGACCCGGCCACCGTGCCGATCGTGCAAATGGTGCTGTCGAGCAAGACCGTTCCCGAGGGCCGAATCTTCGACCACGCGTTCAACTTCGTGCGCGTGAAACTGTTCACGATTCCCGGCCTGACGGTGCCGGCGCCGTTCGGCGGGCGCCTGCGCCAGATCATGGTGGACCTGAACCCCCAGTTGATGACGGCCAAGGGCGTTTCGCCGAACGACGTCGTCAATGCGTTGCAGAGCTCGAACATCCTGGTTCCGGCAGGTACCGCTCGCATCGGTTCCACCGAATACAACGTGATGATGAACTCCAGTCCGCCGTCGGTGGACCAGTTCAACCTGATGCCGTTGCGCATCGCCAACGGCGTGCCGGTTTTGCTGGGCGATGTCGCGAAGGTCGCCGACGGCTACGCCGTCCAGAACAACGTGGTTCACGTGGACGGGCGCCGGGCGACCTATCTCACGATCCTCAAGCACTCGGAAGCTTCCTCGCTGGCGGTGGTCGAGGCCACGCGCGACATCCTGCCGGAGATCCAGAAGGCCGCGCCCGAGGGAATCGAGGTCAAGCTCGATTTCGACCAGTCGGTCTACGTGCGCGCTGCCATCAAGAACGTCGCATCGGAGGCGGTGATCGCGTCATTGCTGGTCTCGCTCATGGTGCTGCTGTTCCTCGGTTCCTGGCGCAATACCGTCGTCGTCATCACCTCGATTCCCTGCGCGATGGCGGCCGGCATCCTCGGCCTGTATTTCACCGGCAACACCATCAACCTGATGACCCTCGCCGGCTTGTCGCTCGCGACCGGCATCCTGGTCGACGATGCCACGGTGGCCGTGGAAAACATCCACCGCCATCGTGCCCTGGGGCAGCCGCTCACCGTCGCCATCCTCGAGGGTTCTCGCGAGGTCGCGGTGCCGCGCACGATGGCCACGCTGGCGATCTGCATCGTGTTCATCCCGGTCGCGTTTCTGTACGGCGTGTCGAAGTTCCTGTTCGTGCCGCTGGCGCTGTCGGTGGTGTTTTCGCTGCTTGCGTCCTACATCCTGTCGTTCACGCTCGTACCCATGCTGTCGCGGCAACTGCTCGCGGGCGAGCACCATGACGACGGTACCGGCAGGGGCCTGGGCGCGCGCCTGAATCGCGCGCGCGAACATACGCTGGAGTGGCTGCAGAACACCTATGGACGCGTGCTGACGGTCATCATGCACCACAGGCCCTTCGTGCTGGTGTGCCTGCTGCTGATGGGCGGCGTCAGCGTTTTCCTCGGGCGGGTGGTCGGCACCGATTTCTTCCCGACCGCGGACGTGGGCATCCTGAAGCTGCATTTCCGCGCGCCCATGGGCATGCGCATCGAGGAGACCGAGAAACTGGTGCTGCAAGTGCAGGATGAGATTCGCCGGATCATTCCGGCCGAGGAAATCTCGACCATCAACGACATGCTGGGCGTGCCCCTTTTCTACAACCTCGCCTTCGTTCCCACCGACAACATCAGCGGCATGGATGCCGACATCCTGATATCGCTCAAGCATCCGCACCAGCCCTCCGCTCACTGGATGCGCGAACTGCGCGAGAAGCTGCCGCCGAAATTTCCCGGCTCCACGATGTATTTCCAGAATGCCGACATCGTCACGCAGGTTCTGAACTTCGGTTTGCCTGCGCCGCTCGACGTGCAGATCCAGGACGCGAACTTCGATCGCGCGCAAGGCTACGCGTCGCGCGTGCGCAAGATCATCGAGGAGACGCCGGGTGCGGTGGACGTGCGCCAGATGCAGGTGCTGAATTATCCGGCGCTGCGCGTGGAGGTGGACCGCGTGCGGGCGGCGCGACTCGGCCTGACGCAACGGGATGTCGCCAGCAACGTGCTGACGAGCCTGTCCTCGAGCGCGATCGTCAATCCGTCGTACTTCCTGAATCCGAACGGCGTGAACTACACCGTCGCGGTGCAGACGCCGATCGAGCGCATGAGTTCGGTCGAGGACCTGATGGCCACGCCAGTCACGACAGGGGATACGCCGGTGTTGAGCAATTCCGCCGCCGCCGCGCTAAACGCGGTTCCCGGTGCGCCCGTGACGCGGCTGTCCAACATCGCCACGGTCAAGCCGGAAACGAGCTACCAGTCGGTTTCGCATTACACGGTGCAACGCGTGCTCGACATCGCGGCCAACATCGACGGCCGCGACCTGGGCGGCGTGGTCTCGGACATCAAGCGCAAGATCGATGCGATGACTGCGGAAAAGGATTTTCCGCCGACGGCGAAGATCATCATCCGCGGCCAGTACCAGGTCATGAATTCGTCCTTCGAGAGCCTGATCGGCGGCCTGTTGCTGGCGATCGTGCTCGTCTATGCGCTGCTGGTAGTCCTGTTCCAGTCGTGGATCGATCCCTTCATCATCATGATGGCGGTGCCCGGCGCGCTGATCGGCATCCTCTGGATGCTGGCCGTCAGCGGAACCACCATCAACGTCATGTCCCTGATGGGCGCCATCATGGCGGTCGGCATCGGCGTCTCGAATTCGATCCTGATCGTGAGTTTCGCGAATGAATTGCGCGCGGAGAAAAACCTCGGCGTGGTCGAGGCGGCGGTGGAGGCCGGCATGACTCGCCTGCGGCCGGTGCTGATGACCGCACTCGCCATGATCATCGGCATGGTGCCGATGGCGTTGGGGCTGGGCGAAGCCGGCGAGCAGAACGCGCCGCTCGGCCGCGCGGTGATCGGCGGATTGGCGATGGCGACCATCGCCACGCTGTTCGTGGTGCCGGTCATCTATACGTTGGTCAGAAAAAACATGCCGATCCTGCACGAGCTCGATGCCCGCTTCGAGGCCGAGTCGCAGGGTCGCGGGGTCTGAGGAGCAAAAGCAATGGCCGCAGCGCAGCGACGTCGCGATTCCTTTGTGGTGTTCTACATCGTCGCCTTCGTGCTGGTAGCGGCGGCGAGTGCCGCAGTCTGGTGGTTCTGGAAGGACAAGCAGGATCGCCTGGCGAACGAAGCCAGGCTGCGTGCCGCGCAAGTCGAAGCCGGGCCGACCGTGGTGACCGGCCAGGCGGTGCGCGGCCCGGTCGTGCGCAAGATCAACCTGACCGGAGAATTGCGCCCGTGGCGGGCGACCACGCTCTACTCCAAGGTGGGCGGCTACCTCTCGAAAATCACGGTGGACGTCGGCGACCGGGTGCGCGCAGGGCAACTCATCGCCGAAGTCCAGGCGCCCGAACTGGAATCGGACTATCGCAGTTCGGTGTCGGAACTGGAAAACCGAGATCGCATCGCGCAACGCACGAAAGACCTCGCGGACAAGGGCTTCTTCTCGCAACAGGCAAGAGACAACGCGGACACCGACGTGCGTACTGCTCGCGGCCGCGTGGATTCGCTGCGTTCGTTGATGGGCTACCGCAGTCTGTACGCGCCCTACGCCGGCGTCATCACGGGAAGGTACGTGGATCCCGGCGCGCTGATCACGAACGCCGCAAACAACCAGGCTTCGTCCCAGCCGGTCGTCACCGTTTCAGACTCGTCGAAGTTGCGCGTCAGCGTCTACGCGGAGCAGGTGGACGCCCGCTTCGTGCATCCGGGCGGAGAGACGGAGATCGTCGACACCGCCAATCCTTCCCAGCGCATCAAGGCGAAAATCAGCCGCGTTGCCGGCGAGCTCGATCCGCGCACGCGCACCTTGCTCGCGGAGGTGGATTTCGACAATCGCGACGGGGCCTTTCTCCCCGGATCCTTCGTAAACGTCGTGCTGTCGATACCCCAGACCAGCTACGTCGAGGTTCCCGCGCAGGCGCTGGTCGTGCGCGACCGCAAGAACTACGTTGCCGTCCTGGAAGCCGACAACCACATCAAGCTCACGCCCATCGAGATTGCCGGAACCGACGGCGCGTCGGTAAAAATCGCCAACGGCATTGGCGAAGGCGCGCGCGTGGCGCTCAGCCTGCCGAATACCGTGCCCGACGGCGCAAAGGTGAATCCGACGACTCCGCCGGGCGCTCCAGCGCCCCAACCTGCGCCGGCATCCCCGCCTCCCGCCAAGCCCGCGGCCGCGCCGGCGAGCCCGCAACAGCCCAGGTAAGCGCGGACGCGTTGCCGGGTAAACGCGCCATTGCTCGGCGTGCGGATGACATGCGCGTACAATCGCTGCAAAAGCCCGGCCGGTGCCAATTTGCGCCGGCGACCGCGATGCCAAAGTCGAATGTGACAGCGCAGGCACGGCCGTGAAATCGCCGCGTCTCGAAGCCATCAGGAATATCGCTTTTCGCCAGCCCCGGCGGTTCCAGCCGCCGGAGAAGGGCGAGGTGCTCGTCAACGGCGAGCGCCGATACTTCGTGGGCGAGGGCATCGGCAGGGGCGGCTTCGGCATGGTGTACGAATGCACCGACGACTGGGGCAATCCGCTGGTCGCCAAGATCCTGATGCCGCACGACCAGTCCTACCGCGAAGTCCGCCGCGTCTGGCAGGACGAATTGCAGAAGCTGCTGGTCATGCGCCACCCCAACATCACGTACGTCTACGACGCCTTCGAGTACAACGACACCTTCTACCTCATCATCGAGCGCTGCAGCTTTCCGCTGTCGCGGCTGATCACGCGCCTGGGGCTGGATGCAGACCGCTGGATTCCCTACGTCGCGCGCGACGTGTTGCAGGCCCTCGACTACATTCATGCGGCGGGCTACGTGCACAAGGATCTGCATCCGGGCAACGTGTTCGTGACCGAGCAGCGGCGCAAGCGGCGCGTGATCAAGGAACAGGTCTGGTCGTTCAAGGTAGGCGACCTCGGCCTCACGCGGCTGGAATCCGACATTCGCGTGTTCGAGACCTTGCTGGCCGACTGGATGCGCCCGCCGGAAGCGTTCGAGCCGGAAAAATTCGGCGCGGTCGGGCGCCATGTGGACATCTACCAGACCGGCCTGCTGCTGCTCGCGCTGATGCTGCGGGAGATCCCGTTCTTCACGCGCGAGGAAATCCTCGGCGGCATTCCGCAGGCGCTGGCCGCCCAGCACGATTCGAAATTCGGCCCGGTCGTAGCCAAGGCGCTGCGCCGGCACGTGGAGTGGCGCACGCAAACGGCGCTGGAATTCTGGCACGAGATCTCGGCGGTGGCCGGCGGCGCGACCGTCGGGCCCTCGGCCGAACCCGAGCACGAAATCGATTCCGGGCCGGAGGCCGGCCCGTCGGACACCTGATATTCCATGACAAGGAGCACAGCGCAATGGACCTCGGACTGAAAAAGCTCAAAGCCGTCGTGAGCGGCGGCACCAAAGGCATCGGCCGCGCGATTGCGCAAACATTGGCGGCGGAAGGCGCGGACGTTGCCATCTGCGCGCGCAACGCCGCCGACGTGAAGGCGGCGGTTGCCGCGCTGAAGGCGAAGGGCGTCAATGCCAGCGGCAGCGCGCTGGACGTGGCGGACGGCCCGGCGCTGAAGGCCTGGGTCGAGGCGGCCGGCAAGGAACTCGGCGGCATCGACATCGTCGTGGCGAATGTGAGCGCGCTGGCGGTCGGCGGTGACGACGAAAGCTGGAAGAAGGGCTTCGCGATCGACATGATGGGTGCCGTCAACATGGTCGGCGCCGCGATGCCGTACCTGGAAAAGAGCAAGCACGGCTCGATCGTGACGATCTCGAGTGTGTCGGGCCGGGAGATCGATTTCGCCGCTGGCCCCTACGGCGCGTTCAAGGCTGCGTTGATTCACTACACCCAGGGCCTGGCGTTCCAGCTCGCCGGCAAGGGCATTCGCGCGAACACGGTTTCGCCCGGCAACACGTATTTCGAAGGCGGCGTGTGGAACCAGATCAAGGACGGCAATCCGAAGCTGTACGCCGAGGCGCTCGCCTTGAATCCGACCGGCAGGATGGGTACGCCCCAGGAAATGGCCAACGCGGTGGCCTTCATTGCCAGCCCGGCGGCGAGCTTCGTCACAGGAACGAACCTCGTGGTCGACGGCGCGCTGACGCGCGGCGTGCAGTTCTGATCGAGGGGTCGAAGCCGTGCCGCGTCAGCGGCGCGGCTTTTTCATGGCGACGATGGCGATCGCGACCGCGAAAATCACGGTAAAGCAGATCAGCGACCATTCGGCGATCGACAGGCCCAGGAATCGCCATGGCACCTTGGTGCAATCGCCGGTGCCGCGAAAGATCATCGGAAAGGCTTCGGTCAGCGGGAACGATTCCAGCAGGAAGCCGACGTCCGCTCCGCAATCGAACAATTTCGGCGGATTGTGCTCGAGCCAGACGTGGCGAATGGCGATGCCGGCGCCGGTTGCCGCGAACAACGCGACCAGCGCGCCGTAGATCCGGCGCCCGAGCGTGGCGGGATTGTGGATGCCCGCCACCAGCGCAATCACGCCGACCGCGATGAACGCATAGCGCTGCAGGATGCACATCGGGCAGGGCTCGAGCCCCATCGCGTGCTGCAGGTAGAGCGCATAGGCGATCAGTCCGGCGCATCCCAGGAAAATCGCCAGGAAGATCGGCCGCGGCCCGGGCGTCGTCATCATATTTTTCCCAGTGCCTGGTCGAGATCCGCGATCAGGTCTTCGACGTCCTCGATGCCGACGGACAAGCGCACGAGGTTGTCCGTGATGCCCAGCCGGGCGCGCAGCTCGACCGGCAGCGAACCGTGGCTCATGGTGACCGGATGGCCGACCAGGCTCTCGACGCCGCCGAGGCTCTCGGCCAGCGTGAACACGCTGCAGGCTTCGAGCGCTCGGCGCACGCCGTCCATGTCGGCTTTCAGGTAGACCGAAATCATCGCGCCGAAGCCGTTCATCTGCTTCGCCGCCAGCAGGTGCTGCGGGTGGTTCGGTAACCCCGGATAGATGACCTTCTCGATCTTCGGATGCGACTTGAGCCAGGTCGCGAGATGCATGGCGTTGCCGCAGTGCTGCTTCATCCGCAGCGGCAATGTCTTCACGCCGCGCAGCGCCAGGAAACTCGAAAACGGATCGAGGATGGACCCGATGGCGTTCTGCATGTATTCGAGCTTCTCGACGATGTCGGCGCGATCTTTCACGATGACCATGCCGCCGACCATGTCCGAATGGCCGTTGATGTATTTCGTGACCGAGTGCAGCACGATGTCGATTCCAAGGTCTAACGGCCGCTGCACGTAGGGCGAGGCAAACGTATTGTCGACGACGGTCAGGATGCCGCGCGCCTTGCCCAGCTTTGCAACCTGCTCGAGGTCGGTGACCTTAAGCAGCGGATTCGACGGCGTCTCCACCCAGATCATTTTCGTGTCGGGCTGGATCGCTTTTTCCAGCGAGCCGGCGACGTTCGGATCGGCATAGCTGGTCTTCAATCCCATCGAGCGCTTGCGAACCTTCTCGAACAGCCGCCACGATCCGCCATAGAGATCGTCGGCGGCCACGATGTGGCCGCCAGCGTCCAGCAGTTCGAGCACGGTGCCGCTGGCTGCGAGCCCGGATGCGAACGCGAAGCCGCGCGTACCGCCTTCCAGGTCGGCGATGCAACGCTCGAATGCATGGCGCGTGGGATTTTGCGTGCGCGCATATTCATAGCCGGTATGCACGCCGGGCGAATGCTGCTTGAACGTGGAGGTCGCGAAGATCGGCGTCATGACCGCGCCGGTGGTCGGATCGGGCGACTGGCCGGCGTGGATCGACCGGGTCGCGAAGCCTTGCTTGTCGTGCTTTTTGTCGCTCATGGCTGGTCGGGATCTAGTGTGCGCGGTTGCGTAAATGGTTCAGGACGTCCATGCGGGTGATGAGCCCGTAGAACTTGCCGTGGTCGACGACGATGGCGACATGACCCTTGTTGAAGGCCTCCATCAACTGCGGCAGCGGGGTCTTCAAGCCGACCGTTTCTATGCGTTGCGTCATCGCCGAGCGCACGGGTTCGCTGAAGCGCGCCGGATTCTGCTGGGCCGCGGTCAGCAGGTCCCACTCGTCGATGATGCCGACGACGTTGCCGTTTTCGAGGACGGGCAACTGGGAAATATCGTAAAGCTTCATGCGCGCGTAAGCGGTCATGAGCTTGTCGTCCGGCCCTATCGTCACCGTTGCGCGCTCCTCGTGCCGGCGCGTGATCATGTCGCGCAGGTCGCCGAACTGCTTGCGCTTGAGCAGGCCCTGGTCGATCAGCCAGTAGTCGTTGAAGATCTTCGAAAGATATTTATTGCCGCTATCGCAGACGAAAGTCACGACGCGCTTCGGCGACTTCTGTTCCCTGCAATAGCGCAGCGCCGCGCCGATCAGCGTGCCCGACGACGAGCCGGCGAGGATGCCTTCTTTCTCGAGCAGCGTGCGCACCGTGCTGCAGGCTTCCTCGTCGCTGATCGAGTAGGCTTTCTTCACGCGTGAAAAGTCGGCGATCGGCGGAATGAAATCCTCGCCGATGCCTTCGACGATCCAGCTTCCCGCCTCGCCGTAGCTGCCGGTGTGGATGTAGTCCGCCAGCACCGAGCCGACCGGGTCGGCCAGCACCATTTCCGTCTGCGGCGAAACCTTCGCGAAATAGCGCGACAACCCGGTCATGGTTCCCGAGGAGCCGACGCCGCAGACGACGGCATCGACGGCGTGCTCCATTTGGTCCCAGATTTCCGGCCCGGTCGTGGTTTCGTGCGCGAGCGGGTTCGCTTCGTTGCCGAACTGGTTGACGAAGAACGCGCCGGTTTCCCTGGCGATGCGCTCCGCCATGTCCTGGTAATACTCGGGATGTCCTTTGCCGACGTCGGAGCGTGTCAGCATGACTTCCGCGCCCATGGCCTTCAGGTGGAAAATCTTTTCGCGGCTCATCTTGTCCGGCACGATCAGGACCAGCTTGTAGCCCTTCAGCGCGGCGACGAGTGCTAAGCCCAGCCCGGTATTGCCGGCCGTGGCCTCGATGATGGTGCCGCCGGGCTTCAGTCGGCCGTCGCGTTCCGCCGCCTCGATCATGGAGCGGCCGATGCGGTCCTTGATGGATCCGCCCGGATTCTGGCTTTCGAGTTTCAGGAACAGGCGGCATGGACCGGCATCCATGCGCGTGACTTCGACCATCGGGGTGTTGCCGATCAGGTCGAGCAGTTGTTGTGCGGCCACTGCGACTTCTCCTTCAGCGGAAACTTGCGGCGAAACTTCGGACCTTCGGCGCCGCAAGTCGTTCCGGCGTGGACGACTCTGGCGGGGCGTGCCAGTTTAACTCGGCGCCTTGCGCCGGGTGGGCGCAACTGCCGTAAAGCGCAGGCGGTTCGCCCGCATTTCCAGGGTTTCTCAGCAATGACGTGTCGACAGCGCAGCTACCGCCGCGACATGCGAATTTGCTGGAAAAGGCACATAATAATAACGATTCCCATTAACGTAAGCTTACTGCCGAAGCATGCCGCTGGATATTTCTCCCGAGCCCGTCGTGACCGGCCTGGTTCCATTGAGCCGGATCGAAGCCGGACGCAGCGTGGTCATCCGCAAGGTCCGTACCGAGGCGACCGCGCTCGAAGGCGGCGAGATCGGCCTGCGCCTGCTCGAGCTCGGCTTCGTCGAGGGTGAAAGACTGCGCGTCATCGCGCACGGATTTCCCGGGCATGAGCCGATCGCCGTGCGCATCGGCAACACGACGTTCGCGTTGCGCCGCTTCGAAGCCGACCACGTGCTGGTGGCCGCATCGTGACGACAGTCGCATCCGCATTGCGGGTTGCGCTGCTGGGCAATCCCAATTGCGGCAAGACCGCGCTCTTCAATCTGCTGACCGGCAGCCGCCAGAAGGTGGCGAACTACGCCGGCGTGACAGTCGAGCGCAAGGAAGGCTTGTTCGAAACGCCGAACGGCCAGCGCATTCGCGTGCTCGACCTGCCCGGCGCATACAGCCTGAATGCGCTAAGCCTGGATGAAACCATCACTCGCGATGTCGTGCTCGGTACCAAGGAAGGGGAAGATCGGCCCGACCTGCTGGTCTGCGTGACCGATGCGACGAACCTGAGGCTCAATCTCAGGCTGGTCGTCGAAGCCGGGCGATTGGGCCTGCCGACAGTCCTGGCATTGAACATGGCCGACGTGGCGAGGCACCGCGGCGTGCAGATCGACGTGAAGGCGCTCGAGCGCGAACTCGGCATGCCGGTGGTGCAGACCGTCGCGATCCAGCGTGGCGGGGCGGACGAACTGATCGGCGCGATTCAGAGCCACATGTCCGATCGCGGTGCCGCGGCAGTGGAATGGAAGGCGCCCGATATTCGCGACGTCGAATCGACCCAGCGCGAAGTCCGCCGCATCCTTGCCGTTGCCGTGCGCGAGCCGGCGAACGAACTGCGCATGGACGACGCCATCGATCGCGTGGTGCTGCATCCGCTCTGGGGTTACGTCGTATTGGCCGTCACGCTGTTCCTGATGTTCCAGGCGGTGTTCAGCTGGGCACAGTGGCCGATGGATGCCATCAAGGCCGGCATGGACGGCCTTGGAGAACTCGTGAAATCCTGGGTTCCCGCCGGCATCCTGCAAAGCCTGCTGGTCGACGGCGTGATCGCCGGCGCGGGCAGCGTGCTGGTTTTCCTGCCGCAGATCCTGATCCTGTTCCTGTTCATCCTGGCGCTGGAAGATTCCGGCTACCTGCCGCGCGCGGCCTTCCTGCTCGACCGGCTGATGGGCACCGTGGGGCTGTCCGGACGATCCTTCATCCCGTTGCTGTCGAGTTTCGCCTGCGCGATTCCCGGCATCATGGCCACGCGCAGCATCGCCAACTGGCGCGACCGGCTGACGACCATCATGATCGCGCCCTTGACGACGTGCTCGGCGCGCCTGCCCGTCTACGCGCTGATCATCGGTGCGTTCATTCCGCAGCGCACGGTACTGGGCTTCCTGAACCTGCAGGGCATCGTGCTGTTCGTGCTCTACCTCGCGGGCATCGTCAGCGCCATGGCGGTGGCCTGGGCGATCAAGCTCGCCTCCGGGCGCAAGCTGCTGCATCCGCTGATGATGGAGCTGCCGTCGTATCGATGGCCGAACCTGCGCAACCTTGCGATCGGCCTGCTGGAGCGCGCGAAGATCTTCCTGACGAGGGTGGGCACCATCATCCTGTCGCTGATGATCCTGTTGTGGTTCCTGTCGTCGTTTCCCGCACCGCCCGCGGATGCGACCGGGCCGGCCATCCAGTACAGCCTCGCCGGCATGATCGGGCGCGTGCTCGAATTCGTGCTCGCACCCATCGGCTTCAACTGGCAGATCTCCATCGCGCTCGTGCCCGGGCTCGCGGCACGCGAAGTCGCGGTGGGTGCGCTGGGCACCGTGTACGCGCTGTCGGCAAGCGGCGAGGACGTGGCTGCGCAGCTCACGCCGATGATCACGCAAAGCTGGTCGCTGGCGACGGCATTCTCGCTGCTGGCCTGGTATGTCTTCGCGCCGCAGTGCATTTCGACGCTGTCCATCGTCAAGCGCGAGACCAACTCGGTGCGCTATCCGCTGATCATGGCGGGCTATCTGTTTGCGCTCGCCTACGCCGCGTCATTCGTGACGTACCGGGTCTCGCTCCACTTTACCGGCGGCTGACATGCAGAACCTGATCGTCTATTTGATCGTCGCCGTGGCGCTGGGTTACGCGATCTGGCTGTTCCTGCCGCGCGGCGGACGCCAGTGGCTGCTCGCACAGTTGATCGCATTCGCGCCGCAGTCGACTCGCGCAAGGCTCGAGCAATTGCGGGCGGATCCGGGGAGCGCCGGCTGCAGCACCTGCAAGGGATGCGAGGAAGCGCCGGCGGAAACGTCAGCGATCAAGACAATCCGGATTCACCGCCACTAGGGCGGATCCGTCAAGCGGCGATCGAAACCTGGCCGCGATCGATGGTGTAGACGAGATCCAGCATCTCGCGCGAGTGCGAGAGGTCGGATTCGGTCAACACGATGGAAAGCCCGCGCTGCTTGAGGCCGGCGATCACCTCGGCCAGCCGCTTTGCCAGCACCGGCGCCACACCCTCGAACGGCTCATCCAGCAGCAGCAGCTTGTGGCCGCACATCAACGCGCGCGCAAGCGCCACGAGTTTCTGCTGGCCGCCCGAGAGCTGCAACGCCTTGCGTTCGGCAAAGGCTTCGACCTCCGGAATCATGCGGTACACCTCCGCCAGCCGCGCCTGCGGATCCGCAACGCCGGCCGACCACGCCGGAATCAGGATGTTTTCCTGCACGCTCAGCGATGGCACCAGGCGGCGGTCCTCCGGCATGTAGCCGATGCCGCTGCGGGCGCGCTGGTGAACCGGCATGTTCCCCAGCGGGGAACCCTCGAACGCGATGCTGCCCTGGCGCAGCGGCAGGATGCCCATGATCGAGCGCATCAGCGTCGTCTTGCCCGCGCCGTTGCGGCCGATGAGGCCGACGAATTTTCCGGTCGGCACGTCCATGCTGACGCCGCGCAGGATGCCGATCGATGCGATGGAAACGTCGAGGGCGTCAATGCGCAGCATGGGCTTCCCCGGTCACGTACTTGCGTACCTCGGCGTCGCCGAGCACGGCCGCGGGCGCGCCGTCGGCGATGATACGGCCCTCGTAGAAGGCCAGCACGCGCTGCGTGTAGCGATTCACGATTTCCATGTCGTGCTCGACGAAGAGTACGGTCACCTTCTGTGCGCGCACGGCGTCCATGACCATGTCCATCAGCGAGAACTTCTCGTCGGCCGACACACCCGACGTCGGCTCGTCGAGCAGCAGGATCCTCGGCTTGACCGCCATCGCCATGGCGATGTCGAGCAGCTTGCGTATGCCCTCGGGCAGCGTGCCGGCCAGCTTGTCGCGGTAGTCGGTCAGCTTGAACCGCTCCAGCATGCCGTCCACTGCTTCGGCCGGCGTGCCCGCGTGATGGCTGGCCTGCGACCATTCCTTGCCGCCGGAGACGACGATGCCGATGCCCACCAGCAGGTTGTCGTAGACCGACAGCGAGTTGAACAACTGCGGAATCTGGAACGAGCGACAGATGCCCAGGCGAGTGATCTGGCGCGGGCTCAGCGGCGTGATGTCGCGGCCGCCGAAATCGATCGAGCCCGAGTTCGGCTTCAGGTAACCCGTGACCATGTTGATGAACGTGGTCTTGCCGGCGCCGTTGCTGCCGATCAGGCCGACGACGGCGTCCTGCTCGATGGCGACGTTGATGTTGTTCGCCGCGGTCACCGCGCCGAAATTCTTGTTGAGGCCCCTGGCTTCGAGGACGATCGCCATGTCACGCCGCCTTGCGCTTGCGCGCGAACAACGACCACAGGCCGCCGGGCAGGAACATGATCACCACCAGCATGGTGACGCCGAGCGCCATCTGCCAGGTGTTGGGCGAATATTCGTAGGCGAAGCTGCGTATCGTCTCGAAGATGATGGCGCCGAGGAAGGGCGCGAGGACGCTGCCGGTGCCGGACAGGATGCCGACGAATACGAACTCGCCGGACGTCGTCCAGTACGCCATCTCGGGATCGATGTGGCCCACGGCTATCGCCGCCAGCGCCCCGCCGATGCCGGCCAGCACCGCCGAGATCACGTAGTTCACGTGAATCACGTTGCGCACCGATGCGCCCATGTATTCCACCCGCAGCTCGTTGTCGCGGATGGCTTCCGCGAGCCGGCCCATGTGCGAGTTGAGATAACGGTGCATGAAGATGCCGGAAGCCAGCGCGAATACGACGGTGAGCGCGTAGCGCACGTAACGCTCGCCCGACGTGCCGGCCACGGTGATACCGGCGATTTTGGAAGCGGTGATGTTGAAGCCGTCGCTCGAGCCGAGCGCCGACGTCTTCACCAGCAGGCCGTAGAGGATCATCGAGAACGCCAGCGACAGCATCGCGAAGAAAATATCGCGGTATTTGCGCAGCAAGATCCCGAGCGCGGCGGATACGAGCGCGGTGACGATCACCGCCGCGACCAGCATCACCGCCATGTCGGAGATCTTGTAGACCTGGTCGAGCGTACCGGCGGCATAGGCGCCGAGGCAGTAGTACAGCCCGTGGCCGAACGAGACGACGCCGGTTCGCATGAGCAGCATCATCCCCAGCACGACGATGCCGTAGCACAACGACACGTTGACGAGGAACATCGCCCAGCGCGGCAGGAACGGGCCGATCGCCAGCAGCGCGACGGCGATCAGGATGAGGAAAGGGAGGGTGCGGTCGCGCTTCATATCTTGCGCGCTTCCTGCGCGCTGAACAGGCCCTTCGGGCGCACGATCAGCACCACCGCCATGACGAGGTAGATGCTGAACAAGTCGAGTTCGGGCCGGTAATGGACCGCAGCGGCGCGCACGATGCCGACGAGCACCGCTGCCAGTGCGGCGCCCGGCAAGCTGCCGAGTCCGCCGATGACCACGACCGCGAAGGCCAGCACGATCGTCTCGGCGCCGATGCCGGGCTGCACCGAAATCATCGGCGCGGTCAGGGCGCCGCCCAGCGCGCCCAGCATGGCGCCCACCGTGAAGGTGATGAAATACACGCGACCGACGTTGATGCCCATCGCGCCCGACATTTCGCGATCGTGGATCACGGCGAGCAGCATCTTGCCCTGGCGTGTTTTCGTGAGTACCCAGGCGAGTACCGCGCCGATCAGGATCGCCGCGCCGAACAGCACGAGGTTGTAGTTGGGATAGGTCAGGTCGCCGACGCTGAAATTGCCGAGCAGCGCATAGGGCTGGGCGATGAAGTAGGGATCGACGCCCCAGACCAGCTTCACGAAATCCTCGAGGATCAGGAAGACGGCATACGTCACGAGCACCAGCACGATCTCGTCCTTGCCGTACATGAACCGCAGCAGGCCGCGCTCGATGATCGGGCCGGCGATCAGTCCGACGAGCATCGCGGCGACGATCATCATCGCGTAGCTGCCCATCGGCGCGTGCCCGTGGTTGAGCCAGTAACCGGCGAGCGACGCGGCGCTGTACGCGCCGAGCGCGTACAGGCTGCCGTGCGCGATGTTCAGGATTTTCATCACGCCGTAGATCAGCGTGAGGCCGACGGCGATGATGAACAGCCAGGACGAGTAGATCAGGCCGTCGATCAGGACGGCCAGAAGCTGGGCCATGGTTCAGCGGGAGGTTTGGGTACCGCGACGCGCCTTGGCTACCACTTGCCCGGCTTCATGCCCGACTTGATCCAGTCGACGCTGTTGACGCCCTCGGGCGGCTGCACGCGTTCGACCGGGTAGTACTTCACGTTCACGACGGTGATCTGGCCGTTGACTTCCCGCGTCTGTCCATACGCGGTACCGGTGACCGCCTGGTGGCCCTTGCCGAGCTTCATCATGACTTTTCCGCTCGGGGAATCGAAGGTTTCGCCTTCGAACGCCTTGATGATGGCTTCGTTGTCGGGCTTGCCCTGCGACTTCGCCTTCTCGTAGGCCGCTTTCAGGCCGAGGAAGGCCTGCGCTACGCTATAGGCCGGATAGTTGGGGTAGTTTTCCGCGCGTTCCTTGTAGATCGCGCGCAGCCAGTCGTTGAGCGCGCTTTTCGGCGCGTAGATGCCGCTCGGCCCGCGCGCGCCGATGATGGTGCCGTCGGGAATGTTGCCGGGCAACCGGTGCAGGTAGGGTTCGCCCGCGACCAGGATGAGCTGGCTGCGCGCGAACAGGTCGCGCGGCTTGGCCTGCAGCATGAAGGCCTCGAGGTCGCCGCCCCACAGGCTCGAGTGGATTACGTCGGAGTTGCTCTGCAGCAGCGCGGAGATTTCGGGCCCGTACTGGCCGGCGCCGAACTTCGGCATCTGCGACGTCGTGACCTGGACGTCGGGCTTGAGCGTCGACATCACCGCCGTGAAGTCCGCCCAGGAATCCTGTCCGTATGCGTAATTCTGGTTGATGCCGCCGTAGCTCTTGATGCCCGGGCGGCTTTCCAGCAGGTAGAGCGCGCCGGCGACCGCGTCCATGGTCGCGTGCGGGCGCGTCCGGAAAACATACTTGTAGCTCGCGTCCTCGAACACGCGCGGCGTGCCGCAGTCGAACAGCACGGTGATCTTCTTGAGCTCTTCCGCGACGGGCGCGACGGCCAGGCAATCGCCGCTGCCGATGTAGCCGATGACGAAGTCGACGTCCTGGCGCTCGACCAGGTTGCGCAGCTCCGCGACCTGCTTGGTCGCGCCGCCGGCCTCGTCGATCACGACAAGTTCCAGCGGCGTGCCGCCGAATCCCTTCGTCGCATAGGGCGCGGGCACCTTGCCTGCGTTCAGCGAATCCACGATGGCTTCCGCGGCGACTTTTGCGGGCACGCCGAACGGGCCGGATGCCGGGCCGGAGAGGAAGGTCACCAGGCCGATGCGAATGGGCTTGTCGTCCGCATTCACGGCAAACGGAATGGAAACGAGTGCACCTGCCAGCATCACGGCAAGCGGCTTCAGGAATTTTGCAGGATGCATGATCTGTCCTCCCCAGGAATTTCGATGATCGTGCGGCCGGGATGGCGAAGCCGGAGACCCGCCGGGACCGTTACGGAATTTAGCCGGAATCTAGCAGGTTTTGACCGCGGCCAGCAATGTGTTTGCCGGCTCGACGTTCAGCAAACGGCTAGCGCTTTGCAAGCCCGGCGCGTGCGCGCGCGATCGCCGCCCGCACTTGTGCGGGTGCAGTCCCACCTATGTGATCGCGCGCCGCGAGCGAACCCGACAGCGAGAGTTTTTCGACGACATCCGCGCCGATCAACTCCGAGAATTTCCTGAGTTCTTCCAGCCCGAGCTCGGCGAGGTCCACGCCTTTCTCCGCGGCTCCCTTCACGGCGCGCGCCACCACTTCGTGCGCTTCGCGAAACGGCATGCCTTTCTTGACCAGGTAGTCGGCGAGGTCGGTCGCCGTGGCGTAGCCTTCCGTGGCGGCCCGGAGCATGGCTTCCTCGTTGACCGTGATGCCATCGACCATGTCTGCATAGATGCGCAACGTCGCCGTGATGGTGTCGACGGTGTCGAACAACGGTTCCTTGTCTTCCTGGTTGTCCTTGTTGTACGCAAGCGGCTGGCCCTTCATCAAGGTCAGCAGCGCCACCAGATGCCCGTTGATGCGCCCGGTCTTGCCGCGCACGAGCTCGGGCACGTCCGGGTTTTTCTTCTGCGGCATCATCGACGAGCCGGTGCAGAAGCGATCGGCAAGCCGGATGAAGCCGAAGCGCGGGCTCATCCACAGCACCAGTTCTTCGGACAGCCGCGACAGGTGCGTCATGATCATTGCGGCCGCGGCGCAGAATTCGATGGCGAAATCCCTGTCCGAGACGGCGTCGAGCGAGTTCTCGCAGACGCCATCGAATCCGAGTTCCCTGGCGACGCGCTCGCGATCGATCGGGAAGGTCGTTCCCGCGAGCGCGCCCGCGCCCAGCGGCAAGCGGTTGAGGCGCTTCCTGCAATCGGCCAGGCGCGACGCATCGCGCGCGAGCATCTCGAAATAAGCCATCAGGTGATGCGCGAAGCTCACCGGCTGCGCGACCTGCAGGTGCGTGAAGCCGGGCATCAGCGTTTCGACGTGCCGCTCGGCCAGGTCGAGCAAACGGGCCTGGAACGCAGAAATGAGGCCGATCGACTCGTCGATGGCTGCGCGCAGGTAGAGCCGGATGTCGGTCGCCACCTGGTCGTTGCGCGAGCGCGCGGTGTGCAACCGCTTGCCGGCGTCGCCGACGAGAGCCGTGAGACGGTGCTCGATGTTCAGGTGGACGTCTTCGAGGTCGACAGACCAGTCGAACTTGCCCTGGCGGATTTCCTCGCGAATCGCCGCCATGCCGCGCTCGATGTCGGACACGTCCGCCGCGGACAGCACGCCGACGGCATGCAGCATGCGCGCGTGTGCCAGCGACCCCTGGATGTCGAACTCGGCGAGGCGCTTGTCGAAGTCGACGGACGCCGTGTAGCGCTTGACCAGCTCCGCGACGGGCTCGTCGAACCGTCCCGACCATGTCTTGCCGCCGTTGTCCGCCGGCGGTTGCTTTTGTTGCATTGGCGCCTTGCCCCGTTCAGAATGACCGCGTTAAACAATTGTTTTGGCGTGCGTTTCCGCACCTTTTCCTGCATGGCAAGTATAAATCAAATCCCCGCCGGCACCCTGCTTCCGAATTTTCGCAATCTCGGCGTCATGCTGCGGATCCTCGTCATTATCATGGCGTTGACCATCGTAGCGGCGATCCTGAAATCGGCGGACTGGAACGGGTTCATGCAGCAATGGATGGCGATTGCCGCGATCGCGCTGCCGGTCGCGATCGTTTCCGTGTTGCTGCTGGGCGCGGCCAACGCCGCCCTGCACAGGATCGAATACCGTCCGGCGGTGCTGCTGATCGTCCTTGCGGAAATGGCCGTCACGCTCCTGGTCCAGCGCTTCGGCGAGTCGGTGTTCGAAATTGGCTTCGAGGCCGGCGCGCGCGACATGCTATTCGCCTGCGCGACCACGCTCGCCATGATCGGTTACTTCAACTTGCGCAATCGCGCGTTGTCGCCCGCGCTTTCGGAAGCAAGGTTGCAGGCGCTGCAGGCGCGCATTCGCCCGCATTTTCTCTTCAACAGCATCAACGCCGTGCTGTCGCTGATCCGGGCGGAGCCGCGGCGCGCGGAAGCGGCGCTCGAGGACATGGCCGATCTTTTTCGCGTATTGATGGCCGACAACCGCGACCTCGCGCCGCTCGAAAACGAGGTGGAGCTGTGCCGGCAATACCTTGCGCTGGAGCAGCTTCGCCTGGGCGAACGCCTGCAGATCGACTGGCACGTCGACAAGATGCCGAAGGATGCGCTGATGCCGCCGCTGGTCCTGCAACCGCTGCTGGAGAATGCCGTCTACCACGGCATCGAGCCTTCCGCCGAACCCGGCGTGGTCAGCGTGAACATCTACCACGTGCGCGACCAGGTGCACATGGTCCTGCGCAATCCCTATCGCCGGGAGGGCAGCCACCATGTCGGCAACAAGATGGCGCTGGCCAACATCCGCGAGCGCCTGGCGCTGCACTTCGACGCCGAAGCGACGTTGCAGGCCCGGGTGGGTTCGAACGACTATGAAGTCCACATCACGATCCCGTACGTTAAGGCCGACGAATGAGCCCGCACCCGCAGGCGCTGAAGGTCGTCATCGCGGACGACGAATCGCCGGCGCGCAACCGCATTCGCGACCTGCTGGACGATTGCGCAAGCAGCTTCCCGATCGAGCTGGTCGGCGAGGCCGGAAGCGGCCGCGAGTTGCTGGCGCTGCTGCAGAAGGCGCCGGCGGACGTCGTGCTGCTCGACATTCGCATGCCGGAGATGGACGGGCTGGAGGCGGCACAGCACATGCTGAAGCTGGCTGAGCCGCCGTCGGTGATCTTCACGACGGCCTACAACGACCACGCGCTGAAAGCCTTCGAGTTGCACGCGGTCGATTACCTGGTGAAGCCCATCCGGCTGCGCCGGCTGCACGACGCGCTCACGCGTGCGCGTGCCATCACGCCGCTGCGCCTGGACGTCCTGCAACGGGTCGCGCCCGAGCCGCGCAAGCACCTGTCCGTGCAGGAGCGCGGCAAGGTCACGCTGATCCCGATATCGGAGATTCGCTATCTCCGGGCGGAATTGAAGTACGTGACCGTGCGCACCGGCTCGAAGGAGCATCTGGTCGAAGAATCGCTGTCGCGCCTGGAGCAGGAATTCGCCGAGCAGTTCGTGCGCATCCATCGCAGTTGCCTCGTGCATCGCGCGCACATCGTGGGTTTCGAGAAGGACGCCGCTGAAGCGGGCGAATCGCGCTGGGTGGTGTTGCTGAACGGCCTCGACGAGAAATTGCCCGTGAGCCGGCGCCAGCAGCACATCGTCAAGGAAATCGGCCGCAACGTCGCCTAGCGCGAGGTCGGTGTTTGCGGATTCCGGAAGCGATGGGGCTCTGCGGCCGCATGAAGCGCGCGCGGAATTGGCCTATCATTCGGGCTCACGCCGGAACCACCAATACAGAGGGAATGACATGGCCGCTGACCTGGGAATCAAGGAGAAGGATCGACTCAAAGTCGTGGAAGGCCTTTCGAAGCTGCTGGCCGATACCTACACGCTGTACCTGAAGACCCACAACTTCCACTGGAACGTGACCGGGCCGATGTTCCAGACGCTGCACCTGATGTTCGAGACCCAGTACACCAGCCTGTGGACGACCGTCGACCTGATCGCCGAACGCATCCGCTCGCTCGATGCCGTCGCACCCGGCACCTATGCGCAGTTCTCCAAGCTGGCGACCATTCGCGAAACGGCGGGCGTGCCGAAGGCGCACGACATGATCAAGATCCTGCTCGACGGCCACGAAACCGCGACGCGCACGGCGCGCAAGGCGTTTCCGGCGGCCGAAAAGGCGGGCGACCAGCCGACCATGGACCTTCTCACGCAGCGCATGGAGGACCACGAGAAAACGGCGTGGATGCTGCGCAGCCTGCTGGAGAAGTAATCCGCCGCGGGGCGGGGCGTCGCGCCCCGTCCCGGAATTTTCCGATCGGGTCGCGGCGACCCGGTCGTCATCGCCTTCGTTCGATACCCCGGGGTTTCCGGTCGTGATCCATCCTTCCCGAATCGTCATTGCGACGCGCGAGAGCGAACTGGCGCTCTGGCAGGCACGCCACATCGAGGCGAGGCTGCGCGCGCTGTATCCCGGCTTGCAGACCAGGCTGCTCGGCATGACGACCGAGGGCGATCGCAAGCTCGGCACGCCGCTGGCGAAGATCGGCGGCAAGGGACTGTTCGTGAAGGAACTCGAATTGGCGCTCGAATCGGGCGAAGCGGACATCGCGGTGCATTCGATGAAGGACGTGCCGATGAACCTCGCGCCGGGCTTCAGGATCGCGGCCATCACCGAGCGCGAGGATCCCCGCGATGCTTTCGTCTCGAACGACTTCAAACATTTGGACGACCTTCCCGCGGAAAGCGTTGTCGGTACCTCGAGCCTGAGGCGTGAAAGCCAGCTGCGCGCACGTTACCCGCAGCTTCGCGTGGAGGCCTTGCGCGGGAACGTGCAGACGCGCTTGCGCAAGCTCGACGAGGGGCGCTACGCGGCGATCATCCTTGCCGCGGCCGGCCTCAAGCGCCTTGGCCTGGGCGCGCGCATCACCGCGATCATGGAACCTTCCAACAGCCTTCCCGCGGTCGGGCAGGGCGCGCTCGGCATCGAATGTCGCGCCGAACGAGCCGACCTCGTGGCAGCGCTGGCGCCGCTCGACCACGCCGAGACGCGCTGGTGCGTGGAAGCCGAACGCGCGCTGAGCCGTGCGCTGGCCGGTAGTTGCCAGGTGCCGCTTGGCGGCTTCGCGGAAATCAGCGGCGGCAGCGCGCGCCTGCGCGGATTCGTCGCCAGCCCGGACGGCAGCCGCATGGTGTATGACGACATTACGGTGCCCGCTTCCGGCATTGCCGAGGAAGTTGGCGCGACCATCGCGCGGCAACTCATCGCCAAGGGCGCCCGCGAGATCCTGGCCGACCTCGAAGGTCGCGGCGAATGAACGCCTTGCTTTCCGGCGTCGGCATTCTGGTGACCCGGCCGGCCGGCCAGTCGGCGCGGCTGGCGCAATTGATTCGGGACGACGGTGGCGAACCCGTCCTGTTTCCCGCGCTCGCAATCGAGCCGCTGGCCGACGCGGTGCCACCGCCGGATCCGGGTGCCTTCGACCTGGTGGTGTTCGTGAGTCCAAACGCGGTCCGCCTGGGGTTGCCGCAGCTCCGGCTGCGCAACGGTCCATCTGCGCAGGCGCGCCTCGCAGCGATCGGGCCTGCGACGGCCGCGGAGTTGAAAAAATCCGGGCTGCGGAACATCATCGCACCGCCGTCGGGCAACGACAGCGAAGCATTGATCCTCGAATTGTCGAAGGCCCCGCCCGCCCGCGTCCTCATCGTCAGGGGAAGAGGAGGGCGCGAGCTGCTGGGCGACACGTTGCGCGCGAACGGCGCCTCGGTCGAATATTTCGAGTGCTACCGGCGCGTTCGGCCTGACGCAGACATGCGGGAATTGCTGGCGGGTTCGATGCGGGACCGCATCAAGGCGTGCGTGGCGACCAGCTCCAACATCGTCGACAATTTGTTCGAGATGGCCGGCGCAACGGAAACGCCGTGGTTGCGGGGGTTGCCGCTTTTCGTATCCCATCCGCGAATCGCCGCGACTGCATTTTCACGCGGAGTGCGGGCCGTGTTCGTGTCAGGCAACGGCGACGATGCGCTGGCAGCGGGACTGAAGACATGGTTCGCGCGCCCGCGGCCATCGTTCCAGGACGCTCTCGATTCAGGACGGCAGAAAAAATGACCGAGCAATCCGCCAGCAGCGAATCGAACGCGACGGGTCCGGCGCCAGCCCGGCGGCCGGCCTCCGCGATGCTGGCTGTCGTGCTCGCGGCTGCGGCGCTGGCGCTTTCGGCGTGGCAGTGGTTCGACTCCCGGCGCAGCGTCGATGCAATCGAGCATGAGGTCGCGAGACGCCTGGCGGAAATCGACGTGATTGGAAAGGAGAGCCGGTCGCTCGCCGCGCAAGCGCGCGATTCCATGAGCGACGTCAGCGCGCGGCTGGGACAGCTCGAGGCGCGGATATTCGAGACGCAGAACCAGCGCCTCGCGCTGGAAGCGCTGTATCGCGACCTGTCGCGCGGCCGCGACGAGTGGACGCTGGCGGAAGTGGAACAGGTGCTGCTGATCGCGAACCAGCAATTGCAGCTCGCCGGCAACGTCAAGGCCGCGTTGATCGCCCTGGAAACGGCCGATTCGCGCCTGGCGCGCATGGACAGGCCGCAACTGCTGCCTTTGCGCCGTGTGATCGGGCAGGACATGGAGCGCCTGAAGACTGCGCCATTCGTCGACGTCGTCGGCATGGCGCTGCGCCTGGACAACGTCATGGGTCAGATCGATGGCCTGCCGCTGGCGATGGAGCAGAGACCGAGCCGCGCGGGCGGCGAGACCGAAGCGGTGCCTGCCGGATTCTGGCAACGCAACTGGCGCGAATTCCGTCAGGACATCCGCGACCTGATTCGCATCCAGAATATCGACAAGCCCGAATATCCACTGCTCTCACCGGAGCAGGCGTTCTTCCTGCGCGAGAACCTGAAAGTCCGGCTGCTCGGTGCGCGCCTGTCGCTTCTTGCGCACGACGAAGCAAGCTTCAAGGCGGACGTAAGGGCCGCGTCGGATTGGCTCGCGCGCTACTACGATGCAGGCAACAAGACCGTCTCCGGCTCGCAGGCGACGCTCAAGCAGCTCCTGCAGGCTGATTTCGGCGGAAAGGTTCCCGACATTTCCGCAAGCCTCGACGCCGCGCGCAGCCTCAAGCTCGTCCACGAACGTGCGCTGCGCTGAGCAAGCCATGCTTTCCCATTCCGGCAGGCAGGCCTGATGCGCGCGCTTTTCTGGATGCTCGGCCTGTTCGCCGTCGCGGTCGGCATCGTCGCCGCGCTGCGCCACGACACGGGATATGTCCTGGTGGTGCTGCCTCCGTGGCGCACGGAACTGTCCCTGAACTTCGCCCTCATCCTCGCGCTCGCTTTTTTTCTGGCGGCCTATTTCGTCGTGCGCACGATCATCGTCACGATCACCATGCCGGCACGGGTGCATGCGTTCCAGAAGCGCCGCGCCGAGAGCCGGGCGCGGGCGACCTTCAACGAGGCACTGATCAATTTTTTCGAGGGCCGCTTCGGACGCGCCGAGAAAGCGGCCTCCGCGGCGCTGAAGGCGGGCGAGTCGCCGGGACTGTCGGCCGTTCTGGCGGCGCGCGCGGCGCACGGCATGCGTGCCTTTGCCATTCGGGACAAGTATCTCGCGCGATCGCCGGCCAGCGGGCCGGATGACGAGGCGATGAAGCTGATGGCCCAAGCCGAGATGCTGCTCGACGAACGCCGCTACTACGACGCACTCGACGTGCTCGGGAAGCTGCCGGAAAGGCATACCGCGGCGCTGCGCCTGGAATTGCGCGCGCAGCAGATGGCCATGAACTGGGAGCGCGTGCTGGCGCTGATCCCGCAACTGGAAAAGCGCAAGGTATTCGATCGCCCCGTCGTCGCCCAGTTGCGTCGACAGGCGATCATCGAAAGCCTGAAGCGCAAGGCCGTGGACGAAAAATCGCTGCGGGAATACTGGACCAGGCTGTCGGCGGAGGAAAAGCGGGACGCCCGCATCGCCGCCGCGGCGGCGCAGGCCTTTCTCGATCTCGGCGGCTGCGAAGATGCCCACCGGATTATCGAGGAAGGCCTCGAGCGCCAGTGGGATCCCGCGCTGCTGGCGATTTATTCCGAGTGCCTCGGCGCGGATGTCCGGCTGCAGCTCGAGCGCGCGGAAAAATGGCTGCACGAGCACCCGCGCGATGCCGTGCTGCTGCTGACCTTGGGACGGTTGTGCGCGCACCAGGGGCTTTGGGGCAAGGCGCGCAGCTATCTCGAGGCGAGCCTGTCGGTCGAGCTCACGCACTCGGCGCATCTGGAACTCGGCCGCTTGCTGGAGCGCGAGGGCAAGCCGGCCGAGGCCGCAGCCGAGTACCAGAAGGCCCTGGCCGTCGCGCTCGAGCAACTGAAGCGGCATGGCGGAGGGCGGCGACGTCCGCTGGTTTGAGGCGGTGCACCGTTATTGCGCGGCGACACGTCGTCCTGCGATCCGCGAAAATCGATCAAGGTTCTGAGTTCCCGCAGGAAAATGCGGCATCGGCAGCCGGGCGCAGCGTTTGCTTTGATGGAATTTCCGGCTCCCACCGGCCGCGCAGCCGGGGCACCACCAACGTGAGACCTTCGCCATGAATGCTCCAGTGCAGAATCCCGACACCACCGACAAGGAATCCCCGCTGCGGGAGGACATCCGCCTGCTGGGCCGCATCCTCGGCGATACGTTGCGGGAACAGGAAGGCGAGGCCATATTCGACCTGATCGAGCGCACGCGCCAGAACGCGATCAGGTTCAGGCGCGGGCAGGACCCGGCGGCCAAGCGCGAGCTCGAGGCCATGCTCAACAAGCTCGATCCCGTGCGCACCATCGCGGTCGTGCGCGCGTTCAGCTATTTCTCGCAACTGGCGAACATCGCGGAAGACCAGCACCACAACCGCCGCCGCCGTGCGCACCTGATCGCCGGGTCGGCGCCCCAGGAGGGCAGCATGGCGCTGGCTCTCCAGCGTGCGCGCGAAGAAGGCATCGCGCCGGACAAGGTTGCCGACTTCTTTTCGCAGGCCCTGGTCTCGCCGGTGCTGACGGCGCATCCGACCGAGGTCCAGCGCAAGAGCATTCTCGACTGCCAGCTGGAGATCGCGCGCCTGCTGACCGAGCGCGATCGCATCGAGCTCACGCCGGACGAGGCGAAGCAGAACGAGGAGGCGCTGCGCCGCGTGGTCCTGACGCTCTGGCAGACGCGCATCCTGCGCGAACTGCGGCTGACGGTGAAGGACGAGATCGAGAACGGGCTGTCCTATTACCGCTACACTTTCCTGCGCCAGGTCCCTCGCCTCTACGGCGAGATCGAGGACCTGCTGGCGGAGCGCGGCTTCGGCAAGGCGAAGTCGGGCAACTTCCTGCGGCTGGGGAGCTGGATCGGCGGCGATCGCGACGGCAATCCATTCGTGACGCACGACGTGATGCGCCATGCGCTGACGCGGCATTGCGCGACCGTGATGGATTTCTATTTCGACGAGCTGCACCAGCTCGGCGGAGAGCTGTCGCAGTCGATTCGCATCGTCGAGACCACGCCCGCGCTGGACGAACTGGCGGCGCGTTCCCCAGACGCGTCAGATCATCGCCGCGACGAGCCTTACCGTCGCGCGCTGACGGGTATCTACGCGCGTTTGTCCGCGACCTCCCAGGCGCTCGGCAACCGGGTGCCCGACCGGCATGCCGTGGCCGATGCGCAACCGTATGCCGACAACGCGGAATTCGCCCGAGATCTTGGCGTCCTCGCGGATTCCCTGTCCGCGAACGGTTCCAAGCGCGTGGCGCGCGGGCGCCTGCGCAATCTCATGCGCGCGGCGGAGATCTTCGGATTCCACCTTGCCCCGCTCGACATGCGCCAGCACAGCGGCGTGCACGAGCAGGTGGTGGAGGAGTTGTTCGCGCTGGGCGCGCGCAAGCCGGGCTATTCGAAGCTCGACGAGACTTCGCGTCGCGAATGGCTGCTACAGGAACTCAAGATGCCGCGCCTGTTGAAGTCGCCATTCCTGAAGTACGGCGAGGATGTCGCCAAGGAACTGGCGATTCTCGAGACCGCCGGCCAGATGCACCGCAAGCTCGGTGCCCAGGCGTTGCCGAACTACATCATTTCCAAGGGCGACAGCGTCAGCGACCTGTTCGAAGTCGCCCTGCTGCTGAAGGAAGCCGGCCTGCTCCACCCCGGCGAAAATCCCCGCCTCGAAGTCAACATCATCCCGCTGTTCGAGACCATCGAGGATTTGCGCGGCTGCGGCCCGATCATGGATGCGCTTTTCTCCGAGCCCTATTACCGGCAATTGCTGGCGAGCCGCAACGGCGTGCAGGAAGTCATGCTGGGCTACTCCGACAGCAACAAGGACGGCGGCTTCCTGACGGCGAACTGGGAACTCTTCAAGGCCGAGGTCGAGCTCGTCAAGGTTTTCGAGAAGCACGGCGTGAAATTGCGCCTGTTCCATGGCCGCGGCGGTTCCGTCGGACGCGGCGGCGGCCCGAGCTACCAGGCCATCCTCGCGCAGCCGCCCGGCAGCGTCGCCGGACAGATCCGGATCACCGAGCAGGGCGAGGTCATTGCCAGCAAGTATTCCGATCCCGACATCGGCAGGCGCAACCTCGAGACGCTGGTTGCGGCCACGTTCGAGGCTACGATGCTCAAGCCGGAAGGCGCGGGTGAGCCCGCTTACCTGGAGATCCTCGACGAGATGAGCGTCGTGGCGTTCGCGGCGTACCGCAAGCTGGTGTACGAGACACCGGGCTTCGTGCAGTTCTTCCGCAGCGCCACGCCGATTACCGAGATCGCGGACCTGAACGTGGGCAGCCGGCCGGCTTCGCGCAAGAAGTCGGATCGCATCGAAGACCTGCGGGCGATTCCGTGGGTGTTCTCCTGGTCGCTTGCCCGCATCATGCTTCCCGGGTGGTACGGCTTCGGATCGGCCGTCGAGGCGATGCTGGAAACGCGCGGCGATGCGGGAATGGATGCGCTGAAAAAAATGTACCGGGACTGGCCGTTCTTCCGCACGCTGCTGTCGAACATGGACATGCTGCTGGCCAAGAGCGACATCAACATCGCCTCGCGCTACGCGGAACTCGTGACCGACGTCGAGTTGCGCAACGCGATATTCGGGCAGATCCGCGAGGAGTGGCATCTAACGGTGCGCCACCTGCTGGCGATCACCGGCCAGAGCGAGTTGCTCGAAGCGAATCCCGCGCTCTCGCGCAGCCTTCGCAACCGGTCGCCCTACATCGACCCGCTGAACCACTTGCAGGTGGAATTGCTCGCACGCTACCGTGCCGGAGAAACCGATGAAAAAACCCGCAGGGCGATCCTGCTCACGCTGAACGGCATCGCGGCCGGCCTGCGCAACAGCGGATAGAGCGGTCGCTTCAGGCGGCCGGTTTCGGGTCGACCGACGGGGTGAACGCGTCGGAGAAGAACTCGTCTTCCGGCAGCTTGCACAGCGTGGTGAAATCCTTGTGCGCCGATTCGACGACGATGGGCGCGCCGCAGGCATAGACCTGATACCCGGAGAGATCGGGAAAATCTGCCATGACGGCCTTGTGGACGAAGCCGGTGCGGCCGTTCCAGGCATCCTCGGGCAATGCGTCGGAGATAACCGGCACGAAACTGAAGTTGTCGTGCTCCTGCAGCCATTTCGCGGCCACGTCCCCCATGTAGATGTCGGCGGGCCTGCGACCTCCCCAGTAGAGCACCATCTGCCGCGTCGTGTTCTTGTTGAAGGCATGCTCGATGATGCTCTTGATCGGCGCGAATCCGGTGCCGCTCGCGAGCAGGATCATGGGCTTGTCGGAATCCTCGCGCAGGAAGAAGGTGCCCAGCGGCCCTTCGAAGCGCAGGATGTCCTTCTCCTTCATCTTGTTGAATACGAATTCGGTGAAGGCGCCGTTCGCCATGTTGCGCACGTGCAGCTCGATGAATTCGTCGTCATGCGGCGGATTGCCCATCGAATACGACCGCCGCTTGCCGTCCTTCATGAGGATGTCGATGTATTGGCCGGCAAGGAACTGCAGGCGCTCGTTGGCCGGGAGCTTGAGTTTCAGCACGATCACGTCGGGCGCGACACGGCGCATTTCCTGCACCCTGCAGGGCAGCTTCCGGATGTCGAGCTGGCCGATGCCGCGGATCTCGCGCGCCTCGATCACCAGGTCGGTCAGCGGGCGCGCCTGGCAATACAGCGCGAGGCCGGCCTTCCTTTCGAAATCCGGGAGCACGTAGGGCTGGGGATTGCCGTAGTCCACGCTGCCTTCGAGGATCCTGCCCTTGCAGGCGCCGCAGGCGCCGTTGCGGCAGCCGTAGGGAAGCAGGAAACCTTCGCGCAACGCCGCGGCGAGGATGGTCTCACCTTCGTTGCAGGTGAAGACGTGATCGCTGGGCTTGAGCGTGACCTTGCAGGGCATGACGTCGATAGTATCCGGAGCGCAACGGCGCCCGGGTTAAAATGTTCGCATGAGGCGATTGTTGATCATCGGTTGCGGAGACGTCGGGTTGCGCCTGGCCGGGACACTGAGCGGCCGGCGCCGCATCTATGCGCTTACGCACTCCGTTGACCGCTTCGCCGCACTGCGCGCCGAAGGCATCGTACCCGTGCCGGGAGACCTCGACCGCCTCGATACTTTGGACCGGATCGCAGGCTTGGCCCAGGACGTCGTGCATCTCGCACCACCGCCATCCTCGGGTACCCGCGACACGCGAACAGGTAATCTGATCAGGGCTCTCGCGAAGGGCGGCAGTCTACCACAGCGCCTCGTGTACATCAGCACGAGCGGAGTGTATGGAGATTGCGGCGGCGACATCGTCGACGAAACACGCCAGGCGAAGCCCGCGAGCGATCGCGCGAAGCGTCGTGCCGATGCCGAACGACGGATTCGCCGCTGGGGAGCGGATACCGGCGCCCACGTGAGCATCCTGCGCGTGCCCGGGATCTATTCGGCGGGCCGGTTGCCGCTCGCGCGATTGAAGTCGGGCATGCCGGCGCTTGCCGCGGAACGCGATCCCTACACGAATCACATCCACGCGGAGGACCTGGTCCGTACCATCGTTGCCGCCCTGGCCCGCGCCCGCGGCGGCCGTGCCTACAACGCTTCCGACGACGGATGGATGAAGATGGGCGAGTACTTCGACCTGGTTGCCAGTGAATTCGGCCTGCCGCCGCCGCCGCGCGTGAGCTGGGAGGTTGCGCAAGCCCAGCTTCCGGAAAACCTGCTCTCCTTCATGCGGGAATCGCGGCGGCTCGCCAACGGCCGCCTGAAAAAGGAGTTGCGGGTGCGGCTGCGCTATCCCTCGGCCAGGCACGGCGTTTTTGCGGCGCGCGCAGCGTCGGGGCCGCTTGGCTAGCGTTCGGCTCGTCGGAGGATTTCGATGACAGCGAATCCGCAAGCCGTCCTGATCGTCATGACGAACATGCCTGATCGCGATAGCGCAAATCGCCTCGCTCATGCACTTGTGGAGCAGAAGCACGCGGCCTGCGTGAACGTCATGGCGGACTGCAAATCCGTCTATCGCTGGGAGGGGAAGATCGAGACAGCCGTGGAAGTCCCGGTGGTGATCAAGACTTCCGCGTCGGCGTATCCCCGTGTCGAGGAGGGCATCCGCAAGCACCATCCCTACAAGGTTCCGGAAATAGTAGGCATCGAGGTCGATGCAGGATTGCCCGCCTATCTTGCGTGGGTGATGGCGGAAGTCGCCGATCGAAGCTGATGCGACGTCGCCTGGATTGCCGACATGTTTAGACGAATCGCTCGTTCATTGCGCTTGCTGCCGGCCCTGGCTGCGACGCTGGCGTGCGTGAATGCCGGCGCGGCGGACGATCTTCTCGACCCGGACCTGGCCTTTCGTTTCTCCGCGAAGCTGATCGGGCCGACTGCCGTCGAGGTGCGCTATCGAATCGCGGACGGGTACTACCTGTATCGCGAGCGCTTCCGCATTTCGACCGGACAGGATGAGGTGCATCTGGGCAAGCCGCAGTTGCCCACAGGCGACGTCCACGAAGATGAATTTTTCGGCAAGGTGGAGACGTATCGCAATTCGTTGACGTTTCGCGTGCCGATCGACTCCGCGGTTCCCGCGGACGGTTTCATGCTCAAGGTCGTTTCACAGGGCTGCGCGGACAGCGGCGTGTGCTACACGCCGCTCACGCAAACGGCGAAGCTCGTTCCGGCCGTGTTGGCCGAGGCCGCCCCGCCGGCGCGGAAATCTTCCAGCCTGTTGTCGCGATTGGAGGGCACACCGCGCAGCGCCGGCGAAGCGGAAGAAGAATTTCTCCCCGTCGAAAAGGCGTTCACGACGGAAGCGCGCAGCCCCGATCCGCTTACGGTGGTGGTGAGGCTGGCGCCGGCGGAAAGCTACTACCTGTATCGGGACAAGATCCGGATCACGCTGGATCCGGGCAGCGGCGCGACGATAGAGTCGGTGACCTTGCCGCGCGGCGAGACCAAGCAGGATCCGAATTTCGGCAAGACCGAAGTCTTTCACCAGCCCGTGCAGGCGATCCTGAAGCTGAAAAGGACGGACGCGAACAAGCTGCCTGCCGTGCTCGAGGTTGGATTCCAGGGCTGCAGCGAGAAGGGCCTCTGCTATCCGCCTGCGACCCGGCGGCTACCGGTGACGCTGGCGGCGCTTGCGTCCGAAGCGCCGGCGACCGGGCCGCCGCCGACGTCGATTCCCAATGCCGGAGCCGGGGCACCCGCTGCGGAAATGGCAAGGGCACAGGAATCCGAAGACCGCCAGATTGCCGGCCTGCTCAAGGCGGGAAATTTCTGGATCGTCATGGCGAGCTTCCTGGGGTTCGGGCTCTTGTTGTCCTTCACGCCTTGCGTACTGCCGATGATTCCGATTCTTTCCGGCATGATCGCCGGACAAGGCAGCAAGTGCACCCGGGTGCGCGGCGTCATGCTCTCGGCCACCTACGTGCTGGGAATGGCGATTGCCTATGCGATTGCCGGCGTGCTCGCCGGGCTGTCAGGCACGCTGCTGTCGGCCTCACTGCAGAATCCGTGGGTCCTGGGGGCATTCGCCGGTGTTTTCATCCTGCTCGCGCTGTCGATGTTCGGCTTTTATGAGCTGCAATTGCCAAGCAAGTGGCAGACGGGCGTCGCCGATACGAGCAACCGGCTTTCAGGCGGCACGATTGCCGGTGTGTTCGTCATGGGTGCCCTGTCCGCGATAATCGTCGGGCCTTGCGTGGCGGCGCCGCTTGCAGGTGCGCTGCTGTACATCAGTCAATCCCGGGACGTGCTGCTCGGCGGCTCGGCCCTGTTTGCGATGGCGCTGGGAATGGGCGTGCCGCTGCTCGTGGTCGGCGCCTCGGCCGGCGTGCTGCTGCCTAAGGTCGGTGCCTGGATGCAATCGGTGAAGAATTTCTTCGGCGTATTGCTGATCGGTGCCGCAATCTGGATGGTGACGCCGCTGATTCCCGTCGTCGCGCAAATGCTCTGCTGGTCGGCGTTGCTGATCGTGTCGGGTATCTTCCTGCGAGCGATCGATCCGTTGCCGGTCGACGCGGGGGGCTATCGTCGACTCTGGAAGGCCGTGGGCGTAATCGTCCTGCTGGCCGGAGTGGCCCTGCTCGCCGGCGCGCTATCGGGAAGCCGCAACATACTTCAGCCGTTGTCCGGCCTGGGCGCGGCCGTTCGTGCCGGCGAACCATCCGGCAGCGCACGCGCATCTTTCGTTCGGGTTTCGTCCATTGCAGAGCTCGAGCGGACGATCGCCGAAGCCGGGAAGCCGGTCATGCTGGATTTCTACGCAGACTGGTGCGTGTCCTGCAAGGAAATGGAGCGATTGACCTTCCAGGACGACAGGGTCAAATCGATGTTCGCGGGAATGCTGCTGGTGCAGGCGGACGTGACCGCAAATCTTCCGCAAGACGTCGAACTGTTGAAACGCTTCGGGTTATTTGGACCACCGGGCATCATTTTCTTCGATCGTCGCGGAAATGAACTGCAAAATGCCCGGGTCATTGGCTTCAAGCCGCCGGAGCAGTTTTTAACGATCCTTGGCCGGGTTGCAGGGCAATCCTGAGATTTCCCAGCCCTTTTTTGAATTTCCCGTCCATCCCATTGGGTCCGACTTCCTCTAATTTCGGTATTCTTGGGCGTAAATACTCCTAATTCCCGCGAATATGCAGCTAACACAACTGGTGAATGGATTCGCGTCGTTTTATCACCGGAACGGATCGTCCTAAGGCAAATCCTTGCGCGATTAGACCGCAGGTCAGCACTAATTTCGGCTAAATCTGGACAAATTCCAGCGAATTACGGCAAACTGGCCGGCATGACAAGCCCCTCGAAGGGTGGCAAAGCGCGGTCTCCCTCCGCAAGCGGCCCCCGGAAGGTTCTGGTATTGCACGGCCCCAACCTGAATCTTCTCGGCACCCGCGAGCCGCACATCTACGGGGGAGAAACGCTGCAGGATATCGGTGCGCGACTTGCCGCGACGGCGGCAGGCGCTCGCGTCGAGCTGGAGAGCTTTCAGAGCAATTCGGAAGCCGAACTGATCGGGCGTATCCACGAGGCGAGGCTGCAGCGCATCGATTTCATCATCATCAATCCGGCTGCCTTCACCCACACCAGCGTTGCGTTAAGGGATGCGTTCGCCGCCGTTCGCATTCCATTCATCGAAGTCCATATATCGAACGTGCATGCCCGCGAGGCATTTCGCCGGCATTCGTATTTCAGCGACCTCGCCGTCGGGGTCATTTGCGGACTGGGCTCATCCGGGTATGACTACGCGTTGTCGTACGCCATTTCCTGCGTACCCAAGAACTAGGGACCTGCCGAATGGATCTGAGAAAACTCAAGAAGCTGATCGATCTGGTACAAGAGTCCGGCATAGCGGAGCTTGAGATCACCGAGGGGGAGGAAAAAGTACGGATCAATCGCATGGGCAATACCGGCCAGCCGACCATCATGGCGATGCCGCAGGCACCAGCTCCCGTGATGCCGGCAGCCGCAGCCGCTCCCGCGGCAAGTGCGCCTGCCGCCGAAATCGCCGCGGAACCCGAGGGACATGTCGTGAAATCGCCGATGGTGGGCACCTTCTACCGGTCGTCGGCCCCGGGAGCGAAGGCCTTCGTGGAAATCGGCCAGAACATCAACGCCGGGGAAACGCTTTGCATCATCGAGGCAATGAAGCTGCTCAATGAAATCGAAGCGGACCAAAGCGGTGTCATCAAGAAAATCCTGGTCGAGAATGGCCAGCCTGTCGAATACGGTCAGCCCCTGTTCATCATCGGATAGTCACGTCGACGGCGGGATCTGCATCCAGCCGTCCGGTCACCGCGCATGTTTGAAAAAATACTCATAGCCAACCGGGGCGAAATCGCGCTTCGCGTGCAGCGGGCATGCCGCGAGCTCGGAATCAAGACGGTCGCAGTTCACTCTGTCGCCGACGCCGAGGCCAAATACGTGCGCCTCGCGGACGAATCGGTTTGCATCGGCCCGGCGGCGTCGACGGAAAGTTACCTGAACATTCCCGCCATCATTAGCGCGGCCGAGGTGACCGACGCGGAAGCCATCCATCCGGGCTATGGCTTCCTGTCGGAGAACGCGGATTTCGCCGAGCGGGTGGAAAAAAGCGGCTTCGTCTTCATCGGTCCCCGTCCAGACACCATTCGCCTCATGGGCGACAAGGTCAGCGCCAAGAACGCCATGATCAAGGCGGGCGTGCCGGTCGTGCCCGGAAGCGAGGGCGCGCTGCCCGAAGAGCCCCAGGAAATCGTCAAGATTGCGCGCAAGATCGGTTATCCGGTCATCATCAAGGCGGCGGGTGGCGGCGGGGGCCGTGGCATGCGCGTCGTGCATACCGAAGCGGCGCTGATCAACGCCGTGACGATGACGCGCCAGGAAGCCAAGACTGCTTTCGGGAATCCGACCGTTTACATGGAGAAGTTCCTGGAGACGCCGCGCCACGTCGAGATCCAGGTGCTTGCCGACGAACACAGGAATGCGGTGTACCTGGGCGATCGGGACTGTTCCATGCAGCGCAGGCATCAAAAGATCATCGAAGAAGCGCCCGCTCCGCTGATCCCGATGAAGGAGCGCGTGCGGGTCGGCGAGCGCTGCGCCGACGCCTGCAGGAAAATCGGCTATCGCGGCGCCGGCACTTTCGAGTTTCTCTATGAAAAAGGCGAGTTCTATTTCATCGAGATGAATACCCGGGTCCAGGTCGAACATCCGGTGACCGAGATGATCACCGGCATCGACATCGTCAAGACCCAGATTCTGGTTGCCGCTGGCGAGAAGCTTCCCTTCCGGCAAAAGGACATCAATTTCCGTGGCCATGCCATCGAATGCCGGATCAATGCCGAGCATCCGTTCAAATTCACGCCATCGCCCGGGCGCATTACCTCTTGGCATGTTCCCGGCGGGCCGGGTATCCGTGTGGACTCGCATGTCTATCACGGCTATTTCGTGCCGCCTTACTACGACTCGCTTATAGCGAAAGTGATTGCTTACGGAGATTCCCGGGAGCAGGCGGTTGCCCGCATGCGCATCGCGCTTTCCGAAATGATCGTCGAGGGCATCCAGACCAACTTGCCGCTGCACCAGGAACTCATGCTCGATACTTCGTTCATGCGCGGCGGGACGAGCATCCACTATCTCGAAGAGAAACTCGCGAAGTACGGCAAGGTCGCGTAGCCAGCGAAATCAAGGGAGGCAGCCCATCGCCTGGATCGCCGTCGAGTTCGTTGTCGAGGCCGCGTCGGTGCCGGCGATTTCCGACGCGCTGATCGACGAAGGCGCCCATTCCGTGGACGTGACCGACGCGCAGGCGGGCACGCAGCAGGAAACCCCGATCTTCGGCGAGCCCGGCGAGGAAAATGATGCGGTGTTCGGATTGAACCGCGTCGTCGCGCTATTTTCGTCCGAACGCGATGCGCGCGCAGGGTTCGAGAATGCGGCGCGCGCGACAGGATTTTCCTGTTTACCGGAAATGCGAATTGCCGAGGTGCAGGAGCAGGATTGGGTTCGGCACACGCAGAGCCAGTTCGATCCAATCCAGATCTCGGATCGGCTATGGATCGTGCCGAGCTGGCATGTTGCGCCCGACCCGGCCGCAATCAACGTCGTCCTCGATCCCGGGCTCGCGTTTGGCACGGGCAGCCATCCCACCACGCGCCTTTGCCTGGCGTGGCTGGAAGGCCATTCGTTGGCCGGGCAAAGTGTCATCGACTATGGATGCGGTTCCGGCATTCTCGCGATTGCAGCCGCCAAATTGGGGGCGGGGCCGGTTACGGGCATCGATATCGATGAGCAGGCCGTCCAATCGAGCCGCTACAATGCCCAGCGGAATAATGTCTCGGCGGAATTTTATGATGCCGGATCCTCGCTCCCGGAGCCTGCAGACATCGTCATTGCGAATATCCTCGCCAATCCCCTGAAAGTCCTGGCGCCGCTGCTTGCTGAACTGACGCGGTCTCATGGAAGCCTCGTGCTTTCGGGAATTCTTGCGCCGCAGGCCATCGAAGTCAGTGATGTCTATCAGCACTGGTTCGACATGCAAGCTCCGGCCGAACAGGACGGGTGGGTACGTCTCTCCGGCGTGCGCAAGGCCTGACGCAGACCGGCATGGACCTTTACACGCGTTGCCCGGCCTGCGCGACGACCTTCAGGGTCACGACGCAACAACTACAGGCTTCCGGCGGCCAGGTCCGATGCGGACATTGCCGGCAAATATTCGACGCATTCGCGAGCTTGACCGTGCAAGGCCCGGTCGAATCGGGCGGCCAGCCCGAAGAAATCGGAATAACCCGCGAAGCCGACACGGAGCCTCTCGAGCCAATTCAAGTGGAGGCTGCGCCGACGCAGCCCATCCCGGAAGAACGGCCGCATGCGCTACGTCACGACCCTGCGGAAGCCCTGTACGAGTGGGAGTTCAAGATGCCGGAATCGCCGCGACGCGCCTGGGCTTGGGCATGCGCATCGGTGATCCTGGCAATTGCACTCGTTGCACAGGCCGCATACGGCTTTCGCACCGACCTGATGGTCATGTTGCCGCAGGCGCGCGATTACTATGTGCGCGCCTGTGTCCTGCTCGACTGCGCGGTCGGCCTGCCGAAGGTTTCGAGTTTTCTGCACATCGAAGCTTCCGACCTGAACGCGGTGGATGCCGCGCGGCCCAACGAGATTCAATTATTGCTGTCGATCAGGAACCGGGCTCCGGTCGAGCTTGCCTATCCGTCGTTCGAATTGACGCTCACCGACTCGGTGGAGAAGGCCGTCGCTCGAAAAGTTTTCACCCCCGCGGAATACCTGAAATCCGAAGCTGCTACAGGGGGAATCAAACCCGGAGGTGATTTGCCGGTTCAGCTTTACCTCGATACGGGAGCGATGCGCGCGGCGGGGTATCGCGTTTATCTCTTCTATCAATGAGCCATTCGACATGCGCGTGTGGATCTCCGGCGTTCCCCGCGATCAGTATTAAACTGCGCGGGCATCGAAGAAGGATAGTCAACGTGAATGCACCCGCAAATCTGAAATACTCCGAGACCCACCAATGGTTACGCAGCGAACCCGACGGGTCGTTTACCGTCGGCATCACAGACTATGCGCAGGAGCTCCTGGGCGACCTGATATTCGTCGAAAGTCCGAAAATCGGTCGCAAGCTCAAGAAGAACGAACAGTGTGGAGTGGTCGAGTCGGTGAAATCCGCCTCTGATATCTATTCTCCGGTGGCAGGCGAGGTTGCCGCAGTCAATGCGAGCCTGGAAACGGCGCCGGAAAAAATAAACCAGAATGCGTACGAGGCGTGGATTTTCAGGCTGGCAAGCGTCGAAAAATCGGAGATTGACGAATTACTGGATGCCGCCGCGTATCAGGCTTTGACCGGGAACTGACGACCGGAAACGGTGCCAGTCGCATAGTTTGAATATTTTGTCCTGCCCCGGGCAGGATAATCGAAGACGGAAATTTCCAAGGAGAATCGGATGGCAACAGTGACATTGAAAGGCAATCCAGTTGGCGTCGCCGGCAACCTGCCGAAGAAGGGTGAAGGCATCAGCGAATTCAGCTTGACGGGAAAGGATCTGGCGGACGTTTCGCTGAAAAATTATGCAGGGCAGCGCAAGGTCCTGAATATCGTCCCCAGTCTCGATACGCCGACCTGCCAGCAATCGACGCGGGTGTTCAATCAGAAGGCGGCGAGCATGAAAAACTCCGTCGTGCTGGTCATTTCCGCGGATCTGCCGTTCGCAATGTCGCGATTCTGCAGCACCGAAGGTCTGAACAATGTGGTCACGCTTTCGACTTTCCGTGGCCGGGATTTTCATGGCAATTACGGCGTGGACATCGTGGACGGTCCGCTTAAAGGACTCACGGCGCGAGCCGTCGTCGTCGTCGACGAAAACAACAAGGTCCTGCACTCCGAGCTTGTTCCGGAGATCGCCAATGAGCCGAACTATGACGCGGCGCTGGCCGCATTGAAATAATCTCGAGCCGTGTGCCCGCCGTAACGGGCCGGACATCGGGGGCGGGCAGTATCGATCTCCGGGGAAACACCGGCTTCTGCGCGTGACCGTGCCGGATACAGCCAAGCCTTGATCAAATGGATTCGAGCCAGCTAGAAAGCCCGCACAAGGGCAAGACCGGCCTACGCCGACTCTGGAATGCGATGTTCTATTCCATCGACGGATTCAAGGCTGCCTATCGGCATGAGGACGCGTTTCGACAGGAAGTCCTGCTGGCCGTATTGCTGATCCCGACAGCCTTTTTCCTGCCGGCGTCGGGTGTCGGCAAGGCATTGATGATCGGTTCGATACTGCTCGTGCTCGTCGTGGAATTGCTGAATTCGGCAGTGGAAGCCACTGTCGATCGGGTATCGCTTGAACATCACCGGCTCGCCAAACGAGCTAAGGACATCGGCAGCGCCGCAGTCATGACGTCGCTTGCGAATGTCGTGATCGTCTGGCTGCTCGTGCTGTTCGGCTAAGTGCCTCGACCGTTGGCGTTTGCCCGCCCTTCCCATTCGCAGTTCCATCGTCGTACTTGCCTGGACATTGCGGCAGTAAGGCACTGAACCGCGTCGTTTGAATCCAGCCAGGGGTTGGTTTTTGTGGAGCCGGCGCATGGTCCAATCCAAAGGTTGCGTATTTTGGCGGAAACCACGGATTATGCTGTAGGCTTTCAGGCACACTTCTGCAAAAAATCATATACTTTTGGCTGAAATATCGTAGAATCTCTAGCTCAAACGCCTTAATTAGCTAGAAATCAAAGGCTTCAGGCATCCAATCAGGGGTGGGTGGCATGAAGAAAGCGGCTTTCTGGAAAGCCGATTGGTTCCTCGGGCTGATCGTTGCTCTGGTGTTGTTCGTCGCATCCGGAAGCGATCTCGTCCAAAGCCTCGAACGCCTTGCTTATGACTGGGGCGTTCGGGCGTCCGGCCATTCTCCGTCGCCGCGCGTGGCGGTGATTGCCATCGACGATCAGAGCATCGCCAACATCGGTCGCTGGCCATGGTCGCGCGAGGTTCACGCGCAGATGATTGCCAAGCTGAAGCAGGCGGGAGCGAAGGTCGTCGGCTACGCATCGTTTTTCTTCGAGCCGCAAATCGACCCCGGCCTCGCCTATGTGCAGAAGCTGGCGGAAATGTATCAGGCGTTGCCGCCGGCGCAGCAGCAAAGCCTCGCCGATTTCGCGTCAGTGCTGGGCGAAGCCGAAGACGTCCTGAACAGCGACCGCAAACTCGCCGCTGCGATCACGGACGCAGGCAACGTCGCGCTGCCCATGCTCTTCGCGCTTGGCGAGCCTCGCGGCAATCCCGACAAGCCCCTGCCGGACTACGTGCTGAAGAACCAGATCACGAAGGTCGTGGATCGCATCGGTGCGCAGAGCAACAATATTTTCCCGGTGCCGACGGTTCAGGCCGCCGCACCCTTGCAGGAAATCGCGGCCGGAGCCGCCGCCATCGGGCATCTGAACGCATTGCCCGATGTCGACGGCAGCACGCGCACCGAGCCCCTCGTGGTGCGTTACTACGATCAGTATTTCCCGTCTTTCTCCGTCATGCTTGCCGCGAAGAGCCTGAACCTCGGTGCCAACGACATCGAGATGCGGCTGGGGGAGGGCATCAAGGTCGGAAATCTCACCATCAGCACGGATCCAGACCTGCTGATGCACAGCTATTTCTACAAGGACAAGGAAGGTCGACCGGCATTCCAGGTCGACTCGTTCTTCGATGTCATTTCCGGGAAGATTCCGGCCGACAAATACCGCGACAAGGTCGTGCTGATCGGCGCCACCGCAGCGGGAATAGGGACCTACCAGGTCACGCCGATATCGGCGGCCATGCCGCCGGTCGTCACGTTGGCGCACTCGGTCTCGAGCATTTTGCAGGAAGACTTCTTCGTCAAGCCAGCCTGGGGTGTTTGGGTCGAGAAGCTGGTCTTCCTGGCGATCGCGGCCTACCTGATCCTGCTGCTGCCGAAGTTGAAGGCGGGCATGGGGTTTGGCATCACGGCGGCATTGTTGATTGCCCTGATAGCGGCGCATTTCGTCCTGATGTCCGGCAAGTTGATGTGGATTCCATTGATGGCTTCGGCCGTCCTCTTGGTCATCGGCCATGTCCTGCTCACGACCAAGCGCTTCCTGGTCACCGAGCGCGGCAAGGCGAAATCGGACCTGGAATCCGCCGAATCCAACCGCATGCTGGGCCTCGCCTTCCAGGGCCAGGGCCAGCTCGACATGGCGTTCGACAAGTTCAAGAAGGTTCCGCTCGACGACAGCGTGATGGACAACATGTACAACCTCGCGCTGGATTTCGAGCGCAAGCGCCAGTTCAACAAGGCCCAGGCCGTGTACGAGCACATGGCCACATACAACCCCAAGTTCCGCGACCTCGAGCAGAAGCTCAACCGCGCCAAGCAAATGTCGGAAACGGTCATCCTCGGCAGCAGCGGCGGGCGCACGAACGCAAGCACATTGGTGCTGGACGGCGGCGCGGTCGAAAAGCCCATGCTTGGCCGCTACCAGGTCGAAAAGGAACTGGGCAAGGGCGCGATGGGTGTGGTGTATCTCGGAAAGGATCCCAAGATCGGCCGCGTCGTTGCGATCAAGACCATGGCGTTGTCGCAGGAGTTCGAAGCCGATGAACTGGAGGACGTGAAGCAGCGCTTCTTCCGGGAGGCCGAGACGGCAGGGCGCCTGAACCATCCGAACATCGTCACCATTTACGACGCCGGCGAGGAGCACGACCTCGCCTACATCGCAATGGAATTCCTCAAGGGCAAGGACCTGGTGCCGCAAACCAAGCAGGCGGCGCTGCTGCCGCTTCCCAAGACGCTGTCGATCATAGCCAGGGTCGCCGAGGCGCTTTCCTACGCGCACAAGCAGAACGTGGTTCACCGCGACATCAAGCCCGCGAACATCATGTACGACCCGCAGGCCGATTCGGTGAAAGTCACCGACTTCGGTATCGCGCGCATCACCGATTCGTCCAAGACCAAGACGGGCATGGTGCTCGGCACGCCGTCGTACATGTCGCCAGAACAGCTCGCCGGGAAGAAAATCGACGGACAGTCTGACCTGTTCTCGCTCGGGGTTACGCTGTACCAGCTTTCCTGCGGGAGCCTGCCTTTCCAGGGAGAGTCGATGACGCAGTTGATGTTCAAGATCGCCAACGAACCGCCGGTCGACATCCTTGGCGTCAATCCAGCGCTGCCCGAATGCGTGGTGGATATCATCAACAAGGCGCTCGCGAAGGACGTGGCCGAGCGCTACAAGAACGGCGATGAGTTCGCGCAAGCCGTCCGCGCTTGCGCGGCGCAGTTCGATACCCTGGACGTTTCCCTCTAGCGGATGCCCGACATGAGTTTGACAGCGTCTCTCGAAATGGTAAAAGCGACCCACACCGGAATGGTGCGTTCGCATAACGAAGACAGCATCGCCACCGACGCGGAAATCGGACTGGCCGTCCTCGCGGACGGGATGGGCGGTTACAACGCCGGCGAGGTCGCCAGTGGAATCGCCACCGCGCTGATCTCGAGCGAAACCCGCGAGGCATTGATCCGGCAATCGCCGCACGAGGTCGACAGGAATACCGGCTCGCCGGTTGCCGCGAAGCTGCTTCGGGATATCATTGCCAAAGCCAACACGTCCATCTTCCAGTCGGCGAACAGCCAGCCGCAATACGCGGGAATGGGAACGACGCTGGTGGTCGCGCTGTTTTGCAACGATCAGCTCACGATGGCACACATCGGCGATTCACGGTGCTATCGCCAGCGCGCAGGCAAGCTCGAACAGGTCACGCGGGACCATTCGCTGCTGCAGGAGCAGATCGACAGCGGCCTGCTGACCAAGGAGGCCGCCCGGCGTTCGCAGAACAAGAACCTTGTCACGCGAGCGCTGGGAATCGAGCCCGAGGTGGAGGCGGAGATTCACACCTACCCGGCACTGGAAGGCGACATCTACCTGATGTGCTCGGACGGCCTGAACGACATGGTGGAAGACGAAGACATCGAAATGACGCTGGAGGCCCTGGGCGCGAACCTGCAGCTGGCGGCCGAGCAGCTGGTGCAAATGGCAAATGACAACGGCGGACGCGATAATGTATCGGTGGTGCTGATCAAGGTGAAGAAGAACTTCCCCGCAAACGACGGGCTTTTTGCGAAGTTCTTATCCTGGTTCAAATAAAGGACGCAGCTATGGCGAAGTTGATATTGAGTCTCGATGGCCAGTTGATCAAGGAATACACGCTCAGCAAGGAGCGCACGACCATCGGCCGCAAACCGCACAACGACATCCAGATCGACAATCTCGCGGTCAGCGGCGAGCACGCCATCATCATGACGATCCTGAACGACTCGTTCCTCGAGGACCTTGGCAGCACGAACGGAACGCTCGTCAACGGACAGCCGGTCAAGAAGCACTTTCTGCAGAGCAGCGACACCGTCGAGATCGGCAAGTACAAGCTCAAATACATGAACGAGGCGCCCGCCAGCATGAGCCAGGCCGAGTTCGAGAAGACGATGGTGCTGAGGGCCCCTGCCGCCGCCGCGCCGAAGCAGGAAGTGCGCAGTCCCTCCGATACCCAAACGAATCTGCAGGCCGCACCGGCCGCCGGAGAACAGGCTGCACCGCATGTCGTGCCGCAACCGGCGGCAGCGCCCTCCCCGGCGCCTGCCGTGCCGCCTGCGGCAGCACCCAAGCCGATACCTGCCGCCGCTCCCGCCGCGGGCGCGGCGGGGCAACCGATCGGCATCATCCAGATCCTGTCCGGCCCGAATGCCGGCAAGGAGTTGCCGCTGGCGAAGCCGCTCACCACGCTGGGCAAGCCGGGTGTGCAGGTCGCTGTCATTGCCAAGCGACCGCAGGGCTACTTCCTTACACACGTGGAAGGCGCCAACTTCCCGGTGGTAAACGGCAAGACGCTGGATGCGCAGGCGCACCAGCTCGGCGATCACGACGTCATAGAGCTTGCCGGCGTGAAAATGGAATTCTTCCTGAAGCCCTGAGCCTTCCAGGCGCGCCCTTTTCCGGCACGCAACTCAACTCATGGGAGGCGGCTTGAAGAAGCACCTGGTGCGTATCGCGCTCGGGCTGGTGGTGGTTCTCGCCTTTGCCGGACACGCCGGTCGCTACTACCAGATCCCGTTCATCGACCGGTTCGAGAACATCGTCTACGACGCCCGGTTGCGGCTGACGATGTCGAACAAGGTCGATCCGCGCATCGTCATCATCGACATCGACGAGAAGAGCCTGGCCATCGAAGGGCGATGGCCCTGGCGTCGCGACAAGCTGGGGGCCCTGCTCGACCAGCTTTTCGATCGCTACAAGGTCGGCATAGTCGGTTTCGACGTCGTCTTCGCCGAACGCGACGAGAGTTCCGGCCTGGGCATCCTGCGCGAGCTGGCGCAAAAGGAACTGAAGGGCGACGCGCGCTACGAAGCCGTCCTCAAGGAAGTGGCGCCGCAACTCGAGTACGACCAGGTATTCGCCGACAAGCTGAAGGGACGCGCGGTCGTGCTCGGGTACTACTTTTCCGACGTGAAGTCCGAGGATGGCAAGGGACGTACCTCCGGCGTGATCCCGAAGCCTGTGCTGCCGTCCGGAACCTTCAAGGGCAAGAACATCGCATTCACCAGCTGGGCGGGCTACGGCGGCAATCTCGGGGAATTCCAGGCTGCCGCTGCAAGCGGCGGGCACTTCAATCCCTTGCCGGATGATGACGGGGTTACACGGCGCGTCCCGATGCTGGCGGAATATGAAGGCGCCTACTACGAGTCGCTGTCGATGGCAGTCATTCGACTGGGCCTGGGCCTGCCGCAGGTCGTCCCCGGGTTCCCGAGCGACAAATTCTGGTCCAAGGACTATCCCGGCCTCGAATGGATAGACGTCGGATCGGTGCGCGTGCCGGTCGATAACCTCGTCTCCGCGCTCGTTCCCTATCGGGGCAGGCAGGGAAGCTTCAAATACATATCCGCGACCGATGTCCTGCACGGCAATACGCCGGTCGATGAGCTGAAGAACAAGATCATCCTGGTCGGTACGACCGCGCCGGGCTTGTACGATTTGCGCGCCGCGCCGGTCGCGAACGTCTATCCCGGGGTCGAAATCCACGCCAACCTGATCGCCGGAATGCTCGATGGGACCATCAAGCAGCGCCCACCCTATGTGCTGGGGGCGGAGGTGGTACTGCTCCTGCTCTGCGGCATCGGCATGGCGCTGATCCTGCCCATGATCAATCCGCTGAAGGCCACGCTGCTGACGGTCGTGGTAATTGGCGCGGTATTCGCTACCAACGTACTGGTCTGGACGCAAGGCAACCTGGTCCTGCCGCTGGCTTCCGGGCTATTGATGATCATCATGCTGTTTGCACTGAACATGTCTTACGGATTCTTCGTGGAGTCGCGCGCGAAACGGCAAATCACCGGCCTGTTTGGGCAGTATGTGCCGCCTGAATTGGTCGACGAGATGAGCAATGACCCGGAAGCATTTTCGATGGAAGGCGAAAGCCGGGAGTTGTCCGTCCTGTTCACCGACGTCCGCGGATTCACCACCATCTCCGAGGGTCTCGATCCCAAGGAGTTGTCCAAGTTGATGAACGAATTCCTGACGCCGCTGACGCGCGTGATCTACAAGCATCGCGGAACCATCGACAAGTACATGGGCGATTGCATCATGGCATTCTGGGGCGCCCCCCTGCACGACTCCAATCATGCGCGAAACGCGGTGATGGCCGGTCTGGAAATGCACAAGGTGCTGGACGAACTGCAGCCGCATTTCAAGGAACGCGGCTGGCCGCCGATACTCATCGGCGTGGGCGTGAATAGCGGGCGCATGAGCGTGGGCAACATGGGCTCCGAAATCCGCCTCGCCTATACGGTGATGGGAGATGCGGTGAATCTTGCCTCGCGGCTGGAGGGCATAACCAAGCTGTACGGCGCCAAAATGATCGTGGGCGAAGACACGCGTACCGCCGTTCCCGAAGTGGTGTTCCGGGAACTGGACAAGGTCAAGGTCAAGGGCAAGGAGGCGCCAGTCGCCATTTTCGAGGCGGTCGGACTGGCCGGCGAGCTCGAAAAACCCGTGCAGGACGAGCTGAAACTGTGGGGCCAGGCGCTCAAGCTATACCGGACGCGCGACTGGGATATGGCAGAATTGCAACTGATCAATCTGACAAAGATGAATCCCGGCAGCGGGCTTTATCGTTTGTTTCTCGAGCGAATCGCGCACTTGCGCCGCAATCCCCCGGAACCCGGATGGGATGGTTCCTGGAAACTAGAAACGAAATAGGGCGATGCAGATCAGGATACTCGGCTGCAGCGGAGGCATCGGTGGGAATCTTCGCACCACCTCGATGCTGCTCGACAGTGACATTCTGGTGGATGCCGGCACCGGCGTCGGAGACTTGAGCATCACCGAGCTGCTGAAGATCGACCACGTTTTCCTGACGCACTCCCACCTCGATCACATCACGTCGTTGCCGTTCCTGGTCGACACCGTCGGCCCGATGCGCGAAATGCCCATCACGGTTCATTGCGCCGAACCAACCCGCAAGATTCTGCAGGATCACATTTTCAACTGGAAGGTCTGGCCGGACTTCACGGAGATCCCCAGCAAGGCGACTCCCTGCCTGAGATATTCGACTTTTTCCGTCGGCGACCTGGTCGATGTGGGGGGGCGCAGGATAACGGTATTGCCGGCGAACCACGTGGTGCCCGCCGTCGGATTCCAGTTCGATAGCGGCGAGGCGAGCCTGGTATTCACTGGCGACACCACGATGAACGATGCGTTGTGGATCGAGGTGAACAAGATCGCCAACCTGCGCTACCTGATCATCGAAACCGCTTTTCCGAACATGGAAAAGGAATTGGCGATCGCTTCCAAGCACCTTTGCCCGAGCATGCTTGCCGAGGAGCTTTCCAAGCTTCAGCGTTCGACCCGGGTTTTCGTGACCCACCTCAAGCCCGGAGCGGGAACGCTTACGATGCAGGAAGTGGAGGAATGCGCTGAACGCTACAACCCGCGCATGCTTTCGAACGGACAGGTGTTCAAGTTTTGAAGGTCCCGCGGCGCTCTTTTCCGGCGACGTGATCTCAAGCCGCATCGGAATGCAGCAGCCGCAAATGGAAGAAGGATAGCCGCCATGAGCACAGTCTTAGAGACCAAGCCACAGGCCGGGCAAAACCTGGCCGAGATGAGCCACAAGCTGGAGTTCCAGAAGAGGCTCCAGGCCGTCACGAACAAGATCCATGCGACCACCAACATCGACGAAATCATGCTCGAGTTGTCGCAAGACATCTGCTCGCTGTTCGAGGCCGAGCGTCTGACGATCTACGTCCTCTCGGAGGACCGGTCATCGATCATCTCGAAGGTGAAAACCGGGCTCTCGTCGTTCAAGGATCTGAAGCTGCCGATCAACGAGCAGAGCATCGCGGGCTTCGTCGCGCTGTCCAAGAAGCTGATCAATATTCGCGACGTATACGACGACAACGAGCTGCGCGCGCACAACCCGAACCTGAAATTTTTGAAGGAAGTGGACAAGCGCACGGGGTTTCGCACCAAGCAGATGCTGGTCGTGCCCGTGACCGATAGCGGGAGCGGCGAATTGATCGGCGTCATCCAGGTCATCAATTCCAAATCGGGCCAGCCGTTTTCCACGATCGCGGAAGAAGGCGCGGCCAACTTGTGCGAGACGCTGGAAATCGCTCTGCGCCAGCGCAGCCGCCCGGCGGCGATGCTGCGCGGAAAGTACGACTACCTGGTGACCAACGCCGTGCTGTCCGCGGAAGAAATGGAATTGGCGACACGGTCGGCCCGCCGCAAGAACCTCGACATCGAGGACGTCCTGATCGACGAGTTCCAGGTCAAGCCTCCCGCGATCGGCGAGGCGCTTTCGCAGTTCTTCAAGGTCCCGTACGAATCCTTCAAGGCGGATCGCGTGAAGCCGCTCGACCTGCTGAAGAACCTCAAGCGGGATTTCGTCGAAAGCAGCCTCTGGGTGCCGATCGAGGACGTCAAGGAAGGACTGATCGTCCTGACGACCGACCCGGAAAAAGTGCGCGCGTCCAAGGTCGTCAGCAACATCTTTCCCAAGCACAAGATCGTCTTCAAGGTGTGCACGCACCGCGAGTTCAAGGCAACGCTGGATCAGTTGTTCGGCGCGGATGCAGGCGACACTTCCTCCATCGGTGAATTGCTCTCCACCATGGACGAAGAGGGCGACGAGGACGGAGGTGGGAACGACGACGCCTCGCTTGCGCAGGACAATGAGCTGGTCAAGCTCGTCAACAAGATCATCGTGGACGCCTACCACCAGGGCGCGTCCGACATCCACATCGAACCTTATCCCGGCAAAGGCAAGACGGAAGTGCGCTTCCGCAAGGACGGCACCTTGCAGAACTACATCTCGGTTCCGGCGAGCTATCGCCAGGCGATTGCCGCGCGCCTGAAGATCATGTGCGATCTCGACATCGCCGAAAAGAGGAAGCCGCAGGACGGCAAGATCAAGTTCAAGAAGTTCGGGCCGCTCGACATCGAGTTGCGGGTCGCGACGATCCCGTCGGCGGGCGGTGTCGAGGACATCGTGATGCGTATCCTGGCTGCGGGCGAGCCGATTCCAATCGACAAGCTCGGCCTGTCGCAGCGCAACGTCGGCATCCTCAAGGAAACCGTAAGCAAGCCTTACGGGCTGTTCTTCGTCTGCGGGCCGACCGGTTCCGGCAAGACGACGACCTTGCACTCGGTGCTCGGTTACCTGAACACGCCCGAGACCAAGATCTGGACGGCGGAGGATCCCGTCGAAATCACGCAAAAGGGCCTGCGCCAGGTGCAGATGAATCCCAAGGCGGGGTTGACGTTTGCCGTTGCGATGAAAGCCTTCCTGCGGGCCGATCCGGACATCATCATGGTCGGCGAAATGCGCGACAAGGAAACCACGTCGACCGGCATCGAAGCCTCGCTGACAGGCCACCTCGTATTCGCAACCCTCCACACGAACAGCGCGCCGGAGTCCATTATTCGCCTGCTGGACATGGGCATGGATCCATTCAATTTCGCCGATGCATTGCTGGGCATCCTCGCGCAGCGTCTTGCCAAGCGCCTTTGCTCGAAGTGCAAGGCGCCGCACGTCGCGACCCAGGAGGAGCTCAAGGCCATCCTCGAGGAATACAGCGTCGAGCTGCGCAATACGGAACAATGGAAGAAGGATCCCAAGGCCGCTTACGAAGCCGTGTACCGCGACTGGGTGAAGATGTTCGCCGACGAAAAGGGCCAGTTCACGCTCTATACGCCGGTCGGTTGCGATACCTGCGGCGGCTCCGGCTACAAGGGTCGGGTCGGCTTGCACGAATTGCTTGTCGGCAGCGATGCGGTGAAGAAGCACATCCAGGAGCATGCGCGGGTTGCCGAGATCGTCGCCACGGCGCTTGCGGAAAACATGCGCACCCTGAAGCAGGACGGAATCGAAAAGGTATTGCAAGGCGTGACCGACATGCTCCAGGTCAGGGCAGTCTGCATCAAGTAGTCGCTCCGCGTGCATCGTTTCCACAGCGAAAATCACCCATGAGCGAGCCGACATCGGATGAACTCTTCCGCCGACTGGAAGAGCTCAACGAAGTCGGCATCTCGCTGTCGAGGGTCAAGGATACCAATCGCCTGCTGGAGGCGATCCTGGTCGCGGCGAAGAAAATCACCAACGCCGACGGCGGCACGCTGTACCGGGTCGATTCCGACAAGAATCTCGTTCACTTCGAAATTCTTCGCACCGACTCGCTGAAAATCGCGATGGGCGGGACCACGGGCGTAGAGGTTCCGTTCTATCCGGTCCGGCTCCACGACGACGATGGGCGTCCGAACAATTCCATGGTCGTCGCCTACTCGGTCCTGCACGACGAGACCGTCAACATCGCCGATGCCTATGCGGCAAAAGGCTTCGATTTTTCCGGGACCAAGAGCTTCGACGCGAAGACGGGTTATCGATCGGAGTCCTTCCTGACCGTGCCGATGAAAAACCACGAGGACGAAATCATCGGCGTGCTGCAGTTGATCAACGCCAAGGACAGGCAGAGCGGACGTACCGTGCCGTTTTCCATTGCCGACCAGCGTCTCGCGGAATCACTGGCATCCCAGGCTGCCGTGGCGCTCACGAACCGCCAGCTCATCGACCAGTTGGAAAGATTGTTCGAATCGTTCATCAGCCTGATCAATGCCGCGATCGACGACAAGTCGCCTTACACCGGCGGGCACTGCCAGCGGGTTCCTACGCTCACGATGATGCTGGCGGAGGCAGTGAACGAAACGAAGGAAGGCCCCCTGGCTGGCTTCGAGATGACGGACAAGGATCGCTACGAGCTGAAGATCGCCGGTCTTCTGCATGACTGCGGAAAGGTGACTACGCCGGTCCACGTGGTGGACAAGTCGACCAAGCTGCAGACGATATTCGACCGCATAGCGTTGATCGATACTCGCTTCGAAATAGTCAAGCGCGACGCTGAGATCGCGAGGCTGAAGTCAAGGCTTGCAGCGCCAGACAATCGAACCGGCGAGTGGGACAAGGCCGATCGCGAGCTCAAGGCCAGGATTCGGCAAATAGACGAAGACCGGCAATTCCTGCGCTTCTGCAATTTCGGCTCGGAAGCCATGCGCGATGAAGACCAGCAGCGCGTGCGGGAGATATCGCGCGCCTATCGCTGGCGCGATGCCGATGGCAATGAAACGGATTTCCTGACGGTGGACGAGGTCAACAACCTGACCATACGCTCGGGAACGCTCACGCCCGAAGAGCGCCAGGTGATCAATCACCATATCGAAGTCACCATCAAGATGCTCGAGTCGCTGCCTTGGCCGAGGCACCTCAAAAACGTGGCCGAATACGCCGGCGGACACCACGAACGCATGGACGGCAAGGGCTACCCGCGCGGACTAACGCGGGACCAGATGTCGGTGCAGGCAAGGGTCATGGGCATCGCGGACATCTTCGAAGCGCTCACGGCGAAGGACCGCCCGTACAAGAAAGGCAAGACGCTCACCGAGTCACTGCAGATCCTGGGCAAGTTCCGGCTCAACGGCCATATCGACCCCGACCTGTTCGACGTTTTCGTGCGCAGCAAGGTCTATCTGAAATATGCCGAACAATTTCTGGATCCGGACCAGATAGACGAGGTCGATGAAACCAACCTCCCTGGCTATCAGCATCGGTGACAAAGTGCGGCAGTTACTGACAGTTGATCCCATTTGGCTGGTCCGGCCGGAGGGCTGAATGAGGTTGGCCTGTTTGGCGAAACGACCGGCCAATCGACTGAATGCAGGAAGGCAAGGCCGTCTTAAGCTCTTGTTAGTTAATGATAGTTGGATTTGTGATCCGCTGGTCCGCATGGGCGCGATGGCGTCGCAGGACTCTGGCATAGGGATTGCGAAGTAGGCCTCGAACACTCGAACCACGGAGTGTTTGTCCATCCACCATCAAGGAGTTTTCCATGAAGGCCGTACAAAAGGGTTTTACCCTGATCGAACTGATGATCGTTGTCGCGATCATCGGTATTCTGGCAGCGGTTGCGTTGCCGGCGTACCAGGACTACACCGCTCGCGCCAAGATGTCCGAAGCTATCCTGGCCGCGTCGGCTTGCCGTACCAGCATTACTGAAACCATCCAATCGACGGCGACCATGCCTTCCACTGGCGGCAACTGGGGTTGCGAGTCGAAGAACGGCACGCAAGTGTCCAAATACGTGCAATCGATCGAAACCAACGCCGGCGGCGCGATTCGCGTCCAGGTCGTAGGTATCAACAGCACGGTCAACAACAAGTATATCGTTCTGCTGCCTTGGCAAGATGCTGCCGGCACGGTAGCGCCCGGCGCGGGCAGCGCGATCGCGCGTTGGGACTGCGGTCCGGACGTTTCGGGCAACGGTGGCGTTGATATCAGCAAATACCTGCCGGGCTCCTGCCGTGTGTCCATCTCGGGCCAGAGCGGATTCGCTTCCAGCACCTAAGTTCTACGTATTGTCGAGGGCGGGCCGCGTAGCGGTCTGACTATCGAATCGAGAAGGCGCCTCCGGGCGCCTTCTTCGTTTTGGTAGTTGGCTAATATCGTTGATTGCTTCCTGAATCTTGGAGCACAGAGAATAAAATCGCTTCGAATCTGAAATGAAATCCCCATTCCAAGGATCGACATTTGCGCTACCAGTTCTTTGTATAGGCGCCTATCTGATCTTCGCCTCGGTGTGGATGCCCGGACTTGTGCCCCGGCTTTACGACGACGCACGCTATGTCGAGCTTGGCATGCTGGTCCTGGTCCTCATTCAGTTGCTTCGTCCACCGGTTGCCGACGCCCTTGCCGCGGCGTGGCAACGCCAATCTTCGATGACCAAGTGCCTTTTGGTCGTGCTCGTTTTCGGGGGGCTGGCGAGCACGGCAATGTCCCGCGCGCCGAAGCTGGGACTGTTGGAGGTGTCACTCGCCGTTCAGTTAATGTTCCTGTTCGGCATTGTTGCTTGCGCCGTGCGCGACGCGCGAATTCTTACGGAAGCCCTGCTGATCGTATCCTTGTTCTCGGGGGCGGCACTTTGCGTGCTCAAATTCTGGGCCGTGTACGGCTCCTACGCGCTGGAGGGAAAACTCTTTTCGTGGGTGAGTCCTTTCCTCGAATTCGCCAACGTTCGATTTTTCAGTCAGGTACAGGCCTACACGCTCTTCCCGGTCGTGATTCCGCTCCTTGTGCCTGAGACGCAAAAACGGTGGAGACCCCTCGTTCTATTCATTGCGGCGAATTTCTGGGCTTTACAGTGCATGGTAGGTACGCGGGCAGTATGGGCGGGCCTGATCGTGGCGCTAGTGACAGTCCCCGTTTTCCTGCGAAAGAAGAGATTTTCCTGGCTGCGCTGGCATATCACCGCTGTCGCCCTCGGCGTCGTGATTTATGCAATCTTCACGTACTTAAACAGTTTTTACCCTGATTCCGCGCTAGATCCAACCTCAAACACGGTCGTTCGACCCGATCATCGCAGCATCGATGAGAGGGTGGCGCTTGCACATGCCGCAATTGATACGATTCGCGAGCATCCTTTGCTAGGAATTGGACCCGGCCAGTTTGGACTGCAGGCTTATGACGCGAATCCCGCACATCCCCACAGTGTTCCGCTGCAACTACTCTCGGAATATGGACTACTCGCCGGGACTGCAGGACTATTGCTTGTGGCCTTTATTGTTGTATTCGCCCTGCGAAATTTACGTAGTCGTTCCATGACCACGCCAGACCCTGTTGGCGCAACGCTGGTCGCCGCTCTATTGATGGGTTTGACCGATTCCCTGTTCAGCGGCAATCTCATCATGCCGCAAAGCCAGGTGTTGTTTGTCGTGATTGCGGGCTGGATCGTAGGCCGTGGATTGCCGTCGCAGCCATCGGTCAACATCAAGAAGGCTTCGTATCGTGTAACTCGTACTTCATTGGTGTGCATCGGCATACTGGCAACGGGCGTGACTATTATCTTCGCCCTTGAATATTTATTTCTTGTGCGCGAAATTCCGCTTAGGTTGCTACGCTGGAACCCGCACTTCTGGCAATACGGACACTTCTACATTTGGTAAATCGACGCCATCGTGCATCGCAATTTTGGATTCACGATAGCGTTGGGATATTCAAGCTCTTGTGGCGGATCCTTCCTTGCTGCGAAATATATCGCTGCAAATGTTCCCAAACTGGAGTGTTCGCGTCCGGATTCGGCGTGACCGACGCCCAGCTCGCGACGCGATATCGTCGACCAGCTTCCAGCGCTTCGCCCTTGATGGTGATGCTTTCTATCCTGCGGCCGATCGATGCCTCGGGATTGCAGGTATAGGACAGGTTCCGGGTCCGCACCATGTCGCCGCCTTGCCGATAGTAGGGATCCTTGTTGAACAGGTTGTCGGCGATGTCCTCGAGATTGCTCTTTATTTCCGATCCCGTCATTTCCCGCACGACGACCTCGGGATAGGTGATTGCCGTCTGCGCCATCACGTCTTCCATGGTGATGTCCGAATTCGGCAACAACGTCGTGCCCCAACGAAAGCCGGGAGAGAACGCGATTTCCGCGTCCTGGGAATGGATCAGGCAGTCGAGAATCGCTTCATCGAATGTGCCGTTGAAATTTCCGCGCCGGTACAAAAGCTCGTCCGTTACGGCAAGCACCTTGTGCAGCGATTGCTCGAAAGGCGCGCGAAGCCGGGCAATCAACTCGGTCATTGCGGAATCGGGTTCGAGCAGGTTTGAAAACACCGGCATGAGCGTGTAGTCGCTAACGATCTTGCCCCGCTTCGAATACAGGTCAAGCACGCCCAGGAACTTGCCGTTCGAGCCGCCGTTGGCGACCAGCGTTTCTCCTCCGCTGTTGCGGACGCGCATCGGGCGCAGTAGCGGATCATGCGTATGTCCGCCAAGGATCGCGTCCAGGCCCTCGACCCTGCTCGCAAGTTTCAGGTCCACGTCCACGCCGTTGTGCGAAAGCAAAACCACCGCGGCGACGCCGCGCTTCCTGACCTCGGTGATGGTGTCTCGCAAGGACTGCTCGTGGATGCCGAACGTCCAATCGGGAATGAGATGTTGCGGATTGGCTATCGGCGTGTACGGATAAGCCTGGCCGATGATCGCGATTTCCATGCCGGCGATTTCCCGGATGACATAGGGCTGGAACACGCGGTCTCCGAAGTCGCGGGTGAACACGTTGTGAGCTACGAATTCGATGGATCCCGCCACGTCCGAGCGGATGAGTTGGAGGACGCGGTCCGCGCCCAGCGTGAATTCCCAATGCCCGGTCATGACCTGGACACCGAGCAGCTTGCTGGCTTCAACCATGTCCGCGCCGCGCGTCCATAGCGACGTGGCCGAGCCCTGCCAGTTGTCGCCGCCATCCACCAGCAGCGCGCCTGGGCGCTGAGACTGGATCAACTTGACCAGCGTCGCAATGTGCGCGAAGCCGCCCATTTTCCCGTATTGCAGCGCCAGTTTTTCGAAATCGATGTGGGTCAACGCGTGCGCGAGCCTCGTGCCTCGACGCAAGCCGTAATATTTGAGCAAGGCTTCGCCCGTCAGGTGCGAGGGTTTGCCGGCCGACTCACCCGCGCCGATATTGATGGCCGCTTCGCGGTAATACACCGGCAGCAGTTGCGCATGGCAATCGGTGAGGTGGATCAGGCTCGCGGCATGTTTTCGCGGCGGCAGGCGATAGAGCGGGAAGGTCTCGGCTGCAAGCGCGGGTGCACCGAGTCCCGCGGCTGCCGAAGCCAGCGCCAGCGCCTGCAGGAAATCACGGCGGTGCATCTGTCTTTAAAAAACCGGCGGCGAACGAAGAGGCTATTCTACTTTCGATAGACGGATGCCCGCAGCGGCAATCCGTTGCTCAGGTAGGAATGAAAATATTCCAGGTCGTTGAGTTCCTCGCTGCCTGCGGCGAACAGCGGCGCGCGCATCTGGTCGAGGCAGCGCCGGTAGCGCATGTGCAGGGTATTGAGATTGTCGCCGCCGCGAAATACCGGCCAATGCGTCGTCTGCCCGACCGCGGGCGACAGTACTTCCGTGCGCAGCGTCTTGCCCGCGATTTGCAGGTGACATGACGAGCAGGCGAAATTCAGCCGGCCGTTGCGCGTGAAATACAGTCGGCGGCCCTTCTCGTATTTGGCCAGCGCGCCGGGCCCCTCGACCTTGACGTTGGTGCGCATGCCGTCCGACAGGGTGCGCGCGTAGGCCGTCAGCGTTCCCATCGTCTTCGCGTCGTCGTACCGGAATTCGGATTCGGCGTTTTCGCGCAGGCAGCGGTTGACGTCCATTTCGAACGTAACGACCTTGTCGGCCTTGACGTCGTAGTAGGGATAGTTACCCGCGACGTTGCGCCCGCCGTCCGGGAAGCAGCTCGAAAACGTCTTGCCGTTGCGAAACGGCGATTCCCACATTTTCTTTCCCTTGTCGACGTCGTCCTGGAAAGGCGGGAATTCCATGATGCTGTCGAATTGCGCCATTGCGTCGCGCGAAACCATCAGCGCGCCGTTGACGTAACTCTCCAAAGGCACGCCAGGAAATTTTTCTCGGTAATCGGCCAGGAATGCCTGGCGATCCTTCTCGGGAAGTGCTTCCGCGCCATGAGCCAGGGACACGGCGGCAACGCATGCGGCTACGAAAAAAAAGAGTGAGGAAGTTCGCGTCAAGGCCGTCAATTGAGCGTCGTTTCGATGCTCGCCTTTTCGCCCTTGTTGTCTTCCCAGCTGACCGTGACCTTGTCGCCCTGTTTGGCGCCGCGGATGCGGAAATTCACGAATGGATTCTTGGAAACGGCCTGGCTCCACTGCGCATCCATGACGGTCTTGCCGTTGAGCGTCGCGACCACGCGCTGGATGAAGTGCATCGGAATGATGTCGCCGGTGATGGGATCCTTCCGCAACCCAGTCTCCATCGGGTGAAACATCAGCACCTTGACGTCCGCGACGTCGCCCTTCAACTGGGCGCGAATCTTCATGGCGTCAGCCACCGCAACCCCCGATGGTGACCTTCACTTCCTGGGTGGCAACATAGAACTTGTCGCCTGCCTTGACGAGCACGCGAACCTTGGACGATTCGCCCATCTTGATGCGGGTCGAGATGAAGGGCTCGATGCCCGGCGTGATGTCGAAGATGGCAACCAGCGGTTGCGGATTTTTGTCCGCGATGATGTAGATCGCCTGCGTTCCCGGAATGCCGCTGGTGACCTCCACGGGAACGATGGCGCCGTTTTCCGCGATCTCAGGCGCCTTGAGCTGGATCTGGCTGGATTCCACCGGGGTAGTCGCGCCGATGCTTTTGAGCGCCTCGTCGAGTGCCTTGGCATCGAAGGCAGGCTTGTTCCACTCGGCAGCCAGTGCGCGCAGTGGCTGCAGCAATCCCGCCGCCCAAAGCCCGGCCCAGGCACCGCCGACGGCAAGCATGCGCAGGCACTTTCGCCGCTGCTCATTCACTGAAGGCAAGTTGTCCATATAGTTTTCTATAGCGTGTACAAATAGTCGATGAGCTGTTCGATTTCGTCCCGGCTCAGGATCCGGTTTTTGCCGAACGGCGGCATCACGGTATTCGCGTTGGCTGCGCCGGCATTCCACAGTTGCGCGCGGAGTTTCTCCCGATCCGGAAAGCGTGCCTTCATGGCAACCAGCGGCGGCCCGATGTTGGTGGAGGTTACTGCAGTTGGGTCGGACGGCATTGCATGGCATGCCAGGCAATTTCCCCTGGTCACTGCATGGGCAACGCGCGCGCCTGCCTCCACGTTGACGGAAGAATCGGCGAGAAGGGGTCCGGGAAGCGCGAATGCCGCGATGGCTGCAAAGGCGGCATGCGTTGCAATGCGCGGATCCCGCAACTTCTCTGCATCGCAGAATTTCATCTTGCCTTGAGACCGCAAAATCCAGGTGCCGTTCTGCCGCTCAGGCTTCCGGCGCTGCTTGCCAGAGGCCGGACTTTCCGCCGCGTTTTTCGACGAGGCGCACGCCGTCGATGCGCATTGCCCTGTCCACGGCCTTGCACATGTCATAGATCGTCAGCAATGCGACGGAGACGGCGGTGAACGCTTCCATTTCGACGCCGGTGCGCCCGACCGTCTCGGCGCGCGCGGTGCAAGTCACCGCGTTTTCAGCGGCCACCAGTTCGAATTCGATGTCCACGCTGCTGAGCGCAACCGGGTGGCACAGCGGTATCAGCTCGGACGTCCGCTTTGCGCCCTGGATGCCGGCCACGCGCGCGACACCAAGCACGTCGCCTTTGCTGGCGCTGCCTTCGCGTATCTTTTTCAGCGTATCCGGATGCATGACTATCCGGCCGGCGGCAATGGCGACCCGGTGCGTTTCGGCTTTGGCGCCGACGTCGACCATGTGTGCCTGTCCGGCGGAATTGAAATGCGTGAATTCGCCCATGCGTTACCTTGGAAGCGTAAGCCCGCCTCGCTGCGCGGAACTCGCGGGTCAGGGGGGTTATCATAGCACCATGAAATTCAGGGCCTTCTTCATCGCGCTCATGGCTTCGAGCATCGCCTGGGCGGACGAGCTTCCCGACCTCGGCGATTCATCGCAAAGCGCGCTGTCGCCGGTGCAGGAGCGTAAGCTCGGCGAAGGCATCATGGGGCAGATCCGCTCCGACCCGGTTTATCTCAACGATCCCGAGGTGGCGGATTACCTGAACAATCTCGGCTATCGCCTGGTCTCGAACAGCCCGGACCCGGCGGGACCGTTCGAGTTCTTCGCGATATCGGACAGCAGCATCAACGCCTTTGCGCTGCCCGGGGGATTCGTCGGCGTGCATTCGGGCCTGCTGCTCGCCGCGCAAAGCGAATCCGAACTTGCGAGCGTGCTGTCGCACGAAATCGCGCACGTGACGCAACACCACATCGCCCGGCTGATCGCGGCGCAGCAACGCGCTGGCTGGGCGTCGATGGCGGCACTTGCCGTGGCCATCCTTGCGGCTCGATCCAATTCCAACGTGTCGGCCGGCGCCATTGCCGCCGCTCAGGCGGGAATGATCCAGACGCAGCTGAATTTCACGCGCGACCATGAGCGCGAAGCGGATCGCATCGGATTGCAGATCCTGGAGAAATCCGGATTCGACGTGCATGCCATGCCCACGTTCTTCGAGCGCCTGCAGAAGGCGACGCGCGTCTACGAGAACGGCGCGCCGTCCTACCTTCGCACCCACCCGCTGACATACGAGCGCATTGCTGACATCCAGAGCCGCATCGAAAACATTCCGTTCCGGCAGGTCCCCGACAGCCTGGAATTCCAGCTGGTACGCGCGCGACTATCCGCGGAGGAAGGCACCCCGCGGGACGCGGTGGCAAATTTCGACCGCTTGATCGGGGAGCGCAAGTTCGGCACGGAAGCCGCGGCGCGCTATGGATTGGTGGTTGCGCTGCTGCGGAACAACGACAAGGCGAGGGCGCGCAAGGAAATGGCGACATTGCTGACCCTGAAGGCCAAAAGCCCGATGATCGACGCGCTGGCCGCGCAGACCCTGATCGCCAGCGGGGAAGTGGAAAAGGGGCTGGCCATCTATCGCGAAAGCCTGAGATCGAATCCCAGCCGCAAGGCGCTTGTCTACGGCTACACCGAAGCCCTCATCGCCACCAACCGACCCGCCGATGCGATCCAGTTCCTGAACGAACGCGAAGACGGCCGCACGGCCGATCCGCAGATCTACGAATATCAGGCCCGCGCGTACGCGGCCCTGGGGAAGCGGCTGCAACAGCATCGTGCGCTCGCCGAGGTGTATGCATTGCGCGGGAACACCCCCGGGGCCATCGAACAGTTGCAGATCGCGCAGAAGTCGGGTGACGGCGACTTCTACCAGAAGTCGAGCGTCGAGGCCCGCCTCAAGGAACTGATCGCGGCCGACACGGAAAGCAAGCGCAAACCCTGAGCGCTCGCTGCATTCCGGCGCTCATCGCTTTCTGCGCAAGACCGGTGATCCGCCGACTTGGGATCGGCCCCGCTAATCATTGAATATATTTAAAAACCTCGCCTTGCACGCGCGAATTTCCTATCATGTCGAAGCTCTCCGGCCGGTCGCCTGAACCCCGGGGATTCGCGCATGGACAAGATCGGCAAATACCAGATCATCAAGGAGCTCGGCAGGGGCGCCACCAGCGCGGTCTACCTGGCGAACGACGCCTTTGCCGGCCGGCAAGTGGCGATCAAGCTCGTGCGTGCCGATGCGCTGGGCGACAAGGAATACGGCCGGCGCTTCCACAAGCTGTTTCTCGCGGAGGCCGCCCTGGCCGGCAAGCTTTCGCATCCGCACCTGGTTGCAATCTACGACGCGGTATCGGATGACGATGGCAGCTACCTCGTCATGGAATACGTGGCCGGCGGCACGCTGGAGCCGCACACCCAGCCCGAAAAGTTGATGACGATCAACGCGATCGTCGAAATCATCTTCAAGTGCTGCAAGGCGCTCGACTATGCGCATCGCCACGGCATCATCCATCGCGACATCAAGCCCGCGAACATCCTGCTGACGAGCGAGACCGACATCAAGATATCGGATTTCGGCGCGGCCTTGTCCGTCACCGCGGAGACCACGCAGGTGTCGGGTATCGGCTCCCCGGCCTACATGTCGCCCGAGCAGTTGCAGGAAATGACGCTGACGCACCAGACCGACATTTTCTCGCTCGGCGTGGTCATGTACCAGTTGCTGACCGGCGCGCTGCCGTTCAAGTCGACCAACAACTACAGCATGGTCTACCAGATCATCAACGTCGATCCGCCGCCGGCAAGCGTGCTGCGGCCGGACACGCCGGCCGCAGTGGACCTGATCGTGAAGACGGCCTTGCAAAAGGATGTGGCCAAGCGTTTCCAGACCTGGGAGGAATTTGCGCAGGCCCTGGCCGATACGTTCAGCAACCTGCAAAAGCCCGAGGAGGTCGTTCCGGAAACGGAAAAATTCAGCGTCCTGCGCAACCTGGAATTCTTCACGACATTCCAGGACGTGGATCTCTGGCAGGTCTTGCGAATATCGAACTGGGTGCGCCATGCGCCGAACAGCACCGTCATCAAGGAAGGCGAGGTCGGCACCGGGTTTTTCGTGCTCGCGGCGGGCGAGGTGAAGGTTACCAAGCAGGGCAAGCTGCTCAACATCCTGAAGGGCGGGGAATGCTTCGGCGAAATGGCCTACCTCGGCCGGCGGGCCTTCGAGCGCTCAGCCAGCGTCATCGCGGTAAGCGACATCACGGTCATCGAGATCAGCGCCGAAGCGCTGGCCCAGGCAACCGAGGGTTGCAAGCAGGCCTTCAACGGCGCCTTCCTGGAATTGCTGGTCAGCCGACTCGAAGCTGCCAATACCCGCCTTTCCCAGCTGCTCCTCGATCGCAACATCAGCCTCTTCTAAAGCGGCCGCTTGAGCGGCTATCATCGCAACATGGGAACCTATTCCAACATCGACGCGGAGGGCTTGCAGGAAATGCAGCGCGGCGCGCTCGTCCTCGTGGACGTGCGTACCGACCGCGAGGTCGAACGCGGCATGATCCCCGGCGCCTTGCACATCCCGCTGCATACCTTGCCCTCGCGGCTCGAGGAAATCTGCAGCGACGGGCCGCTCGTGATCTATTGCCAGTCCGGCGTGCGCTCGGCGCAGGCTTGCGCCTTCGTCGCCCAGGGCGGGCGCGATGCGGTCTATAACCTCGCGGGCGGTTTCGCGAACTGGGCGGCGCGCGGCTTGCCGGTTGCGCAGACCTGAGCCCGGGGAATTTTCTGAACAATTCATCCCGAAATCGAAGATAAATGGATTCGGAAACCGAAATCAGGTTCGATCGCGAGCTGGACGCGCGCGGGCTCAATTGCCCGCTGCCCATCCTGCGCACCAAGAAATCGCTGAACGACATGGTGCAGGGCCAGGTATTGAAAGTCGTGGCGACCGATCCCGGATCGGTCCGCGATTTCCAGGCGTTTTGCAAGCAGACCGGCAATCACCTGCTGCTTTCCAGCGAAAGCGGCGGCGAGTACCTGTTCATGCTGCGCAAGAAATGAAGGCCCTGCCTGACGTCGATCGCGCCATAGCCGGATTCGACCGCGCGCTGCGCACGCTCTTCGCGCGTGCGACTTCGGCGCGGCCGATTCCCGGTGCGGAACTGCAGGATGCTCGCCTCGAGGACGCCGACAGGCGCAAGGCCGCGGCGCTGATGCGCGTGAATCATGCCGGCGAAGTTTGCGCGCAGGCGCTTTATCACGGGCAGGCATTGACGGCGCGCAGCGAAGCCGCGAGGCAAACGCTGGAGCACGCGGCCGCGCAGGAAACCGAGCACCTCGCATGGACGGGCGAACGCATCGCCGAGTTGGGCGGCAGGACCAGCTTGCTCAATCCCGTGCTGTATGCCGGCTCATTCGCGATCGGCGCCGCATCCGGTCTGCTCGGCGACAAATGGAACCTGGGATTCCTGGCGGAAACCGAGAAGCAGGTCGAAGGCCACCTCGAGGGCCACCTGGACCGCCTGCCGGCGGACGATCGCAAGAGCCGCGCAATCGTCGAACAAATGAAGCAGGACGAGGCGGGCCATGCGCGGGCCGCAGTCGACCACGGTGCAGCCGAGTTGCCGCTCCCCGCGAAGCACTTGATGCGGATCGCCTCCCGCATCATGACGAAATCGACCTACTGGGTTTGACGCCTACGCCTCGACGATCTCGAAATCGTGGGTGATCGCGGCTGTCTTGCCCAGCATGATGGATGCCGAGCAGTATTTCTCCGCCGAAAGGTGGATGGCGCGCTCGACCGACTCGCGCTTGACGTTGCGTCCCTTGATCGTGAAGTGGAAGTGGATGCGCGTGAAAACCTTCGGATCCGTCGGCGCGCGGTCCGCGTCGACGTCGACCACGCAATCGGTGATGTCCTGGCGGGCCTTCCTGAGGATGGTCACCACGTCATAGGCAGTGCAGCCGCCGGTGCCGACCAGCACCGTCTCCATCGGGCGCGCGCCGAGATTGCGTCCGCCGCCCTCCGGCGCGCCGTCCATCACGATCGCATGGCTGCTTTCGGTCTCGCCCACGAAGGACACGTTCTCGATCCATTTCACCCTGACTTTCATTGCGATCCTTTTGGCTTGCCAGCCATTGCGAGGCGCAGATGGTACCAGCCCAGGCCGAGCATCTCGTGGCAAAACGAGGAACTCAATTCGAGGGCGTAGGCATTCGGCAGATAGCCAAGGATTCCGCGCGGTCGCAGATTGGAGAATCCGGTCGGGGATTCGATCACCTGGAATCCCGCGCGCTCGAACGCCAGGCGCGCGCGTTTCATGTGCAGCGCGTGCGTGACCAGCAGGATGCGATCGATTCGCTGCGGCGCGAGCTGGTCGCGTGCGTTCAACGCACTTTCGAACGTCGTCAGGGATTTTTCATCCGCCCATCCGGTTTCGACGCCGAAATCCTCCCTGAGGGCAGACTTCATTTGCGCGGCCTCCGACGTGGGCGTGTCGAAGGGCGCGCCACCGGTAACGAGCACGGGCAAGCCCGTCGAGCGGTGCAGGCGTGCGCCCCAGCGGATGCGTTCCAGGGTCGATGCGTTTACGGTATCGCCTCCATACTCCGGTGCGTTCGCGTAGGGACCGCCGCCCAGGATGACGATGGCCTGCGCACCGTGAATCGAGTCGCCGGCGCGCGTTTCTCCTTCGAGCCATCCCGCGAGTGAGTTTGCGACCACAGGCATGGACAGCGCGAATAAGCCGGCAAGCGACAGGCTGACGAGAACGAGGCCGCTCTTGCGCCGGAAAATGGCGAGCACCAGTCCCGTTGCCCCGAGCAAGAACAGGTTCAGCGGCGGCAGCAGCAGGGACGCGACGGCTTTGGTGAGCAGGAAATTCATGGTCGGAGGAGCGATTTTTCCACGATCGGACGGCGGCAATTCTAGTGGCCGGGCGGATTCGCCGTGGACGCACTTTTGTGCGCTTGCGTCAAAATGACAAAATACTGATTCCTTACAAGCGATTAAGAGCGGAATACTGGGCTTTTTGCGGCGTTTTCGCTATGATGCTGCGTTATTTTGAAACCTCACGGGTTGGAACATGGCTGACAGCAAGGTCAATCGCGGCAAAAGGCGCTTTTTGATCGCCGCGAGCGGTGTCATGGGGGGCGTGGCGGGCGTGGCGACAGCGGTGCCGTTCGTGCTGAGCATGACGCCGAGCGCGCGCGCCAGGGCCGCCGGTGCGCCGGTCGAAGTGGACATTTCCAAGGTCGAGCCCGGCATGCTGCTCACCGTCGAATGGCGCGGCAAGCCGGTGTGGATCGTCCACCGTACCAAAGAAATGCTCGACAGCCTGCCGAAGATGGACGATCAGGTCGCCGACCCGAAATCCTCGGTCAAGCAGCAACCCGACTACGCGAAGAACGAAAACCGCTCGATCAAGCCCGAGTACCTGGTCCTCGTCGGCATTTGCACCCACCTGGGCTGTTCTCCGACACAGAAGCTGGCGGCCGGCAGCGACGACATGGGCGGCTCCTGGCCCGGCGGGTTTTTCTGTCCCTGTCACGGCTCCAAGTTCGACCTCGCCGGGCGCGTGTTCAAGGGCGTGCCGGCGCCGATCAACCTCGAGGTTCCGCCGTACGCCTACCTGAGCGATACCCGGCTGATCATCGGCTCGGATTCCAAGGGAGCATGACGCAATGGGCACGCTGAAAGCACTGCTGGGGTGGATCGACGACCGCTTTCCGGTAACGGCCAACTGGAAGGCGCACCTGTCGGAGTACTACGCGCCGAAGAACTTCAACTTCTGGTACTACTTCGGCTCGCTGGCGCTCCTGGTCCTGGTGATGCAGATCGTCACGGGCATCTTCCTGACGATGCATTACAAGCCCGACGCGAACCAGGCGTTCGCCTCGGTCGAGTACATCATGCGCGACGTGACCGGCGGGTGGCTGATCCGCTACCTGCACTCCACCGGCGCCTCGATGTTCTTCATCGTCATCTACCTGCACATGTTCCGCGGCCTGATCTACGGCTCGTACCGCAAGCCGCGCGAGCTGCTCTGGCTGTTCGGCATGCTGATCTACCTGTGCCTGATGGCCGAGGCCTTCTTTGGCTACCTGCTGCCGTGGGGCCAGATGTCCTATTGGGGCGCGCAGGTGATCGTCAACCTGTTCGGCGCCGTCCCCTTCGTCGGCCCGGACCTGTCGTTGTGGATTCGCGGCGACTACGTGGTGTCGGATGCCACGTTGAACCGCTTCTTCGCCTTCCATGTGATTGCCGTGCCGCTGGTGCTGCTGGGCCTGGTTGCAGCGCACCTGCTGGCGCTGCACGAGGTGGGGTCCAACAATCCCGACGGCGTGGAGATCAAGAAGAAGAAGGATCCGAAGACCGGCATCCCGCTCGACGGCATCCCGTTCTTTCCCTACTACGTCATCAAGGACATCGTCGGCGTGGTCGTGTTCCTGATGATCTTCAGCGCCATCGTGTTCTTCGGGCCCGAAATGGGCGGCTACTTCCTCGAGCACAACAACTTCATTCCGGCCGATCCGCTGAAGACGCCGCCGCACATCGCGCCGGTGTGGTACTTCACGCCTTTCTACTCGATCCTGCGCTCGGTGCCGCCGCTGTTCGATTCGCAGTTCCCCGGCGTGCTTGCGATGGGCGTGTCGACGCTGATTTTCTTCCTGCTGCCCTGGCTCGATCGCGGCGCGGTCAAGTCGATCCGCTACCGCGGCCCGATCTACAAGCTCGCGCTCGCGATCTTCGTAGTGTCTTTCCTGGTGCTGGGCTACCTCGGCACCGAGCCCACCAACGTCTGGGGCCAGTTCGGCTCCTGGCTGGGGGGCGCCGAGCGGGCGACGGTGGTCGCGCGCCTGTTCACGATTCTCTATTTCCTGTTCTTCCTGCTGATGCCGTGGTACACAAAAATCGACAAGACCCTGCCCGAGCCGGAAAGGGTGACATCGTGAAGAAACTGATTTTCGCCTTGCTGTTCGCGCCGCTGGCCGCAATCGCCTCGGAAGAGGCGGAGCTCGAGCCCGCCAACATCAATCCGCACGACGCGGTTTCCATCCAGCGCGGGGCCCGCACGTTCGTCAACTATTGCCTGAACTGCCATTCCGCGGCGTCGATGCGCTACAACCGGCTCGAGGACCTCGGCCTGACGGAGCAGCAGATCAAGGACAACCTGTTGTTCGCTTCCGAGAAGGTCGGCGATCCAATGGCCATCAGCGCGAGCCGCAAGGACCAGAAGCAATGGTTTGGCGCGGAGCCGCCCGATCTTTCGGTCACGGCGCGCTCGCGTGGCGTTGACTGGCTTTACGCCTATCTGCGCGGCTTCTATCGCGATGATCAGCGTCCGACCGGCTGGAACAACACCGTATTCCCCAATGTCGGCATGCCGAACGCGCTCTGGCAATTGCAGGGCACCCAGGTCATGAAGACGGAAACCGCGGAACACGAAGGCCACAAGGTCGAGCACAGGAAGCTCGAGCTTGCGCAACCCGGCAGCCTCTCGAAGGTCGACTACGACAACGTCGTGCGCGATCTCGTGAACTACCTCTCGTGGATGGCCGAGCCGGCGAAGACGACGCGCACGCAGATCGGCGTGGTGGTGCTGCTGTTCCTGCTGCTGCTGCTGGTTCCGGTGTGGGCGCTGAAGGCCGAATACTGGAAAGACGTGCACTGACCGCAGCGATGACCCAAACAGGTAACAAGCCATGATGACCCTATATTCGGGCACGACCTGCCCGTTCAGCCAGCGCTGCCGCATCGTCCTCTACGAGAAGGGGATGGATTTCCAGATCATCGACGTCGACCTGTTCAACAAGCCGGAAGACCTCGCGGTGATGAACCCGTACAACCGCACGCCGGTGCTGGTCGAGCGCGACCTGATCCTCTACGAATCCAACATCATCAACGAGTACATCGACGATCGCTTTCCGCATCCGCAGCTGATGCCGGCGGACCCGGTGATGCGCGCCCGCGCGCGGCTGTTCCTGTTCCGCTTCGAGAACGAGCTGTTCTCCAACATCGATGCCATCGACAGCGGCACGCAGAAGCAGGCCGACAAGGCGAGGATCGCGGTACGCGACAACCTCACGCAAATCGCGCCCGTGTTCGTCAAGCAGAAATACATGCTCGGCGAGGAATTCTCGATGCTCGACGTGGCGATCGCGCCGCTGCTGTGGCGCCTGGATTTCTACGGCATCCAGTTGCCCAAGCAGGCCGCGCCGCTGATGAAGTACGCCGAGCGCCTGTTCAGCCGGCCGGCATTCATCGAGGCGCTGACGGCGTCGGAAAAGGTGATGCGCAAGTGAAGGAAGCGTCGAAGACGCCCTACCTGATCCGGGCCATCTTCGAGTGGTGCTGCGACAGCGGGCTGACGCCTTATATCGCGGTGAAGGTCGACGAAACGACCAAGGTGCCGATGGAATACGTGAAGAACGGCGAGATCGTACTGAACGTGAGCCCGGACGCGACGCGCAACCTCAAGATCGGCAACGACCTGTTGCAGTTCTCCGCGCGCTTCGCCGGCGTATCGCGCGAAGTCTCCGTGCCGATCAACATGGTCAGCAGCATCTTCGCCAAGGAAAACGGCCAGGGCATGTCGTTCCGGGTGTCGCCCGCGCCGCCCGCCGGCGGTCCGGCCAGGCCCGATCGCGTCCCGCCGAACGACGACCGTCCCGCCCCGCCCGCAGGCGGCCGCCCCAAGCTGCAAGTCATCAAGTAAGGCACCTCTCCGTCATCATGCATCGGGGCCTATAATCTGCCCCGCGTGCCGGCATAGCTCAGTTGGTAGAGCAGTTGATTTGTAATCAAAAGGTCACGGGTTCGATTCCTGTTGCCGGCACCAAACCTTCTCTTGATCCCGTCAGGAGAAGTCGACTACGGCTGATGCAATGCCTCAGCGCTCGGGAATGTAATTCGCCGCAGCGGCGGCTTCTCCAAAACTTTTCCCCGCCTTGATTCCGCTCTCGACCGCCACGTCGACTTGCAGGATGCGTTTCGCATGCTTGAGCGCGCGCTCGATGTCGGCGCGTTTCACGATCACGATCCCGGTGTCGTCGCCCACGATGAGATCGCCTTCGCAAACTTCCACGCCGCCTGCCCTGACAGGCTCGCCCATCGATTCCAGCTTGACGCGGGTCTTGCCCGTCGTCGGCGTCACCCAGCGGCTGGCGAGCCAGAGGCCGGTCTCGCGGATTTCATCGAGATCGCGGCAGCCGCCGTCGATGATTACGCCGGTGGCCTGGCGTCGGCTCGCCGCCATCGCCGCCAGTCCGCCGAAGGTCGAGATGTTCGCGCCGCCCATGTCCACGACCAGCACAAGGCCCGGTGATGTTGCAGCAAGGAGCTTGCCGACCGCGAATTCCGCACGATCGAATTGTCCCAGCGAACCGCAAACATGACGCGCCGTGGCGGCGAACCCCGCGATCCGTCCTTTACCGCTGCGTCGCGAGATGCCTTGCACGACACCCGGTACTCCCAGCGCGTCGAGCGCATCGGACCAGGTGCTGGTGCCAATGCCGGCGCAACGCGAAAGCAGTTCTTTTTCTGCGGCTGTCATGGAGGGTCTCCGGTGTAATGGGGCTGACGCTCGGGGATCATGCCTGGCGCGGTTGCGGCCGGCCGCTTCGAAGATGGCAATGCAGGTATCGGCAGGTGACGTGCGTCCATTTCCGGCGTGGCGGCTGGTAATCTATCATTGCAACGCTCGACAAAAGAATCGATGTTGTCTGTAGTAGGCAAAACTATTTTTACTTCGCGAGGTCTGTCGACCATGCTCAAGCCCATCGCCGCAATTGCATTGACCGTCGTTTCGCTTGCCGCCCTTGCCGAGGATACGTTGCCGCTGGATCTCGCGCAGCAGCGCGCCCGCTACGCGCGCGAACAGGTGGAGAAAGCGGATGAAAAAGTAAAGTCGGCGGAGAAGAAGGTCAAATCCGCGCAGAAGCGGGTCGACGAGGCCCAGAAAAAGCTCGACGACACGAAAGCGCAGCTGGACCAGGCCACGAAGCAGCTCGAGGATACGCAGGCGGAGCTTGCGAAGGCAAAGGAAGCCCACGACAAGGCGTATCAGGATCTCAAGCGCTCGCACGAGGCTTTCGAGAAAGCCAAGCCGCAGTGACCTAGTTCCGGCTCGGCTTCTTGCCGAGTTTTCTTTGCAAGGTGCGGCGATGCATGTTCAGTGCGCGCGCCGTTGCCGATACGTTGCCAATGTTCTCGGCAAGCACTTTCTGGATGTGTTCCCACTCCAGCCGCTCGACCGAGAGCGGCGCGGGATTGACCGGCGCCTGCGCGTCACCGTGCTCGCGACCGAACGCCGCGACGATTTCGTCGGCATCCGCCGGCTTGGGAAGATAGTGCGTTGCGCCGAGCTTGATGGCCTCGATTGCGGTGGCCACGCTTGCATATCCCGTCAGCACGACGGTGCGTATCGACGGATTGCGCAACTTCAGCCGCTCCACGAGCGCCAGGCCCGACCCGCCCGGCATTTTCAGGTCGACGACCGCGAAATCGTGTCGTCCGCTCTCGATGGCGTCGCGGGCCTGCCCGAAGTCCGCCGCGGTCTCGACGTCGAAGCCGCGCCTGCTCAAGGCACGTGCAAGAACGCCGGCAAACACATCATCGTCGTCCACGAGCAACGTCCGGCCTTTGTGCTGGAGGGCGCTCATGCCGGCGAGCCTGCGAGGGGAATGGTGATGCGGGCGCAGCCGCCGCCACCTTCGCGATTGAACAACGTCACATTCCCGCCGATGCGCTCCACCGTCGCGTTCGCGAGGAAAAGTCCCAGCCCGCGGCCGGGCGCCTTTGTACTGATCGGTCGGCGGCCCGCCTCGGCGGACACTTCCTCGTCGATGCCGGCGCCGCGGTCCTTCACCTCGATCGTCAGGGCATCCTGGTTCCAGGACGCATCGATCTCGACTGCCTGTGGCGAGGCGTCGGCCGCGTTGTTGAAAATGTTGATCAGGGTCTGGCGCACCGTCTCCGCGCCTATGATGTCGGGCGCGGGGCCGGCGCTCGTCCAGTTCACGGCAAGGTTCATCGGCGGCCGCAGCAGCGTCCACTTCTCGAGGACTTCCTCGAGGAAGGCGCGGGCGTTCTGGCGGCCGGCATGTTCCGCGCGCGCCTGGCCCGCGCCCGTGGTCAATCCGGTGATGATGCGCTTGCAGTTGTCGACCTGTGTCCGCAGCAGCTCGAGATCGCTTCCCAGCCCGGGCACGTTGCCATGCTCGTTCTGCATTTCCTTGCCCAGGACGGCCAGGGTCGCGAGCGGCGTGCCGAGTTCGTGCGCGGCGCCGGCCGCGAACGTGCCAAGTGCCAGCACCTGCTCGTCGCGCAGTTCGCGTTCCCTCGCGGCGGCCAGTTCCCGGTTGCGCGTGCGGATCGATGCCGACATCGTGGTGACGAACCCGGTAATCAGGATCGAGCCGACGATGAAGGTCAGCCACATGCCGGTGACGTGCAGGTTGAACGCGCCGGAATGCATTTCGTGGCCGACGTCGGCCAGTGGCGTGTAAAAAAACAGCAGCAGCGTGTAGCAGGCGATGGCAAGGGACGTCATGGACCACGCCAGGCGCGCCGGCAACGCGGCCGCCGCCACGGCGATCGGCAGCAGATAAAGCGAGACGAAGGGATTCGTCGAGCCGCCGCTGAAATAGAGCTGCGCGGTCAGGCCGGCGACGTCCACCAGCAATTCGAAGAACAGGACGGCATCGCCGACCGGACGATCGCCTCGCAGCCGCAGCCAGGCGCGGAGGTCCATCGCCAGCAACAGGGCGACGACGATGCCCATCGGCACGACGGGCAACTCCGTGCCGAACAGGAAGACCGCGACGGCGATGGCCGCGACCTGGCCCGCGATCACGATGCTGCGCAGGAGGACCAGGCGCCGGAGCATGGACGGGGCTGCGAGGGCTTGCATGGCGAAGGGCGCAAACGCAAAGCCGTAGTTTATTCGATGCGGGCAATCGCGGATCGCGCGAGGCGTTGCGCGGGCATTTCACCTGCTGCAATGCGGTTCGAATAGTCCTTTGCGGTATACTTCGCGCGCTTCCCGCGGTCGATGCCTTTCAACGCCCCGATGATTCCGGTCCGGCGCGCGACCGAATCGGGGGAGCGCGTCCGCATCCGACTCGAATAAAGGGCAGCAATGAAAATTCACGAGTATCAGGCGAAGGAAATCCTGCGCAAGTTCGGCGTCACCACGCCCCGCGGCATCGCCTGCTTCAGCGTGGATGAAGCCGTCGCCGCCGCGGGCAAGCTCGGCGGCAAGGTGTGGGTGGTGAAGGCCCAGATCCATGCCGGCGGCCGCGGCAAGGGCGGCGGCGTGAAAGTCGCGAAATCCGTCGACGAGGTACGCGACTGGTCCTCCAGGATCCTCGGCATGCAACTCAAGACCCACCAGACCGGCCCGCAAGGCCAGAAGGTCAGGCGCCTGTTGATCGAGGAGGGCGCGGATATCCGCAAGGAACTGTACGTCGGCCTCGTCGTCGATCGCGGCACGCAGGAAGTTGCCGTGATGGCGTCCTCCGAAGGCGGCATGGACATCGAGGAAGTCGCCGCGCACACGCCGGAAAAAATCCACAAGGTGTTCGTCGACCCGCAGGCCGGCCTCACCGACGCGCAGGCCGATGACCTGTCGCGCAAGATCGGCGTTCCGGATGCCAGCATCGCCAAGGCCAGGGTCAACCTGCAGGCGTTGTACAAGGCATTCTGGGATACCGACGCATCGCTTGCGGAAATCAATCCGCTGATCCTCACCGGCAACGGCGATGTCGTCGCACTCGACGCCAAGATGAACTTCGACGACAACGCGCTCTACCGGCACGAAGACATCGTGGCCATGCGCGACCTCGACGAGGAAGATCCGGCCGAGATCGAAGCCTCCAACTACGGCCTGTCGTACATCTCGCTGGACGGCAACATCGGCTGCCTGGTCAATGGCGCCGGCCTGGCGATGGCGACCATGGACACCATCAAGCTGTTCGGCGGCGAGCCGGCCAACTTCCTGGACGTCGGCGGCGGCGCCAGCGCGGAGAAGGTGACCGCGGCGTTCAAGATCATGCTCGCCAACAAGAAGGTCAAGGCCATCCTGGTCAACATCTTCGGCGGCATCATGAAGTGCGACACCATTGCGAACGGCGTGGTGACGGCCGCGCGCGAGGTAAAGCTCTCGGTACCGCTGGTGGTGCGCATGAAGGGCACCAACGAAGACCTCGGCAGGCAGATACTCAAGGACTCCGGCCTGCCGATCATCTCGGCGGACAACATGGCGGACGCCGCGCAAAAAGTCGTTGCGACGCTTGCGAAGAAGGCGAAGCCCGCAGCGAAACCGAAGAAGCCGGCAGCGAAAGCCAAGGCGCCGGGCGATTCGAACGTTGCCAGGAAGGCCACGGCGAAGAATTCCACGGCGACTGAATCCAAGGCCGGCACGGCGAAAAAATCGAAGGTCGCGAAAGAGCCGGCCGGCAAGAAAGCCGCGAAAGCCGCACCGAAGCGGAAACCGGCGGCGAAGCCGAAAGCGAAAAGCGCGAAGAAAGCCAGGGTCGCGGCCAAGCCCCCAAAGAAAAAAATCACCGGCAGGAAGACCGCCGCGAAAAAGACTACCGTGAAAAAACCGGCAGCCAGGTCCGGAAAGGGACGCAAATGAGCATCCTCATCGACAAGCACACGCGCGTCGTCACGCAGGGCATCACCGGCAAGACCGGCATGTTCCATACGCAGACGAGTCGCGCGTATGCCAACGGCGCCCAGTGCTACGTCGCCGGCGTGAACCCGAAGAAGGCCGGCGAGAATTTCGAGGGCATCCCGATATTCGGCAGCGTGCGCGAAGCGAAGGAGAAGACCGGCGTGAATACGTCGGTCATCTATGTGCCGCCGCCCGGCGCAGCCGCGGCGATCTGGGAAGCGGTCGAGGCCGACCTTGACCTCGTCATTTGCATCACCGAAGGCATTCCGGTGCGCGACATGGTCGAGGTGCGCGATCGCATGCGCAAGCAGAAGCGCAAAACCTTGCTGCTCGGCCCGAATTGTCCCGGGACCATCACGCCGGGCGAGCTCAAGATCGGCATCATGCCCGGCCACATCCACCTCAAGGGCCCGGTCGGCGTCGTCTCGCGCTCGGGCACGCTGACCTATGAAGCCGTAGGCCAGCTGACCGAAATCGGGCTCGGCCAATCGTCGGCGGTGGGCATAGGCGGCGATCCCGTCAACGGTCTGAAGCACATAGACGTGCTGAAAATGTTCAACGACGATCCCGCCACCGAGGCCGTGGTCATGATCGGCGAGATCGGCGGCTCGGACGAAGAGAACGCCGCATTGTGGGCAAAAAAGAACATGAAGAAGCCGGTGGTCGGCTTCATTGCCGGCGTGACTGCGCCCGCGGGCAAACGCATGGGACACGCCGGCGCGATCATCTCCGGCGGCAAGGGCACGGCCGCGGAAAAATTGTCGGTCATGGAAGAATGCGGCATCAAGGTGACGCGCAACCCGGCCGAGATGGGGAAGCTGCTGAAATCGGTGCTGCGCTAGCGCGCCGCCGATGCCGCACGCCGCATCCGGCCCGCTAGTTCAGGAATCCGCGATGCCGGCAGCCGGCGACATGCTGGATCTCGTGCAGGACAGCCAGTTCTGGCTCGGCCTGCTCGAAATCGTCGGCGTCAACATCGTCCTGAGCGGCGACAACGCGGTGGTCATCGCGCTGGCCTCCCGCTCCCTCCCGAAACACCAGCAGCGCATGGCCATCGTCGCGGGCAGTGCCGCCGCCATCGTGCTGCGCATCGTCCTGACGACTGTCGCTGCACAAGTCCTGTCGCTGCCTTACCTCAAGCTGGCGGGAGCGCTTCTGCTGCTCTGGATCGGCGTGCAGTTGCTGTTACCGGAAGCAGACGAGGACGGGAAGGGAGCCAAGGCCGCATCGCACCTGATGGGAGCGGTGCGCACCATCCTGATTGCCGACCTGGTGATGAGCCTGGACAACGTCATCGCCGTCGCCGCCGCCGCGCACGGGAATCTCGTCCTGCTGATTCTGGGGCTCGCCATCAGCATTCCGCTGATCGTGTTCGGCAGCACCGCCGTGCTGAAGCTCATGGAGCGATTCCCGATCGTCGTTTCGATCGGCGCCGGCCTGCTGGGCTACGTCGCGGGCGACATGTTGTTGTCGGAGCCTGTGCTGGATGCGCAGGCATGGCCTGAAGTCGTCCATATCGCCGCGCCCTGGATGGGTGCGGCGATCGTGGTCGGGATCGGCCGGTGGCTGGCGTCCCGGCGCATTCGCGTGGAGGCGACCGACCGCTAGCCGCCGGACGCCGACTTTCGCCCGGCCTGCGCTATGCGTCTCTCGAGGCATTTGGCGCAGTAGCAATCCGCTCCGGCGCCGGGAACGGGCATCACGAGAGCATGGCCGGTGCTGCACCAGCAGGGCTGGTCCGAACCCATGCCGCATTCGAAGGCAGTGCCGCAATCCGGACAGCGCTTTTGCGCGGGCAACGCCGGGTTCATCGCGCGCCTCCATGTGCGCTCCACAACGTGAGCGCGCCCACGATCATGAATAGCGATGCCGCCGCGATGCGGACTGCTTTCATCGGAATCCTGTTCGCCAGTTTCTCGCCCATCCAAACCGCCGGCACGTCCGCCAGCATCATGCCTATGGTAGTCCCAACCACGACCACGACGAGCGCATCGAAGCGAGCGGCGAGCGCCATCGTGGCGAGCTGGGTCTTGTCGCCGATCTCGGCAAGGAAAAAAGCCACGAACGCAGTGACGAAAGCGCCGCCTTGGTGCAGTCGCGGCGAATCGTCGAGCGAATCCGGATGCAGTGCCCAGAAGCCGAAGCCGATGAACAGCAGCCCGACGATCCATGCCAGCGTCGACGGCTGCATCCACCCGGCCACCAGGATGCCTATCCATCCGGCGAGGGCGTGGTTGGCTATCGTCGCCAGCAGAATGCCGCCGACGATGGCCCAGGGCTTGCGCAGCCGGGCGGCGAGCACGAAGGCGAGCAGCTGTGTCTTATCCCCTATTTCCGAGACGGCGACCAGAAAAACGGAAGTGAGCAGGGCTTCGATGTCGGGGTATTTCGGGTGAAAGCGGGACGCGGTGACCTGCGGATCAACCGCGCGTGGAGAGCCGGTCGCTGGCAGTGGACAGGCGCTCGATCAGGATGCGCAGGAACGCCTGGTTGAATTGCTTCTGGCAGGCGTCGCTGGCCTTCTGCAGCGCGAGCGCCTTGATCTCGATGACGGTCAGCGCGGAGATCGACGCGATCGTCGTGATGCGCTTGGCCTTGGTGTCCTCGAAATACAGGATTTCTCCAAAGCAGCCGCCGGCATCCAGCTTGTCGAGCTGACTGCCCGCCTTGGTGACCTGCGCCTGGCCCGATGCGATCACGTAGAAGTTTTCGCCGACGTCGCCTTCGCGGATCACGACCTTGTCCGGCTGGATGCGCCGGAACGTGGCGATGCGCACGGTTTCCCAGATCTCCACGTCGCGAAATCCCTTGAAGAAGGCAAGCGTCTTGATCGCGTTGAATTTCTCCGTGTCCGAGATCGAGTCGGGCGGCAGCTCGAGGTGGCGGTAGGTCTGCGTGAGGTCGCGGCTGTATTCCCCCCACGTCTGGTAGCGCTGGCGCGGATCCTTGGTCAGCGCGCGCATGACGACCTTGTCGAGCTCGGCCGGTATGTCGGTGCGGTGCGTGGAAGGGGCAGACGGCTCGATGTTGAGGATCTGGTAGAGCAGGCTGGCCTTGTTCGCGGCGATGAACGGCAGCTTGCCGGTCAACAGCTGGTAGAGCACCACGCCGAGCGAATAGATGTCCGTCTGGTGCGAGAGCTCCTTGTCCTGCACCTGCTCGGGCGACATGTACGCCGGCGAGCCCACGCCCTGCAGGTGGGTATGCTGCCCGTCGGCGTGCAGGGCCACGCCGAAATCGCTGATCTTGATGTCGCCCTGCGCGCCGAGCAGGATGTTCGCGGGCTTGATGTCGCGGTGGATGATGCCGTGGCGATGCGCGAACTCCAGCGCCAAGCTGCACTTGAAGGCGATTTCGACGACGCGATCCACCGGCAGCAGGTTGGCCACGTTGCAGAAGTGCTCGAGCGTGGGGCCGTCGACGTATTCCATGACGATGTAGCTGGAATCGTCGGACGCGTCGGCGTCGTAGATCGCCATGATGTGGGGATGGATCAATTTCCCCACCAGCGAGGCCTCGTTCAGGAAGACCTTGTGGAAGCGCCGGCGCAAGTCCGTTTCCACGCCGTCGGCCGCGCTGACAAGCTTGATGGCGACGTCCCGGTTCGCGAACGGATCGCGCCCGAGGTAGACGCGGCTCGTGCCGCCGCGGCCGATCTCGCGGACGACCGGGTACTTGCCGATCTTGGATGGAACGCTCTCGTCCATGAACTGGCCCGGCGCCGTCAGCGCGGCGCCGGCACCTTCATGCCTTTCTGCACGGCAGGGCGGCTGCCGATGTTGTCGAACCAGCGCTTCACGTTGGGGAAGTCGCCCAGGTCGACCTTGTGCCACTCGTGGCGCGCGACCCAAGGATAGGTCGCGATGTCGGCCACGGAATATTCCCCCGCCGCGAGCCATTCGCGCTCTGCCAGGTGCCGGTCCATGACGCCGTAGAGCCGGCGCGCTTCCTTGCTGTAGCGCTCGATCGCGTAAGGAACGGGCTCGGGTGCTGCGCGCAGGAAATGATGGACCTGGCCGAACATCGGGCCGACGCCGCCCATCTGGAACATCAGCCACTGGATCGCCTCGAAGCGGCCGGTTTTCTTTTGCGGAAGCAATTGCCCGGTCTTGTCGGCCAGGTAGAGCAGGATCGCGCCCGACTCGAACAGGGAATACGGCTCGCCGCCCGGACCGTCGCTGTCAACGATCGCCGGGATCTTGCCGTTCGGACTGATGACGACGAAGCCGGCCTCGAATTGATCGCCCTTGCCGATGTCTATCGGATGGACGTTGTAGGGCAGCGAGAGCTCTTCGAGCATGATGGAGACCTTGCGGCCGTTCGGCGTGCTCCAGGTGTACAGGTCGATCAACGACATCTCCCGGCAATGATTGATTGGCAATCGCGGATTTTAATCGAACGCTGTCCTCCCGCCGGTACAATCGCTGCCGGAATCCGGAGGTAAACCGCGGTGATGAAATGGCTGTTTACGGTGGTCGTCGCGCTCGTCCTGCTCGGGGGCCTGTCGCCGTGGTTGCGCAAGCTCGGCCTCGGCCGGCTGCCTGGCGACGTCGTCATCGAGCGCAACGGCAGGCGCTACGAATTCCCGGTCGGCTCCACCATCCTGCTGTCGCTGCTGGCGAGCCTGGTGTTCTGGATGCTCAGGTGAGAAGCGGACAGGCAAGCCTGTCCGTTCCCGGCTTTGGCCCTCGCTACTTCTTCCGCTGCGCCTTCATGTAGTCGTGGATTTCCTTTTCGCTGACGGTGCCGTCCTTGTCGGCGTCGATGGCGTCGAAATTGTTCGCCACCCGCGGCATCGCCCTGGCCTCGTCCCGCGTCAGCTTCCCGTCGTTGTCCTTGTCCGCCGCCTTGAAGCGCTCCACCGCGCGATCGTGGACTTTTCCCGAGGCGGCCTTCATCGCGGCGCGGATTTCCTCCAGCGACACGGTGCCGTCCTTGTTGGCATCGATTGCGTCGAAGTTCTTCAAGACTCGCGGCATGGCCTTCGCTTCTTCCCTGGTCAGGCTGCCGTCATTGTCCTTGTCGGCTTTCTTGAATGCCGCCTCGACTCGGTCGGCCGGCGGTTCCGCGGCGTGGACGGGAACCGCCAGGGCAACGCAGGCGAGCAGGGCGGCGGGGCAAAGCAGCTTGGTCATGTCGGCCTCCAGTGAAAGTCCAGCGCGAGCGATACTAAACGGTGCCGCCCGGCTGGCGTTGACGAAACCGCGTTAGCGCGTCGGCGACGGCTTCCAGTCTTGCCGCATCGATCGCGGACGCAATGCGGGACGGGTCCCCTGCTACGCGTGCGATGCCGCCTGCATCGACGTCGCGGGCCGCGGCGGCGGCCTCGCGCAGCAGGTCCGCCTGCGGATAAGGACGATTTTCGAATCCCTCGCGTCCGCGAAAATCGCACAGGCATACCGCCAGCAGTTCCTCGAATCGGTCCGGCCTGCGGTAGATGTCTGCCGCCGCCAGCAGCTTGAGGACCGTTGCCGGGCGTAACTCCTGTGCGCGGTGCACGTCCAGGTGGTGCCGTGCCGACAGGATCGCCAAGTCGCGGCAGTCGCCCGGCACGCGCAGGCGATCGCACAAGCCCTCGACCAGCCCGACGCTGCGTTGCTCGTGCCCGTGATGGCGAGGCCATTGCGCGGGCGGCGTGGCCGCCTTGCCGAGGTCGTGGACCATCGCGGCGAACCGCACGGTCAATGGATAGGAGCAAGTCGCCGCGTAATCGATGACCAGCAAGATGTGCCGGCCGGTATCCACCTCGGGATGGTGTTGCGCCGGCTGCGGAATGCCGAACAAGGCGTCCACCTCCGGCAGTACGTGCGCGAGGGCGTCGCATTCGCGCAGCGCGAGCAGCATGCGCGACGGCTTCTCCTCCATGAGGCCGCGCGCGAGCTCCTGCCATACCCGCTCGGCAACGAGGTGGTCGATCTCGCCGTTGCGCGCCATTTCGCGCATGAGGGTTAGCGTTTCCGGCGCGATAGCGAAGCCGAATCTCGCGGCAAACCGCGCGACCCGCAGCACCCGCACCGGATCTTCGACGAAGGCCGGGCTCACATGCCGCAGCACGCCCGCCTTCAGGTCGGCAATGCCGTGGTAGGGATCGATCAGTTCGCCGTTCCCGTCGCAGGCAATGGCGTTGATGGTCAGGTCGCGGCGCGCCAGGTCCTGCTCGAGCGTGACCTCGGGCGATGCGCTGATCTCGAAGCCCTTATACCCGCGTGCAGTCTTGCGTTCCGTGCGGGCGAGCGCATACTCCTCGTGGGTTTGCGGATGCAGGAAAACCGGGAAATCCTTGCCGACCGGCCGGTAGCCGAGTCGCTCCATCTGCTCGGGCGTGGCGCCGACGACGACGTAGTCCCGGTCGGACACCGGCAACCCGAGCAGCCGGTCGCGCACCGCACCGCCGACCTCGTAGGCCTTCATTCGTATCGCGGATTGACTTCGGTTTCCGCGCGCGCGCCGGCGATCCATTCCTGCATGGCCGGCAAAGCCATGACGGTCGCGGCATACGTCGCGGCCGGCTCGGCGAGTGCTACGCCATAGGTGCGAAAACGCGAGACGACGGGCGCGTACATCGCATCGGCAATACAGAATTCCCCGAACAGGAACGGGCCACCGCCAGCGTGGTCGCGCCGGCATTCGCTCCAGATCGCCTCGATGCGCGCGATTTCATCCAGCACTTCGGCGCTGCGTTCGCGGCCGAGGATTTCGCGGCGCACGTTCATGGGCATGCTCGCCCGCAGGTTCGTGAAACCCGAATGCATTTCCGCCGAAATGGCACGCGCGCGGGCGCGGGTGTGCGCATCGCCCGGCCAGAGCTGCTTGCGCGGATGTTTCTCGGCAAGGTATTCGGCGATCGCCAGCGAATCCCAGATCGTGAGACTGCCATCCTTGAGTATCGGCAGCTTGCCGGCGGGCGACTGCGCGAGGATTTTCTGCCTGGCGCCTTGCGCGTAGAGCGAGATGCGCGATTCCTCGAAGGCGATGCCGGCTTGCTTCATCAGCAGCCAGGGCCGCAACGACCAGGACGAATACGCTTTGTTGCCTATGATCAGGACTAGGCCGGGCATCGGCGCCGCTCCGGGACTGAAGGCAAAAGATCAGTGGCGCGCGCGAAAGCGGAACCAGCGGTAGCGCGCGCGCGGCGTTTCGTCGAGCAGGTACAGCGGGACGACTGCCTCCAGCGCGGCCGGCTGGAACCCGAACAATTCGGGAAACGGGCAGTCGCAGACGTTGTCCAGCTTCATCGACAGGTAGTTGTCGCGCGACATCAGCTTGACCGGCAGCCATTCCATCATCCAGGCCAGCAGCTGCGACATGTCGTCGTTGAGCGGCAGGATGGGGCGCTGGAGGCGCAGCAGCTTGCACACGTATTCCACGAGGGCCTGCAGCGTGTAGGCGGCCGGTCCGCACAAGTCGAAACTCTTGTTGTAGGTGTGCGCCAGTTCGAGGCTCTCGACCATCGCGCGCGCGACGTCCTCGACGTGGATCGGCTGGAAACGCGCCTTCGGACTCGCCAGCGCGATCACCGGCAGCGCGTGCGCCAGTTGCGCGAACAGGTTCAGGAAGCGGTCTTCGCGGCCGAAGATGACCGACGGCCGGAATATCGTGGTGTGGATGTCGCTTGCCTGGGCGACGCGGACCTGCTGCTCGCCGTCGGCCTTCGAGCGCAGGTATTCGCTGGGCGCGTCATGCGCGGCTTTCAGCGCCGAAACATGCAGCAACCGGCGCACGCCGCGCTCGCGGCAGGCATCCACGATCTTGCGCGGCAGTTCGGTGTGCACCTGCGCGAATTCGCCCTTGCGGCCTTCGTTCAGGATGCCGGCCAGGCTGATCACGGCGTCGGTGCCCGCGAACAGTCGCTCCAGCGTGGCGGAATCGTGCACGTCGGTGTTCACGACGTCGACGGTCGGCAGGACGATCAGCGACTTGGCCCGCTCGCGCCGCCGCGTCGGCACGCGCACGGCGATGCCGCGCGCGGCAAGCTGCCTCACGACGTGGCTGCCCAAAAACCCGGCGCCGCCTATAACGCAGACCGATCTGATTTTCATGTGCCCGGCTCGATTCGGTGGATGGGCATGGCATGAGCGCCGCCCGCTGCGGATTATAAGGCGGCGGCCTTCAGTTGTTCTGCGTCGCTTTCGCCGGGATGGTGCCGAGGCGGTCGCGCAGGCTCAGGTTCGACTGGTGGAAGAGGCGCGCGTAGAAAAGCGTGTTGTTCATGACTTTCTTGACGTACTCGCGCGTCTCCGAGAACGGGATCGTCTCGACGTAGATCGCGCCTTCGAGCGGATGGCTCGCCGCCCAGTCGCGCGCCCGGCGCGGGCCGGCGTTGTAGCCCGCGGAAGCCAGCACGATCTGCTTGTCCACCGAGTCGAGCACCTGGCGCAGATAGTAGGTGCCCAGGCCGATGTTGGTGTCTATCGTCTCGGTCAGCGTCTGGTGGTGGCCCGCCAGTCCCAGGCGCTTGGCGATCGAGCGGGCGGTGGCGGGCATCAGTTGCATCAGCCCGCTCGCGCCCGCGGACGATCGCGCCGTGTGCACGAACCGGCTTTCCTGGCGCACCAGCCCGTAGACCCAGGCTTCGTCGAGGTTCATCTGCTGGGAATAGTCCGACACCAGCTTGCGATACGGCGAGGGATAGCGCAGGCTGAAATCGTGCAGCAGGACGGTGCGCTCGGCCGTGTCGATCGCGCGCTCGTACCAGTCGTTGCGCACCGCCAGGATGGACGCGGCGAGCAGCTGCTTGTCCTCGTAGTCCTTGATCGTCCACTGCCATTCGAGCGCCCCTTCGTAGCGCAGGCCGGCGCGATAGAGCGCAAGCGCGCGGCGCAGCCCCCGGTCCGCGGCAATGGCGTCAACTTCCTCGTCGGTAGGATGGTAGGTCTGCGGCGCGGTGCTGATGGTTGTGCCGAGGTCTTCGGCGGCGAGCTGGCCGTAGAAATTGAATTCGTTGGAAAGCGGCGCGAGCAATTCGTTGGCTTCGGCCGGCCGGTTCAGCGCCGTCAGCGCGCGCGCGCGCCAGTAGCGCCACTGCGGCCGCAATTTTTCGGCGCTGGACATGCCGTCGATCGCGTCCAGCACGTCGTTCCAGTTTCCCGCGCGCAGTGACGCGCGCACATACCAGCCGAGCTGGCGATCGTTCATGCCCCTGCCTGCATTCTTGAACCATCCGAGCGCGCCCGGATGCAGGTTGCGCGCGGCCACGGCGGCGATCTGCGCCCAGGCGTATTCGCGATCGTCGTCGGACAGCTTCGCGCCGTTGCGGCGCAGGCGGTCCGCCGCGACCTCCGGCAGGGATTCCGCAATCTTGTACATCGCGTAGATCGCGAGCTCGCGCTGGTTGCGGTTCTTGAGCAGCAGCGGCGTCCTGTCGAGGTAGTGCTGCGGGCGCTTGGTGATAGCGTCCATCGACTTCACGTCGAGGCGCTGCGCGACCGGCAGGTAGACGAGCAGCATTTTCGCGCCGGGCAGGTTGCCGCTTTCCAGCGCCAGCCGGATGCGGCTCCAGGTGTCCTCGACGGAGAGCATCTGCTGGTCGAACATGGCCTGGAACACCGGCAGGCAGCTTTCCGGCAGGACTTGCGCGGTGAACCACAGCGGCCGCGCCTGGCTCAGCACGCCGGATTCGCCGGTGGCGATGCGCGCCTGGAACGCATAGCAGGCCAGGTCCGTGTCGGCCGAGCCGACCTTGGGATATTCACGCAGGAAGCCGGTCCAGTCGCCGCTCCTGGCAAGTAGCCGCAGCCAGTCGGCGCGCAAGCGATCGGCCACGAGGCTTTTTTCGTTGCGGGCCAGGAAGCCCTGGATGTCGGCCTGGGACGCGTCGGCGAGCCGCGATCGCAGTTGCCAGTACTGCACGTACTGCAGCAACGGATAGTCCTCGGCGAGTTTCGCGGCGCGCTCATTGAGCTTGGCGATCTCGCCGCGCTGGAAGGCATCGCGGGCTTCGAGGAACACGTCGTCCTGAGGCGCGGCGAGCGCCGCGCAGGACAGCAACAGGAGGGAAAAAAATGCGGTTTTCAACGGTGGTCCGGCACGCGCGCGCAGCGCCAAGTTCGCAGGCGTGATTATAGGCGGAGGCCGGTGCCGGAAGACCGCGCGCGGCGTCAGGACAGGAAAAGAAAACGCGCAGGATTGCGTGTCTCGTCCCGGCTGGGATAACCGACCGTCTTGAGGAATCGCCTGAACGCCGGCTTGTCGCGCGCGGGGACCTGCATGCCGACCAGCACGCGCCCGAAATCCGCGCCGTGGTTGCGATAGTGGAACAGCGTGATGCTCCAGCCCTGGCCCATTTGCGCGAGGAAGTTCATCAACGCGCCGGGCCGTTCCGGGAACTCGAAGCGATAGACCAGTTCGTCCCCGACCTGGGGCGCGCGACCGCCGACCAGGTGGCGCACGTGCAGCTTGGCCATCTCGTTGTCGCTCAGGTCCAGCGTCGGCAGGCCGTGCCGGCGCAGCCGCCTGACGAGCGCGCGTATTTCGCCGCGATCCCGCACCTGCACGCCGACGAAGACGTGGGCGTGCTGCGGATCCGAATAGCGATAGTTGAATTCTGTGACGTGGCGCGGGCCGAGCAGGGTGCAGAATTGCCTGAAGCTGCCGGGGCGCTCCGGGATGGTCACCGCCAGGATGGCCTCGCGCCGCTCGCCCAGCTCGGCGCGTTCGGCCACGAAACGCAACCGGTCGAAATTCATGTTCGCGCCGCAGGCCACGGCAACCAGCGTGCGGCCTTTCGCTTTGCGTTTTTCCGCCCAGGCCTTGGCGCCGGCGACGGCCAGCGCGCCGGCGGGCTCGAGGATGGAGCGCGTGTCCTCGAAGACGTCCTTGATCGCGGCGCAGATCGCGTCGTTGTCCACCAGGATCATTTCGTCGACCAGCTCGCGGCACAGCCGCAGCGTTTCCTTGCCGACCTGCTTGACCGCCACGCCGTCCGCGAACAGCCCCACTTGCGCGAGCTTGACGCGCCGTCCGGCGGCAAGCGAGCGGGTCATGGCATCGGCGTCCACCGGCTCGACGCCGATGAGCTTGATCTCGGGGCGCAGCCGCTTGACGTAGGCGCCGATGCCCGATATCAGCCCGCCGCCGCCGACTGCGACGAAAATCGCATCGATCGGGCCGGGGTGCTGGCGCAGGATTTCCATGCCGACCGTGCCCTGGCCGGCGATCACCAGCGGGTCGTCGTAGGGATGCACGAACGTGAGCTTCTCGCGCCTGCCAATCTCGAGCGCCCGGGCATAGGCGTCGTCGTAGGAGTCGCCGGCCAGCACGACTTTCGCCCCGCGCGCGGCGACCGCGGCAACCTTGATCTGCGGCGTCGTTGCCGGCATGACGATCGTGGCACGACAGCCGAGGCGTTGCGCGGCCAGCGCCACGCCTTGGGCGTGGTTGCCGGCGGAAGCGGCGATGACGCCACGCTTGCGCTGCGACGCCGTGAGATGCGCCATCTTGTTGTAGGCGCCGCGCAGCTTGAAGGAAAACACCGGCTGCATGTCTTCGCGCTTGAGCAGGACCGTGTTGCGCAGCCGTTTCGACAGCGCGGGTGCCGCGTCGAGCGGCGATTCGATCGCCACGTCGTAGACGCGCGCGGACAGGATTTTCTCGAGGTAGTCGGTCTTCAAGGGGTTTCTCCGGGGCCGCCGAGCGTAGCATGCCGGACGGCCCGCGAGACGCGTCGCGCGGTTTGTTCCGCCGCGGCGATGACGCTATGCTTGCGGAAATGCCCGATACGAACAGCAGCATGGACCAGAACGAACTCAAGAAAGCCGTGGCCAGGGCGGCGATCCGGCACGTCCCGGACAATTGCGTCGTCGGCGTGGGCACCGGCTCGACCGCCAACTTCTTCATCGACGAACTGGCGGCGATCAAGGGCCGCATCGAAGGCACGGTAGCCAGCTCGGAGGCGAGTGCGGCCCGCCTGAAGCAGGCCGGCATCCGCGTGTTCGACCTGAATGCGGTTTCCGACGTGCCGGTGTACGTCGATGGTGCCGACGAGGTCGACCGGCGGTTGCACATGATCAAGGGCGGCGGCGGCGCGCTGACACGCGAGAAGATCGTCGCGGCGGTCGCGCAAAAATTCGTTTGCATCGCCGATGCCAGCAAGCTCAAGGAAAAGCTGGGGGCGTTTCCGCTGCCGGTGGAAGTCATTCCGATGGCGCGCTCGCACGTCGGGCGCCAGCTGCTGCTCCTGGGCGGGCAACCGGAACTGAGGCAGGGATTCACCACCGACAATGGCAACCTGATCCTGGACGTGCACGGGCTCGACATTTCCGACCCGGCGGGGCTGGAGGCGGCCATCAACCAGATTACCGGCGTGGTGACGAACGGCCTGTTCGCGCGCCGCCCGGCCGACGTGCTGTTGCTGGGCACGCCAACCGGGGTCCAGACCCTGACCCGACAGGACCGGCGTGAAACGTCTTTGTAACCTGATGGACTTAAACTGGCAGTCCTTTGGGATCTTCCAGGGTATCGGAGGTCGGTGGCGATGATGAACAACGAACATACGTCCAAGCAGTTCGAAGCCGAGCTGGAAGCGGTGCGCGCACGCGTGCTGCAAATGGGCGGCCTGGTCGAGGAGCAGATCAAGCTCGCGCTCGACGCGCTGATCTCCGGCGACCTGGAGCTTTGCACCAAGGTCGAGAACAACGACCGCCTGGTCAACGCGCAGGAAGTCGGCATCGACGAGGATTGCAGTTCCATCATCGCGCGCCGCCAGCCCGCCGCGGGCGACCTGCGCATGCTGATGACCGTGGTCAAGACCATCACCGACCTGGAGCGCGTGGGCGACGAGGCGGCCAAGATCGCGCGCATGGCCAAGCTGATCTACTCGACCGACCGTCTGCAGCAGCCGCGCACCGTGGAAATCCGCCGCATGTCCGCCATCGCGCTGGAAATGCTGCGCAAGTCGCTGGATGCGTTCGCGCGCCTGGACCTCGCCACGTCGGCGGAGGTCGTGCGCCGCGACCAGAACGTGGACGACGAATTTCGCGGCGTCCTGCGCCAGCTCATCACCTTCATGATGGAAGACCCGCGCACCATCTCGGTATCCATCGAAATCCTGTTCATCGCCAAGGCGATCGAGCGCATCGGCGACCACGCCAAGAACATCTCCGAGTACGTCATCTACATGGTCAAGGGCAAGGACGTGCGACATGTCACGCTCGAGGAAATCGAGCGCGAGGTGATGGGATAGTTTCATCGCGGACGCCCGGCGCGGGTCGCGGGCGCCGCCGGAGAATTGAGGCAAAATGACCGCGATGGAAACCTTCTCGACCATTGCGGCCGTCGACCTCGGGTCGAATTCATTCCGGCTGCAGGTCGGGCGCGTGGTGGACGACCAGATCTATCCCCTCGATTCGTTGCGCGAGCCGGTACGCCTGGCCGCCGGCCTGACTGCCGACAAGTACCTCGACCAGGACGCGCAGATCCGCGCGATCGACTGCCTCAAGCGCTTCGGCGAGCGCCTGCGCGGGCTGCCGACGGGCGCGGTGCGCGCGATCGGCACCAACACCCTGCGGGTCGCGAAGAACGCGCGCGAGTTCGTCCCCCGCTTCGAATCCGCGCTGGGATTCCCGATCGACATCGTCGCCGGCCGCGAGGAAGCCCGGCTGATCTACCTCGGCGTGTCGCATGGACTGCCGCCCGGCCAGGAAACGCGGCTGGTCGTGGACATCGGCGGCGGCTCGACCGAATTCATCGTTGGCGCCGGCAACCAGCCGCACCGCCTGGAAAGCCTGTACATGGGTTGCGTGAGCTTCAGCATGCGCCACTTCGGCGACGGCAAGCTCGGCAAGTCCGCCATGAAGCAGGCGGAACTGGCCGCGAGCATCGAGCTCGAGACCATCAAGAAGCAGTTTTCGCGCAAGCACTGGCAGCAGGCAGTCGGCTCCTCGGGCACCGCGCGCGCCATCGCCGACATCATCGAATCCAGCGGCTGGAGCGAAGCTGGCATCACGCGCGACGGGCTCGATCGATTGCGCCAGGCGATGCTGAAGGCGGGCGACGTTTCGAAGCTCGACCTGCCGGGGCTGAAGGACGACCGCATCGCGGTGTTGCCCGGCGGGTTTGCCATCATGAGCGCGATCTTCGCCGAGCTGGACGTGCAGCATATGACGATCGCCACCGGCGCCATGCGACAGGGCATCCTGTGGGACATGATCGGCCGCGCCCACCGGCGCGACATGCGCGAGCTCACCGTGCGCCAGTTCATGAAGCGCTACCACGTCGACGCCGGCCAGGCCCATCGCGTCGAGCGCCTTGCGCTGAAGCTCTACGAGCAGCTCGCCGGCGGCGGTCACGAAGACCTCGAGTACCCGATGCACATGTTGTCGTGGGCGGCGCGGATGCACGAAATTGGCCAGACCGTGGCGCACGCCGGCTACCACAAGCATTCCTCCTACATCCTGGCGAACGCCGACATGCCGGGATTCTCGAAAATGGAGCAGGGCCAGCTGTCCATGCTGGTGCTGGCTCACCGGGGATCGCTCGGCAAGCTGCGCGGCGTCGTCAGCGCGGATTACGACTGGTCGCTGCTCATTGCGCTGAGACTGGCGGCGCTTTTGCATCGCAGCCGTTCGGACGTGCGCCTGCCGGCGATACGGGCGTCACGCAGGAAATCGGCGTTCACCGTCGAGGTGGACGCGAAATGGCTGGCAGCGATTCCCCTGACCGCCGCCGAATTGCGCGACGAGATCAAGGAGTGGAAGGCGCTCGGCGTCGAGCTTGCGGTTCCCCAGCTAGCCGAGGTCGAATCCTCAGCCGAGAGCAGCGGGGACTGACCTAGCGGCTGTCGAGCGCGTCTTCCATGCGCCCGCAGAGCGTCTTCAGGACCTTGATTCGCGCGTGCAGCTTGTCGTCGGCCTCGACCAGCGTCCATGGCGCGATATCGGTGGACGTGCGATCGATCATGTCGCAAACCGCGGATTCGTATGCATGCCATTTCTTGCGGTTGCGCCAGTCCTCCGGCGTGATCTTGAAGCGCTTGAACGCGGTTTTCTCGCGCTCGAGGAAGCGGCGATGCTGCTCCTCCTTGCTGATCGCGAGCCAGAATTTGACGACGATGGCGCCGTTGTCCGCCAGTTGCCGCTCGAAGTCGTTGATTTCCTCATAGGCGCGCATCCAGTCGTATTCGGCCGCAAAGCCTTCTACCCGCTCGACCAGCACGCGGCCGTACCACGAGCGGTCGAAGATGCTGAACTGGCCGTGGCCCGGCACCTGGCGCCAGAACCGCCACAGATAAGGCTGCGCGCGTTCCTCCTCCGTCGGCGCGGCGATGGGGATGATCCGGTACTGGCGGGCGTCGAGCGCGCGCGCGATGCGCCGGATCGCCCCTCCCTTGCCGGCGGCATCGTTGCCTTCGAAGGCCAGCACGACCGATTGTCCGCTCGTTCGCAGGCGCCGCGACAGCAGGTTCAGCCGCGCATGGTAGCGGTCGAGCAGCTTTTCGTATTTGTGGCGATCGAGGCTGAGCGTCAGGTCCAGCGAGCCGAGGATGTCGCGCTTGTCGATGGGCGGCTGCGTCGGCGCGACTGGATTTTCCTTGGCTTTGGACGCTTTTCGATCGAGCCGCGCGCGCAGTGCCGTGAGCAGGGTGCGGCCGACCGCCAGGTTGCGGTAGTTCGAATCGACCGCTTCGACCACGAACCAGGGCGACGTTGCGCTGCTGGTCTCGCGCAGCGTGAATTCGGATATCTTGCGGAACCGGTCGTAGTGCTTGAAATGCTTCCACTCGAGGTCGCTGACCTTCCAGCGCGTCCCGGGATCGGCCTCCAGCGATTTCAGCCGTTTCTTCTGCGCGGCCTTCGACAGGTGGAACCAGAACTTCAGGATGAGCGCGCCTTCGTCGGCGAGCATGCGCTCGAACCGCGTGATCTCCTCCAGGCTCTGGACGAGCTGGGGATGGCGGGTCGCGTGGCCGACCCGGTCCAGGATCGTCTGCGTGTACCAGTGGCCGAACAGGATGCCGATCTTGCCTTTCGGCGGGAGCGCGCGCCAGTAGCGCCACATCGGCGGGCGCTCGCGCTCCTCGTCGGTCGGCTCGCCGAAGGCGACGGTGCGGATGTGCCGCGGATCCATCCATTCGTTCAGCAGATTGACGGTCTCGCCCTTGCCGGCGCCATCCACGCCACCGATCAGGACGATGACCGGGAAGCTCGCGTCCTGAAACAGGTCGAACTGCGCGTCGAGCAGGGCTTCGCGCAGGCGCGGAACCTGGCGCGCATAAGCCTGTTTCGTGATCGAATGCCCCAGCTCGGCGGACTCGAACATGGGCTCTCGCTAGAGAAGGTCCGGCCCGATGACGGCCCTGACCACGACCTGCGGCTCCTCGCCCCGCACGCGGTGCGAGAGCCACCAGAGGCCGCCTTTCTTGATGCTCCAGGGCATGGCTGCGCCGGCGATCAGCGTGGAGGCCACCAATCCGAGCGTGGGCTGGTGGCCGACGACCAGCACGGCGCCGTTTCGGTCCGGCCATTGCGCGGCGGCGAGCACGGCCTCGGCGGATGCGCCCGGCGCGAGGTCGCGCACGATCTCGAATTCGTCGGTCAGCGCCTTCACCGTCTGCAGGGTGCGTTGCGCCGGGCTGACGACGATGCGGGTTTTCCTCGGCAGCCGCGGCTTCAGCCACCTGGCCATGTCCTCGGCTTGCCTGGCGCCTTTGACGGACAGCTTGCGCGCAAGGTCCGGCATGCCGTCGACCGCGTCGGCGTGGCGCCAGAGAATCAGGTCCATGGCCTCGGCTCGCCGGTTTGTTCCATTGCCTTGCGAAAAGCGCCGGGGAATTCGCGCATCGGCATCAGCCCGGCGCCGGGCTGGAGGCAAGCTTGGCGAGCAGGAAAGCCTGCGCGGCGGCGCGCTTGGTGTGCGCGGCCTTCCGGCGCTCGTAGCGCCCGTCGCCGTCCATTTCCCAGGCTTCGCCCACGTCCGCTAGATAGGCTTTCAAGGATTCATCGACCACGCGTTTCTTGAGCTTGTCGTCCAGCACCGGGAAGCAGACCTCGACGCGCCGGAAGAAATTGCGATCCATCCAGTCGGCGCTCGACAGCAGCACGGAGTCGGTGCTTTTGAAAAAAAACACGCGGTGATGCTCGAGGAAGCGTCCTACGATGGAGCGCACGCGAATGTTCTCGGACAGGCCGGCGATGCCTGGCCGCAGCGCGCACACGCCGCGGATGATGAGGTCCACCTGCACGCCGGCCATCGAGGCCTCGTAGAGCGCGGAGATGATCTCCGGCTCGAGCAGGGCGTTCATTTTCGCGATGATGCCCGCCTCCTTGCCGGCACGCGCGTTGTCGGCTTCCTGGCGAATCGCCGCGAGGATCTGCGCATGCAGGGTGAACGGCGATTGCCACAGGTATTTCAGCTTGCCGGCCTTGCCCAGCCCGGTGAGCTGCATGAACACTTCGTTGACGTCGGCACCGATGTCCTCGCGGCAGGTGAACATGCCGAAATCCGTGTACGACATTGCCGTGCGCGCATGGTAGTTGCCCGTGCCCAGGTGCACGTAGCGACGCAGCCCTTCCTCCTCGCGGCGCAGCACCATGGACATTTTCGCGTGGGTCTTGTGCCCGACGACGCCGTAGATCACATGGGCGCCGACTTCCTCGAGCTTCGACGCCCAGTTGATGTTGGCCTCCTCGTCGAAGCGCGCCATCAGCTCCACGACGACGGTGACTTCCTTTCCGTTTCGCGCAGCCTGCAGCAACGCCTGCATGAGCTCCGAATTGGCGCCGGTGCGATAGACCGTCTGCTTGATGGCGACCACGTCCGGGTCTATCGCAGCCTGCTGGATGAATCCGATGACCGGCCGGAAGGATTGATACGGGTGATGCAGCAGGATGTCTTCCTTGCGGATGGCTGCGAACAGGTCCGGCGCCTTGATCAGCGGCGCGGGGAAACCCGGCGTGAACACCGGGAACTTCAGGTCGGGACGATCCACCCAGTCGGGCACCTGCATGAGGCGCACGAGGTTCACCGGACCCGTCACCTGGTAAAGATCCTGCGCGGTCAGGTTGAATTGCTGCAGCAGGAAATCGGAAATGGCCGGCGAGCACAGGTCGGCGACTTCCAGGCGTACCGCGTCGCCGAAATGCCGCTGCGGCAGTTCGCCCTGCAGCGCCAGGCGCAGGTTCTTGACCTCTTCCTCGTCGACGAACAGGTCGCTGTTGCGCGTGACTCGAAACTGGTAGCTGCCCTGGACTTCCATGCCCGAGAACAGTTCGTCGACGTGCGCGTGGATGATCGAAGACAAGAATACGAAGCTGTGGCCGTCCCCCGCCATCTCGCGCGGGAGCATGATCACGCGCGGGAGCACGCGCGGCGCTTGCACCAGCGCCAGCCCGGAGTTGCGGCCGAACGCGTCCTTGCCGGACAGCTCGACGCCGAAGTTCAGGCTCTTGTTGAGGATGCGCGGAAACGGATGCGCCGGATCGAGCCCGATCGGCGTCATGACCGGCATGATCTCCTTCAGGAAGTAGGCCTTGATCCAGGCCTTTTGCTCGTCGTTCCAGTCGCGACGGCGCAGGAAGCGAATGCCCTCGCGTGCGAGTTGCGGGAGCAATTCGTCATTCCAGATCTGGTATTGGCGCGCGACGAGATCATGCGCGCGCAACGAAACTTCCCGGAATACCTGGGATGGCGCCGCGCCGTCCGGGCCCGTGAAATCCGTGCCGAGCTCGATCTGGGCCTTCAGGCCGGCGACGCGGATTTCGAAGAATTCGTCGAGGTTGCTGCTGACGATGCACAGGAAGCGCAGGCGTTCGAGCAGCGGCACTTCCGCATCTTCCGCTTGCGCGAGCACGCGGCGGTTGAACTCCAGTTGCGCGAGTTCGCGGTTCAGGTAGAGCTGGGGATTCGACCGCCGCACCTTTCCCGACTTGTCGGCGACCAGCGCGGCACGCTTGCGCGCCGCCTTCTCCGGCGCCAGCGTGGTCGCGCGCTCGCCGCCCTCAGCCTTGATCGATACGGCCTTGTTGATTTTCTGCTCCCCGGTTTGCGCAGAAGGTGAAGAATCGCCGGGAATCCGGTCGCGTCCGGCGGTCAAGCTAGCCTTTCGGAGGCGGAACGTAACCCGATGCCGCGTCCGCGCCCGGACCGAAGAAATATTTCTCGGTCTGCTCGAGCAGGTACTTGCGGGCCTTGGGGTCCGCGAGGCTCAGCCGGTTCTCGTTCACCAGCATCTTCTGGTGCTCGAGCCAGCTTTTCCACGCTTCCTTGGAAACGTTCTCGAACAGGCGCTTGCCGATTTCGCCGGGAAACGGCGGGAAGTCCAGTCCTTCGGCTTCGCGGCCCAGCTTGACGCACTTCACCATCCTTGCCATTTTTTAATCTATCAACAGGTTAGAGGGAAATCGGGACGCCTTGGTTACATCTATGTGACAGAAATGCCGGGAGAGGAATTCCCGGTGATTATAGGCGGGGCCGTGAAGCCGGCCCGCCATGCGGCCTACAACGCCTTGATCAGGACCTTCGAGCGCCGCTGGTAGTTATACAGCGCCTGCTTCTGCTTCGGCAGGCGGTCGATGCCGGCTTCCGCGAAACCGTGCTCGATAAACCAGTGCGAGGCGCGCGTGGTCAGCACGAACAATCGCTTCACGCGCTGCTTCTTCGCCTTTTCCTCGACCCATTTCAGCAACTGTTCGCCGCCGCCGGCATCGCGGTAATCGGGTGCGACGGCCAGACAGGCGAGTTCGGCCGCCTTTTCGTCGGCGAACGGATAGAGCGCCGCGCAACCGACGATGACGCCGTCGTGCTCCAGGATGCTGAAGCGGCCGATTTCCCTTTCGAGCACTTCGCGCGAGCGCTTGACCAGCGTGCCTTCCGCCTCGAGCGGCTCGATCAGGCGGATGACGCCGCGAACGTCCTCGATCGTCGCCTCGCGCAACTGCTCCAGCGGATCGCGGCTGACCATGCTGCCCACGCCGTCATGCGTAAACAGTTCCAGCAGCAATGCGCCGTCGGCATGCCGGCTGATGAGATGCACGCGCTCCGCGCCGCTCTTGCAGGCCTTGATCGCGCGCGGCAGGTAAAGGCGCGAATCGTCGGACAGCGACTTTTCCTTGCGCAGCAGCCTTTCGGCATCCGACACCGTGAGTTCGCGCAGCAGCTTTCCCGCCTTCTTGAGGCCGGGCTCGTCCATCAGGAAGATGAGCTTTTCCGCCTCCAGCGCGATCGCCGTCTCGGCGGCAACGTCCTCGAGGGTCAGGTTGAAGATTTCCCCGGTCGGCGAATAGCCCAGCGGCGACAGCAATACGAGTTCGCCGTCGTCAAGACGTACGTTGATGGCATCGGCGTGCACCTTGCGCACTTCGCCCGTGTAGCACATGTCGACGCCGTCGATCACGCCGCGCGGCTGGGCGATCACGAAGTTGCCCGATGCGACGCGGATGTCCGAATTGGCCATCGGCGAATTCGGCAGCCCCATCGACAGCAGCGCCTCGATCTCGACCCGCACCTGGCCGCTCGCCTGCTTCACGCAAGCCAGCGCGCTTTCATCCGTGACGCGCACGCCGTTCACGTAGCGCGGCTTGAGCCCGGCCGTCTTCATTTGCGCCTCGATCTGCGGGCGCGCGCCATGCACGAGCACCAGCCTGACACCGAGGCTCGCGAGCAGGTTCAGATCATGCGTGAGTTCGACGAACGATCCGTCCATGACGACTTCGCCGCCGAAGGCGATGACGAACGTGCGCCCGCCGAAGGCGTGCACGTAAGGCGCGGCCTCACGGAACCACTTGACGAAATCGGCTTGCTTGGACGGCTGCATCGCCTTACTTGGGCTGCATCCTGATGGCGCCGTCGAGCCGGATGACTTCGCCGTTCAGCATTTCATTCTCTGCGATGGCTTTCACCATCTGCGCATATTCGGCGGGGCGGCCGAGCCGCGACGGAAACGGGACCATCTTCCCGAGCGCATCCTGCACTTCCTGCGGCATGCCGAGCAGCATGGGCGTTTCGAAAATGCCCGGCGCGATGGTCATGACGCGAATGCCGTTGCGAGCGAGGTCGCGTGCGATCGGCAGGGTCATGCCGACGATGCCGCCCTTGGACGCAGAGTAAGCTGCCTGTCCCATCTGGCCGTCGAACGCGGCAACCGAAGCAGTATTGACGATGACGCCGCGCTCGCCGCCGGCATTGGGTTGCTGCTTCGCCATGGCATCCGCCGCGAGGCGGATCATGTTGAAGCTGCCCACCAGGTTGATGTTGATGACCTTGGCGAATTTCTCGAGCGAATGCGGGCCTTCCTTGCCGACGGTTTTTTCGCCGATGGCGATGCCGGCGCAGTTCACCAGGCCGTGCAAGCCGCCGAGGCCGTTGATGGCCGCGTCGACCGCGGCCTTGCCGTGATCCTCCCGCGTCACGTCGCATTCGACGAAGCGCGCGTTCTTGCCGAATTTCGACGCAAGGGCTTCTCCCTGCGCCTTGTTGACGTCGGCGATGACGGCCTTGCCGCCCGCGGCGATGACCATCTCGACCGTGGCCGCTCCCAGGCCGGAGCTGCCGCCGGTGACGATGAACGTGCTGTTTCGGATTTCCATGGTGGGATCGAGCAAATCGGGTGAATGTACGAAGCGGCGAAGTATAGCAGCGAGGTCGCGCGGACCCCTTAGAAATCACCCCATCTTGCCTGCATGGCGGCGAGTGCAGCGAGCGCCGCGGTCTCGGTTCTCAGGACGCGCGGACCCAGCCTGACGGGACGAAAGCCGCGCGAGACGGCGATCTGCGCTTCGGCGGGGGTCAGGCCGCCTTCCGGGCCCGCCAGCAATGCGACTTTCCCGGCGGGGCGGGACAAGCTGCTGAGCGCATCGGCGGCTTCCGGCGACAAGAGCAGGCGGCAATTGGCCTCCGGCGCGTTGTCCGCAATCCATTCCCTGAAATCGCGCAGCGGCAGAACTTCGGGTACGCGGTTGCGCCCGCATTGCTCGCAGGCCGCGACGACGAGGTTGCGCCAATGCTCCGCGCGCCGTTGCGCGCGCTCATCCTTGAGCTTGACGACGCTGCGCTCGGTGGCAACCGGCTGGATCGCGCCGACGCCGAGCTCCACGGCTTTCTGCAACGTGAAGTCCATGCGATCGCCGCCGGACAATCCCTGCACCAGCAGGACGTCGAGCGGCGATTCGCGATCGACATCTCGATGCACGCCGGTCTTGACCCAGACGTCGCCGCGTTCCATGCGCGTAATGCGCGCTTCGAATTCGCCGCCGCGGCCGTCGAAGAGCAGGACGGCGTCTCCCGCTTCGAGGCGCAATACCCGACCAGCGTGGTGGCCAGCTTCGGTCGAAAGCCGCAGTTCCGAGCCGTTGCCGAGCTTTTCGGCTACGTGGAATCGCGCACCGGATTTGGCCGTGGATTTTTTATCTAAGTCTTTAGCCATGCTAAGATTTTGCCATGCACCAACCCCTCTGTCCCCGGAATCGCGCGGGCCTGCGCCGCGTTTCCGGAGGCGCGCGGATCATCCTTAGGCATGGCCCAGCCGCCGGTCTGTGATTTTGGCTGGAAGGCTCCCGGCTTCGACCTGCCAGGAACCGACGGCAAGCGCCATACGCTGTCTTCAACGAGCGGCCCGAACGGCACGCTTGTCATGTTCATCTGCAACCATTGCCCCTACGTGAAGGCCGTGCGCGAGAAGCTCGTCAGGGACGCGACGGACCTGAAGGCGCTCGGCATCGGCGTGGTCGCGATCAGTGCCAACGACCCCGCCGACTATCCCGAGGACTCGTTCGACAACATGAAGAAAGTCGCGCGCGATTTCGGCTACCCGTTTCCCTACCTGTTCGATGAAAGCCAGGACGTGGCGCGCGCCTACGATGCCGTCTGCACGCCGGATTTCTTCGGGTTCAACGGCAAGCTCGAGCTGCAATATCGCGGCCGGCTGGACGCTTCGCGGACGGCGCCGGTTGCGAACGCCCGCCGCGATTTGTTCGAGGCGATGAAGGCCGTCGCGGAAACGGGCCGGGGTCCGGCCGAGCAGATTCCGAGCATGGGTTGCTCGATCAAATGGAAGCGATGATCCGCCCGGTGCGGGGCATGCTGCAGGAAGTCATCGCCTGCGTGCGCGAGGTCGCAGCCAGGGAGGTGATGCCGCGCTACCTGAAGGTGGCGCAGCAACGTAAATCCGATGGCAGCCTGTTTACCGAGGCCGACCTCGCCGCGCAGGAAGCCCTGTCGCGCAGCCTGCCCAAGATATCGCCCGGCCCGATCGTGGCGGAGGAAATGACGCCGGAACAGCAGGCGGAATACTGGCTGGCTGGAGAAGAGGGCCTGTGGTGCGTCGATCCCATCGACGGCACCTCCAATTTCGTCAACGGCTTGCCGTATTTCGCCGTGTCCGTCGCCCTCATGAGAAAAGGGCGCAGCGTGCTGGGCGTGGTCTACGATCCGGTCGCCGACGAGACCTTCTATGCGGAAAAAGGACAGGGCGCTTTCCTGAACGGCGAGCCGCTGCCGATCAAGGAACACGTGCCGCACCTGCGCAACGCCATGGCCCAGGTGGATTTCAAGCGCCTGCCGCCGCCGCTCGCGCGCGAACTGGTCGAGTCGCCGCCGTATTCCTCCCAGCGAAATTTTGGCGCGAGCACGCTGGAGTGGTGCTATGTCGCGGCCGGCCGTTTCGACGTCTACCTGCATGGCGGCCAGAAGTTATGGGACTACGCGGCCGGCTCGCTGATCCTGGAAGAAGCCGGGGGGCTGATGTGCACCCTGGACAGGGATGACTTCTGGACGGATACCCTGTGGAAACGCTCGGCGATCGCTGCTCGCGAATCCCGGTTGTTCGACGCCTGGAAGCGCTGGATCCGCGCCCGGCAGTAGACCGGTGCCCGGCCTCCCGGTCCCTTCCTTGACCGGCCTGACCGATGCCGGTATCTTGCGAGGTTCCGCTGTAACTTCTCAACTAGCTGTTTTTCGGGTGTTTCCATGGAACTGACTGCCGGCGTTACCACCGAGCTCTCCGGCGCCGAAATCACATTGCGATGCCTTCAGGAAGAAGGCGTCGAATTCATGTTCGGCTATCCGGGTGGGGCTGTGCTCCCCTTGTACGACGAAATCTTCAAGCAGGACAAGGTCAAGCACGTACTGGTACGCCACGAACAAGCCGCGGTACATGCCGCCGACGCCTACGCGCGCTCGACGGAAAAGATCGGCGTCGTGCTGGTCACCTCCGGTCCGGGCGTCACCAATGCCGTAACCGGTATCGCCACGGCCTACATGGATTCGATCCCGGTGGTCATCATCAGCGGCCAGGTGCCCACGCACGCCATCGGCCAGGACGCGTTCCAGGAAGTCGATGCCATCGGCGTCACACGACCCTGTGTGAAGCACAACTTCCTGGTCAAGGACGTCAAGGACCTTGCGGTCACGATGAAGAAGGCGTTCTACCTCGCCGCGACCGGCCGCCCCGGCCCGGTGCTGGTGGACATCCCGAAGGATGTGCAGACCGCGAAGACTAACTTCTTCTACCCGCAATCGGTGTCGATGCGTTCGTACAACCCGGTGGTGAAGGGGCACAGCGGCCAGATCCGCAAGGCCATCCAGCTGCTGATGGAAGCCAAGCGCCCGATGGTCTACACCGGCGGCGGCATCGTGCTCGGCAACGCTTCGGCGGAGTTGACCCAGCTCGTGCGCTCGCTCGGCTTCCCCTGCACCAACACGCTCATGGGCCTGGGCGGATATCCCGCGACGGACCCGCAGTTCGTCGGCATGCTCGGCATGCACGGCACGTACGAAGCCAACATGGCGATGCAGAATTGCGACGTGCTGCTCGCCGTGGGCGCCCGCTTCGACGATCGCGTGATCGGCAATCCCGCGCACTTCTTCCAGGAAAACCGCAAGATCATCCACGTCGACATCGACCCGTCGTCGATATCCAAGCGCGTGCGCGTGGACGTGCCCATCGTCGGGGACGTGCGCGAAGTGCTGCAGGAGATGAACCGGCAACTCGCCGCGGCGAAAGAACGTCCCGATCCCGTGGCCGTGAAGGCCTGGTGGGACCAGATCACGGCCTGGAAGGGGCGCGACTGCCTGAAGTTCGACCGCAATTCCAGGATCATCAAGCCGCAGGCCGTCGTCGAGAAGCTCTACGAGCTGACCAGGCACCTGGACATGTACGTGACGTCGGACGTCGGCCAGCACCAGATGTGGGCCGCGCAGTTCTACAAGTTCGACAAGCCGCGGCGCTGGATCAATTCCGGCGGCCTCGGCACGATGGGCGTCGGGTTGCCCTATGCGCTCGGCGTGCAGCTTGCGCACCCGGACGCGACGGTCGCCTGCGTGACCGGCGAAGCCAGCATCCAGATGTGCATCCAGGAACTCTCGACCGCCAAGCAGTACCGGCTGCCGGTCAAGATCGTGAACCTGAACAATCGCTACATGGGCATGGTCCGCCAGTGGCAGGAGTTCTTCCACGGCAACCGCTACGCCGAGTCCTACATGGACGCGCTGCCCGATTTCGTGAAGCTGACCGAGGCCTACGGCCACGTCGGCATGCGCATCGAGAAACCCGAAGACGTCGAACCCGCGCTGAAAGAGGCGTTCGCGCGCAAGGACGACCTGGTATTCCTGGACTTCGTCACCGACCAGACCGAGAACGTGTTCCCGATGGTGCCCGGCGGCAAGGGCCTGTCGGAAATGATCCTGGTCTGATTCCCATGCGCCATATCATCTCCCTACTCATGGAGAACGAGCCGGGTGCGCTGTCACGCGTGGCCGGGTTGTTCTCCGCGCGCGGCTACAACATCGAGTCGCTGACCGTGGCCCCCACCGAAGACCCGTCGCTGTCGCGCATGACGGTCGTCACGGCCGGCTCGGACGACGTCATCGAGCAGATCACCAAGCAGCTGAACAAGCTGGTCGACATCGTCAAGGTCGTGGACCTGTCCGACGGCGACCACATCGAGCGCGAACTCATGCTGGTCAAGGTGCGCGCGTCCGGCAAGGATCGCGAGGAAATGAAGCGCATGGCGGACATCTTCCGCGGGCGCATCCTCGACGTGACGGACAAGGCTTACACCATCGAGCTCACCGGCACCGGAGCGAAGCTCGATGCATTCCTGGGCGCGCTCGAACAGGGCGTCATCCTGGAAACGGTGCGCACCGGCGCCTCGGGTATCGGCCGCGGCGAGCGCATTTTGAAAATACAGTAAGGGGTCAGGAGTAAGGGGCGAGGGGTCAAACCGGCATTCCCTCCTCACCCCTGACATCTCTCCCCTCACGCATTACTCATTTAGGGGGCACATTGAAAGTTTTCTACGACAAGGACGCGGACCTGCGTCTGATCAAGGGCAAGAAAGTCACCATCCTCGGCTACGGCTCGCAAGGCCACGCGCACTCGCTGAACCTCAAGGACTCCGGCGTGAAGGTCACCGTCGGCCTGCGCAAGGGCGGCGCCTCGTGGGACAAGGCCAAGAAAGCGGGCTTCGACGTGAAGGAACCGGCGGAGGCGGTCAAGAACGCCGACTTCGTCATGATCCTGCTGCCCGACGAGAACATCGGCGCCGTGTACAAGGAGATCGAGCCCAGCCTGAAGAAGGGCGCGGCGCTGGCCTTCGCGCACGGCTTCAACATCCACTTCGGCCAGGTCGTGCCGCGCGACGACCTCGACGTGGTCATGGTCGCGCCCAAGGCGCCCGGCCATACCGTGCGCTCGACGTTCGCGCAGGGCGGCGGCGTGCCGATGCTGATCGCGATCCACCAGAACCCGTCGAAGAAGGCGCGCGAGCTGGCACTGTCCTACGCCGCGGCCATCGGCGGCGGCAAGGCCGGCATCATCGAGACCAACTTCCGCGAAGAGACCGAGACCGACCTGTTCGGCGAGCAAGTCGTGCTATGCGGCGGGACCACCGCGCTGATCCAGGCGGGATTCGAAACCCTCGTCGAAGCCGGCTATGCGCCGGAGATGGCGTACTTCGAATGCCTGCACGAGCTGAAGCTGATCGTCGACCTGATCTACGAGGGCGGCATCGCGAACATGCGCTACTCGATTTCGAACAACGCGGAATACGGCGATTTCACCCGCGGCCCGCGCATCATCACCGAGGAAACCAAGAAGGAGATGAAGCGCATCCTCAAGGAGATCCAGACCGGCCAGTACGCGCAGGAATTCCTGCTGGAGAACCGGACCGGCGTCACCAAGATGGGCGCGATGCGCCGCATCGGCCGCGAGCACCAGATCGAAATCGTCGGCGAGAAGCTGCGTTCGATGATGCCCTGGATCAAGGCCAACCGCCTCGTCGACAAGACGAAGAACTAGATTCGTGAGGAGAGAGGGGAGAGCGGTGAGGAGTAAAATGCCTGGAAGCCTTGTTACTGCGTCTTTGCCCTCTCACTCCTCGCTGTTTGCCCCTCACCGGTGAACTCAGAGTATCCCCACCCGATCATTGCCCGCGAGGGCTGGCCGTTCCTCGCGGCGGCCGTGGTCGTGTCGATCGTCGTCATGGTGGGCTGGGGCTGGTGGTCGATCCCGTTCTGGCTGGTCACGCTGTTCATCCTGCAATTTTTCCGCGATCCGCCGCGCAATGTGCCGGCGGACGCGGACGCCGTGATCTCGCCGGCGGACGGCCGCATCGTCGTGGTCGGCAAGGCGAGGGATCCGTACCTGGATCGCGATGCGCTCAAGATCAGCGTGTTCATGAACGTCTTCAACGTGCACTCGAATCGCAGCCCGGTCGACGGCGAAGTGCGCAAGGAATGGTATTTCGCCGGCAAGTTCGTGAACGCGGCCATCGACAAGGCGTCGCTCGAGAACGAGCGCAACGCGTTGTGGATACACACCGACGGCGGTGCGGAAGTCACCTGCGTCCAGGTTGCCGGCCTGATCGCGCGGCGCATCCTTTGCTACGTGCAGACGAAAGATCGCCTCAAGCGCGGCCAGCGTTTCGGCTTCATTCGCTTCGGTTCGCGCGTGGACGTTTACCTGCCGCTCGACGCGAAGCCCCAGGCCGCGGTGGGCGACAAGGTTTTTGCCGGCCAGACCATCCTGGCGCGCTTGCCGGCAAAAGCCTGAGTTCGCGATGAACCATCCCGCGCCGAAATCCCGCTGGCTGAGCAGAAGCGGCATCCGGCGCACCGGCATCTACTGGCTGCCGAACGCGATCACCACGTGCTCGCTGTTCGCCGGCTTCTACGCGATCGTGCAGGCGATGAACCTGCAGTTCGAGCTCGCCGCGCAGGGCATTTTCGCCGCCATGGTGTTCGACGGGCTGGACGGCCGCGTCGCGCGGCTCACCCGCACGCAAAGCGAATTCGGCGCCGAGTACGACAGCCTGTCCGACATGGTTTCGTTCGGCGCGGCGCCGGCGCTGGTGATCTACGAGTGGTCGCTGAAGGGCATGGGCCGGCTCGGCTGGTTCGCGGCATTCGTCTACTGCGCCTGTGCCGCGCTGCGCCTTGCGCGCTTCAACACCAACATCGATATCGTCGACAAGCGCTACTTCCAGGGCATGCCGAGCCCGGCGGCGGCGGGCCTCGTCGCCGGCCTGGTGTGGGCCTTCGAGTCCTACGACGTGGCGCGCGCCGACGTTCCGCTGCTCGCCTGGGCCGTGACCCTGTTCGCCGGCATCACCATGGTCAGCAACGTGCGTTTCTGGAGCGGCAAGGACATCAACCTGCGCAAGGCCGTGCCCTTCCGCATCCTCGTGATGATTGCGCTCAGCGTCGTGGCGCTGATGCAGGTGGCGAGCAACCTGCCCGAGGTCTTGTTCAGCCTGTTCGCCGTCTATTCTGCTTCCGGCTATGTGATGTGGGCCTGGGGAAAGCTGCGCAGGAAGCCGCCGGCGCCCCCCTACGGCGGCTAGGTCGCGCCGCGCCAAGGGCTTGCGGAGCCCGGAATTTCTGCTTATAGTCCGCCACATGAAGTCCCAACAGCTTGGCCAATTTGCATTTCTTCTTCCCAGCCTCCTGCTGGGCGGCCTGCTGCTGCGCCCCGCGCGCACATAACCTACCCACTCAAGCAGTACCCGTGCAGCACCCAAGCCCGCCGGAAAAATCCCGCGGGAGCGTCTCATCAACCAATGCGCGAGACCTGACATGAATCCGATTCCTTCGCAGAAATACCGCCCGTTCGCTCCGGTGGCCCTGGCCGACCGGACCTGGCCGAACAAGGTCATCACCAGGCCGCCCGTCTGGTGCAGTGTCGACCTGCGCGACGGCAACCAGGCGCTGATCGAGCCCATGGATGCCGACCGCAAG
>DASZTG010000045.1:0-53620 GCA_035548375.1 Burkholderiales bacterium
GCGAGGCATCGATGCCTTTCGCCTGCAGTGCGGCCGAAGCCTCGATCACGTCCTCGATCGTCTCAACGCGCAGGCACAAGTGGTGCAATCCGGCGCGATACGGGTCGTGCGAGCTGGTCGCCCGCGCCGGCCGCAGCACGAAGCCGAAATGCCGGTTGAAATACTGAACGTGTGGGTCACCGCCTAACGTGAATGCGTTCTTGCGAAATCCGAGCACGCCCATCGCCTTGTCGTAGAAAGCCCCGGAGCGTGCCATGTCGGTGACAGACACATATATATGGTCGATTCCGGTGACCTCAGGCATGGGCGTGGAAATGCGAGCAGGCAAAACCGGTACCATTATGCCGAACCGAATCCGACTTGCGGGAGGAAAAACATGCAACGATCGATCCGCGCGGAGGCATGCGCATGAGCATCCTGCTCGGCTGCGTGGCCGACGATTTCACCGGTGCCACGGACCTCGCCAATACGCTCGTCAAGGCGGGCATGCGCACCGTCCAGCTGCTCGGCGTGCCGCGCAAAGGCTTGCGGGTTCCCGACGCCGATTGCGTCATCGTGGCGCTGAAATCACGCAGCAACCCGGTTGGCGAAGCCGTTTCGATGTCGCTCGCCGCGCTCGACTGGTTGCGGCAGCAGGGAGCGAAGCAGCTTTATTTCAAGTACTGCTCGACCTTCGATTCGACGGACAAGGGCAACATCGGTCCGGTCGCCGACGCGATGCTGGGCGCGATCGGCGCCGATTTCACGGTGTTCAATCCGTCGTTCCCGACCAACAAGCGCACGGTGTACAAGGGCTACCTGTTCGTCGGCGACGAGTTGCTTTCCGAATCCGGCATGCGTAACCATCCGCTGACGCCGATGACCGATCCATCGCTTGTCCGTGTGCTTCAAAGGCAATCGCAGCACAAGGTCGGTCTCATCCAGTATTCGACGATCGTCAAGGGGGTCGCCGCCGTGCGCGCGGCGATCGAAGATTTGCGCAAGCAGGGCATTCGGCATGCCGTGCTGGATTCCATTACGGACGAACACTTGATGACCCTGGGCGACGCCTGCGCGGACATGAAGCTCGTGACCGGCGGCTCCGGCATGGCTATGGGCCTGCCTGCCAACTTCGTGCGCGCCGGCCTCATGAAAGCCGGCCAGTCGGCAAAGCTTCCCAAGGTGACCGGGCCGACCGTCGTCATTGCCGGCTCCTGCTCGGTTGCCACGCAAGGCCAGGTCGCGCTCATGAAAAAAGACCATGAAACCTTCGCGCTCGATCCGATGGCGATTGCGTCCGGGAGCGACGTCGCGCAGGCCGCGCTGGATTGGGCCGCTTCGCGGCTGTCGCAAAAGCCGGTGCTGATTTACTCGACCGCGACGCCGGAGCAGGTCAAGGCCGTGCAGGAAAAACTGGGGCGCGAGCACGCCGGCACGATGGTCGAGGAAACCATGGGGAAAATCGCGAAAGGCCTGGTCGCCAAGGGCGTCAGGCGCCTGGTGGTCGCGGGCGGTGAAACCTCCGGTGCCGTCGTCGGGGCGCTCGGCGTCGAAGGTCTTGCGATCGGACCCGAGATCGATCCCGGCGTGCCATGGACGTTCTCGATCGGCGAGCCGTCGCTTGCGCTGGCGCTGAAGTCTGGCAATTTCGGCACTCCGGATTTCTTCACCAAAGCTTTCAAGCTCCAACCCTGATAAACCCATTCACCGCAGAGGCGCAGAGAAAAAATGAAATACGAGAAGGGCGGGTTGCGATATGTGCTCAGCCAGTCCGGCATGCACCGGACCATAGCGGGTACCGGCACTACGGCTTTTTCTCTCTCGTTTTGCCTTTTCTCTGCGCCTCTGCGGTGAGATCTGGAACCGGATAGATGACGAGCGAAGCGAAGCTAAGGGAAGAAATCTGCCTGCTGGGCAAATCGATGTTCGATCGCGGCCTGACCGTCGGCAGCTCGGGCAACATCAGCGTGCGCACGGACGACGGCTGGCTGATGACGCCGACCAATTCCTGCCTCGGTCGGCTCGACCCGGCGACCTTGTCGAAGGTGGACGGCAAGGGCAGCCTGCTTTCCGGCGCGAAGCAGACCAAGGAGTCCTTCCTGCATCTCGCGATGTACGAGCAGCGGCCCAGCGCCGGCGCGATCGTGCACCTGCACTCCACGCATTCGGTCGCCGTGTCCTGCCTGGCCGATACCGATCCGAAGCAACCCATTCCTCCGATCACGGCGTACTACGTCATGAAGATTGGCGACCTCGTGCTGCTGCCCTACTACGCGCCGGGCGATATGACGCTTGCCAATGCCGTGCGGGAAGTGGCGGGGAAGCACCACGCCATCCTGCTCGCCAACCACGGTCCCATCGTTGCAGGCAAGGACCTCGAGAGCGCGGTCTATGCAACCGAGGAGCTCGAGGAGACGGCCCGGATCTATCTAAAGCTTCGCGGCAACCGCCTCAAGATCCTGTCCGCCGAGCAGGTTGCCGAGCTGCATCGCAAGTGGCCCCAGTAGGGCCGCGATCCGGACAGATTCGGCGGGAATAAATACCCGGCTGGCCGGGTCTTGCCGGGTGCCTGCATCCGGCAAGCTTGTACCTGCGTATCATCGTCCAGGCATCGCGATTGCGGCGACAGGTGCTAGGAATGCGAAGGCCTGCCGCCCGCTCGTCGCGGCAAGGACTTCGGTCCGAATCGTTCGACCAACTCTCATACAGACAACAGGAGATCCCATGAACCAGAAAATCATCGTCACCTCCGCTCTCGCCGGCCTCATCGCACTGGCGTCCGCCGGGAATGCCATGGCCGAGGAAAAAGGCAAGGAAAAATGCTACGGCGTGGCCAAGGCGGGCAAGAACGACTGCGCCAATGCCACGGGCACGCATTCCTGCGCCGGCCAGGCTTCGGCGGACAATGCGCCGGCGGAATGGAATTACGTCGCCAAGGGTACCTGCGAGAAGGTCGGCGGCAAGCTGGCCTTCAAGAAGTAAGCTTCCTCCCCCTGCACCGGCGCGGCGGTTTCCATGGTCCGTGCCGGTGCCTTTTCCCCGATGAGCGGCTCGCCTGCGCATGATTCCAACGGCATCGCCAGCGCCACCGGCGTCGGCCTGCGTGCCTGCCACTATCGGGATTTCCTCGACGGGCATCCGCGCACGGGATGGCTCGAGGTCCACAGCGAAAATTATTTCGGCGACGGCGGCTATGACCTGCACGTGCTCGACTGCGTGCGCGAGCGTTATTCGGTCAGCCTGCATGGCGTAGCGCTCTCGCTGGGGTCCGCGGACGGCATTCGCGCGGCGCATCTGGCGAAGCTCAAGCGGCTGGCAAGCCGCATCGAGCCCGTTCTGGTGTCGGAGCACCTGTGCTGGGGCGCCATCGGCCCACGGCACTTCAACGACCTGCTGCCGATGCCGTTCACGCGTGTCGCGCTGAACGCGATGGTGTCTCACGTAGCTGAAGTCCAGGAAGCCCTTGGCCGCCGCATCCTGGTCGAGAACGTCTCCAGCTACGTGCAGTTCCGCAATGCCGACATGACCGAATTCGGATTCCTCGTCGAGCTCGCGTATCGCAGCGGCTGCGGCATCTTGCTCGACGTCAACAACCTCTACGTGAATTCGGTCAACCATGGGTTCGATGCGGATGAAGTACTGGTCGAGGTGCCCGCGGCCCTCGTGGGGGAGATTCATCTCGCCGGCCATTCGAAGGGCGACGACGTGCTCATCGACGACCATGGTTCGGCCGTGCCGCCGGCAGTGTGGAAGCTGTATGAAAGGGCGTGCCAGCGCTTCGGTCCCGTGCCGACCCTGGTCGAGTGGGACACGGACATCCCGTCGATCGAAGTGCTGCTCGGCGAAGCGGACAAGGCCGCGCAGGTTATGGCGGTTGCGCATGCGTGATTTGATCGAAATGCAAAGACGCTTCGGTGCAGCCCTTGCCGTCGCCGAAGGCGGCCGCAGCGCACCCGACCTGTTTCGCGGCGACGCGGACGCGGTGCGCAGGCGCTTCGCCATCTATCGCGGCAATGCGCGGGCGACCGCAGCCAAGGCGCTGCTTGCGGCCTATCCCGTCATCGGGCGGCTCGTCGGGGAAGAATTCTTTTCCGGCTTGGCCCGCGAGTACGAGACGCGCTTCCCGTCCGCGAGCGGCGACCTGAATGAATTCGGCGGCTCATTCGCGGCCTTCCTCGCGGACTTTGCGCCCGCGCGGGAGATCCCCTACCTCGCGGATGTCGCCAGGCTGGAATGGCAGGTGCATAGTGCTCACTATGCCGCGGATGCGCCGATGTTCGATCCCGCCGCGCTGATCGCCTTGTCCGCGGAGGAACAACTCGCGCTCAGGCCCCGCCTTCACCCGGCGTGTCGCCTGATCCGATCCGACTATCCGCTCGAGCGCATCTGGGCCGTTAACCAGCCCGGATTCGAGGGCGATCTCGCCGTCGATTTCTCGCGTCCGCCGGCGAACGTCCTCGTGTATCGGCCGCGATTCCGCGTCGAGGTGCGTGAACTGGACGCGTCGGCGGCGGCGTTCCTCGCCGCGACGCATGCAGGCGGTACGCTGGAGCAGGCGCTCGCTGCCGCGCAGTCGCGTGACATTTCATTCGACCTGGCCGGCTCGCTGCTCGAGTGGGTCGGGTCGGCAATCATCGTCGATTTCTCGCCCGCTGGAGGGACACCGTGACCCTGATCGAAAAAGCGTTGCCGCCGCTGACCGCCCTTCGCAATCTGCTGAACGCAGGTGCAAGCGTGCTGGACCTGGGCATCCGCCTCTACATCTCGAAAGTATTTTTCCTTTCGGGACTCACCAAGATCCGCGATTGGGAGACCACCATCACGCTGTTCCAGGAGGAGTACCACGTTCCCGTCCTGCCGCCGGAGCTTGCGGCGGTGATGGGCACGGCCGGCGAACTCTGCCTGCCGGTGCTGTTGACGCTCGGCCTGGCCACGCGCTTCGCCGCCTTCGGCCTGACCTTCGTCAACATCATGGCCGTCGTTTCGTACTGGCATTTCCTGAAGGACGCCGAGCCGGCGCTCGCGCAACATATCTATTGGGGCGTGCTGATCCTCGTGGTGCTGCTGCACGGGCCGGGGAAGGTTTCGCTCGACGCGCTCATCTGGAGAAAGCTCGCGGGGCCGGACGCCAGGGTGCGCACCTTCTGAGCCGGCGCACCGGTTCGGCGCAAGAATCCCCGGCGGTGCAGTCACCGGCAATCCCGAAGCGTCGCTCGGGCGTGGCGGCGCGGCTGTCGGCGTCGCCTGCTCTTCGCTGGTTCCCCACCCCGTGCAATAGTGCGAAGTCGCTATACTGCCGACGCTGCCCGCCGCAAAATGGCCGGCATTTCCTCTTCATCGATCTCCCATGACAGGATCCTCCATGACTTCGCAACTGGCAACTTACCCAAGCCTCAAGGACAAGGTGGTGTTCGTGACCGGCGGCGGTTCGGGCATCGGCGCATCCATCGTCGAAGGCTTTGCCAGGCAGGGCGCAAAGGTCGGGTTCGTCGACATCGACGAGGTGGCGTCCAAAGCGCTCATCCAGAAGCTGCGCGGCATCGGCCCGGCGCCTTCCTTCAGGTATTGCGACGTACGCGACATCCGGCAGTTGCGCGAATCCATCGAAGCCGTGCAGGCCGAGCTCGGCGACATCGGGGTGCTCGTGAATAACGCCGCGCGGGACGATCGCCATTCGATCGAGAGCGTCACGGTGGAATACTGGGACGAGCGCGTCAGCGTCAACCTGCGGCACCAGTTTTTCGCGGCGCAGGCGGTGATCGAGCAGATGAAGCGCCGAGGTGGCGGCTCCATCATCAATTTCGGGTCGATATCGTGGATGACGGCCACGGGCGGCATGCCGGCCTACACGACGAGCAAGGCCGCGGTCCACGGCCTCACGCGCGGCCTCGCGCGTGACCTGGGCCCCTTCAACATTCGCGCGAATACGGTCTCTCCCGGATGGGTCATGACCGAGCGCCAGAAAAAACTCTGGCTCACGCCGGATGGAGACAAGCAAATGGATCAACTGCAATGCCTGAAAGGGCGGTTGCAACCGGAAGACCTGGCAAACATGGTGCTGTTCCTCGCGTCGGAAGACGCAAAGATGATTACCTCGCAGAATTTCGTCGTCGACGCGGGATGGACCTGAAGCCGGGCGCGCGATGCGCATGGCCCGCCAACGCGATCCTCGGCGAAGGGCCGCTATGGTCGGCGCGCGACAACGCCGTCTACTGGGTCGACATCAAGGGCCAAGTCCTGCATCGCCTCTCGCTGGCGGATGAGTCCAGGAAGAGCTGGGCAATGCCCGAGCGTATCTGCTGGGTCATCGAGCGGCGCGACCATGCCGGATTCGTCGCGGGTTTCAAATCCGGGTTTGCATTCCTGACGCTCGATCCCGTCTCGATTACACCAATCGGCAATCCGGATGGCGCGCATCCCGGCAATCGCCTGAACGACGCGAAGGCCGATGCGCAAGGCTGCATCTGCGCGGGCTCGATGGACGATGACGAGATCGCAGCGTCGGGGAGCCTGTTCCGCCTGGCAAAGGACCGGACCTGGCAAACGGTCGATACCGGCTATCGCATCGCAAACGGCCCGGCCTTCAACGCGGATGGCAGCCGCATGTATCACACCGACAGCGCGCTCCAGCGCATTTATGCCTTCGACGTGAAGGAGGGTGTGCTCTCGAACAAGCGGGTGTTCCTGCAGTTCAAGGACGCGGACGGCTACCCTGACGGCATGACCGTCGATGCGCAGGACCATCTCTGGGTGGCGCACTGGGGCGGATCGCGCGTGAGCCGCTTTCATCCGGACGCAAGCCTCGATCGGGCGATCGCGTTGCCGGCTTCCCAGGTCACCAGTTGCGTATTTGCAGGCAACAAGCTCGATCGCATGTTCGTGACCACCGCGGCGATCGGGTTGAGCGAAGCGCGACGCGCGGCGGAGCCGCTCGCGGGCGGGCTGTTCGAAGTCGATCCGGGCTGCAGCGGCCTGCCGCCAGGCTGCTTCCATGGTTGACGACATTGCGCCGCCGGTCGGTCCTCAGGTCATCGCCAAGGCTACAAGCGATAGAACCGCAGGGCGTTGTCGTGGAAGATCGCGGTCTGTGCGGATTCGGATAGCGCGGCGACGAACTGCTTCGCCGTTGCCAGCCAGCCGGTGTAGTTTGCGTTGAGCAGCATGACGGGCCAGTCGCTGCCCCAAACGATGCGGCCGGAGCCGAAGCATTCGAATATATGGTCGACGTAGCGTTGCAGGTCGCCGGCTTTCCATCCCGGCCCGGCTTCGGTGGCGAGCCCGGAAAGCTTGCAATATGCCGACGTGTAGCGGGCGACGCGTCGCAAGTCATCCGCCCAGGGTTGCCATGCGTGGCCGGCGATGTCCGGTTTCGCACCGTGGTCGACGATGGCACGCAGCCCGGGATGCCGATCCAGGAATTCCAGTGCGGCTTTCAGGTGCGGCGGCTTCACCAGCAGGTCGAATGCCAGATCGAGCTCTTCGATCGCGCGGATTGCGGGTGTCAGGTTCGGCTGCAGGATCCAGTCCACGTCGGCGATGTCCTGCAACATCGGGCGAATGCCGCGCAGCAGCGGGTCGCCCGCGAGATCGCGCAGCCTGTCAGGTGCGTCGGCCGCGGCAAGGTCGGCCCAGCCGACTACGCCGCGAATCAATCCGTCGCTTGCGCGGGCCCGATCCAGCAGCCAGCGAGTCTCCGCCACGGTCGGCGCCGCCTGCACCGCAACGCTTCCGGCGATGCCGTGAGCCGCGACCAGTGTTCGAAATTCCGCGAGCAGATAATCGCGCTCGATCGGCGCGACGGCGGGATTCGTGCCGGTGCCGATCCATCCGTAGTCGGCGCGGGACAGCTTCCACAAATGGTGGTGCGCGTCGATCATCGTTTCCGCCGCATCACGGCGTCGGCGCGCGAGCGTCCATCAATCCCGCCGATTTCAGGTCGCGCCAGAGTGCGTCCGGAATCGCGGTATGGAGCATGCGCAGGTTTTCGTCGAGTTCGGCGCGATTGCTGATGCCGGGAATGACGCTGGCGACGCAGCGGTGGTGCAGCGGGAACTGCAGGGCGGCCGCTTTCAGCGGAACACGATGGTCGGCGCAGATTTTCTCGATGGCCGCCACTTTGGCCAGTACACCGGCGGTGGCCGGCGCATAGTTGAACCACGCATCCGGCTTTGCGCCGCTCGCGAGGATGCCGGAATTGTACGGGCCTCCGAGGATGACCCCGATGCTGCGCTTCTCGCAAAGCGGCAGGAAGGTTTCCAGCGATTCCTGCTCGAGTAGGGTGTAGCGCCCGGCCAGCAGGAAGCAATCGAAGTCGCCGGTTTCGGCAAATGCCTGACAGGCCTCCCAGTCGTTCAGCCCGCAGCCTATCGCCTTGACTACGCCCTGCTCGCGCAGCGACAGGATCGCCTTGTAGGCGCCCGCCATCGCCTGGGCAAATACCTCGTCGAAGCGCTCGCCCTGGTTGCGGCGGTCCACGTCATGGATCATCAGGACGTCGATGCGATCCGTCCCCAGCCGTTGGAGGCTGTCCTCGAACGAACGCATCGCGCCGTCGTAGGAGTAGTCGTGGTAGCGGGCAAACGCGGTGACATCGCGAAACAAACCGGCGTCGGTCGATGCGCCGAAAGCGGGTTTCAGTCGCCAGCCGACCTTGGACGACAACACGACCCGGGGATCGTCGAACGACCGCAGCCCCGCACCGGTTCTGAGTTCGGACAGGCCGTGTCCATACAGGGGCGCCGTGTCGAAGTAGCGCATGCCGGCCGCGTAGGCGGCCGACAGGATTTCCATCGACCTGTGCTCGGGCATCGCAACATACATGTTGCCCAGGCCGGTGCCGCCGAAACCCAGGATGGAGAGCCCGATGCCGGAGCGGCCGAGAGACTTGCGATCCAGATCCATGGTGTTTTCCTGACGCTGCGGCGGCCGATCGTAGCACGCGCATGGCACGCCAGCCTTGAAGCGATGGCCGCGCCGGGGCGAACCCGGAGAGCGCCGCCTCCAAGGCAATTTGATCCTGAAGAAAGTGCATGCTTCGCTGCTTTGGGCCCTAGGCGACCAGGCGTGAAATGCCGTCCCAGGCGAGCTTCCAGCCGGTGGCGAAGAGCAGGACGTTGGCCCAGCGATAGACCGTGCCGTCGGTAATGCGTCCGTGCATCCACAATCCGACATACACGCCCACGGGCGCCAGCGGCAACAGCACGAGCGCCGCGAGCAGGTTCCCCATGTGGAGCTGGCCGAGAAAATAATACGGCACGAGCTTCACGTAGTTGACTACCAGGAAGAACATCACCGTGGTGCCGACGAACAGCTTGCGTTCGAGCTGCTGGGGCATCAGGTAGACGAGCAGGGGCGCGCCGCCGTTGTGGCAGATGAAGCTCGTAAATCCCGACATCGATGACCAGAAGCCGCCTTTCCATGCCGACACGCCGGCGGGTTGCTGGCGGCGTGCGAGGCCGCTCCAGTTCAGCAGCGGAAAGCCTATGCCGATGGACCCGACCAGCAGCAACAGCCAGCCCTTGTTCAGCAATCCGAAGCACAGCGTGCCGAGTGCGATGCCGACCAGTGCGCCGGGCAAAATGATGCGCAGATTCGGCCAGTCGAACGAACCGGCGAAGCGGCGCAGGCCGATGACGTCCATGGTGCAAAGGATGGGCAGCATGATGCCGGCGGCATCGTCAGGCGGAATGACCAGCGACATCAGCGGCACGGCAAGGCCGCCCATGGCGCCGCCGAACCCCGATTTCGAGATGCCCGTGATCAGGATCGCCGGGATCGCGAGCGCGTAGAACAGCGGGTCTGTGATCATTTTCGTGCCGGCAAATGAAAACCGGCATCCGTTTCGGGATGCCGGCCATCATACGTGCCGAAGGGAGTTCCGGAAAAGCGCCGGGCTGGCCGGTGCGCGATTCCGGTTGTGACGGGGCCTAGTTGTGGCCTGGCGTCGCGGTCGGCTGGCTGTCGTTCTTCTTCGCGAGCGTGCCGTCGCCGGGCTTGCGGTCCTTCACGTCTTTTTTTATCTTGGCCTTGTCGGCGTGGTACGCCTTCTTGGTGCCGTCCCTGACCTGGTGGCCCACGTCGACGGCGGCGTCCCTGGCGCCCTTGCCTGCGGCCTTCACGTCCGACTTGAATTCTTCCTTCGTGTATTTCTTGTCGCCGTCCGCGGCCTGCGCAACGCTTGCGGCAACCAGCGCCGTCGCGGCAAATATCGTCAGTGCAATCCTGGCTTTCATGTTCGATCCTCCTGTGTCCATGCCATGTTCATGGGGCGCTTTCGTGCACCTTGCTCCTACGACCCGGCACCTTGGGCGGAGTTCCCCTGAATTCGACCAGATCGCCCAGCCATCGCGTCCACGAATACGAGGCGAGCAGCGTGAGCAGGACTGCGAACAGCACGACGACGTTGTGGACGGCGTTCTGCTTCAGCGCGAGCGTATCCAGCAGCGTCTCGAGCAGCAGGTGCCAGTCGCCGGGCACTTGCGCGAATGCGATCCAGTCGAAAATCGTCGCGAGCGCGGTGATCGAGAGGGCGACGAGCAGGCCGCGCGGCCGCCGCATCGATGCCGGCAGCAGCAGCGACGATCCTGCAAATACCAGAGCCGCGCCGCCGCAGCCCATCGCCCACAGCGGCGCGGGAAGAATTTCGGGGGGTACGGCAAGCCAGTCGAGCGCGAGAGCCAGCGCGGGCAAGCCCGCGACGACGAGCGAAAAGCCGAGGATGGCTGCAATGCGATCCTGCACGTGAGTCGCTCAGCCGAGTTCGACTTGCGCGGCTGCAGTGCCGGCGCGCTCATGGCGCGCGACGAGGCGAATGACGTCTCCCCTGGCAGCGCGCACCACCCATTCCACGGTCAGGCGGTCGTCGGTCTCGTCCGCGCTCGATCCCGCCCAGATATTGGCGGCGGCGGGCTTGTAGGCGCGGCCTTCGAGTTGGCCGAGTTCCTCGCGAACCTTGCCGGTTTCGAGCGCGGCGTGCGCCGGCAATGCGATCTCGCAAACGACGCCGCGCGCGAGCTTGCGGTTCTTCGCCATGCGCGTCACATAGGTCGGAAGCCAACCGGTGTTCTGCACCGCGAGCTGCACGCGCCAGGTGCCATTGCCGAGCGATGTCGCGGAGGCCTCGAGTATTTCCAGCTTCGGCGAAATCAGCGCGTGCCAGGTCAGCCAGCGCGAAAACGGCGCGATTTCCTTTTCCAGCAGCTGCGGCGGCGGATTGCTCCAGGTGAACAGGCTCTGCCATCCGCCGAGCTCCACCCTGCCCAGTTGCGGATGGTCGAATGCATACCAGTCGACGAAGCCTTCGCCGCCCAGCGCCTCGTCATTCCACCTCATGAGCTTCAGGTCGTCCTCGAGCGGGTGCTCGCGATACCAGTCGATGTACTTGTAGTCGGCGATACCGGCCTGGCGCTGCGGGCTCCAGATTTCCACGGTCCAGGCGAACACGCCGCGATGATCGTACATCCAGGAATCGAAATCGCCGGTAATGACTTCCTTCGGGTGATAGCGGAACTCGTGGTAAGCCGAAGCGACCGGATAGCCGGTGAGGGACGTGCCTTTCTCGCCGATCTTCTGGAAGGTCCACAGGTCTTCCGGCGGAAAGTGCTCGTCGGCCAGATGCGAATAGGGGCGCAGCAGCACCCCGCTGTAAGTGTGGAATGCGACGGCGCCCGTGATGTTCGGATGGCGGCTGATGAATCCTGCGACCGCGGAGATCTCGGGCTCCGAGGTGGGATAGGGCCCGGCTCCGGCTTGCTCGTGCTCGCCGCGCCAGAACGCAGGGAAATTTCGATTGAGGTCGAGGCGCTCGCGGCGCGGCTGCAATTGGATCTCGATCCCGTCGTAGTCGCCGATGCGGCCTTCGGGCAGCACGCGATAGTAGCGGCCGCCGATCTCGGTCGGGTCGCGCCGCACGAGGATACGTGGATCCTGCTCGCAGATTTTCCACGGCCCGTTCGGATCGGGCACGCGCATGGAGAGAATGCGGCCGTCGCCGTCGATGTCTTCCCGCTTGAGGCCGCCGACCGGCTCCTCGTCGTAGGGATAGGGCCGGGTGCTGGACCGGATCAGCTTCGGCGGCTCCGCCAGCGCCCACTCGGCGCCGTCCGGATTGACGCGCGGGCAGACATAGAAGGCACGCGTGTCGAGGCAGCGAGTGATGTCCGCGTCCTTGCCGTATCCCGAGATCAGCCGGTGAAGCAGGTGCAGGCAGGCCATAGAGCCCGCCAGCTCCGTCGCATGGATGTTGCCGTCGACCCAGAAGGCGGGCTTGTCGGTGTCCGGCCCGGTCTTGTAGTTGGTGACACGCAAGACGTGGATGTCGCGGCCCTCATGGCTTTTTCCCACGGGCTCCAGGCGAACGAGTTCCGGGTGCTCGCCGGCCCAGCCTGTCAGGACGCGGACGAGGTCGTCATAGGGATAATAGGTGTCGAAGCGGATCGCCGGCATGTCGGAAATTTAGCGTTGCGCGCCGGACTTCGTGGCGCGGCGCGGCTAGCTCAGGTTGCCCAGCACCGGATGCGGCTTGTAGGGATCGCCCAGCGCCTTGATTTCCTCGCTGGTCAGCTTGACGCCGATCGCCGCGACCGCGTCTTCGAGGTGTTGCATCTTGGTGGCGCCGACGATGGGTGCGGAGACGCCCGGTTGTGCGAGCAACCATGCCATCGCAACCTGCGCGTTCGGGATGTTGCGCTTTTTGGCGATCTCGCCGACACGCTGCACGACCGCGAAATCCGAATCCTCGTAGTACATGTCGTGCGCGAATTCGTCGCTCTTCGCGCGCGTCGTCGCGCCCCAGTTTTCCTTGGTGCGGTTTCCGGCGAGGAAGCCGCGCGCAAGCGGGCTCCAGGGAATCAGGCCGACACCTTCCTCCCGGCACAGTGGATTCATCTCGCGCTCTTCCTCGCGATAGACCAGGTTGTAGTGATTCTGCATGGTGACGAAGCGCGCGTAGCCGTTGGCATCGGATGCGTGCAGCATCTTGGCGAACTGGTATGCATACATGGACGACGCGCCGATGTACAAGGCCTTGCCGGCCTGGACCACGTCGGTCAGGGCTTCGAGGGTTTCCTCAATCGGCGTATGGCGGTCGAACCGGTGGATCTGGTAGAGATCCACATAGTCGAGGCCGAGGCGCTGCAGGCTGTTGTCTATCGCGTGCAGGATGTGCTTGCGCGACAGGCCTTTCTGGTTGGGATCCTTGCCCATCGCGTTGTAGACCTTGGTCGCGACGACGACCTGCTCGCGATTGACGCCCAGTTCCCTCAGGGCACGGCCGGTGACGACCTCGCTTTCGCCGTTCGAATAAATGTCGGCGGTGTCGAAGAAATTGATGCCGAGGTCGAGCGCGCGCTTGAAGAAAGGCTTGGACGCATCGTAATCGAGCACCCAGTCGCGCCATTTCGACGAGCCATAGCTCATGCAGCCCAGGCAAATGCGCGATACCTTGAGTCCGGTCGTGCCGAGATTCACGTAGTCCACCGACGCCTCCAGTTCGACGGGCTCGCGCGACATGCGCGGCCCGAGCGAATTTTACGCCGCGGGAGGCGCCGGGAATATGATTCGAATCCGCGTACCCCTGCCGCTGCCGTTGTCGCCGAGTTCGACCTCGGCGCCGTGCAGCGCCGCGATCTCGCGCACGATGGCCAGGCCAAGGCCCGACCCGTCCCCCGGCGAGCCCGCGGGCCGGTAGAACCGTTCGAATACGCGATGGCGTTCCGAGAGGGCGATGCCCGGGCCGTTGTCCTCGACCTCGAAGAAGGGCCGCCCGTCGTGCAGTCGCCGTACCCGGACGGTGATTCCGCTTCCCGCGTCCGTGTAGCGAAGCGCATTGTCGATCAGGTTGTCGAGCAGTTCCACCAGCAATTCGGCGTTGCCGGAGGCCATCACCGGCTCGTTCGCCTCCTCGAAGCCAAGGTCGAGATTGGCGTCGATGGCCTTGCCGACCCATTCTTCCGTCGCCCGGCGTGCCAGTTCGCTCAGGTCTATTGCCGCGTTGGGGACGGGAACCTCATGCGAGTGATCGGCGCGCGCCAGCGCGAGCAGCTGGTTGACCATGTGGATGCTCCGATCGATGGCCGCGCCGACGCGATCCAGCGCTGCGCGCATGGCCGCCGGATTGTCCTCGCGCATCGCGAGTTCGGCCTGGGTCTTCAGTCCGGCAAGCGGAGTGCGCAACTGGTGCGCCGCGTCGGCAATGAAGCGGTCCTGGCCGATTAGGGCACGGTCGAGCCGCAGGAAGAGATCGTTCAGCGCGTGCACGATCGGGACGACTTCCCGTGGGACGCGATCTTCCGCGAGCGGCGCCAGATCCCGGTGAGAGCGTTGCAGGATTTCCCGTCCGACCGACTTCAGCGGCTTCAGGCCTCGCCCCACGCCGTACCAGACGAGGAAGCCCACGCTCACGATCAGCAGCAATTGAGGCAGCAGCATGGCCGCCAGGATCTCGCTGGTCAGCGTGCGCCGCTTGATCAGCGTCTCCGCGACCTGCACCAGCGCGTTGCCGCCGTTGCCTTCGACGCGCAGGGCGACCGCCCGCACCGGGATGCCGTCGATGACGTCATCGTAGAAAACCGGGCGCTTGCCCACCGTGACGGGGCTGGTGAGGTCTCGCTGGCCCGCCACTATCCTGCCTTCGTCGTCCGAAACCCGGTAATAGATCTGGTCGAGCGCGTCGTACTCGAACATGCGCAGCACGGCAGGCGGCAGGTCCGCGCTGACCCGGCCCGCGCGAACCTGCACCTCTTGAGCGAGGGATACCGCGGAATCGAGCAGCCACTTGTCGTGGACGCTGTTGGAAAAGTTTACGACGAAGTAATACGAGACGACCGCGCCCACCATCCACAGCGAGACCAGCGGCGGCATCAGCCATGTAATCAGCCGACGCCGCAGCGACAGTTCACGCACGCGGCAATTTGTCGATCATGTAGCCCAGGCCGCGGATCGTGCGGATGGCAACGCCGGCGGGTTCGAGCTTGCGGCGAACCCGGTGGATGAACACCTCCACGGCGTTTTCGCCCGCGTGCTCGTCCGCGCCATAGAGTTTCTCGAGCAGGCCGTCCTTGCTGACGACGCGCCCGACGCGAAGCAGCAGGGTCTCCAGCAGCGCGAATTCGCGCGCGGACAGGTCGAGGCTGCGACCGTTGATCTCCGCGCGCCGCCCGTTGGTGTCCATGGTGAGCGCGCCGTGTCGCAGCACCGGCGCGGGAGCCGCACTCGCCCGGCGCAGCATCGAGCGCACGCGCGCTTCCAGTTCCGCCAGGTCGAAGGGCTTGGAGAAATAATCGTCCGCTCCCGCGTCGAGGCCGCGCACCCTGTCGGCAACGGCGTTGCGGGCGGTCAGGATCATCACCGGCGCGGTGCCGCCGCCGGAACGGTAGTTGCGCAGCACGTCCATGCCGCTGCGATGCGGCAGCTGCAGGTCCAGGATGACAAGATCATAGGCAGTCGCGCCCAGGCTCGCTTCCGCGCCCAGGCCATCGCCTACAACGTCGATGGAATGCCCGGCGCTGGATAGGCTGCGGGACAGGCCGTCGGCCAGAACACGATCGTCTTCGACTACGAGTATTCGCATGATGGAGGCATGTTCGAGGTTTCCTGCCACTGTAACGTACTGTAACGGCGGGCAGTGTCGTCGTGACCTCGCGATAACGATCCAGTTTGCTTTCGGCTGACAAGGGATGCACCGGCCGCGCCGGGGCCAGACCGGCGGGATCGAGGAGCCGCCGCGCGGGCTGCGGCCTCAGGCGGGAACGGCTTCGGGGCGCGGCAATGCTTCGCGAAGCAGGTCCGGGCGATTTGCGGACAGCAGCAGGGGATCGGACAGCATGCGCCGCCAGGATCTCGCGTTCGGCCTGCCGTGATAGAGACCGAGCATGTGCCGGGCTATCGCTCGCAGCGGTGTGCCGCCCGCCATCTCGCGCCCGGCATAGTCGTGCATGCGATCGACGACCGCCTCGCGGCTGCGCGGCACGCCGCCGAACAGCCGAGCGTCGAGCTGCGCGAGCACATGCGGATCGTGGTAGGCGGTGCGTCCCAGCATGACGCCATCGAGGTGCTCGAGTTCAGCCGCAGCGAATTCGACCTCGCCGATGCCGCCGTTCAGCACGATTTGCAATTCGGGAAAATCCCGCTTGAGGCGGTGGACGAATTCATATTTCAACGGCGGCACCTCGCGATTGGCCTTGGGTGAAAGCCCCCTCAGCACGGCGTTGCGGGCGTGCACGAGGAAGGTTTGGCACCCGGCCTCGGCGAGCGTGCCGACGAAGTCGCGCACGAAGCCGTATGTTTCGATGGAGTCGATGCCGAGCCGATGCTTGACCGTTACCGGAATCGGCGTCGCGTCGCGCATCGCGGCCACGCATTGCGCTACCAGCATCGGTTCGGCCATGAGGCTGGCGCCGAAGGCGCCGCGTTGCACGCGTTCGGACGGGCACCCGCAGTTCAGGTTGATTTCGTCGTAGCCGTACTGGTGGCCCAGGCGCGCGCAATACGCCAGTTCTCCCGGATCGGAGCCGCCAAGCTGCAGGGCGACCGGGTGTTCCGCCGCGTCGAAGCGAAGGTGCCGGTCGACGTCGCCATGGATCAGCGCGCCGGTCGTGACCATCTCGGTGTAGACCACCGCGTGCGGCGCCAGCTGGCGAAAAAAATACCGGCAGTGCCGATCCGACCAATCCATCATCGGCGCCGTGCACAGGCGATGATCGATTGTGGTCATGTCCAGGAATCCGGATCGCTTACGATAAGCTTCGCGCCCGCTAGTGCAGCATGTACTCGAGCTTGATTCCGAAGATCGACATGTTGCTTGCCGGCTGCACGAGCGACGTCGGCCCCAGGCCATTTGCCACTTCGTTGGTCTGCACCGGGTCGGACCGGCTGAAGCGGTAACCTTCGTAGTAGGCGACCGTCTGGAATTTCGGCGTGAAGCGGAATCCCAGGCTGGCGTATGGCGAGACTTCCTTGCCGGGATGCAGGATGGGATTCGAGTCGAATCCTATCTTGTCGAAATGCGCGTTCTCGTAGGTCCAGAACGGATATTTGACGCCGATTCCAGCGGTCCACTGGCCCTTGTAGTTCGTATTCGATTCGATGCCCAGGCGCACATAGCCGATGGAATAGTCTTCCTTCTGCACCGACGAAAGCTCGCGCCGCCACAGGTCGAGGCCGATGCCCAGCAGGCCGTCCAGGCTCCCCGATGCGCCGCCCGACTTGCGATAGCGTATCTGGGCCTCGTTGTTGATGCCCTCGTAAGTCGTCTTCGACTGCAGCGGCATGCCGCCGAACAGCGTGGCGCCGTCGTAGTCGACCGTTCCACCCCAGATCCTGCCGCGATAGCCGAACAGCGTTCCCTCGTCCTTTGCCTGCGTCCACGCCAATCCGAGGAAGCCGACCTCGCCCGTTTCCCGGACTTCCGGGGTCGTCTCCTCGGTCCACCGGAAATATTCCACGCCGCCGTTGATGACGAGCTGCGCATGTGCAATGGCCGGCAGCAACAGGGCGGCTGCGAGCGACAAAGCATGGCCGAGTCGCGTGATGCGGTGGATTTCCTGGATCTGCATTCGGTGAACTCCTGGAATCGACTATCTGCAAGCTCCGCTGCAGCGGACAACCCGTTCCGCGCAGGTGATCTGCGTTACCCGCACGCCGAGATCCGGTATGGTGTCGCCGCCATCGTGTTCCATGCGTGCACCGTTGCATTGGAACTGCGACGTCACGTAGATGGGTTCGGAGATCCAGTCGACGTTCAGGCAGCCGGGCCTGCCGACGCCGAAGCGCACCGCCATGCGATAGGTGGCACAGAGCAATCCCCTGTGCGAGATCCAGCCGTGCACGTGGAAGTCGCCGGCACTGTTGAGCCACGCGGTGGATTCGCCTGCGCGGAAGTCGAAATCCACGCGGTCGATTTTCGGTTGCGCATCCAGGGAATAGGTCGGTCGCGAGGGCGCCGTGATGCCCACTTCGTCCGGTTCGAGCGGCTGGTCGGCGGCCGGGGACAGCTCCGGCAAAAGCACAAACAACATGATCGTGGCGGCGCTGCTGCGCATGAAGCGTTCCCGGAAAAGCAACGGCCACATCATAGACCTAACCCGGCTTGCGCGCCCCGCCGGGAATGCGTTCCAGCGCCGCGCGCATGGCAACGACGATGAGCAGCGTCTTCAGGCTGCCATACAGCACGTCCGCTGGAAAATGAAAGCCGAGGTAGGGGCGTGACACGCATACGCCGAATGCGAACGCGGCGAGCGCGGCCCTTGCCGCTGGACGTGTCGCAAGCGGCCAGAGCGAGGCGGCGACCAGGGTCGCGAACGACGCGTGGCCGCTGGGAAAGCTGTGATGGAACTCCGGTGTGCCGACGACGACCAGGGCGTCCGCAGAAAAAATTGCCGGTGGGCGCGGAAAATCGAACAGGGATTTCAGGCCCACCACCAGGAAGCCGTCGATGACATAACCGACGGAAAAACAGGCCAGCGCCAGCACGCACGCGCGGCTCGACGCCGACGCAGGCGCGCGCGCCCATTGCCACCACGTGACCAGTGCGAGCGCGCCAATGTAGAACTCGAAGCGGTCATGGTCGCCGGCCCAGGTGAGGGCGCGCATCAGCCAGTCCGCCCAACCGGCATGATGCGCATTGATCGCCTGAAACAGCGCCGCGTTGAACCCGCCCCAGTCGTACAGCCAATCCTTCACGAGATTCCCTAGAGCGCGAGCGCGAAGCCGAACAGCGAGATGCCGCCCGCGGCCGCGATCAGTGCCGCCAGGAACAGCCAGCGCTTGCGCGTGAGCGCCGTGATCGATCCGAGCGCGATTGCGATCTGGATCAGCGTCAACGCCTGTTCGAGCTTGTGCAAGGGATGCAGGGACCGCTCGCTTTCCGAGTTCATTTTTTGCGATTCCTTGTCGAGCTCCTCCGCCTTGCCGCGGATTTCTTTCTTCTCGACGTCGTAGCGCTCGATTTCCTTCTTGTAGTGCTCGATCTGCACCGGGTCCTTCGTCAGCCGCGAAGCAAGCTCCGCCAGGTGGCCTTTCGTGCTCTTGGATTGATAGAAACTCCACTGGTCCGAGGCTTCCGCCTTTTTCAGCACGGCGCCGTTCTTGAGCAGCATGGCTTCATTTTGCGTGGCCGCTCCCATGTACGCGACCACGGCGCCTATCGTCGACAGGATGGCAGTGAAGATCGCTACCTGCTGCGCGAGTCCCGGACCGTGGTGCGCCTGGTGCTCGACGGCATGCTCATGTGCGCCGTGAACGTGCATGTGATGCTCGGACATGTCTTCTCCCTGGAATGGCCTGCGGGCTGCGTGCGTCGCGAGGCAATCGCAGCTCCGGCACGGGCGCCACTATAAGACAAAAAAAAGGCGCACCGGAGTGCGCCTTTTGTTCCCGCCATGGATGTATCGCGCCCGGCTTCAGCCGCCGTAGACTTTCTGCTTCTGCTCGCCCAGGCCGTCGATCCCGAGGCGCATTTCATCCCCGGCCTTGAGGAACTGGGGCGCGGGCTTGATGCCCATGCCCACGCCGGGTGGCGTACCGGTGCTGATGACATCGCCCGGCATCAGCGTGCACATGTAGGAGAGGTAGGACACCAGCTTGCGTATTCCAAAGATCATGGTGCTGGTATTGCCGGTCTGCTTGCGCTGGCCGTTCACGTCCAGCCACATCGCGAGGTTCTGCGGATCCTTGATTTCGTCCGCCGTCACCAGCCATGGGCCCAGCGGCGCGAAGGTATCGAAGCTCTTGCCCTTCGACCACTGGCTGCCGTGCTCCAGCTGCCATTCGCGCTCGGACACGTCGTTGCAGATCAGGTATCCGGCGACATGGCCCAACGCATCCGCCTCGGACACGCTTTGCGCCTTCTTGCCGATCACGAAGGCGAGTTCGACTTCCCAGTCGCCTTTCTTCGATCCCTTGGGCAGCCGGACGTCGTCGTTCGGGCCGGTGATCGCGGTGATGGCCTTCATGAAGACCACCGGTTCCGGCGGGATGGGCAGATTGGACTCCTTCGCGTGGTCGGCATAGTTCAGGCCGATGCAGACGAGCTTGGGCACATTCGCGATCGGCGAACCCAGGCGCGGATTGCCGCCGACCTTCGGCAGGCTCTCCAGGTTGACGCCCTTCAACTTGGCGATGCCTTCCGGCGAGACAGCGGAGGCGTCGATGTCTTTCACGACGCCGGAGAGATCGCGGATCGCGCCTTGCGCGTCCAGCGCGCCGGGCTTTTCTTTTCCTGCTTCACCGTAGCGTACGAGTTTCATGTTGTTCTCCTTTTGGAATGCGCGAGGAGTGAGGCGCGAGGGGTGAGGAGATTGCCTGGCGCCTCGTGCCCCGTGCCTCGCGCCTCAGATGGTTATGCCCCCGTCCATGATCACGGCCTGCCCGGTCATGAATACGGATTCGTCGGAGGCGAGAAATACGGACAGTTCGGCGAGCTCCTCGGCCTTGGCCAGCCGGCCCATCGGCTGGCGCGCGATGAAGTCCTTGCGCGCCTGGACCGGATCGTCGAAGGCATTGATGCGATCGCCAAGCGAGGGCGTGTCGACGGTACCCGGGCACAGCGCGTTGCAGCGAATGCCCTGCTTGACGTAATCGATGGCGACGGATTTGGTCAGGCCGATCACGGCGGCTTTGGAAGCGCCGTAAACGAATCGGTTGGCGATACCCTTGATCGAGCCCGCCACCGATGCGACGTTGATGATCGAACCGCCGCCGTTGGCGAGCATGCCCGGCAGGAAAGTGCGGATCACCACGTAGTGGCTGCGCACGTTAAGGTTGAAGGAAAAATCCCAGTCCTTGTCGGCGCACTGCTGGATGGTGCCGTGGTGCACGAAGCCCGCACAGTTGAATATCACGTTCGGCGTGCCGACTTCCTTCGCGATTTTCGCGATTTCCGCGTCCTGCAGCACGTCGAGCTTGCGAACCTCGATGCCGGACGTGCCTTTCAATTCCTGAAGCTTGGATTCGTTCAGGTCGGTTGCCCAGACTTTCGCGCCTTCGCGAGCGAAGGCCAGTGCCGTGGCGCGCCCGATGCCTTGTGCCGCGGCGGTCACGAAAGCAACCTTGCCGCTCAATCTTCCTGCCACGCTCTCCCCCTTTTATCGTTATGTGGGTGAAACTTGAAGGACCGTAAGTATGCCACAGGGCGGTCCGCCTTCCGGCGCGCGGCGCGAGTGCGGTATTCTTGCGCGGCGATTCCAGCAAACACAATAACGGGAGGACGACGAGATGGCCGCAAGGAAAAAGCTCAGGAGCCACCAGTGGTTCGGCGAACCGGGCATCGACAGCATGGTTCACCGTTCATGGATGAAGAACCAGGGCCTGCCGCGGCACCTGTTCGAAAACCGGCCGGTCATCGGCATTTGCAACACCTGGTCGGAGCTTACGCCCTGCAACGCGCATTTCCGCGAGATCGCCGAGCGCGTGAAGCGCGGGGTGTACGAGGCCGGCGGCTTTCCGCTGGAGTTCCCGGTCATGTCGCTCGGGGAGCCGCTGCTGCGGCCGACCGCGATGCTGTTCCGCAACCTTGCCGCCATGGACGTCGAGGAATCGATTCGCGCCAATCCGCTCGACGGCGTCGTCCTGCTGACCGGCTGTGACAAGACCACGCCCGCGCTGCTGATGGGCGCGGCGTCCTGTGACGTGCCCGCGCTCGTCGTTTCGGGCGGCCCCATGCTGAACGGGCGCTGGCGCGACCAGACCATCGGGTCCGGCACGCACGTGTGGAAGTTCAAGGAAATGCTCAAGACCGGCGAGATGAACGACGACGACCTGATGGAGGCCGAGCAGGCGATGTCGCGCTCCGCCGGGCACTGCATGACCATGGGCACGGCGTCCACGATGGCATCGATGGCGGAAGCGCTCGGCATGGCCTTGCCCACGAACGCGGCGATTCCAGCCGTCGATTCGCGCCGCTATGTGCTTGCGCACATGGCCGGGCGGCGCATCGTGCAACTGGTGAAGGACGACGTGCGCATGTCGAAGATCATGACGAAGCAGGCGTTCGAGAACGCGATCCGCGTCAACGGCGCGATCGGCGGATCGACGAATGCCGTCGTGCACCTGCTGGCGATCGCCCGGCGCATCGGCGTGAACCTTACGCTGGACGACTGGGACCGGCTCGGTCGCGACCTGCCTTGCCTTGTGAACCTGATGCCCTCGGGCGAGTACCTGATGGAGGATTTCTACTACGCGGGCGGCTTGCCGGTGGTGATCCGCGAGCTCGGCAAGGCCGGGCTCTTGCACAGGAACGCCATGACGGTCAGCGGTGAGTCGATTTGGCAGAACGTGAAGGATGCGAAGAACTGGAACCAGAAAGTCATCTTCCCGATCGAGAAGCCGTTCAAGAAGCAGGGCGGCATCGCCGTGCTGCGCGGGAACCTCGTGCCCAGGGGCGCGGTGATCAAGCCTTCGGCGGCGACGCCGAAGCTCATGAAGCATCGCGGCCGCGCGGTGGTGTTCGAGAGCATCGAGGACTACAAGAAGCGCATCGACGATCCCAGGCTCAAGATCGATGAGACGTGCATCATGGTCCTGAAAGGTTGCGGGCCGAAGGGCTATCCGGGATTTCCAGAGGTCGGAAATTTCGCCCTGCCGCAGAAAATCCTGAAGAAAGGCATCACCGACATGGTGCGCATTTCCGACGCACGCATGAGCGGTACGGCGTACGGCACGGTGGTGCTGCACAGCGCGCCGGAAGCCGCGACAGGCGGACCGCTCGCGCTGGTGCAGGACGGCGACATGATCGAGATCGACGTGCCGAAGCGCAGGCTGCACCTGGATGTTTCAGCAGCGGAACTGGAGCGACGCCGGAAAAAGTGGAAGGCGCCGAAGCCGTTGGCCGATCGTGGCTACGCGAAGATCTATATCGACCACGTCAACCAGGCGGACGAAGGTGCCGATCTCGACATCCTGGTCGGGGGTAGCGGCACGCCGGTGCTAAGGGAGTCGCATTAGCCGAACGGCAGTGAGGCGTAAGGCGTGAGGGGTCAGGAGTACAAGCGTCTCAACCTTTACGCGCCTCACGCTTCACGCCGCGGTCGATCCAGAGTGAAAGCGCGATCGACGCCACGAACAGCGGCACGCTGATCGTGGTGAGAAGGGCGTAGCCGTGCTGGCTGCCCATCGCCGCGAGCATGGCGGATCCCGCAGCGGTACCGGCCGCCTGGCCGAAATACATGCCCGAGGTATTCAGCGCCACCGATACCGGCGCGTGCGGCGGCGAGATCGACACCAGGCGTGCCTGCTGGGCGCTGTTGGTCGAGAAGCAGCCGAGTCCCCATAGCACCAGCACGGCGGCGAGCAGTATCAAGGAGCCCGGCGCGATGAACCACAACACATGCGCCGCAAGCATCGAGCCCAAGCCGTAAAGCAGCACCTGCGGCGCGCCGACGCGATCGATCAGGCGCGCGCCGATGACATTGCCGATGACACCGGTCACGCCGAGCACCACCAGCATGAGGCTGACCGTTTCCGGCGACGCGCCGAACAGCGCCTTGATGGAGGGCACCAGGAAAGACAGCAAGGTGAATTGTGCCGCCGCCTGGATGCCGGTGACTGCTACCGTAAGCACCAGGCCGCGATTGCGGAACAGCGATGCCCACATGGCGCGGCCCATGGGCGTAATCATCAATCCGCGTGGGATTGCGAAGTGTACGGCGCCCGCGGCAATCAGCGAACCGGCGCCGACCATCGCGAATCCCGCCGGCCATCCGAGCGTTTCGCTGACATAGGCGCCCAAGGGCATGCCGACCACCGAGGCGATCGACCATCCCAGGAACACGAAAGCGATCGCGCTGCCGCGGCGTTCCCCCGGAACCAGCAGCGCCGCCGTCGAGGCGGCCTGTGCGGTGAACAAGGCCGCGCCGACCGACGAGAGCACGCGCAGGATCATGAGCGCATGCAGGTCCGTCGCGTAGGCGGAAGCGAGGTGGCCCGCCGCGAACAATAACTGGACCGCAACCAGCAGCGAGCGCCGGTCGAAACGGGCGGTCAAGCCGGCCAGGGGCGGTGCGGTGACGCAAACCGTGAAGGCAAACGCGGTAATGAGCTGGGCTGCCACCGGCACCGATACGCCCAGGCCCTGCGCAATCGCCGGCAACATGCCCGGCACGATCAGCGTACCCGTGCCGATCATGAAGTTGCCGAAGCAAAGAACCAGCAAGCGCGGATCCATCGTGCAGGAGATTGGCAGCAGCGGGCGGAGGGGCTGCGATGCTAGCACGTCCCTCCGGGCTACCGAAGTCCGGAACCCGCCCTCGCCCAAACCGGGCGGTCCGTCATAAAATGCCGCCTTGAACCGATATGGCACGGCCCCATCCGGCTGACCAGCCGCCCGTGCCTCCCCGAGGAGACCCCGATATGTTGCAAGCCGCCGACCTGACCATTCGCCTCAACCCCGCGGACGACGTGGTGATCGCACGCGTCGAGTTGCCCGCCGGCACCGAGATCATCAAGGAAAAGATCCGCACCGGCGTGACCGTGCCCGCCGGCCACAAGGTCGCCACCCACGACATCGGCGAGGGCTCGCCGGTGCGCCGCTACAACCAGATCATCGGGTTCGCCGTGAAGCCGATCAAGGCCGGCGATCATGTACACGTGCACAACCTCGCAATGGGAGATTTCCAGCGCGACTACGCGTTTTGTGCGGACTACAAGCCGGTCGATTATGTGGCGAACCCGGCGACGTTCCAGGGGATCGTGCGCGAAGACGGTCGCGTCGCCACGCGCAACTACCTCGGCGTCATCTCGAGCGTGAATTGTTCGGCTCACGTCTGTCGCATGATCGCGAAATACTTCGACGAAGACTTCATGGCGCAGTATCCGAATGTCGACGGCGTGGTGCCGATCCATCACAAGACGGGCTGTGGCATGGGCTCGGAGGGCGAGCCCGTCGAACTGCTGCGTCGAGTGCTGGCGGGGTACGCGATCCATCCAAATTTCCATTCCTCGCTGATGATCGGCCTGGGTTGCGAGGCCAACCAGATAAATAACCTGCTCGCCTCGCAGGGACTCAAGCGCTCGAAGCAACTGCAGGCATTCACGATCCAGGAAACCGGCGGAACGAAAAAGACAGTCGAGGACGGCATCGCGCGCATCAAGGAACTGCTTCCGGACGCCAACAAGGCTCGCCGTGAAACGGTGCCGGCGTCCCACCTGATACTGGGCTTGCAATGCGGCGGCTCCGACGGCTATTCGGGAATTTCCGCCAACCCGGCGCTGGGCGCCGCGGTGGACCTGCTGGTGCGCAACGGCGGCTCCGCGATCCTTTCCGAAACGCCCGAAGTCTACGGTGCCGAGCATTTGCTGACCCGTCGCGCCGCGACGCGCGAAATCGGCGAGAAGCTGGTCAAGCGCATCCATTGGTGGGAGGACTACACCAGCAAGCTGGGCGGCGAGATGAACAACAATCCGTCGCCGGGCAACAAGGCGGGCGGATTGACCACCATCCTGGAGAAGTCGCTGGGCGCGGTGGCCAAGGGCGGTACGCAGGCGATGATGGGTGTGTACGAATACGCCGAGCACGTCGGCGCCAAGGGCTTCGTATTCATGGATACGCCCGGATACGATCCGGTCTCGGCCACCGGCCAGGTTGCCGGCGGCGCCAACATGATTTGCTTCACGACCGGCCGCGGTTCGGCCTACGGCTGCAAGCCGTCGCCTTCGCTGAAGCTCGCGACGAACACCGCGATGTTCAACAAGCAGGAAGACGACATGGACATCAATTGCGGGGTGATCGTCGACGGCAAGGCCAGCATCCAGGAAGTCGGCCAGCAGTTCTTCGAGATCATCCTGAAGACGGCATCCGGCGAGCCGAGCAAGAGCGAAGCGATGGGGTACGGTGAGGACGAGTTCGCACCGTGGGTGCTCGGCCCGACGATGTAAGGCCTGAAGGGCCGTGACTGTCGTGACGACGTAAAAGCAAACGACCCCGAAAGCCGCAGCAATTCGCTGCGGCTTTTTTTTGCGTCGGAAGGTATGCTTCGAAGCACCTACGACAGTCACGCCGTCACGACAGTCACGTCGTCACGGCTTCGCGGAGCGAAGCACATGGCCGATGATCCTTCCAAGGAAATGTTCGAGTTCTTCCAGAAGATGTGGAACCCGATGTCGTTCCCGATTCCGGGCATGTTCCAGCCGACGATGGACGTCGCGGAAATCGAGAAGAAAATCCGTGAGCTGCAGAGCGTTGAAAACTGGCTGAAGATGAATCTGAACTTTCTGCAGATGACGGTGAAGACGCTGGAAATGCAGAAATCCGCGCTGGAAACCCTGCAGGAATCGGCGAAGCCGATGGAGCCGAAAAAACCCAGGGGCGGAAAAGCGTCCGGCTGATCATTCCAGCTTCCCCCCGCGATACCGAAGCATTGTTTGTTCGCGCGCGGCTTCAAATCCGCGCCGCAGTTCCCTGGAATTCCTCGCTTTTATTGCATAGCAGCAATGCGCTGCTACTCGTATATCTTTTGCCTGAAGCAAGGATAATGTGGCAACGCAGCAAATGGATGTAAAGGCTTATAGGAGGCCGCTATGAACGTGATTGCGAAAGTGCTGGATTCCATCGATAACTACTTGACAAGGCAGGAAAACCGCCAAGTCGAGGCATTCCTGGCAAAAGCCCAGAACCTGGGCGAGCTGGAATATCGCCTGCGGATGCTGGATTCGAATTCGAACCACTCCCTGTTTTAAGGAGCATCGATGATCTCTGCATTCAGACGTTTGTTCGACACGCGCCGACCGCGTATCGCGGTACGGGCCAAGGTCAACCTGATCGGCAGCTTCGGCGTGCTGGAGCGAACCGACGGCGTGGTGGAAGCCGTCGTCGGCGACGAGGCCTATGTCGAGTGGTCCAACGGCGGACGCTCGGTGGAGAGCATGAAGCACCTGGTGCAAATCACCGGCTGACTCGAGCGCGTCCGAGCGAAAAGAAAGCCCGGCGATGCCGGGCTTTTTTTTCGCGCATGCGTTCGTGGCACACTGCGCGCTGCGCAAATTCTTTCGACCGCCCGGTGGCGGTAGCCATGACGACGAACCCCGCAAACGAAACCGCGAGCGTGCTTCCCCCGGAAATCCGCAGGCACTTCCCATTCCGCAGCCGCTTCGTCGAAGTCAATGGCAGCCGCATGCACTACGTCGACGAAGGCGAGGGCGATCCCATCCTGCTGCTGCATGGAAATCCGACCTGGTCTTTTCTCTACCGGAAATTCATCCCGCGTCTGACTGCCGCCGGTTATCGCGTCGTGGCACCCGACCACATAGGCTTCGGTCTATCCGACCGGCCGGCACGCGAGCACGATTTCAGCCTCGAGAATCACATCGCAAATCTCGCGGAATTCATTCGCAGGATCGGCCTCGAGCGTTTGACCGTCGTGTGCCAGGATTGGGGCGGCCCGACCGGCCTGGCCTGCGCAGTCCTCGATCCCGCAGCGTTCAAGGCGATCGTCGTCATGAATACCTGGGCGTGGCCGGAGCCCACGAAATTCCACAGCAGTGTCTTCCCCTGGCGCATGATGCACGCGCCTGTCGTCGGCCCGTATCTCTTCCAGCGGCGCAATATCCTGGTGGAGCGCGGCCTCTATCTTTCCGTCGTGCACCGCGAGCGCTTCCTCGAGGAAGCGCTGCCGGCGTATCGATACGTGATGCCCGACTACGACAGCCGCCTGCTGACGCGCGCCTTTCCGCGACTCATACCGCTGAAAGCGGACGACCGCTCGACGGCCACGATGAAATGGCTGGAGCAATCGCTGGTTAAATCGCGACTGCCCGCGCTGATCGTCTGGGGCAAGGAGGAAATCGTGTTCCCGGCGGACTGTGCCGATCGATTCAAGAAGCTGTTGCCGCACGCGAAAGGGCCGTTCTGGGTGACCGGTTCGCACTTCCTGCAGGAGGATTCGCCGCAGGAAATCTGCGGACACATCCTCGATTTTCTCGGCGAAATCGACTCCGGGAGCCGGGCATGAGCATCCGGATCATCCAGCCTGCAGAAGTGCGTGCGGCGAATCCGCGCACGGTTTTTCGTCTCGTCGAGGAACGATTGGGACACTACGCGGGATTTCGCGAAGCCGTGATCGAAGCCTTCGGTTTGACGCCGGCACATGCCGATGGCGGCGAGCCGGGATATTTTCGCGCGCCGTCCGGCCGCGAATATCAGGTCGTGTTCCTGTCCCGCTCCGGCCATCGGTTTCCCTCCGGCCTCGAAATCCACGCGCTGGTTCCCGGATTCGATCCGATCGACGCCGATGCGGCGGACGAGGATGTCTGGCGTTTCCTCGAGTGGCTGGTTCAGCGCGTCGGTGGAGAATGGACGCTCGACGCGCTGAAATCGACCGGAAAGGTCTACCGGATTCCCTGGGCCTGACTCAGGCGGCGTTGGAGAGCATGCGCACTTCCTGCTGCGGGAACGGAATGACGATGTTCTTGCGGCGGAAGGCTTCGACGAGCGCCTTGTTGATCTCGCCGCCCACCGGGCCGAAATCCGCGACGCTGGTCCACGGCTTGACCGCGAGCGTGATCGACGAATCGGCCAGCACGCTCACGCCGATCACCGGCGCGGGCTCCTTCAGCACCCGCGGATTGTCGCGCAGGACTTCGTCTACCGTCGTCAACGCCGCGTTCAGATCGCTGTCGTAGGCCACTCCGACGAAAATCGCGGCCTGTCGGATGTTGCCGTAGTTGTGCAGGATCTCGCCGACGATCTTGCGGTTGGGAATGACCACGCGCGACCGATCGGGGTGGTTCAGGGTGGTCTTGAACACGCCGATCGATTCCACGCCGCCTTCCACGCCAGCGATGGCGATGTACTCGCCGACCCGGAACGGCCGCGTGAAGATGATCGTCAGGCCCGCGACGACGTTGCTCAGCACGCCCTGCATTGCCAGCGCGATGCCGGCGCCGGCGACACCCAGGCCCGCGATCAGCGGCAGCAGTTCGACGCCCAGGTTCTGCAGCGCCATGATCGAGAACAGGCCGAGCACGAGCACGCGCACGATGCGTACGAGCAGGTCGCGAACCGGCGGCTCCATGTCGAACTTGCGCAGGCCGCGCGCCATGACCTTGCCCACCCAGCGGCCGGCGAACACCCCCGCCACGATGATGAGGATGGCTACCAGCATCTTCGGGCCGAAGCGGATCGCAAGATCGATGAGCGTCGCCTTGATCTGGCTGATGGACTGGATCTGGTCGTTCATTTGATTCCCCCTTGGGTGAGGCGTGAGGCACGAGGTGCCGGGCGCGAGAACTCAAGCTTCCAACATTTCTTCCGGATCAGGTCGCGTTTCTCCCGTGCCTCACGCCTGGAGCCTCGTGCCTGTTTTCAATCTTTCCATTGCCGCGACCAGTTGCGAACTGATCCCGGGTTCCCACGCGGAATGTCCCGCGTCCGGCACCACGTTGTATTCCGCCTGCGGCCAGACCTTGTGCAGGTCGTCGGCGGAAATGATCGGGCACACCATGTCGTAGCGGCCCTGCACGATGACGCCTGGAATCGAGCGCAACTTCCAGGCGTTGTCGAGCAGGGCGTTTTCCGGCAGGAAGATGTTGTTGGTGAAGTAATGGGCTTCGATGCGCGCCAGGCCGAGCGCCACCACGTCGTCGGAAAAATGCGCGACCGTGGACGCGCTTGGCAACAGAGTAGAGCACGAGCCCTCGTAGATGCTCCACTGGCGGGCGGCCGGCATGTGAACCGCCGGGTCCGGATTGTTCAGGCGCATGGAATAGGCCGCGAGCAGGTCGCCGCGTTCGCGCTCCGGGATGTATCCGGAAAAGCGCTGCCAGGCTTCCGGGTACACGAAACGCATGCCGTAGAGGAACCAGTCGATCTCGAGCTTGCGGCACAGGAAGATTCCGCGCAGGACGAGCCCCAGGCAGCGTTCGGCGTGCGCCTGCGCGTAGGCAAGAGCCAGCGTGCTGCCCCAGGACCCGCCGAACACCACCCACTTGTCGACGCCGAGGTGAACGCGCAGCTTTTCCATGTCCGCAATCAGGTCGGGCGTGGTGTTGTCGGCCAGCTCGCCGTGCGGCCGCGAGCGGCCGGCGCCGCGCTGGTCGAATATGACGATGCGGTAGTGCAGCGGGTCGAAGAAGCGCCGGTGCATCGGGCTGGCGCCCGCGCCGGGACCGCCGTGCAGGAACACCACCGGCACGCCGCGCGCATTTCCCGATTCCTCCCAGTACATCTCATGGCGCGAGTCCAGCCGCAGGTAGCCGGACCGCAGGGTTCCGATTTCCGGATAGAGCTCGAGGCGAACGCCGGAGGCGGGGAAATTCATGGATCGACTTGCGATGGCGACGGCCGTAACGGGGACTGCCGGAACCATAGCAAAAAGACCGTCGCGCGACAAACGCGTTTGCTGCAACGCAGGGACGTCGCCGCGGATGCCTCCCGTATAATTCCTCGACTACGCGACGGTATCGGAGACAAGAAAGACCATGGATGAACTCTTGCGCAAGAGCGCCCTCGACTATCACCGGCTGCCCACGCCGGGAAAAATCTCGGTGGTGCCGACCAAGGCGTTGCTCAGCCAGCGGGACCTGGCGCTGGCATATTCCCCGGGTGTCGCCGCGGCCTGCGAAGAGATCGTCAAGGACCCGGCGACGGCGCGCAGCTACACCGCGCGCGGAAACCTGATCGGCGTCATCACCAACGGCACCGCGGTGCTCGGGCTCGGTCCCATCGGGCCGCTTGCCGGCAAGCCGGTCATGGAAGGCAAGGGCGTGCTGTTCAAGAAGTTTGCCGGCATCGACGTGTTCGACATCGAGATCAACGAGCGCGACCCGGACAAGCTGGTCGACATCATCGCCAGCCTGGAGCCGACCTTCGGCGGCATCAACCTGGAGGACATCAAGGCGCCCGAGTGCTTCTACATCGAGAAGCAATTGCGCAGCCGCATGAAGATTCCCGTGTTCCACGACGACCAGCACGGCACGGCCATCATCGTCGGCGCCGCCGTGCTGAACGGCCTCAAGGTCGTCGGCAAGGACATCGGCAAGGTCAAGCTGGTGTGCTCCGGTGCCGGCGCGGCCGCGCTTGCCTGCCTGGACCTGCTGGTGAGCCTGGGCCTGTCCATGGACAACATCTGGGTGTCGGACATCAAGGGCGTGGTCTACCGCGGGCGCAAGGAGGAGATGGACGACAACAAGGCGCGCTACGCGAAGGAAACGAAGGCGCGCGCCTTGACGGAGATCCTTCCCGAGGCGGACATTTTCCTGGGGCTTTCGGCGGCGCGCGTGCTCAAGCCCGACATGCTCAAGCTGATGAACCAGAAGCCGCTGATCCTGGCGCTCGCGAATCCGGAGCCGGAGATCCTGCCCGATGAAGCGAAGGCGGTGCGGCCCGACGCGATCATCGCCACCGGCCGGTCGGACTACCCGAACCAGGTCAACAACGTGCTGTGCTTCCCGTTCATTTTCCGCGGAGCGCTCGACGTCGGCGCCACGACCATCACCGAGCAGATGAAGCTTGCGGCCGTGCGCGCGATCGCCGAGCTCGCGCAGGCCGAGCAATCCGACATCGTCGCGCTCGCATACGGCGAGCAGGAACTGCATTTCGGCCCGGAGTACCTGATCCCCAAGCCGTTCGATCCGCGCCTGATCGAGAAGATCGCGCCAGCCGTCGCGCTGGCCGCCATGGAAAGCGGGGTGGCGACGCGGCCGATCCATGATTTCGTCGCCTATCACGACCAGCTGTCGCAATTCGTCTACCACTCCGGCCTGATCATGAAGCCGGTGTTCGGCGCGGCCAAGAAGAACCCGACCCGGGTCGTGTTCTGCGAGGGCGAGGACGAGCGCGTGCTTCGCTCCGTGCAGATCGTCGTCGACGAGGGCGTGGCCAAGCCGATCCTGATCGCGCGCCCGGAAGTGCTGGTGCCGCGCATCGAGCGCTTCGGCCTGCGCATACGCCCGGGCAAGGATTTCGAGATCGTGAATCCGAATTCCGATCCGCGCTTCCGCGACTATTGGCAGGAGTATTACCAGCTCGTGCAGCGCAAGGGCATATCCGTGGAATACGCCAAGCGCGAGGTCACGCGGCGCACGACCTTGATCGGTGCCCTGATGGTCAGGCGTGGCGATGCGGATGCCATGCTGTGCGGGACCATCGCGCAGTTCTCGCTGCACGTGGATTACATCGCCAACGTCATCGGCTTCCGCAAGGGCGTGAAGCAATTCGCGGCGATGAACATGCTGATCCTGCCCAACCGCACGCTGTTCATCTGCGACACCTACGTCAACCCGGACCCCACCGCCGAGCAGATCGCCGAAATGACGGTCATGGCCGCGGAAGAGGTGGCGCGCTTCGGCATCGTGCCGAAGATCGCGTTGCTGTCGCATTCGAATTTCGGCAGCTCGCGCCATCCATCCGCGAACAAGATGAGCGTGGCGCGCGACATCCTCGAGCAGCTGGCACCGCAGCTCGAAGTCGAGGGCGAGATGCACGGCGATGCCGCGCTCGACGAGGAAATCCGCAGCAAGATATTCCCGAATTCGCGACTCAAGGGCGAAGCCAATCTGCTGATCATGCCCACGCTGGACGCCGCCAACATCACCTTCAACCTGATCAAGACCATCGCCGGCGACGGCATCACCGTCGGTCCCATCCTGCTTGGCGCCGCCAAGCCCGTGCACATCCTGACGCCGACCGCGACGGTGCGCCGCCTGGTGAATATGGCTGCCCTCGCGTCGGTGGACGCTTCGTTCATCCGCTGAACCAGGACATGGACAACAACACCACGCCGCCCGTCCTGTTCGAAGAACGCAAGGCGGCAAACGGCGCCCGCATTGGCGTTGCGCGACTGAACGCCGAAAAATCGCTGAATTCGCTGACCCTGGAGATGATCGACCTGCTGGCCGCGCGCTTCGCGGCGTGGTCGTCCGATCCCGGCATCGCGCTGGTCGTGCTGGAAGCGGCGGGAGAAAAGGCCTTCTCGGCCGGCGCCGATTTGCATCGCCTGCACAAGACCATGATCGAGCATCATGCATCCGCGCAGAAGGACGATATTCGCGGCAACGCCTACGCCGCCGATTTTTTCGGCCACGAGTACCGGCTGGACTACGCAATCCACACTTTCCCGAAGCCCGTGCTGTGCTGGGGTCACGGCATCGTCATGGGCGGCGGTGTCGGACTGATGTCGGGCGCGAGCCACCGCGTGGTCACGCCGGATTCGAAAATCGCTATGCCCGAAATCACGATCGGCTTGTTTCCGGACGTGGGCGGCAGTTGGCTGCTCGGGCGCATGCCCGGCAGCGCGGGGCTGTTTCTCGGCCTGACCGGCGCGCGCATCCAGGCCGCCGACGCGATCTTCGTGAAGATGGCCGACTACTGCGTCGCGCAGGCCGACAAGGCTTCGATCATGCAGTCGCTGTTGGAGCAACCATGGTCGAACGACCGTGTTGCCAATGATCGACTGCTCACGGCGCTGTTGCTGGCAAAGGCGCAGACCGGTCTCGCACCCGGTTCGGTGCGCCAGCACCTGGATTTCATCGACAGCCTGTGCGCGAGCCGCGAATTGCAGCCGACAGTTACGGCAATCACCGGGTTGAAAACCGGCGACGCCTGGCTGGATCGTGCCGGCGCCACGCTGGCGGCCGGATCGCCGAGCACGGCCGGATTGACGTTCGAGCTGCTGCGCAGGGCGAAGCACCTGTCGCTGGCCGACGTGTTCCGCATGGAATTCGTCGCCGCGCTGCGCTGCGCGCAGCGGCCCGATCTTGCGGAAGGCATTCGCGCGCTGCTGATCGACAAGGACCAGAAGCCGCGCTGGAACCCCGCGACGATGTCCGGGGTCACACCGGCGTGGATTGCAGATTATTTTTCGAGCCCGTGGCGGCCGAAAGACCATCCGCTTGCCGACCTCGGCGTTTGCTGAGGCCGGGGAAGCTGGCACTGACGGATGGCGCGCCGGTGTGCGAGATCTTCCGAACCAGAAAGATGACTTTCTGCCAAGGACTACATCCAACGCAAAGGCGCAAAGAACGCAAAGGATCGCAAAGAAAATCTGATCCAACGGAGCTGCGATACCGACATGCGTTATGAGTTGGCGATTTTACCGGGCCGATGCATTGCGCCGTGATAGTCGAATTCGTTCTCTATTCTTTTCCTTTGCGTTCTTTGCGCCTTTGCGTCGAGATGTAAAGCTGGAGACTGCTATGGCAAATGCCCGAATCGAGCGCGACACCTTCGGCGAAATCGAAGTCCCGGCCGACCGCCTGTGGGGCGCGCAGACCCAGCGCAGCCTGCAGAATTTCCGCATCTCCCGAGAGCGCATGCCGATCGAGCTGGTTCACGCGCTGGTTCGCGTCAAGCGCGCGTGCGCGCTCGTCAACGTCGAGCTCGGCGCGCTCGACCGGAAAAAGGCCGCCGCCATCGTCGAAGCGTCGGAGGAAGTGCTGGACGGCAGGCATGACGTGGAGTTTCCGCTGGTGGTCTGGCAGACCGGCTCGGGCACCCAGACCAACATGAACGCGAACGAGGTGCTGGCCAACCGTGCCTCGGAAATCCTCGGCGGCGAGCGCGGCGAGCAGCGGCTCGTGCATCCGAACGACGACGTCAACAAGGGGCAATCGTCGAACGACGTTTTTCCGACCGCGATGCACGTTGCCGCCGTGACTGCTCTGGAAAAAACGCTGCTGCCGGCCCTGAAGCTGCTGCGCGATACGCTGGCCGGGAAATCGGCCGAGTTCGACGACATCGTGAAAATCGGCCGCACCCACCTGCAGGACGCCACGCCGCTGACCCTGGGCCAGGAGTTTTCCGGCTACGTGTCGCAGCTCGATCACGGCATCGCGCACGTCCACGCATCGCGCGCCCATCTTGCTGAGTTGGCGCTTGGCGGCACGGCGGTGGGCACCGGTCTCAACGCGCACCCCCGGTTCGGCGAAAGAGTGGCAGAGGTGCTGGCGGCGGACACGGGACTTCCATTCGTCTCGGCGCCCAACAAGTTCGAGGCCCTGGCCGCCAACGATGCCCTCGTGCACGCGCATGGCGCGCTGAAGACCGTCGCCGCGTCGCTCATGAAAATCGCCAACGATATTCGCTGGCTCGCCTCCGGCCCGCGCAGCGGCATCGGGGAATTGCGCATTCCGGAGAACGAACCGGGCAGCTCGATCATGCCGGGCAAGGTCAATCCGACGCAGTCCGAGGCATTGACCATGCTGTGCTGCCAGGTCATGGGCAACGACGTAGCCGTCAACATCGGCGGCGCCATGGGCAATTTCGAGTTGAACGTCTTCAAGCCGCTCATCATTCACAACTTCCTGCAAAGCGTGCGCCTGCTCGCCGACGGCGCGCGCAGCTTCCACGACAATTGCGCCGTGGGCATCGAGCCGAACCGGAAACGCATCGCGGAAATGATGGCGCAGTCGCTCATGCTGGTGACCGCCCTCAACCCGCATATCGGCTACGACAAGGCCGCCGCGATCGCGAAGAAAGCCTACAAGGAGGGTTCGACGCTGAAGGAGGCGGCGACGGCTTTGGGGTATGTCACCGCGGAGCAGTTCGACGAGTGGGTCAAGCCAGAGAATATGGTCGGGACGAGCAAGTGAATCCCGACAGCGAACTCGGCAAGCTCATGGCGCGTTTCCCGCGCGCGGGAAAAGTGGAATGGCTGGGCGTGCGTCCAGAGCGGCGCGCGCCGCTGGCCGCACTCGATCAGGTCGAGGCCATCGCCGGCTACGGGCTTGCTGGTGATCACTATGCGTCGAAGAACAACGGCAAGCGGCAGGTCACGCTGATCCAGGTCGAGCATCTCGACGCCGTGGCGAAACTCCTCGGAAAGAACGGTGTGCACGCCGCGGACCTGCGCCGGAACGTCCTCGTGTCGGGAATCAACCTGCTCGCGCTTCGCAATCGCGAGTTCAGGATCGGCAACGTGCTGCTCGAAGGCAGCGGCCCTTGCGAACCGTGCTCGCGCATGGAAGAAGTGCTGGGCGAGGGCGGCTACAACGCGATGCGCGGCCACGGCGGCATCACGGCGCGCATCCTCGAGGGCGGCGTGATCCGCGCAGGCGACCCGGTCAGCGCTTGATAGTTACCGGCGCGCCTGTCGGCGGGGTGCGCTCCAGGGAATCCAGCGGCACGGTCTCCCAATCGAATTCCCCGGTTGCGGCCTTGAGCCCTGCGACGTCCCTTGCCCTGGCGATGTATTCCATGGCGGGCTCCTCGCGATGGATCCAGCACCAGCGTCGCGCGTCGTCGACGATGCCGCCGATTTTCTGTTTTTGCGTTTCCGACAACGCGACGCCGCGCAAATCGGCGGACAACTGTTGCAATTGCTGCTGGCAATCGGCGAAGGCCGGCGCCACGCACGCAATGGACAGAAGGAAAGGGGCGAGCGGGATTCGCATGGGGTCGGGACGCCGGATTTTTCAAAAGTGTATACCCGTCGAGGTTAAAATGACGGCTTGCCGATTCCCGTTGTCTTCGCAGTGACGCAATCCCACATTGCCAATATTTCCGTGTTCAGCCGCGATTGGATCGCGGGCCGGTTGCGCGCGCAGCAGGGTTTGTCCGAAGACGCGACGGGGTTGCCGGCCTACCATCATGCGGCGGATGTCACACCGGTTCCCGCGGCCGTGCTGGTGCCGGTGGTGAATCGGCCCGGCGGCGCAACGCTGCTGTTCACGCAGCGCACCGCCCACCTGCACGACCACGCCGGGCAGATCAGCTTTCCCGGCGGGCGCGTGGATGATGGCGATGCGGACAGGATCGCGACCGCGCTGCGCGAGGCGCAGGAAGAAACCGGGCTGGACCCGTCGCGGGTCGAGATCATCGGACGCCTGCCCGACTACGACATTCCCACGGGCTTTCGCGTCACGCCGATCGTCGGCTGGATCGAGCCGCCGTTCGACCTGAAGCCGGATCCATTCGAAGTCGCCGATGTTTTCGAGGTGCCGCTGGAATTCTTCCTCGATCCCGCCAACCACCAGCGCCACCAGGACGTGAAGAACGGGCGCGTACGCCACTACTATTCGATGCCTTTCGGCGAACGCAACATCTGGGGGGCGACCGCGGGCATGCTCTACAGCCTCTATCGGATCGTCTGCGTGCCATGAGCAGGGAGAAGGCGCCGGTCACCGCGGCGGTGCGGGAGTTGCGGGACAACAAGGTCGCATTCAGCGACCATCTCTACGAATACGAGGAAAAAGGCGGGACCGCGGTGTCCGCGCGCGAGCTCGGCGTGGACGAGCACGCAGTCGTCAAGACCCTGGTCATGGAAGACGAGGACAAGCATCCGATGGTCGTGCTGATGCATGGGGATCTCAAGGTTTCAACCAAGGAGCTGGCGCGGATCATCGGCGTGAAGACCATCGCCCCTTGCAATCCGGATGTCGCGAACAAACATTCCGGCTACGTCGTCGGCGGCACCTCGCCGTTCGGCACGCGCAGGAAAATGCCGGTCTACATGGAAGAAAGCATCCTCGGGCTGCCGAAGATCTACATCAACGGCGGCAAGCGCGGCTACCTGGTGGGCATCGATCCGAAGGAGGCGGTGCGCCTGCTCGCGCCGAAGATGGTGAAGGTGGGAATCCGTGAGACTTGAGAAGGGCGTGAAAGGTGAAGGAGTGAATGAGTGAAGGGTAAAAGCGTGAAGGGAAAAAGCGTGAAAGGTGAATGGGTGAAAATGAAGCAGGCGTGAAGGGGAAAGGCACTTTACTCATTCACACCTTCACGCTTCCTGACTTCTGAATCCCATGACCGAACTCATCGTCCTGCTCGTCTTTGTCGCCGCCGGCTGGTTCTGGATGGACAGCCTGCGCGCGCGCGACGTGGCGCTGGACGGTGCGCGGCGCGCATGCGAGGCCGAGGGCGTGCAACTGCTGGACTGGACGGTGGCCATGAAGAAAGTCCGCCTCGGGCGCGACGACGAAGGCCGCCGCGGCTTGCAGCGGACTTACGAATTCGAGTTCAGCGATACGGGCAACAACCGCATCGGCGGCTCGATCACGGTGATCGGCCGGCAATTGCTGGCGCTGAACCTGCCCGTGATCCCGCCGGTTTCGAACGTCATTCGCCTGCATTGACCGGCGCTGGCGGACGCATCGCTGGCTCTGGCAAAAGCCTTGTGGCATCATGGCTTTAACTAGGGAGCGGCCGGGAGGAACATGAGCGAGGACAAGCACGCGCAGGAGATCGCAATGCTGCGCGCGGAGATTGAAATCATGATGAGCGAGCGACAGGCGTTGCTGCGCGCGACCGGCGCCGCCGCAGTGTTCGTCGCCAACCTCGACAGCGAAGCGCTTCCGGAAGATACGTACGCAGTGGCGGATATCCTTGCCCATGCGCTGAACGATCTTTCCGAAGATACGTTGCGCGACGCGCTCGAAATCGTGCAACCGACCATAGAGTCGGCGCGGACGGAACAAAAAGAACAGTAGCCTTGGCGCCGGCCCGGCATGGCCGGGCTTTCGAAGACGTTGGAAATCGCCCCTTCGTTCCCGACCAAGACAGGCCTGATACTGACCGGCGGCGGGGCGCGCGCGGCCTACCAGGTCGGGTTCCTGCGCGCGGTGTCGCACATGCTGCCGCGCGGGACGCCCAATCCCTTCCAGATCATTTGCGGAACGTCCGCCGGCGCCATCAACGCCGCGGCACTCGCGTCGAACGCGACCGACTTCCACCGCGCCGTGCGCCAGATGCTGCTCATCTGGAAGTACTTCCATGTCGAGCACATCTACCGGTCGGACGTGCTGGGCGTATTCGGCACCGGCATGCGCTGGTTCATGGCCATGCTGATGGGAGGGCTGGGCAAGAACAACCCGAGCTCGTTGCTCGACAACGCGCCGCTGTCGCAATTGCTGCGCGAGCGCCTGGACCTGTCGGGTATTCGCCGCAGCATCGACGCGGGCGCGCTGTACGCGCTCTCCATCACCGTATCCGGTTATGCGTCGGGTCAGTCGGTCAGTTTTTTCCAGAGCCTGCCCGGCATCGAAGGCTGGCAGCGCGCACGCCGCATCGGCATCCCGGAGATCATCGATTACGAACACCTGCTCGCATCCAGCGCGCTGCCGTTCATTTTTCCGGCGGTACCGCTGCGCCGCGAATTCTTCGGCGACGGCAGCATGCGCCAGATCGCGCCGATCAGCCCGGCGCTGCACCTGGGTGCGGATCGGGTCGTCGTCATCGGCGTCGGGCGGCAGACGCAGAGCGTGCCGCAGCGCGTGACCATGGCGGGCTATCCGTCGCTCGCCCAGATCGCCGGCCACGCCCTGAACAGCATTTTCCTGGACAGCCTGGAAGTGGACATCGAACGGCTGCAACGCATCAACAACACCATCCGGCTGATCCCGCGCGAGGAGCGCGAGAAGCACAAGATGCAATTGCGCGAAGTCGACGTGCTGGTGATCTCGCCGAGCGAGGAAATCGACCGCATCGCCGCCCACTACGCGCACGAGCTGCCGCGCGCGATCAAGTTCCTGCTTCGCGGCCTCGGCACCTCTAAGAACAAGGGCGCCACGCTTACGAGCTACCTGCTGTTCGAGCCGACCTATTGCCGCGCGCTGATCTCGCTGGGCTACAAGGACACGATGGCCAGACGCGATGAGATACTCGATTTCATCGCGCCGGGCGCGAGGCAGCAAGCGCGAGGCACGAGAGGCTAGAGCAATCGTCTTGTTCTCTCGCGCCTCGAGCCCCGTGCTTCGTGCCTCACGATTTCAAATCCACCCCGAGAATCTCGTTCGCCTTGATCACCGCGTCGGCGATTTCCTCGGTCGTCACGCGCTTGGTCATGGCGCGATTGCGGATCAGGTCGTAGGCTTCCTCCTCGGAAATTTCCCGCGTCGCCATCAGGATGGCCTTGGCCTTGGCGATCTTGCGCTGCGCGGTCAGCCTCTGCTCGAGACGCTGCACGTATTTTTCGCGCGTGCGCGATTTTTCCGCCTGGCTCACGGCCACGGCGATGGCGGTGAGCAGGCCGGAGGATTTCACCGGGGAGGCGACGACGCTGAATGCATTGAGCTGCAGCACCGCTTCCACGATGACCGGATTTTCGTAGGTGACCACCGGGATCACCGGCGGCGCGCTTTCCCGGCGCAGCCAGGGCAGGTCCATGGAAAGGATCTCGGGGCGCATCGCGAAGAAGACGAGGTCCACCTCGACGGGGAGCTTCTCTAGCGGCGGCCAGAATGCCTTGACGTTGCACCCGATGCGGCCGAGCTGGCCGATCAGTTCCTGGCCGTCCTGGTCCTCGGGATGGAAGACGACGACGCGCAGCGAACGCAGTTCGCGCAGCAGCCGTGATGTTCCGCCGCTCTTCATCGCGTCGCCCTAGCGCGAATGCACCTGCACGCGAGCCGACCAGTCCTGCAGCGTGTGGGACACGAGGTAGGGGTCGGGACGCACCCATTGCCGGCCTTCCTCGATGATGTCGAACTGTCCCGCCGCGTTGATGCGGCCGATGCGCGGCCGCAGGTAGGTGTGGTGGTTGTGCTCGTCGATGCGAACCTTGCCCTGTGGTGCCGCGAACTCCGATCCCGGCAGGGCGCGCAGCAGGTCCGGCACGCTGTCGCAATTCATGCGCCGCATGGCGCTGGCCAGCAAATGCGCCTGGAAGTACGCCGCTTCCCAGCACTGGTTGGTGACGATTTCGTCTCCGAACCTTGCCTTGCAGCGCGCGACGCACCGGCGGTTTTCCTCGGTCGCGATCGTCTGGAAGTAGGGCGCCGACGTGATGTGGCCCTCGGCGATCGCCGCGCCCATCTGGCGGACTTCCGCCTCGCAGGTCGTGAGGCTGGCGATCGGCATTTTCGCCGGGTCGAGCTTGAGCTGCGCGTAGGCCTTGTGCAGCAGCGCGGTGCCGTCGCCGACGACGGTGGAGAAGATGAAGTCGGGCGCGGCCTGCTTGATCTTCTTGGCCACCGAGAGATAGTCCTCCCAGGACGCATCCAGCGGCAGGTAGGTCTCGCCCGCCTTCTCGCCGCCGCGCTCGAGGATGAGGTCGCTCATGATGCGGTTGGATTCGTAGGGATAGATGTAGTCGGAACCCACCATGAACACGCGCGAGCCGTACTTGCGCATCATGAATTCCGCGAGCTGCACGCTGTTCTGGTTCGGCGCCGCGCCGGTGTAGATGACGTTGCGCGAATACTCGAAGCCCTCGTAGAGCGTCGGGTACATGAGCAGCGCGTTCCAGCGCTCCACCACCGGAATCACCGCCTTGCGCGTGCTCGACATGTAGCAGCCGAGGATGACGTGCACGCGATCTTCCAGGATCAGCTGCTCGGCCAGCGCGGCGAACTTCGACGGGCGCGATTCCGGGTCGTAGCTCACGGCCTGCAGCTCGCGGCCGTTGATGCCGCCGGCATCGTTGATTTCCTCGACGGCCAGCAACGTGCCCATGCGTTCCGATTCCTCGATGACGGAAGTCACGCCGGTTTCGGAGAACAGCATGCCGACTCGGATCGGCTCGGTGGATTTGGCTTTCATCGTTTCCAGTCTTGGTGGTCTGGCGCGGCCCTGCGCCGGGTCGCGCGGGACAAGGTCCGCCGCGCGATGGGGCGTCACACCGGATCGGTAACGGCGGTGGACGATGCCTCCTTGCATCGGCCCGCAATCCGGTGGCTGCATGTTCAACGGCGATCTGTTGCGCGATCGTTCCCGTGACAGGGATCGATCAGCAAGTCCCGGACCTGTGCGTAAGGCGGACAGGAATTTTCACCGCCCTCGCGCAAGTCACCTGCATGATGTTTACTGCTGAATACTATGCGATGCCGCCCGACACTTGGGCGTTTGACCCACGTTGGTGCCATTGCAATGCAATATGCACCGAATGCGTGCCTGCGAATCATCGTGGCACCAAAACTCGCAGCGCAGCATCGCGAGCAGAACAATTGCCGCGCGCTGCCGGCTATGGCCATCGAAACTCTTTTCTTTCAGTGGACTTGACTGCTTATTTGCATGCCTGCGTGAAGTTACGTTCAATCGCAGCGTGCAATTGGCCCTGAAATTGCGATAAGGTTGTCGCGGCTGGATTGCGATGTCGCGGTCCGATGCGCTGGTCGCAACGGAAGCTTCGTCGGAAATCGAGCCCATGGAAAATCGGAATTGGCAAACGGCGCGCTCACGCGCCGGACTTGAGCTTCACGGTTGTACCAGCACCAATCCTCCCACCGGTGATCCCGGTGCGGTGAGGAATTCAGGAATTCACGCCCGCGCGCGACAAGGAAGTCGCACCGGGAAAGGCATGGAAGCCCACAGGACGGATCCGCATCCGCCCGGTGGGCTTTTTTTTCGCCGTCGCCGCACGGCTGCTTACCTCCAGGGGAAAGGGAAGACATGAAGTTAAACAGAAGACAGTTCATCAAGAGCGCCGCAGCCGTCACGACCGTCGCGGCGCTGCCGGGCGCGCCGTTCATAAGATCCGCGGCTGCCGCGGACACCATCAAGGTCGGCATCCTGCATTCGCTGACCGGCACGATCGCGATCGCGGAAGCGTCGGTGGTCGACGCCGAGAAGATGGCGATCGAGGAAATCAACAAGGCCGGCGGCGTCATGGGCAAGCAGCTCGAAGTCATCGTCGAGGACGGCGCCAGCGACTGGCCGACCTTTGCCGAAAAGGCGCGCAAGCTGCTCGAGAAGGACCAGGTCGCCGCGATCTTCGGTTGCTATACCTCGGCTTCGCGCAAGGCGGTGCTGCCGGTCATGGAACGCTACAAGGGCCTGCTGTATTACCCGACCTATTACGAAGGCCTCGAGCGTTCGGACAACATCATGTACACCGCGCAGGAAGGCACGCAGTCCGCGATCGCCTCGCTCGACTGGCTGTACAAGAACAAGGGCAAGAGCTTCTATCTCATCGGCTCGGACTACATCTGGCCGCGCACGATGAACAAGCTCGCCAACCTGCACCTGAAGAAGATCGGGGCCAAAGTGGTGGGCGAGAGCTACTATCCGCTGGGCTCCATCGAGTTCGCCTCCGAAATCAACAAGATCAAGGCCGCCAAGCCCGACGTCATCTGGAGCACCGTGGTCGGTGGCTCGAACGTCGCGTTCTACAAGCAGCTGAACGCCGCCGGCATCACCGGCAAGACGCAGGCGCTGTGCGCGATGGCGGTTTCGGAAGAAGAAGCCTCCGGCATCGGACCCGAGAACCTCGAGGGCTTCATGTCCTGCATGGGCTACTTCCAGAGCGTGAAGAACCCGGCGAACGACAAGTTCGTGAAGGCCTTCAAGGCGAAATACGGCGCCAACCGCGTGGTGGGCGACACCATGGAGTGCGGCTACATCTCGGTGTACCTGTGGAAGATGGCGGTCGAGAAGGCCAAGAGCATCGAGGTGCCGAAGGTCGTGGCAGCCTCCTCGGAGCTGGCCATGGACGCGCCGGAAGGAAAAATCCATTTCCACAAGGACAACCACCACCTGTGGAAGCACGCGCGCATCGGCACCTTCAGGAAGGACGGCCAGATCGACATGATCTACGAGTCCCCGCTGATCGAGCCGAACCCGTTCGCGAAGATCTGACCCCGCAGGCGCGAAGCGCCGTCTTCCGTCCGCGCCTGGTGGCGATCCCGGGCGCGGAACGGAGGGCGGTTTTCGCGATCGATGTCCGGAAGAAAGCCGTTCGCGCATGACCTTCGATATTTTCCTGATGCAGGCCTTCAACGGCCTGAGCCTGTTCACCATCCTGGTACTGATGGCGCTCGGCCTGGCGATCGTCTTCGGCCTGATGGGCGTGATCAACATGGCGCACGGCGAACTGATGGCCATGGGCGCCTATGCCACGTACGCGACGGCGCGGCTGTTCGAGCACTTCATGCCGGACCTGATGGACGTCTATTTCCTGGTCGGCATCGTGTTCGCGTTTGCCGTCACGTTCGTATTCGGCTACGCGCTCGAGCGCGGCATGATCCGCTTCCTCTACAAGCGTCCGCTCGACACCATGCTCGCGACCTGGGGCCTGAGCCTGTTCCTGCAGCAGGTGTTCCGGCACATGTTCGGTCCGAAGGAAGTCGGCGTGCCGACGGTAAGCTGGCTGCAGGGCGCCTGGGCGCCGGCGGCACTTTCCGGCGCCTCGTTTCCGCTGAGCCGCATGTTCATCATCGGCCTGGCGCTGCTGGTTTCGTTTGGCGTGTGGATGCTGCTGTTCCGCACGCGCTGGGGCCTGCGCATTCGCGCGGTCACGCAGAATCGCGCGATGGCCGGTGCCGCCGGCATCAATACCGAAAGAGTCGACGCATTGACATTCGCGCTCGGCTGCGGGCTGGCGGGTATCGCCGGCAGCTCGTTCACGATGCTCGCCTCGACCGGCCCGGTCACCGGGCAGCAATATGTCGTCGACACTTTCATCGTCGTCGTGTTCGGCGGCGTCGAGAGTCTGCTCGGCACGCTGCTGTCCGCGGCGATCATCGGCCAGTTGCAATCCACCTTCGAATTCCTGATGACCGGTTCGATGGCGAAGGCCTCCATCCTGCTGCTGGTCATCGTCGCGCTGTATTTCCGCCCGAACGGATTGTTCGCTTCGAAAGTGAGGAGATAAGTGGGTAACGGCGTCGAAGCCATCAACGCAGCCGCGCGCAGGGCCGGCGTGCGCCGCACGCCGATGGAATGGCTCCGGTTCCTGGGCCTGCCGATCCTGGCGATATTGCTGCTGGTCGTGCCGCTCGCGTTGTCCGAGTTCCGGCTGAACCTGCTTGCCAAATACCTGTGCTTTGCCTTCCCCGCTGTCGGCATCGTGCTGATCTGGGGATACGGCGGGATACTCAGCCTCGGGCAGGGCATTTTCTTCGGCCTGGGCAGCTACATGATGGCCATGTTCTTGAAGCTCGAATCGACTACGAGCGACAGTTCCGCCCAGCAGCTATCCGAATTTTTCGGCTCGAACCTGCCGGACTTCATGGTCTGGAACAGCGTCGAGAAACTGCCGTGGTGGTGGGAACCGTTCCATTACTGGTGGTTCACGATTCCCGCCATCCTCATCCTGCCCGCGGCATTCGCCTTCGCGCTCGCCTACCTGAACTTCCGCAAGCGCGTCGGCGGCGTGTATTTCTCGATCATCACCCTGGCGTTCTCCGCGATCATGGCCATCGTCATCATCGGCCAGCAGGGCGTGACTGGCGGCGTCAACGGCATCACCGACTTCAAGACCTTCTTCGGCATCAGCTTCGAAGCGCCCGGCGTGCGCACCAAGCTCTATTACCTGACCGTGGTGATGTTGCTGGCCGCCCTCGTCGTCGGGCGCTTCATCGTCGGCAGCCGGCTCGGCAAGATCCTGGTCGCGATCCGCGACAAGGAAGACCGCGTGCGTTTCTCCGGCTACGACCCGGCCATGTTCAAGGGCTTCATATTCGCCGTGGCGGCGGTGCTGTCGGCAATAGGCGGCGCATTGTTCACCTTGCAGGTCGGCCTGGCGTCGCCTTCACTCGTCGGCATCGTGCCTTCGATCGAGATGGTGATCTACGCCGCCGTCGGCGGACGCCTGTCGCTGATCGGCGCGGTCTACGGCGCCATCCTCGTCGGTGCGGGCAAGACGGTCTTCTCGGAAAACTTCGTCGAGTACTGGCTGTATTTCATTGGCGCGCTATTCATGCTGGTGGTGATTTTCCTGCCGCAGGGCCTGGCGAGCCTGCTGGCCAAGCGCAACTCCGGGCAGTCCCAATGAGCGGGCTGATCCTTTCGGTGGAAGACCTGACCGTGTCCTTCGACGGCTTCAAGGCCGTCGACGGATTGAATTTCTATGTCGAGGAAGAGGAACTGCGCGTGGTCATCGGCCCGAACGGCGCCGGCAAGACCACCCTGCTCGACATGATCTGCGGCAAGACCAAGCCCAGCAGCGGCTCGATCAAGTTCAAGGACAAGCAGCTGCGCAACATGATCGAGTACCAGATCACGCGCGCCGGCGTAGGCCGAAAATTCCAGAACCCGTCGGTCTACGAGGACCTCACGGTGTTCGAGAACCTCGAGATTTCCTATCCGAAGAAGCGCAACGTGGTCGGTTCGCTGTTCTTCCGGCGCTCGGGCGAAATCGTCGAAAAGATCGAGGGTGTGGCGCGGCAGATTTATCTGGACGAACAGCTCGAAACCAAGGCCGGCTTGTTGTCGCATGGGCAGAAGCAGTGGCTGGAAATCGGCATGCTGCTGATGCAGGATCCGGAGCTGCTGCTGCTCGACGAGCCTGTCGCCGGCATGAGCGCGCGTGAGCGCGAGCAGACCGCGGATCTGCTCAAGCGCATCGCCAAGGGACGCTCCATGGTCGTCATCGAGCACGACATGGCCTTCGTGAAGATGATCGCGCAGAAAGTCACCGTGCTGCACCAGGGCAGGAAGCTCGCCGAAGGTACGATGGAGCAGGTGCAGGCGGACGAGAAGGTCATCGACGTTTACCTCGGCCACTGACATGTTCGAAGTCCAGAATCTCAACGTCTACTACGGTGACAGCCATGTGATCCGCAACGCCGGCTTCACGTTGGGCGAGCAGGAGACCGTGGCCATCATGGGCCGCAACGGCATGGGCAAGACCACGTTGCTGAAGTCGCTGATCGGCCTGCTGCCCGCGCGCAGCGGCAGCGTGTCGCTGGACGGCAAGCCTTTGCTCGGCGAAAAAAGCTACAACCGCGTCGCCTCGGGACTCGCGTACGTTCCGCAGGGCCGCATGATTTTTCCCTATTTGTCGGTGGAGGAGAACATCCTGTCCGGCATGGAGAATGCCACGGAGAAAACGGTGCCGCAGTTCGTCTACGACACCTTCCCGGTGCTCTACGAGATGCGCAACCGCAAGGGCGGTAACCTTTCAGGCGGCCAGCAGCAGCAACTGGCGATTTCGCGCGCGCTGGTGGCCAATCCGAAGGTGCTGATCCTCGACGAGCCGACCGAGGGCATCCAGCCTTCCATCATCAAGGACATCGCGAAAACCCTGAACAGGCTCAAGGCGGAGCGCAAGTTCTCGATGGTGGTGTCGGAGCAGGTGCTGTGGTTCACGCAGGAAATCGCGGACCGCTTCCTGATCATCGAGAAGGGTGAATTCGTTTACGAGGATACGAAGGAGCGCGTGGACACGGCCAAGATCCACGCTTTTCTTACCGTATAGGGCCGATTCGCCACGGAGGCGCGGAGGACGCAGAGAGTGGTCGGACGATAGAAGCTGCAGTGCAAGTCCACGACAGGGCGATAGCGATAATCTTGGCATTGCGTCTCTACGGTGTTGAATGGATATCTGGCTTTTCTCTGTGCCTCCGTGGTGATGATTGTGGTAAGGAAGTAAACAGGAAGACGGGTGCGAGCCCGCGACGTGCGCAGTCCTGCTGCGTGGGTGGAAATCGATAAACGATAAGGAGATCCGGATCATGATGCATGGTGACATTTCGAGCAGCAAGGACACGGTCGGCGTGGCGGTCGTCAACTACAAGATGCCGCGGCTGCATACCAAGAAAGAGGTGCTGGACAACGCGAAGAAGATCGGCGAGATGATCAAGGGCATGAAGGTCGGCCTGCCCGGCCTCGACCTCGTGATCTTCCCGGAATACAGCACGCACGGGATCATGTACGACAGCAAGGAGATGTACGACACCGCTTCCAGCGTGCCCGGCGACGAAACCGCGATCTTCGCGCAAGCCTGCCGCGAAGCGAAGGTGTGGGGCGTGTTCTCGCTGACCGGCGAGAAGCACGAGGAGCATCCGAACAAGGCGCCGTACAACACGCTGATCCTGATGAACGACCAGGGCGAGGTCGTGCAGAAATACCGCAAGATCATGCCGTGGGTGCCGATCGAAGGCTGGTATCCCGGCAATTGCACCTACGTCTCCGAAGGCCCCAAAGGCCTGAAGGTTTCGCTGATCATCTGCGACGACGGCAACTATCCCGAAATCTGGCGCGACTGCGCGATGAAGGGCGCGGAACTGATCGTGCGCTGCCAGGGCTACATGTATCCCGCCAAGGACCAGCAGGTCATCATGGCGAAGGCGATGGCATGGGCGAACAACGTCTATGTCGCCGTGGCCAACGCGGCCGGCTTCGACGGCGTGTATTCCTACTTCGGCCACTCGGCCATCATCGGCTTCGACGGCCGCACGCTCGGTGAATGCGGCGAGGAGGACTACGGCATCCAGTACGCCGCGCTGTCGAAATCCCTCATCCGCGACGCGCGCAAGAACATGCAATCGGAAAACCACCTGTTCAAGCTGCTGCACCGCGGCTACACCGGCCTGATCAATTCGCACGAGGGTGACAAGGGCGTTGCAGCCTGCCCCTACGACTTCTACAAGAAGTGGATCACCGATCCGGACGCGACGCGCGAGATGGTCGAGGCGATCACGCGCAACACGGTCGGTACGGACGAGGCGCCGATCCCCGGCATTCCCAACAAGAAGGAACCGGCTCACAGGTAACAACGCAGGCAACGGACCGGGCTGCGGGAGCGGCCCGGTTTTCATCTGCGCAAGGCAATCATGCTGAAACTCGAAAGCATCGTCGGCGCCGCGACCGATCCGCATATCGCGGAACGCCTGCATCATCTCGGCCACCATGGCCGGGTCGAGTATCTATCGCTCTCCAGCGAGGATACGCAGCGCCACCGCATGCGGGCTTCAACCGACACGGGCACCGAATGCGCGGTCGTGCTGGATCGCGCGCAGCACCTGTTCAATGGCGCGGTGCTGATGCTGACGGACGAGCGAGCGGTGGTCGTGCGCATGCGCGAAACCGAATGGCTGACCCTGGCGCCGCGCGATACGGCGGCCGCGCTGGAACTGGGTTACTTCGCCGGCAACATGCACTGGGCCGTGCGATTCGAGGGCGCATGGCTTCGCATCGCATTGCAGGGCCCGACGGATCGCTACCTCGAACGCCTGCAGCCTTTCCTGGACGATGGCCGCGCCCGGCAGATCGGCAACGCCTGAAATGCAGAACCTGCTCGGAGCATTGCAATTCGCCGACAGCTTCTTCCCGAGCGGCAGCATCGCCTTTTCGTGGGGGCTGGAAACCCTGCGCGCGGATGCCGAGGTCGGTTCCCCCGCCGAGATCGCGCAATTCCTCGAGGGACAGCTTTTGCATCGCTGGGCGGTCTTCGATGCGCCGCTCGTCATCGCGGCCACGCGCTCAGCCGGAAAGTTCGAGCGTCTTGCCGAACTCGACGAACTTGCAGAGGCAATGACCCTCGCGTCGGAACTGCGTGAGGGCTCGCGAAGGGCGGGCGCTTCGCTGTTGAAAGTACATGAAGGGCTGGGCACGACCGGTGCTGCGGAATACCGGCAGGAAGTCATGCAACGCCGGGCGCGCGGCCATCTCGCGGTGATGCAAGGCATGCTGTGGACTGCCACCGGATTGTCCGAAGACGATTGCCGCGCGGTCTCTGCGCACACCTTGTGCACGGGCATCGTCGGCGCGGCGCTGCGCCTGGGCATGATCGGTCATCTCGATGCGCAGAAAATCCTGCTGCAGGTCAGGCCGGCACTACTGGAGCTGCTGGAGCTACCGACGCCGCCCGCCGGGGAAATCTGCTCGTACACGCCGCATGCGGAAATCGCCGCCATGCGGCACGAGGTGCAGGATTCCCGACTATTCGCCAACTAGGACTATCACCACAGAGCCACAGAGACGCAGAGAAAACGAAGAATAGAGAAGGAGTAATGAATGGCAGTGATCGCACACGGTGGCTCAGAGCGTTTCCGGACCGCGGGCATGTCACTTGACCATTCTGTTCTTGCTCTGTGTCTCCGCGTCTCTGTGGTGAATTAATTTTGGATGCCCCATGCTGCTGACACCGACCGAACTGGAACGCCTGACCATCTACACAGCCGCGGAGCTGGCGAGGAAGCGCCGCGCCAAGGGCCTGAAGCTCAACTACCCGGAATCCACCGCGATCATTGCCGACGAAATACTCGAAGGCGCGCGCGAAGGCCGCTCGGTCGCGGACCTGATCGGATTCGGCTCGACGATCCTGAACGCCGACGACGTCATGCCCGGCGTATCCGATCTGATGCCGGTATTGCAAGTCGAAGCAACGTTTCCCGACGGCACGAAACTGGTGACCGTCCATGATCCGATACGTTCGGGAAAGCAGAAGAAGGATGCTGCTGCGGTCACGCCCGGCGAGATCTTCACGCCCGACGGCGACATCGAGCTCAACGCCGGGCGACGCAAGGCAAAAGTCAAAGCGGTCAACACGGGCGACCGCCCGATCCAGGTCGGCAGCCACTATCACTTCTTCGAAGCGAACAAGGCGCTCGAGTTCGATCGCGCCGCCGCGTTCGGCATGCACCTCGACATTCCCGCCGGCACCGCCGTGCGCTTCGAGCCCGGCGAATCGAAGGAAGTCGCTCTCGCCGCTTTCGGCGGCAGCGGCGAAGTCTACGGGTTGAACGACCTGACGAATGGAACGGTGAAGGGGGACAAGGCAAAAGCAGACGCGCTGGCGAAAGCCAAAGCGCGCGGGTTCAAGGGGGCGTGATTTGAAGTATCCAGGAAATCGACCGCTCTGCGATTTGATGCACTGTAGGCCGGGGGCAGCCCGGCGGCTGGTTACTTTTCTTGCGCGGCCAGGAAAAGTAACCAAAAGAAGGCCGTCCCTGGCGTCGCGCCCCTTTTTCAAAGGGGTGTCCCTGTGCTGCCTGCCTCGGCAAGGCGGCTGCGGAACTCGACCTGGCGAGGCGCACACAACGCGCCTCACTGCGGGACTCGAACAGTCCTCGCCGACTTCCCCTTGCCGAGTCGAGCTGCACGGCGCGTCTAAAGGGGAGAACTGCAAGCTACGGCTCAACGCGCCGCTGGCGCTCGACGTCAAAAGGTAAAGAATATGGCGAAGATGACCCGGCGTGAATACGCCGCAATGTACGGCCCCACCAAGGGCGATGCCGTCCGCCTCGGCGACACCTCGCTGCTCGCCGAGATCGAGCACGATTACGCCGTTCCCGGCGACGAATGCCTGCACGGCGGCGGCAAGACGCTGCGCGACGGCATGGGCTTGAAGGGCGGCTATACGAGCCCCGATGGCGCGCTCGACATGCTGATCTGCAACGCGACGATCATCGATCCGGTGCTGGGCATCGTCAAAGGCGACATCGGCATCAAGGACGGCAAGATCGTCGCGATCGGCAAGGCCGGCAATCCCGAAGTCATGGATGGCGTGCATCCGAAGCTTATCTGCGGCGTGGCGACGACGGTGCGCGACGCGGAGGGCCTGATTGCGACGCCTGGCGGTATCGACGTGCATGTGCACTTCGATTCGGCGCAACTCTGCGAGCACGCCATCGCTTCCGGCCTGACCACGATGATCGGCGGTTCCCTCGGGCCCATCACGGTGGGCATCGACTGCGGCGGTGAATGGAACGTCGGCAAGATGCTGCAGGCGACCGAGGCCTGGCCGATCAACTTCGGTTTCCTCGGTCGCGGCAACACTTCGCGGCCCGAGTCGCTGGAAGAGCAGATGCGCGGCGGCTGCTTGGGACTCAAGATTCACGAGGACTGGGGCGCGATGCCGGCGGTGATCGACACCTGCTTGTCGGTGGCGGACGAGCTCGATTTCCAGGTGCAGTTGCATACCGACACGCTGAACGAATCCGGCTTCCTGGAAGATACGCTGGCCGCGATCAAGGGCCGCACCATCCACATGTATCACACGGAAGGCGCGGGCGGCGGCCACGCGCCGGACATCATCGCGGTCGCGGGCCAGTCACACTGCCTGCCGTCGTCGACGAATCCGACGAATCCCTACACCGTGAATACGTTCGACGAGCACCTCGACATGATCATGGTGTGCCACCACCTGAATCCGTCGGTGCCCGAGGACGTCGCATTCGCCGAGTCGCGCATTCGCGCGCAAACTATCGCGGCGGAGGACGTCTTGCACGACATCGGCGCGATTTCGATGCTTGGGTCGGACAGCCAGGGCATGGGGCGCATCAACGAGGTCATCGCGCGCACCTGGCAGCTCGCCTCCAAGATGAAGGATCAGCGCGGGCGGCTGCCAGAGGAGCAATCGCGCATCGGCGACAACGAGCGCATCAAGCGCTACATCGCCAAGTACACCATCAATGCCGCGAAGGTTTTCGGCATCGACCAGTACATCGGCTCGCTCGAGGACGGCAAGATCGCCGACATCGTGCTGTGGCGTCCGGGCTTCTTCGGCGTGAAGCCCGAGCTCGTCGTCAAGGGCGGATTTATCGCCTGGGGCGCGATGGGCGATTCGGCTGCATCGCTGATGACCTGCGAGCCGTTGATCATGCGCCCGCAGTGGGGCGCCTTCGGCGAGGCGAAGAAGGCTTTGTCGGTGAACTTCGTGAACCATCTTGCGGTCGAGGCCGGTACGCAAGGCAAGCTCGGCATGACCAAGGCGCTGCTGCCCGCGCGCAACACGCGCAAGCTGACCAAGGCCGACATGCTGCACAACACCGCTTGCCCGAACATCACCGTGAATCCGCAGACCTTCGACGTCATGATCGACGGCAAGGTGATCACCTGCGAGCCGGCGAAAGTGGTGCCGCTGGCGCAGCGGTACATGTTCAGATAAAGGCAGGCTCGAGCATCGAGGCGCGGGGCCCGAGTCAGAAAATTTTCTCGTGCCTCGGCCTTTTCAAATGGAGTTTGATGCGTGAATACTGTGACCCCCGGCTTCGAAGGCAAGGCCTCCGCGGCCCGCCATCCCGGCGCCGCGCGCGTCGGCATCGGTGGCCCGGTCGGCTCGGGCAAGACGCGCTTGCTGGAACAATTGATTCCGCGCTTCATCGCGCGCGGCACCAACCTCGCCGTCATCACCAACGACCTTGCCACGAAGGAAGACGCGGAGCGCGTGCGTCGCAGCGGCCTGATCGATCCCGCGCGCGTGCTGGCCGTGGAGACCGGTGCCTGCCCGCACACGGCGATCCGCGAGGATCCCACCATGAACATCCAGGCGGCCGACGAGCTCGACGAGAAATACGGCAACCTGGACTTGATTTTGATCGAATCCGGTGGCGACAATCTTGCATCGACCTTTTCGCTCGACCTCGTCGATTGGTGGATCTTCGTAATCGACGTCGCCGGCGGTGACGACATCCCGCGCAAGCGCGGCCTTGGCGTCATGCAGTGCGACCTGCTTGTCGTGAACAAGACCGACCTGGCGCCGTATGTGAACGTGGACCTCCCGCGCATGTTGCGCGAGGCGGACCAGGTGCGCGGTGGCCGGCCGGTGCTGCAGACGAATTGCGCCAAAGGCGAAGGCGTCGATGCCGTCGTCGACGCGATCGCTCAGCAAGTGCTGTTCGATCGATGAACCGTCGCATGGCGCGATGAATCACCGCGGCATGGCCGGATGAACCTCGGCGACGCCAATCCGGTCGCGCTTGCCGCATCGCCGCTGCAAGCACAGCTGACGTTTGCGCGCGATGCAAACGGCGCGACCTATGTCGATCGCCAGCGCGTGGGCTATCCCTTCCATGTCGGCAGGCGGTTGTCGATGCCGGGCGATCCGCCGGGCATGCCGACGATCTACCTGCAATCCTGCTCCGGCGGCATTTTCGAAGGCGACGATCTCGGGCTGCGAATCGAAGCCGGCGAAAATTCCGCAGCCCATGTTTCAACCGGGGCGGCGACCGTCGTGCACAGCATGGAAACCGAAGCCGCGAGCCAGCGCACGCACGTCGAGTTGCGCGCCGGCGCCTATTTCGAATACCTGCCCGATCCGCTCATCCTGTTTCCGCGAGCGCGCCTCGCCACGGCCATGCGCGTGGTGGTCCATCCGGGAGCGGTCGCGATATTCGGCGATGC
>DASZTG010000046.1:0-46152 GCA_035548375.1 Burkholderiales bacterium
GGCGATCCATGCACCGGCCTTGCCTCCCGCGTTGACGACCTGGCCACCCGAGCCCTGGTGCGACCAGCCCGGATCGTTCTTGCTGTACGTTGCGAGGATGAGCACCAGGTAAAGTGCCGCACCGATCAGCAACAGCCACCAGGATTCGCGCAACAGCGCGGCGATCTTTGGAGGCAGGGGCTTGCGCGAAACCTTCTGGGCTGCGGACTTCGCCGCGGATCTTCTGCTCAAGGGCGAATTACCTTTTCAGTTTCAAAGAATTATATCCCATGACCATCGTGCCGACGAAACGCATTCTCGCGCGTGGACACGGGCTTTGCCGCGCTGCTACAGTCTTTCTTTCGCGCATTCGATCCCGACATCAAGTTCGTCATGACCACGAAAACAAAACACTCCCGACTACTCATCCTCGGCTCCGGCCCCGCGGGCTACACCGCCGCTGTTTACGCGGCCCGTGCCAATCTCAAACCCGTGCTCATCACAGGGATGATCCAGGGAGGCCAGCTCACCACCACCACCGAAGTGGACAACTGGCCGGCCGACGTCATGGGCGTGCAGGGACCGGAACTCATGGAGCGCTTCCTGAAGCACGCCGAACGCTTCGATACCGAAGTGATCTTCGACCACATCCATACCGCAAAGCTCAACGAGCGCCCGCTTCAGCTCATCGGCGACAACGCGACGTACACCTGCGACGCCCTCATCATCGCGACCGGCGCGTCCGCGAAATACCTGGGCCTGCCGTCCGAATCGGAATTCATGGGCAAGGGCGTGTCGGGCTGCGCGACCTGCGACGGCTTTTTCTACAAGGGCCAGGACGTCGCCGTCGTCGGCGGCGGCAACACCGCGATCGAGGAAGCGCTCTATCTCTCGAACATCGCGAAATCCGTGACGCTCGTGCATCGCCGCGACAAATTCCGCGCCGAAGCCATCATGATCGATCGCCTGATGGAAAAATCCAGGACTGGAAACGTGAAGCTGGAGCTGGACCACACGCTGGAGGAAGTCACCGGCGATCGCCAAGGGGTGAACGGCATCCGCATTCGCCACACCAAAAACAACAACGCCCGCAACATCGCGCTGCAGGGCGTCTTCATCGCCATCGGGCACTCGCCGAACACGCAGATTTTCCAGGGCCAACTCGACATGAAGGACGGCTACATCATCACCAAGAGCGGCAACCAGGGCGATGCGACCGCCACCAGCGTGCCAGGCGTGTTCGCGGCGGGCGACGTGCAGGACCACGTCTACCGCCAGGCCGTCACCAGTGCCGGCACGGGTTGCATGGCGGCGCTGGACGCCGAGAAATTCCTCGAAGAACTCGGCCACTGATCCGGATCGCCGCGTGATCGAGCAGGCCCCATGTCCAAGCCGCGCGTCACTCCGGAACTCCCGGCTGCCGAAGAAGCCGATGAGGCAGGCCTGCTGCGCGAGGCGCTGAAAGGCGTCGCGCCGCTGCGCGACACCGGCAAGGCCAGCACGCGCCCGCCCCCGCCGCCGCCCGTGCCGGTCCAGGCGATGCGCGAAGACGAGCAGGTGCTGCGCGACAGCCTGTCGGATGAAATGCCGATGGAAGTGGGCCTGGAAACCGGCGAGGAACTGGTGTTCCTGCGCAACGGGCTTTCCAACCAGATTCTGAAAAAACTTCGGCGCGGCTTCTGGTCCACGCAGGATCACCTCGACCTGCACGGGCTGCGCACCGAGGAAGCCCGCTCGCTGCTGGTCAGCTTCCTGAACGGGGCGATCAAGGAGGGCGCGCGTTGCGTGCGCATCGTGCACGGCAAAGGCCTGCGATCGCGCAATGCCGAGCCGGTGCTCAAGGGCAAGGTCGGAAAATGGCTGGCACAGCGCGACGAGGTGCTGGCCTTCGTCCAGGCCCGCGCGGAGGACGGCGGCGGCGGCGCGGTCATGGTGCTGCTCAAGGCGAAGGCCAGATACCGCGGCGAAACGCGCGGGAGCAGCGACGAGGAAGCTTGAAAAGAAAGGGCCGCGCTGATCGATCCGATGCAGGCGGCCCCTGGCGATCAATCGTTCATCGATCGCCGCTCGTAATCCGCGATCCGCTCAGACTGCCGCTTCGTCCGTCTCGCCGGTGCGGATGCGAATGACCTGCTCCACGGAGGTGACGAAGATCTTGCCGTCGCCGATCTTGCCCGTGCGTGCCGCCTTCACGATCGCCTCGATCGCCTGGTCGACCAGCTTGTCCGAGACCACCACCTCGACCTTGACCTTGGGCAGGAAGTCCACCACGTACTCGGCGCCGCGATACAGCTCGGTATGGCCCTTCTGCCGCCCGAAGCCCTTGACCTCGGTAACCGTCAGGCCGGTTACGCCGATTTCCGACAAGGCTTCCCGCACTTCGTCGAGCTTGAACGGTTTGACCACCGCTTCGATTTTCTTCATGACTTCGCCCCTTCTGGTGGATGTCCGTCATCCGGGAGGACAACTGTGCGACCAGTATAGACGGCCCGTCGGGCGTTCGGGAAGCGCCGGCGCCGGTATCGCGAGGCCCATGAACCGGAACATCCGGATGACGACGTCAAGTCCCGGACGGAATTCGAATCAACCAGCCGGCGGCCTGGCCGCATTGATGGCCAGTTGCGCCGCGAATGCACGCTGGTACGCGGGTCGACCTTCGCCGCGCGCGACATAGGCCGCCAGGTTCGGAAATTCGCCCAGGATGCCCGACGCTCTCAACCTGAGCAGCACCGACACCATCATCAAATCGCCAGCGCTGAACGCGCCGTCCAGCCAGTCGGTATCGGAGAGCCGAACAGAAAGCTGGCCCAGCCGCCCGCGCACGCGATCCTCGACCAGGGGCAGTCGCGCCTCGCGCCAGGGCTTGTCCGCTTCCAGCAGCCTGGCCGTTACAAGCTCGAGGATAGGAGGCTCCACCGTATTGAGCGCGGCGAACATCCATGTAATGGCGCGCGCCCGCGCATTGGCGTCGCGCGGCAGCAGGCCCGCGTGGCGCCCGGCGATGTGCAGGACGATGGCCCCGGTCTCGAACAGGACGAGTTCGCCTTCCTCGTAAGTCGGGATCTGGCCGAAGGGATGCCGCGCCAGGTGCGACGGCTCCTTCATCGCGCGAAACGAAACCAGCCGAACCTCGTAAGGCTGGCCCGCTTCCTCGAGCGCCCAGCGTACCCGCGTATCGCGTGCGAGCCCCTTTCCTCCATCGGGAGAACGCTCAAACGCGGTGATGGTGACGGTCATCGTGAAGCCACTCCATTGCATGCCTCGCCGCCCGAGCGGCCGGCGACGCCGATGCGCCTGCGACTTCTGCCGACAAGGCGCAACCTAGAGTCCGCCGCGGTACCTGTTGGTGATGGGGTAGCGCCAGTCCTTGCCGAAGCCGCGCGGCGTGATGCGAATGCCCACCGGTGCCTGTCGCCGCTTGTATTCGTTGATGTGCACGAGCCTGACGATGCGCTCCACGTCCTCGCGCCGGAATCCGGCCGCGACGATTTCCGCGAGGCTCTGGTCCTGCTCCACATAGCGCTCGACGATCGCGTCGAGCACGTCGTAAGGCGGCAGGCTGTCCTGGTCGACCTGGTTCGGGCGCAGCTCCGCGCTCGGCGCCCGCTCGATGATGCGTTCCGGGATCATCGGCGACACCGTGTTGCGATAGCGCGAAAGCCGGTACACGAATTTCTTCGTGAGATCCTTCAGCACCGCGAAGCCGCCGGCCATGTCGCCGTAGAGCGTGGCATAGCCCGTGCTCATTTCGCTCTTGTTGCCGGTGGTCAGCACGATAGCCCCGTGCTTGTTCGACAACGCCATCAGCAGCGTGCCGCGAATCCGCGATTGCAGGTTTTCCTCGGTCGCGTCAAAAGGCAGGCCGCCGAAATGCGGACCGAGCGCCTGCATGTATACGTCGAACATCGGCTTGATGGCGATTTCGCTGTAGCGCACACCGAGGCGCCTGACCATCTCGCGCGAGTCTTCGACGCTGATGTCGGCGGTGAATTGCGATGGCATCATGACCGCACGCACCTTGTCCGGCCCGATCGCATCCGCCGCGATGCACAGCGTCAGCGCCGAATCGATGCCGCCGGAAAGGCCAAGCAGCGCGCCGGGAAAGCGGTTCTTGCCGAGATAGTCGCGCACGCCCAGGCACAGCGCCTGGTAGATGCTGGCGTCGATGCCCGGCTCGGGGATGATTTCTCCGGAAGCCGGCCCGGCATCGCCGATCTCCACGATCGCGAGCGCCTCCTGGAACGCGGGCAACTGGTGCGTCAGCCTGCCTCGCGCGTCCATGACGAACGAAGCACCGTCGAATACCAGCTCGTCCTGGCCACCCACCAGGTTGCAAAACACGATGGCCATGCCGGTTTGCGCGGTGCCGTCGCGCACGACCTCGTGGCGCGTGCGCAACTTGTCGATGTGGAACGGCGACGCGTTCAGCACCAGCAAGACCTGCGCGCCGGCGTTGCGCGCTCGCCTGGGCGCTTCTGGCAGGTCGGCGCCCGCACCGGCGCCATCGTCAACGGCGCTGACCCGCGCCATGCTTTCGCCGCCGGCACCCCAGATGTCCTCGCAGATGTTGACACCGACCTTGATGCCTTTCACATCGACGACGCACGCACTGCCGTCCGATTCGAAGTAACGCTCCTCGTCGAACACCGTATAGTTGGGCAGGTCCAGCTTGCGGTAGGTGGCCGCCACCTTGCCGTCCTGGAGGATGGACGCGGCGTTGTACAGCTTGCCGTCATGCTCGAAAGGATGACCGACGACGACGCCGATGCCCGTGACTTTCGTAGCCAGGTCTGCGAGCGCGAGCGCGCAGGCGGCGCGAAAATCGTCGCGCAACAACAGGTCTTCGGGTGGATAGCCGCAGAGGGAAAGTTCGGGGGTCAGCAACAGGTCGGCGCCCTGCTCCCTGGCCCGCTGCGCGTAGTCGAGGATTTTTCTGCTGTTCCCGGTTAGATCCCCGACCGTGCAGTTGATCTGGCCAATCGCAATGCGCATGGCGGTACTATAGCATCCAGTTTCTCCCACGATGAAAACCCGCAACGGCTTCGAAGTGCTGGATTCGCTCGCGTCTATTCCCGTTTCCGAATGGGATGCGCTCGCGGCCGGCAATCCCCTGCTCTCGCACGCCTTCCTGCACGCGCTGCATGAGACCGGTTGCGCCGGTGCCGAAGCAGGCTGGAGTCCGTGCTACATCACGCTCTGGCGCGAGGGCAGGCTGGCCGGCGCCATGCCGCTCTATCTGAAATCGCATTCGTACGGCGAGTACGTGTTCGACTGGGCCTGGGCGGATGCGTACCAGCGCCACGGCCTGCGCTACTACCCGAAATTGCTCAACGCCGTGCCCTTCACGCCGGTCACCGGCCCCCGGCTGCTGGCCGGCAATGACGAAGACCGTCGTGCGCTGGCCGAAGCCGCCCTATCCTTCGCGCGCGACACCGGCGTCTCATCCCTGCATTGCCTGTTTCCCCGAAGCGAAGACGTTGGCAGCTTCGAAGCCGCCGGCATGATGCTGCGAGCCTCGGTGCAATTCCATTGGCGCAACGAGGGCTTCGCCGATTTCGAGGATTTCCTCGGGCGCATGAACCACGACAAACGCAAGAAGGTGCGCCAGGAACGCCGCAAGGTGCACGACGCCGGCATCGAATTCCGGCGCCTGCGCGGCGACGAGACAAGCGAATCGGACTGGCGCTTTTTCGTCCAGTGCTACAACCGGACCTATCGAGCGCACCATTCGACGCCTTACCTGAATCTCGCCTTTTTCCTGAAGGTCGCGGAAACGATGCCGCGGAACCTTCTGCTCATGATCGGCCATCGCGCGGGTGAACCCGTGGCCTCGGCCTTCAACATCATCGGCGACGACGTCCTGTACGGCCGCTACTGGGGCACGAAGGAATTTCATTCGGGGCTGCATTTCGAGGCGTGCTATTACCAGGCCATCGAATACTGCATCGAGCAGGGCATCGGTCACTTCGAAGGCGGGGCGCAGGGCGAACACAAGCTCGCGCGCGGCCTGCTGCCGCAACGCACCGTATCGGCGCACTGGCTGGCACATCCCGAATTCGCGGAAGCCATCACCCGCTTCCTGCAGAAGGAAGCGAATGGCATCGGGCACTACGTGGACGAATTGTCCGAGCACAGCCCGTTCAAGCAGGCGGACGTATCGGCGGAATAACCGATGCGCGCAGGCGCATTTGGTTAAACTAGGGTCATGTCTCCTGGTTTCCGAATTCGCGCGGCCGCCGTCTCGCTGGTGGCCAGCCTGTTCCTTGTCATCATCGGTACGCCGGCAGCAAAGGCCGCGCCGACCGAGATCGAAATCGTCGACCGTACCGTCGGCGAAGGCCTGTCCCCGCGCCGCGGGTGGTTCGTGGTCATCCGCTACACCGGCTGGATCTACGACGAGCAGGCGCCCGAGAAAAAAGGCAGGCAGTTCATCCGCTCGGACGACCGCGGCGCCCCGGTGACTTTCGTCTACGGCTACAAGCGCGCCCTGCCCGGCATCGAAAAAGGCATGGAAGGCATGAAGGTCGGCGGCAAGCGCACCGTCATCCTGCCCGCGAAGTACGCATTCAAAGGCGCCAGGCAGGAAAGCCCGGACGGCGTTTCCGTCGATTCGAGCCTGGTGCTCGACCTCGAACTCATCGACGTAGTGCCGCAAGCCAATGCCCCGCCTTCCAATGAATAACAACAATCGAAGGAGAATCCCGACATGATCGGCGACCCCGTAGCCCTGACCATCCGCCGCAAATTCGAACGCCCGTCGAAATCCGTCATGAAGGCCTTCGACGGCATGCCGACCGGCTTCGTGACCGATGCCCACAACGGCAAGGGCTGCCTGGACTGTGCGATCAAGCCGCTGCTGCCGACGATGCGCTTCAGCGGCAGCGCGATCACCGCATATTGCGGGCCCATGGACAACCTCGCCGCCATGGCGATCCTGGATTTCGCGAAGAAGGGCGACGTCATCGTGATCGCGACGACCGGTGACGACACGGCCGCGACCATCGGCGACCTGTGGGCCTTCTGGGCGAAGAAAATAGGCGTCGTCGGCATCGTTTGCGACGGATTGGTACGCGACGTTACGGGACTGCTGAAAGTGGGGATCCCGGTATTCACGCGCGGCATCAAGCCGAATTCGGCATTCAAGAATGGCCCCGGCGAAGTCAACACCACGGTAACCTGCGGCGGTGTCGCGATCTCGGCTGGCGACATCATCGTCGGCGATCGCGACGGCGTGGTCTGCGTCCCGCTGGCCGAATCGCGCCAGGTCATCGAGCGCCTCGAACTGGTGAAAAAGAAGGAAGCCGAGGCGGAGGCCAAGGTCAAGAAGGGGGTCAAGCTCAAATTCTGGGATCCGGAAGCGTTGGGCGGCCGGCTCCATTACCTGGACTAGCGGGCACAGACGGACGACTTTGGTATTCGACTACTACAAGCGACTCTCGGCAAAACGGCAAAGCGTCTATCGCCAAAGCGACGCGATCGTCACGATCGCGTTGCCGGACGCGCAGGTCCTGCAATTGCCCGCAAGCGCGCTCGTCGAAACCTTGAAGTCGGAAAACCGGCCGGCGGTCCAAAAGCTCTCGCAACAGATTGCCGACGGCATCGTGCGCCAGATGAAGGTGCCGCCGCTGCGCATCCAGGTGCTCGCGGTGCGGCCCAGCGACGACTGGGGCGAACTGCACGGGCTTTATCTTCCCGAGGACGAAGGCAGCACGGCGAAGATCCAGCTCTGGATGCGCACCGCCAAGCACAAGCGCGTTGTCGCCTACAAAAGCTACCTGCGCACGCTGTTGCATGAGATTTGCCATCATCTCGACTATGAGCTGTACAAGTTTCCGGAGACCTTCCATACGGAAGGCTTCTACAACCGCGAATCCAGCCTGTTTCACCAACTGGTTCCCGGCGAGAATGATGCACCTGCGCGCTCGGGGAAATGAATGAAGATAGTCGGCGCCGTATTCGGATTCCTGCTGCTGGCCGGCGTATTCGTGCTGTGGGTCAAGATGTATCGCTCGATCAAGGGCGACGACAGCCCGCTGTTCTCGGGCGGAAGTCGCAAGCCCGCGAGCAACAAGGAAAACAGCTCGATCGAGGCGTTCATCGCTTCCTACAAGCGCGGCGAAATCAAGCCCGCCGCATTGACGGCGGCACCCCCCACGTTGGCATCCGTTCCCGCGGCGGACAACGCCGCGGCTGAGCCGACCATGCCCGTCAAGCGCAACGCCTTCATTTCAGGCGGCACCAAGCTGGTCTACCTGATGTGCAAAACGGGACTGCGCGATCACCATGTGTTCGCGCAGGTGCCGGTGCCGGCGCTGTCGACCGGAGGCAGCATCGATCCGGCGCTGGCACGAAGCGCGGTGGACCTGCTGGTTTGCAACGCCGCTATGGCGCCGGTTGCCGCCATCGACGTGGTCGATGCCGCGGCCGGGCCCGCCAACGCCGGCAAATCGGAACACTTGAGGATGCTCGGGATTCGCTACCTGCGGCTGTCGGCGAAGTCGTTGCCGCGGCCGGATGAATTGCACGCTCTGCTATACAAGATGTAAAAGGCCGCTTGCGCGGCCTTGTTGGCTTTCTGTTCCCGGGTCCTGTTCAGCTCTTCTTTTCCGCGTCCGGCGCGGCCGGCTTGTCGTCGGGCTTGGCATCCGTAGGGTGCGGAATCGCGTTTTCGTCCGCCTTGCAGAACGCGTCGATCGCCTCGTTGTGACACCAGTGCGCGTTGAAGCCGTCGTTCTTCTTCAGGCACTCGTAGATGTATTTGCCCATTTCCTCCGTCCACGCGCAGTTCTGGCGCTTCAGGAAAAAGCGCTCGCGGCCATTGGTTGCCTCGACGCCTTCCGCAAACGCTGCCATGCCGGCACAGAGTCCGGCGACGAGCAGCAAGCATTCCATGGTTTTTCGGGTTTTCACGGCGATTCCTTCCGCAATTGCGCTGCGCCCATTCTAGGCGAAATCGGCGAAGGCAGAGTCCACCGATCCGATCCCGTCAAGGCTGGCGCCTTTTTGGCGCAGCCGCCGCCCGGCGCTTGCGCTGCTTCGCGGCGGGCTTTTTCGCGCTGCGTTGCTTTTCCCGGCCCTTGCCGGCCTTCTTCACCTTCTTCAGCATGCTCTCGGCGGTGAACAAATCCTTGTCGAGAATGCCGGCTGCGCGCGCAACGGCAATCCTCGCCTCGGCCTTGGTGACGTCGGGGTCGAGACGAATCAGCTCGGATATGGCTTCGCCGAGCGCCTTGCGGGCATCGCTGCGCAATCGTGCATCTCGCGCCTGATCAAACGCCTTCAACAGCGCGTCGACGATCGGCCTGGCCAGCAGATCGATTGGCACGGCTACTTCGGATGGAACTTGTACTCGAGCACCAGGTAGCGGCGGCCCACCAGATCCTTGGTCATGCTCTGCTTCTCGCCCCGGTATTCGGCATCGATGGTGAAGCGCCCGCCCGCCGGCGGGTTCATGTAGAAGTACGGGCCTTCCGACACCGCTTCGATCAGCGCGTTGCCGCTCAGGTCGGTCAGCGTGACCTTGACGCCTTTCATGTCGAGGTCCTGGCCTTCGACCTCGAAGATCAGCTGGATCGGAAACTTGTTCGCGATCTTGAACATCGCCTTGCGCTCGGCCGGATCGTACCCGCCCGTGACGTAGGTCGACCCGCCCTGCTTGTGGACCTTCGGCGGCTCGACTTCGTCGGCCGCGTGCGCCGCAGGCAGCGCGAGCGCCGCCGCGATTGCCGCGGCTGCAAGAATTCTTGTTGTCATTGCCTGGCTCCTCTCGGTCTGGCGAGGGCCAGCATAGCACGCGCGCCTTTCCCGCCTATTCCGCGTCAGGCTGGTTCTGGGGCATCGCTTTCCTGAACGGTTCCAGCGCGAGGCAGTTGTCGTTGATGCGCCGGATCGTCGGGAAGGCCTGCAAGTCGACCTTGAAGCGGATCGCATTGGCAACCTGGGGAACCAGCGTGATGTCCGCGAACCCCGGCGCATCGCCGTGACAGAAGTGTCCGGTTTGCGCTTCCGTGGCCAGGCGCTTTTCCAGCGCGGTGAATCCGGTCGTGACCCAGTGCCCGTACCACGCGCTCTTTTGCTCGTCGCTGGCTTTCAGCACATCGGTGAGGTAAGCCAGCACGCGCGTGTTATTCAGCGGATGGATTTCGCAGGCGCTGATCAATGCCAGCGAGCGCACGCGGTTCCTGTCGACAGGATCCTTCGGCAGCAGCGGCGGCTCGGGAAATTTTTCGTCCAGGTACTGGATGATCGCAGGCGATTGATAAAGACGGTGGCCCTCGTGTTCCAGCACCGGCACGAGATTCTGCGGGCTGACCTCGGAGAACTCCGGCGCATACTGGCGGCCCTTGGCGAGATGAATGCTTGCCTGCTCGTAAGCCAGGCCCTTCATGTTGAGCGCAATGCGCACGCGATAAGACGCCGAACTCCGGAAGTAACCATAGAGCTTCAATATTGCGGCCTCATGGGTCGTGAACTGCGGTCAGTGCATTGCATTGAGCTCGCGATGCCGGGACAGCAGGCCCGCGCCGGCGCACATTTCCTCGGCATCCTTGAACACGGGTACGCCGGCCTTTTCCATTTTCTCGAACCAGGTTTTCCTGTCATCCAGCGTGCCCATCATGCAATGCATGATCGGCAGTTTCGCGCGGCTGCTCAACGTCGAGAGCGCGTCGATCACGGCGCCGGCATCCACCATGAACGGCACGACGTGGATCATCAAGATCGCGTCGAAATGTTCCGTTGCCGTTTCCAGCGCGGCGGCCAGCGCGGACGCAAAGCGGTCCTCGCGCGCATCCGCGAGCAGGTCGATCGGATTTGCGACGGCGGCCTCGGGAGGCAGGAAGCCGCGCAACTTTTCCGCGAACGCCGCGGGTAGCTGCGGCAACTCGAGGCCTTCGTCGATGGCCTGGTCCGCCGCCAGCACGCCAGGCCCTCCGGAATTCGACAGGAGCAGCATGCGCTTGCCGATCCCCTGCGGAAACGCACCGAAGGCCTTGCCGGCCAGCAGCAGGCGCCGCAGGCTCCTGACCCGCACGATGCCGCTGCGCCTGCAGAATTCTTCCGTCGCGGCATCGTCGCCGGGCCGCGAACCGGTGTGGCGAAACGCAGCGTCCCTGCCCGCCCCCGTGCGACCGCCGATCAATGCAACAACCGGCTTGCGCCTGGCCGCGGCGCGCGCCGCCTCGCCGAAGCGCACGGCATCGCCAAAAGATTCGACATACAGCAGGATGGCCTTGCAGCGCTCGTCGCGTCCGAAATGGTCGAGGTACTCGACGATGCCGAGCTGCATGCTGTTGCCGACCGACACCACCGCCCCGAGCGGAAAATCCAGCGCATGGCTGGCGTCGATCGCCTCTTCGATGACGGCACCCGATTGCGAAATCATCGCGATCGCGCCGCCCCTGGGCATTGCGCGCAGGAAGGTCGCCGCGAACGGCGCCTTCGGGTCGAGCAGGTTGATCGATCCCGCGCAATTGGGGCCGCCTATCGTCAGGCCACGTGCCACCGCGAGTTCCCGCAATGCCTTGTCGCGCTCCCGTCCCGGCTCGCCGGCTTCGGCGAAACCGCCCGGCAGGATCAGGAAGTTGGTATGGCCGGCATCCGCCGCCTCGTTCACGACCGCGACGATGCTATCCGGCCGCACCACAATCGCAACCAGGTCGACCGGTGAGTCTATGTCTTTGAGCGACACCGCGACCTCGAGTCCATCGATGCGACCGCCTTTCGGATTGACGGGAACGATGCGGCCGCGATATCCCGATACGCGCAGATTGCGCAACACGGCGCCACCGGAGCTGGTCGGCCGTTCCCCGGCGCCGACGACCGCGATGCTTTCCGGGTTCAGGAAACTTTGCAGCGACGGCACGGCATCAGGTCCCGCGCAGCCGTCGCGCGACGTCGCGGAACGTGTCCGGGTTGCCGAACCCGCCCGCTTTCGTGACGAGCCATAGCGGCGCGCCTTCGAGACGGATGCGCGCGTAGGGAATGCCCGGCATCAGGTCGCCGAGCACCTGCAAGGCGGGATTGTCGCTTGCCGCCAGGATGGCGATCGCCGTGTCGCCGCCGGTCGCGACCAGCGCCTCGGCCTGCGCGTGCCTCGCCAGTTCTATCGCGTGTTTCGCCATGTCCGCCGCCACGCTTTCGGCATCGCCTTCATTGCCCGCTGCGTCCGCCGTTGCCTTCAGCACCAGATTCCGCGCGGTTGGAATGCGGCTCGCCGGCAGCTTTCCATTCGGGGCCCGCAGCACGGCGGTCTCCGGTTCGCCAGCCAGCCTGTCCACCTGCTCCGCGCTGCGCGCGGCGCGCGATCCCACGGCAAACACGATCGTGCCGGTGACGTGCCGCAGCGTCGTCGGCGCAGCGTGCGCTTCAAAGAACCGGCCCGCCAGCGCCCGCGTCAGGCCGGCGGACCCGACCATCAACACGTCTTTCGCGTGGACGTCCATCGCCGCGGCCGCCGCCGACAAATCGGCATCGACCGCGCTGTCCGCCACCCAGACATCCAATTGCGAATCGAAGGCGCCACCCGGCTCGACGACGCTCACGCGCAAGGCCGTCCTGGATTGCGCGAATACTTCGTGAAGCGACTGCAAGGGCGGCGGCGACAGCGCGTCCCTTGCGAAAGCCGTCTGCGCAAGGGGGACGCCTTCGACGTGCACGACGCCTTTGTGGACTGTACGGCCTTGCGCGGGAAACGCCGGGGCAACCAGGGCCTTGCTGCGGCCGCCAGCATCGAGCAACGCCATGGTTTCGGCCACGACGTTGCCGCGCAGGGTCGAATCTATCTTCTTGATGACGACGTCGAAATCGCCGACGCCCAGGTGACGTGAGATCCTGTCGACGCGCGCCGCGGCCTCAACAGCGGAAAGATGGCGGGTGTCCGTATTCACGGAAACGACGTTGGCCGAATGCAGGGTCGCGGGATCGCAGCGCATCGGCACCGCGACGACCCAGGTCTCCACGCCCAGCGCGGCGAACGGGCCGGCGCTATCCATGGCCCCGGTCAGGTCGTCGGCGACGATGAGGATCCGGGGTGCGCGCGTCATCGTTGCGCGCCTTCAGGCGGCGATGTGATCCGCCATCTTCCTGGCGTAGGCGATGGCCGCCTGCATATTCACGTTGTTGGCCTTGCCGGTCCAGGCGATGTCGTGCGCCGTGCCGTGGTCCACGGAAGTCCTGCGGATCGGCAACCCGAGGCTGATGTTGACGGTTTCGTCGAAGGCGATCAGCTTGGTCGGGATGTGCCCCTGGTCGTGGTATTGCGCGACGACGAGGTCGAATTCACCCTTCAGCGCGCGATAGAACACGGTATCGCCCGAGATCGGGCCCTTGACGTCTATGCCGTCCTTGCGCGCGATTTCGATCGCCGGCGAGATGCGCTCGATTTCCTCGCGGCCGAAAATTCCACCCTCGCCGCTGTGCGGGTTCAGGCCGGCGACGGCGATGCGCGGCTTGTCGATGCCCAGCTCGCGAAAATGCTGGTGGCCGGCGCGGATGGTCGCCACGACGCGGTCGACGGTCGGGCGCTCGGCCGCGTTCTTCAGCGACTGGTGGGTGGTCACGTGGATGGCGTTGAGCTTGTCGCTCGCCAGCAGCATGAACGATGACTTTGCACCGGTCAGTTCCGCCAGCAATTCCGTGTGGCCGTCGAAGTGGTGGCCCGCCGCATGCATCGCCGCCTTGTTGAGCGGCGCGGTGACGATGACTTCGATGTCGTGCGCGAGAGCGAGCTTGACGGCCGCTTCCACGTAGCGATAGGCCGCCTCGCCGCCGGCGGCGGAAACCTTGCCGTCCTCGATCTTGTCCTGGTCTTTCGTCGCGACGTCCGCGACCGGCACTTCCCCCGATTTCGCGTTGAGGCCATCGACGAAGGTCAAGCCCGTCCCGAGCAGCTTGTCCGCCCGCCGCAGCAGCGCGAGGTTTCCCACCACGGCGGAAAGCGAGCGCGTGGCGGGGCTCATTTGCGCGAGCGTCTTGACGATGATTTCCGGCCCGATGCCGGATGGATCGCCCATGGTGATGCCGATCTTTGCTGTCATGCGATCCTCTTGATTGCGGCTGTATGGAACGAAGAAATTATAGTCGAGCGCGATGCGCCGACCGGCCGCTTCAGACCATGGTCACCGCGAGTTCCCCCAGCCCGTCTACGAAGCCGAGCATCTGGTCGCCTTTCTTGACCGCGCCCACGCCGGCGGGCGTTCCCGTGTAGATGAGGTCGCCGGGCTTGAGCAGGTAATAGTCGGACAGGAAGGAAATGGTGTCCTGCACGTTCCAGATCATGTCGGCGAGGTCGGCTTCCTGGCGCATCTCGCCGTTGACCTTGAGCCAGATTTTTCCGGTCGAATGATGGCCGTGGCTCGCGACCGGGTGGATGGCCGCGATCGGCGCCGATTCGTCGAAGGACTTGCCGAAATCCCAGGGACGGCCCATGTCGCGCGCCTTGAACTGGAGGTCGCGCCGGGTCATGTCGAGGCCGACGGCGTATCCGTAAACGTAGTCGAGGGCCTTGGCGGAGGGAATATTGCGGCCCTCCTTGTGGATGGCCACGACCATCTCGATCTCGTGATGCAGGTTCTCCGTTCCCGGCGGGTAATGCATCTTGCCCCCGCCCGCCAGCACGGCATCCGCCGGCTTCAGGAAGAAAAACGGCGGCTCCTTCTCCGGGTCCTTGCCCATTTCGCGCGCATGCGCGGCGTAGTTGCGGCCGACGCAATAGATGCGATGCACGGGAAAGCGTTCCTTGCTACCCACTACGGGCACTGACGGCACGGGGCCGATGTCGAACAACAGGTCGTTTGCGCTCATGGCTGCCTGGACAGGATGGTCAGAAAAATGTGAATCGGGATTCGTGCAAGCCGAGCGGGAAACGCCCGCCGGCGAACAAGTCGTATTTTTGCATAAAGACGTGGGAGGCTTCGCACCCGGCATGCAACGCCAGTTCGTGCTGGTGAATGGCCGCCAGCGCCGCGCCCGATGCAACCTTGGCCAGTGCCTCATCGCCGCAGGACGCCAGCGCGCAGGCAAACGTTTCCTGCGCATGGCGGCCGGCCGCCGCCGTCAGCAATTCCGGAAGCCGCCCTCCACCAACGCGGCGCGCGGCGGCGAGCGTAAGCCGCTTGCGTTCGCTCTCTTCGACATCCCACCAGAAATCCGCGGAGCGATGCGAACGCAGGACCGTTTCCGCGTCCTGCCAATTCCGCGCGACTGCAATCTCCGGGGCAAGCGGAAATCCGAGCGCCTGCAGATACCCCGACGCGAGACGGCTTTCGGCGTCGTCGAGCGGCAAGCCCAGGCGGGAAAACCAGGCTATTGCAATTGCTCTTCCCGCCACAGACCCAGCGCGCGTTGCACCGGCCGATCGGAGTAGCTGAACAGCACCGTGTGGTCGGAAGCATAGAGTGCGTAAGCCTGCCATGACGGCACCACGAAGGTGTCTTGCGCGGTGAACTCGAAGGTTTCGCCTGCGATGACCGCGCGACCTTCTCCCTCGATCACGGAGAAGACGGTACCGTCGGTGCTGCGATATGGGCGTCCGCTGAACCCTTTCGGCAGGTACTGGATGTAGGCGCCCATGGTCGGCATCGCGGGGCCGCCGGTCGACGGGTTCACGAATTCCATCTTGTGCCCGTGGCTCGCATGCGGCTGGTCGACCTTGGCCAGTTGCTGCAGGCTTTCCCGCGACTTCGCGTAAGGATAGGCGAATACCGGCGAGGTCGAACCCACAGGCTGGAAGGCGATGGGCAGCAGATTGTTGCCATAGCGCAACCAGGCATCCCCTTCCGGACGCACGATTTCCTGCTCGTCCTGCGGATAGTCTTCGGCGAATCCGGCATCAAAAAAGCGCACCAGCGGAATGTCGAGCCCGTCGAGCCAGACGACCGGTTCGTTCGAATCGTTGCCGTGGTCGTGCCAGGTCCAGGACGGCGTGATGATGAAATCGCCCGGATGCATGGTCACGCGCTCGCCGTCGACCGCCGTATAGGCGCCGCTGCCTTCCACGATCAGGCGCAACGCCGTCTGGGTGTGGCGATGGCTGGGCGCGACTTCGCCGGGCAGGATCAACTGCCAGCCGGCATAGAGTGAATTCGTAATTGCGGATTGCCCGGGGATGCCGGGATTCTCCAGAATCAGCACGCGCCGGACTGCTTCCTTCGCGGTAATCAGGTCGCCGGACTCCATCAGCCACGGCCGGATCTGGCGGTACTTCCAGAGTGCCGCCACGCAGGGAGACTGCGGCTGGCGCGGCACCAGCGCGCTCATCATCTCCCACAGCGGCGTCAGGTGCGCCGGCGCGATGCGGCGATAGTATTCCTGGCGGGTGTTTTTCGGCTTGACCGCAACCTTGGGCATGCGTCGCTCCGGTTCTAGTGGACAGCCGCCGGCAAGGCCGGCAGCTTCAATCCAAAATCCTTCTCGACCAGCTCGGTGACGCGCGACAGGAAGTCCGCGCGCATCTCGTCGTTGCTGCGGCTCTTGAGGCCCCAGCGCAGGTACATCTCGTTGTTGCTCGACTTGCTCGCGCCGAAAAAACCGGGCGTGATCGGGAAGTAGCGGTTGATCGCATCCTGCACCGCTTCCCTGCCCTCGTCGGTTCCGATCAGCTCGGTGCAGAAGTCCTTGCCGAACTTCGCATGGAATTTCTCTTCCGGCATGGTGATGCGCGCCAGGTCGCGCAGCGGATGGAAGGAGCAGTGCAGAAGGTCCTCGACCTGCAGGATTTCCGCGTAGTCGGCTATCGCCTTGATCACGCAGAACTCCGGCCAGGTCCTGAGCTGGAAGCCGAAGATGGTCAGCGGCTTCTTCACCTTGGGATCCATCATTTGCGCCGGCACGCCGATCTGCTCCGCGAGTCCGCGAAATCGCACGTGGTGATGGTACTCCTCCATCGCCACGCGACAGGTGAGCCATTTCGCATAGGGCGACGGCGCCAGCGCGATGGCGGGCTCGTCGAACACCTGGGCGCCGTAGAGCTCGTTCACCGCATGGCTGATGACGATTTTCCTGACGGCGGTCTGGTATTCCTCAGGCTGCTCAGAGAGCTCTGCGGCGGTCTTGACGGTCGGAACGGCGACGGCGTTCATGGTCGGGACTTTCAGACGACGGGTTCGGAATCGAAGTATTCGAGGTCGGTGGCAAGGTCGGTCAGGCCCGCCCCGAATTCTTCTTGCATTGCACGCGCAAACACGGCTTCGTCCCAATCCACGCCGGCGGACATGACGGTGCGCGCCACCGGGCGCGGCTGGGAAAACAGCAACAGTTCGCGACCGCGCACGCCGAACAACTGTCCGGTCATGTCGTGCGCGTTCGAGCTCAGGAAGGCGGCCAGACGTGCAACGTAATGCGCGGGAATGCGCAGCGCGCGCGCCTTGTACGACGCCTGTGCGTCGTTGGCAGGCTGGATCGATTCGGTTACCCGGGTGGCGGCGAACGGCGCGATCGCGTTGCATGCGACCCGGGAGCGCGACATGTCCATTGCCACGACGCGCGTCAGGCCGACGAGCCCGGCCTTGGCCGAAGCGTAGGCGGACTGGCCGAAATTCCCGAACAGCCCCGCGCTCGACACGATGTTCACGATGCGCCCAGGCGCGCGCCCGCCTTTCTGCTGCTCTCGCATGACCGGCGTGGCGGCGGCAAGCAACGCAAACGGCGTCGACAGGTTCGTGGCGATCACGCGGTCCCAGTTTTCGCGCGAGGCCTTGAAAATGAATGCGTCGCGCAGGATGGCGGCGTTGTTGACCACGATGTCGACCGCGCCAAATGCCTTCAGCGCGCCCTGCACCGCGCGATCCGGCGCACCGACATCGGTGAGGTCCTCGCCGAACGCCGCTGCGCGGTCGCCGAGCTTCGCGGCAATGGCTCCGGCGAGAGACGAATCGGGATCCGCGCCCGAGATCGAAACGCCGCTGTCCGCGATCAGCACCGATGCGCCGCGGCGATGCAACTCCTCGACGATGGCGAGCCCGATTCCGCGCGCGCCGCCGGTGACGATGGCCACGCGGCCCGACAAAGTCTGGTCATTACTCATGGCGTGGCCACCGCCTGCCTGGCGTCGGCAGCTGCCGGGAAAAATGCGTCCGCATGAATGTCGCGTGCCTCGATTCCCCGGCTCCGCACCAGCGATGTCGCGGCATCCACCATTGGCGGCGGACCAGCGAGGTAAGCCTTGAAGCCCGACAAATCCGGCAGGTCTTGGGCAAGGGCGTCGGTCACGAAACCACGGCGCCGGGGCAATTGCGTCCCACCAGGAACGGATGTCGCCTCGGATAATACGATGTGCGGCCTGAAAAACGGAAACCGCGTCGCCAGGTCGGCCAATTCGGCCTCGAAGTACACGTCGCGCTCGTCGCGCACGCCGAAATAAAGATGAAGCGGCCGCGCGAAGCCGCCGAGCAGCGCCGTTTCCACGATCGACTTCACCGGCGCGAGTCCGCTGCCTCCGGCGACGCAGACGGCCGGCCCTGCATGCTGCGCGCGCAGGTAGGACGAACCCAGCGGGCCGGACACTCTCACGATGTCGCCGACATGGAGGCCTTCCGCGACCTGCCTGCTGACCGAATTGCGCGTCGCCATGACGCGGATATGGAATTCCAGGGTTTCATCGTCGGGCCGGTTCGCCATCGAGTAGTCGCGCGCGACACCCTGCGCCACCGGGAACTCCAGGCTCGCGAACTGCCCCGCCGAAAATGTGAACGGTCCACCCGCGACGATGTCCATCCTGAGCCCGAGGATGTCGTGCGTGAGCATGGCCATGCTGGCAACGCGGCAGCGCATGACCCGAGACGGATGCACGACGAGTTCCTCGGCATCGAGCCGGCGCACGACGACGTCGCCCCAGACCTGCGAACGACAGGCCAGCACGATGCCGCGGGCACGATCGTCCGCCGACAACGCATGCTCGGAATATTCGAGTTCCATGATTTCGCCGGATACCAATTCGCAACGGCAGGTGCCGCAGTTGCCTGCCTGGCAGCTGTAGGAAAAGCCGATGCCGCGCGCGAGCAACGCGTCGAGCACGGTTTCGCCTTCCTCGGCAAGAGCGGACTGGTTCAGGTCGGCGACAGTGACGGTTACACTCACGATTGTGACCCGCTTGCAGGCGCCGCGGACGCTGGCGCAGGTTTGGGACCGGGGGACTACATCGATGCCAAGTATGGAAAGCAAACTGTTGGATGTCAAACAATCGCCGCGCGCCCGCCGCGTCCAGGACGACACCGGACTCGGCGTGCTGCCGGGACTGATCGGCTACCAGCTGCGGCTGGCACAACGCGCCATCTTTGCGGATTTCGCGGACACCGTGGGCACCGGCGGGATTTCGCCGGGCCTGTTCGGCATCCTCGTGGTCATCGGGGAAAACCCTGGGCTCACGCAACAGGCGCTTGCGAACGCGGCGCACCTGGATCGGTCCACTGTCGTGACCGTCATCGACAAGCTCGAGGACCGCGGCCTGGTGGAGCGGCGGGCCGCCGACCGGCGCAGCAACGGCCTGTTCCTCGCCGCCAAGGGCACGGCGCTGCTGCAGGACCTGAAACGAAAAGTCACGCGGCATGAACGCCGCGTGGTGCAAAACCTTTCCGCGGCCGAGCGCCGGCAACTGGTGTCGCTGCTGCAGCGGATCCTTCCGGAAAGGCGCTGACCATGGCCCGCCGATCGCAGAACCGCAAGAAGATATTCCGGCCGCGCGGCAAGACGCCCGGCCTGGCACCCGGCTCGCTGGTCTATACCGGCGAGCCGAAGGCCCAGCCGCCCAGGGTCACGATGATCGACTACGACGAGAACCGCGTCGTCGAGAAGGAACTGGTGCGGCTGGATGAATGCATTCCGTTCCGGGATTCCAGCTCCGTCACCTGGATCAACGTCGACAGCGTCACCCAACCGGGACTGCTGGAGAATTTCGGCCGCGTCATGGGCTTCCACGCGCTCATGCTCGAGGACATCCTCAACACCGACCAACGGCCGAAATTCGAGGACTACGGGAACTACATCTACATCGTGGTCAAGATGCTGGACCACGAAGCCAAGAAGAACGACATCGAGATCGAGCAACTGTCGCTGATCCTGGGCGCGAACTACGTCATCTCGTTCCAGGAACGCGCGGGCGACTTCTTCGATCCCTTGCGCGAGCGCATACGCAAGTCGCTGGGCCGCATCCGCAAGATGGGTGCCGACTACCTCGCGTACGCCATCCTCGACATCATCGTCGACCACTATTTCGTCGTGCTGGAGCGGCTGGGCGAGAAGATCGAGCAGCTCGAGGACGTCGTGGTCACGAATCCCGCGCCCGATACCGTGCGCGCAGTGCACGCGATCAAGCGCGAGATGATTTTCGTGCGCAAGTCGGTGTGGCCGCTGCGCGAAGTCGTCACGTCGCTGCAGCGCTCGGAATCGCCGCTCGTCCATGAATCCAACGCGGCCTACTTCCGCGACCTGCACGACCACATCATGCAGGTCACCGACGGCGTGGATACGTTTCGCGACCTGCTAAACGGCATGCTCGACTCGTACTACTCGACCATCACCACGCGCACCAACAGCGTCATGAAGGTGCTGACGCTCTTTTCGGCGATTTTCATGCCGCTGACGTTCATCACCGGCATCTTCGGCATGAACTTCCGCAATTTCCCCGAGCTCGACTGGCGCTATGGCTTCCAGGGCTCGCTGATCATGATGAGCGTCGTCATTGCCATCATGGTCGGCATCTTCAAATGGAAAAAATGGCTCTAGGAAAATTTCCGGCCGGCCACCCCGCTTTTCCCGACGAGGGTCACGAGGGCGGCGTTGCGGGGTTCCGGGAATTCCCGGTCAGTCCGCGTCGGTCACGCGTCCGCGGCCTTTCTTGACGGTGGAGCGACTGCGTTTTCCCGCAATGCGGCGTTCCTTGGCGGCCCGGGTCGGCCGTGTTGCGATGCGGTTCTTCGGCTTGTGCGCGGCCGCACCGACCAACTCCTCGAGCCTCGAAAGCGCGTCGCGGCGATTCGCTTCCTGGGTGCGAAAACGCCCGGCATCGATGACGAGCACGTCCTCGGCGTTGACTCGGCGCCCCGCGAGTTTTCTCAGCCTGGCCTTGATTTCCAAGCTGAGCGAGCGACTTGCGGCGATGTCGAACCGCAGTTCGACCGCGGTCGAGACCTTGTTGACGTTTTGACCGCCCGGGCCGGAAGCGCGAACAAAGCGGAATTCGATTTCTGATTCCGGGACTACGGGCAGCACGCGAGCTTCCTTGTCCGGTTCGCTACCGGGGCGGCATTCACGAAGCCTTCCCGGCGTCTGAATGCCATTCGCCATGGCGCATCGCAACACGCGAAAACGCGCTCCCGGCAAGGGTTTGCGGGCCGCGGGAATTTTTCCTGCTTTGCTTGCAATCGAAAATGATGAGGACTACATTCACGGCGGGCTCGCCTATGAATGCCGCCTGAACAAGTCCTTAACAAGCAGGCGACATTTCGGGGCAATCGGTTCTCCAAAAGTTGCGCCCACATCCACTTAAATAATATGAACGGGAGAGAGTTATGAATCAATGGACTTGCTCAGGGGTCGCCAAGGCCCTGTCCGCGGCAGCGTTCGTCGGGTTCGCATCCCAGGCCATGGCAGCAGATGTTACCTGGGATCGCCTGCTCAACGCCGACAAGGACGCCAACAACTGGCTCATGTATCACCAGTCGTTCAAGGGCTGGCATTACAGCGGCCTCGACCAGATCAACGCCGACAACGTCAAGAACCTGCACGTGGCCTGGCTGCATACGCCTTCGGCCAGCAAGCGCGGGATCCAGTCGTTCCCGCTGGTTGCCGACGGCGTCCTCTACTACACCAGCTCGTCGGGCCAGGTCTGGGCGCTCGACGGCGCGACCGGTGCGGTGAAGTGGCGCTATCAAGCCAAGATCGACACCGAGCGTGCGGAAGGCACGTTCTACAACCCGTACAACCGCGGCCTGGCCATCGGCTACGGCAACGTGTACATCGGCACCGTCGACGGCCGCATGATCGCGCTGGACCAGAACACCGGCAAGGTGGTGTGGGACAACACGATCCTCAGCGTCGAAAAGGGCAACAAGGGTTTCACCGGCGCACCTGTGATCGTCAAGGACAAGGTCATCATCGGCTCCAACGGCGGCGAATTGTCCGGCTGCTGCGGCCCGATCTTCGCGGTCAACGCGAAGACCGGCGAAGTGGCATGGCAGTTCGACACCATCGGCGGCGACGAGCGTTCCCGCGCGTCCTGGGGCAACGATTCGTGGAAGATCGGCGGCGGCGGCGGCTGGATGACCGGCTCCTACGATCCGAAGACCAACACCGTCTGGTGGGGTACCGCGAACCCGGCGCCCGACTATGACTGGTCCGGCGAAAACTGGAAGAACGATGGCCCGCGTCCGGGTGACAACCTGTACAGCTCTTCCGTGGTGGTGCTGGATGCCGACTCCGGCGAGCTGAAGTCCTATTTCCAGGAAATGCCGCATGACGCCTGGGACTTCGACGCTGCACCCGGCGAATTCGTCACGCTGGACAAGGGCGGCAAGCACTACATGGTGCACCCGAACAAGGGCGGCATCATCTTCGTGTACAACGCCGATCAGCTTGGCGGTGGCAACCCGCTGAAGGTGGAAAACGCCTACATGCTGGGTGAGACCTACAACTACATCAAGGGCGTTGACCCGAAGACCGGCGCGCTCATCGGGCGCCGCGAGCTGCCCGAAGGCAAGCACGCGAACGTGTGCCCGGCCATCGACGGCGCGATCAGCTGGAACACGGGTTCGTTCAACCCGGGCACCGGCCTGTACTACAAGATCGGCCAGGAATGGTGCTTCGACATCGAAGTCGTGAAGGGTGACAAGCCCGCCGACTTTTCGGGTCAGGCCTATTTCGGCGCTTCGTGGACCTCGACGCACCCGCAAGGCAAGAAGGCTTACGGACATGTCACCGGCCGCGATCCGATCACCGGCAAGATCAAGTGGCGCACCGAGTTCAAGTACCCGCCGCTCGCTTCGCTGCTGTCGACCAAGGGCAACCTCGTGTTCGTCCCCGGTGCCGACGGCACGTTCAGCGCGCTCGACGCCCGCACCGGCAAGGAAGTCTGGAAGCACAACAACGGCATCGGCCACCACGGCGGTGTCATTTCCTACATGGCAGGCGGCAAGCAGTACGTCGCCGTCGTGACCGGCTGGGGCAGCCACGTGTCCGGCAACTTCGGACCGCTGTTCGGCCATCCGTTCACGGAAATGCCGACGGACGCCGGCCAGCTGATCGTCTTCAGCCTGTAATCCGGTTTCTGTAGCAAATCGTTAGTTGCGGGCGAGGGAGCAATCCCTCGCCCGTTTTGTTGCCGAGCTACCGCCCCAATTGCGGAGAACGAAAGAAATGAGAGCATCACGCAGCACCCTTCTGCTGGTCGCGTTCGCCATAGTGGCAAGCCTGCAGGCAGTCCCGTCCCGTGCCGACGTCACCGATGACGCAGCCGCGCCGGTGAATGAAAAATACAACGTGAACGTCAAGAAGCTGTTCTCGCAAAAATGCAGCTGGTGCCACCAGGGCTACGGCATGAAGCAGGCCGACGGACCCAAGCTGGCGGGCACGAGCAAGTCGTTCGAGCAGGTCGTGACGCAGATCGTCGTGGGCAAGACCCCGATGCCCGGGTTCAGGACACAATTGAAACCCGAGGAAATCCAGGCCCTGGCGGAATACATCAAGGCACTGCCTGCCAACTAGTCTTCACGCGACGCAAACGAAAAAAGGGCGGCCGGGCCGCCCTTTCTCTTTCCTGATTCCAGCAGGTCAGTCGGCGCGCTGCAGTTCCATCCTTGCGCCGAAACCGCCGTGCTTGCCGTTGCCGCGCAATTGCTTGCCGCCTTCCCCGAGCCGCAGCGTCATGGAAAGCACCGCGCCGTTCGCCCCGGTCGCGCTGAAGGCCAGCGTCTTGCCGTCGAAACTCTGCTTCGCGAGCGCAACCGGCTTCGCGCCGAAATCGTCCATGTTCGTCAGCACGATGCTGCCGGAGCCATCTTCGGCGATTTCCATCGCCACCATGCCGCTGCTCATGCCGATGTACCACGGGCCTTTCCACGAACCGTGCAGCTCGCCGGTGTCGGCGAATGCGGTTGTGATGAACAGGCATGCGGCCGCGACCGCGGCCAGTACCAGGCTTCTCATTTGCGCTCCTCCCGGGAATTTCTCGTTGGCGGCATCTCGTCATTCTAGCCGCCACGGCGAAGCTTGAAGGAAGTACCTCGAGTGGCGGCCTATATAATGGATCCTCCAGCCTCACCCTCTTCCTGGATCGCATGAATTTTTGCAGCCACTGCGGCGAGCGCGTCGAAATGCGCGTGCCCGCCGGCGACAACCTGCCCCGGCATGTCTGCACGAGCTGCGGCACGATCCACTACGAAAATCCAAAAATGGTGGTGGGCTGCATTCCCGAGTGGGAAGACCGCATCCTGCTGTGCCGGCGCGCCATCGAACCCAGGCTGGGCTTGTGGACCGTTCCCGCCGGCTTCATGGAAAACGGCGAGACCACCGCGCAGGGCGCGGCGCGCGAAACCCTGGAAGAAGCCAATGCCAGGGTCGAAGTGCTGGGTCTGTATGCACTCTTCAACATTCCCCACATCAACCAGGTCTACATGCTGTTCCGCGCGCGCCTGCTGGACCTCGAATTCAGTGCCGGCGCCGAATCCCTGGAAACGCGGCTGTTCGGTGAAAACGAGATTCCCTGGGACGAGCTCGCCTTCATCACGGTGAGGCGCACGCTCAGGCACTATTTCGACGATCGCCGCGCGGGAGAATTCCAGTTTCACATCGGCACCGTCGAGCCGATGCCAAGGCCGGAAAGAGCCTAGCCAGGCCTCACGCCGCCCGCAGCGCGTCGATGATGTTCAGCTTCGACGCGCGCAATGCAGGCAGGAATCCGCCCACCAGCCCCATCGCCATGGCAAAGCCCAGCGCCTTTGCCGTGATGGACGGATTCAACGTGAAGGAAAACGCCAGTTCCGCGAAGGATTGCCAGTTCATGGTGGATATCGTCAGGAATTGCATGAACGAGGCGAGCACGAGGCCGGTCACGCCGCCGACGAGGCCGAGCAGCACGGATTCCAGCAGGAAAACCCAGAGGATGCCGCTGCGGCGGAAGCCGAGCGCGCGCAAGGTGCCGATCTCCGCCGTGCGGCTCGCCACCGAGGCGTACATCGTGATCATCGCGCCTATGGTCGCGCCGATCGAGAAGATGACCGACAGCGTGAGGCCCAGGTAACCGATGAAATTGGCCAGCACTTCGGATTGCTCCGCGTAGAAAACCGTCTCGCGCTTCGCCTCGACGGTCAGCCGCGGATCGGACTCCAGGCGAAGCTTCAGCGCGGCGAAGCCGTTCGCGTCCGCGAGCTTCAGGATCATCGACGAGAACACCGGCCTGCGGAAAGCCTGCATGAGCTGTTCCGCGTCGCCCCAGATTTCGGAATCGAAGCCGCTGCCGTTGGCGTCGAAGGTTCCCACCACCATCCAATCCCGCATGCCGAAGCGCAATTGCTCGCCGACGCGGGCGCCGTGGAATCGCTCGGCGATGCTGCGGCCCGCGATGATTTCCGACGAGCCCGGCCGGAACATGCGCCCGTCGACGATGCGCACCTGCGGCCTGAGTTCGCTGCCCTGCGCGCCGACGCCGCGGATGATGACGTTGGAGGCTTTGTCGGTGTCGCGTTTTCGCAGCGTGATGAGCACGACCGTTTCCTTCGACACCCTGGCGCGGCCGTCGGGACCGTATGCGATTTCGGGCTGGTTCTCGATGATGCCGGCCTGCGCCCGGTCGATCGCGCTTTGCACCTCCGTCCCCGACGATCGCCGCGTCACCACGATGTTGTCCGCAGATCCGGTATCGACCAGCGTTTTTCTCAGCCCTTCCTGCAGCATCAGGACCGTGGCGAACACGAATACGACGAGCGCCATGCCCGCCGCCGTCAGCACCGTCGTCAGCTTGCGGGCGGAGACGTTCTTTGCCGCGTAGGAGAACGGGATGATCACGATGGACTAGCCGATGCTGCGCAAGCCGTCGACGATGCGCAGCCGCGCCGCGTGCATGCCGGGAAACAGTGCCGCGACCGCGCCGACGAGTACCGCCGCGCCGAGCTGCATCAGCACGGTATTGCCGGAAACGCCGAAAACCGGAAACAGGGTGCCCAGCTTCGAGGCAAACCAGTTCGCGACCGGCCGGGTCGCGACGATGCCGATGGCCGCGCCGAACAACGCGATCGCCATCGACTCGCCGAAAATCAGCGCAGACAGTCGGGCCGGCCCGAAGCCCATCGCCTTCATCGTGGCGTGCTCGGTCAGTCTCTCGCGCGAGGTCATCGCCATGGTGTTGGCCATGACCGCCATGATCACGAATATCACGAGGAAGGACACGATCTGGATGGCGATGACGATCGCCTCCGTCATCGCCACGAATCCGAGCTGGAACGCTTTCTCCGTTTCCGTCAGCGTCTCGGCGAGCGAATTGCGGAAGGATTCGTCGATGGCCGCGCTGACGGCCGCGGCATGCTGGGAATGGTCGATGCCGACGATGTAGACCCCCACGGAATTGGCCCGGCGCGGCACGGTCTGCTTCAGCGTCTCGTTCAAATAGTCCCAATGGAAAAAAAACTGCGACGTGTCGGTCTTCGGATCGGCGCCGTCATAGATCGCGTCGACCCTGAATTCCCATGTGCCCGGGAAGATGGATCCCCGCAGCGGCACGACGTCGCCGACCTTGAAGCCGTACTGGGCTGCGAGCTTGCGGCCGACGATGCATCCCTTGCGATCGAGCATGAATGTCTTCATCAGCGCGGGGTCGATCCGGTACTCGGGATACAACGGAAAATAGCTGGCCGCATCCACGGCGAACTGCGGGAAGAAATTCTTTTCGGAGACGTAGATCCCGCCGAACCAGTTCGCATGGCTCACATGCGTGACGCCTTCCACCCGGCGGATGCGGTCGCTGTAGGTGATCGGCAGCGGGAACGCCAGCGAGATCGAATTTCGCGTCACCAGCCTTGTGGCCGATGCATTGTCCGCGCCCGCGAACCACGCCTCCACGACCGTGCGCAACAGCCCGAACGCGAGGATGGCCACGAATATGCCGAGCACCGTCAAACCGGTGCGCAGCTTGTGACGCAGCGCGTTGCGCAGGATGAGCTTGAGGTAGTACATGCCTGGAAACGCCTGAAGGGAAAAGGCCGGCCGATCAGGCTGCCGATGCCGGCTCCGCCAGTTCGCCCTTCTCGAGATGCTCGATCCGGTGCGCGCGGTCCGCCGCGCGCTGGTCGTGCGTGACCATCACGATGGTCTTGCCCATTTCGCCGTTGAGACGATCGAGCAGGCCGAGGATGTCTCCTGCCGACGTGCGATCCAGATCGCCGGTGGGCTCGTCGGCCACGATCAGCAGCGGGTCGGTGATGATGGCGCGCGCGATGGCGACGCGCTGTTGCTGGCCGCCCGAAAGTTCGGAAGGGTAGTGCTCCGCCCGGTCGGCGAGGCCGACCATTTCGAGCGCGAGCTGCACGCGCTCCCGCCTGTCCCGGCGGCGCAAGCCGGTCAGCAGCAGCGGCAGCTCGACGTTTTCGAAGGCCGAGAGCACGGGCATCAGGTTGTAGAACTGGAAAATGAATCCGATGTTGGCCGCGCGCCAATCCGCGAGCGCGGATTCCGACAAAGTCGCGATATCCTCGCCGCCGATGCGCAGCTCGCCGCTATCGGGCTTGTCTATGCCCGCAATCAGGTTCAGGAGCGTGCTTTTGCCGGAACCCGAGGGCCCCATCAGGGCGACGAAATCCCCTTCCGCGATCTGCAAGCTCAGGTCGACCAGCACAGTCACCACCTGCCCTCCGCGGCGGTAGGACTTCACGAGATGCCGGATCTCGATGATGGGCTGGCCGGTCATCACTTCGACGCGAGCTTGACCTGCGATCCATCCCGGAGTTTCTCCGCGGGCCTGAGCACGACCTTGTCGCCCGCCTGCGGCCCGCGACGAACCTCCACGAGGTCGTTCATCTTCACGCCGGTTTCGATGGGTACTTGGACCAGCCGGCTTTCCTTGACGACGAATACGACGTCGCGGCCGTCGCGCTTCGTAATCGCGGCCGGATTGATCGCCGGCAACGGCTTGCGTTCGGAATCCGCGACTTCGCGCGAGAGAAACGATGCCTTTGCGCTCATCTCGGGAAGGATGCGCGGATCGGGTTCGACGAAGCGGATCTTGGTCATCACGGTCGCCTTGGAGCGATCCACCGTCGGCACGGTCCGGTTCACTTCGCCGCGAAATCGCACGTCCGGCAATGCGTCGAGCTGGATTTCGACCGGCTGCCCGATGCTGACCTTCGACAGGCTGGATTCGGAGACGTCCGCCTCGACTTCCAGCGTCGACATGTCGGCCATGGTCACGACCGCGCCCTTGCTGTCGAGCGCCGACGAAAACGGCGTGACGATGTCGCCGACGTTCGCCGCTTTCGTCAGCACCACGCCGTCGAACGGCGCACGGATCAAGGTTTGCTCGACGGCCACGCCCGCGCCGCGCAGGTTGGCCGCCGCCGCGGCGATCGCCGCCTGCAGGCTGACGATCTGCGCCTTCGCCTTGTCGAAGCGCGCCACCGCGATGTCATGCGACGCCTGGGAAACGAATCCCTTTGCCAGCAGGTCCTGCGAGCGCCGCATCGCGGTCTCGGCATCCTTCAGTTCGGCCTCGCCCTGGGCCAGGTTGGCGCGCGCGACCTGCACGTTGGCGCCCGCCTGCTCGCGCGTCGCCTTGACGTCGAGGTCTTCGAGGCGGGCGATGATGTCGTCCTTCTTGACGCGGCTGCCCTCCTGCACGCCCAGCCAGACCAGCCGGCCGGTCGCCTTCGACGCGACCGCCGCCTTGCGCTGCGCGACGACATAGCCGGTCGCGTTCAGCACCGTGAACGCCTGCGAGGGATAGGCCATCGTCACGGCGACGGTCTCCACTTCCACGGGAGCCGACATGACGCGATAGGCGACGACCGCGGCCGCCGCGACTGCGATGAGCGCGAACGCGATCGGCATTGCACGCCGCCTCCACCCGCCGCCTGCGCGACGAGCGGAAGCCGGTTTATCGCGATCGATCTTGAGCCTTGAGAGGTCCGGGGTATCCACGTCGAACTGCGGCGATGAAGAAGCCCCCATTATGATGGAAGCGACCCGCGTTGGACCGCGCGGCGCGCCGGTCGTGCGTGCAAAACAAAAGCGGCGCATGCGCGCCGCCGTTCGTGGCCTGCCGGAATATTCCGCGCTACCAGCTGACTTCCTTCTCCGCCGTCGCGGAAATCCTGTGGACGCTGAGATCGGCGCCCATGAACTCCTCCTCGGCATCGAGGCGGATGCCCACCGCCCACTTCAGCACGCCATAGACAATGGTCGCTCCGACCACCGCGCAGCCGATTCCCAGCAGCGTTCCCGCCAATTGGGATGCGGTGCTCACGCCGCCCAGGCCGCCGAATGATTGCAATCCGAATATTCCCGCCGCAATGCCGCCCCAGGCGCCGCACAGGCCGTGCAACGGCCAGACGCCCAGCACGTCGTCGATTTTCCAGCGATTCTGCGTCACCGTGAACATGAAGACGAACAGGACGCCGGCGACGATGCCGGTCACGAGGCCGCCGAGCGGATGCATGAGATCGGAGCCCGCGCAGATCGCCACCAGCCCGGCGAGCGGGCCGTTGTGCACGAATCCCGGGTCGTTGCGACCCGCGACCAGGGCGCCGATGGTGCCTCCCGCCATCGCCATCAGCGAGTTCACCGCGACCAGGCCGCTGATCTTGTCGATGGTTTGCGCGGACATGACGTTGAAACCGAACCACCCCACCGTGAGGATCCACGCACCCAGCGCCAGGAAGGGAATGCTCGACGGCGGGTGGGCCGACATGCCCCCTTCCTTGTTGTAGCGCCCGCGCCGCGCGCCCAGCATCAACACCGCCACGAGGCCGATCCAGCCGCCGACCGCGTGGACGACAATGGAGCCCGCAAAATCGTGGAACGGCGCACCGAAGCTGGCCTCAATCCACTTCTGGATGCCGTAGTTCCCGTTCCATGCGATGCCCTCGAAGAAAGGGTAGACCACGCCGACCAGCGCGAAAGTCGCCGCAAGCTGCGTGTTGAATTTCGCCCGCTCGGCGATGCCGCCCGAAACGATTGCCGGAATGGCCGCCGCGAACGTCAGCAGGAAGAAAAACTTCACCAGCTGGTAGCCGTTGTCCGCTGCGAGCTTGTCCGCGCCCGACAGGAAGCTCACGCCGTAGGCAATGCCGTAGCCGATGAAGAAATAAGCGACGGTGGAAACGGAGAAGTCCACCAGGATCTTGACCAGCGCATTGACCTGGTTCTTGCGCCGTACCGTCCCGAGCTCCAGGAATGCGAAGCCGGCGTGCATCGCCAGGACCATGACGGCGCCCAGCAGGATGAACAAGGCATCGCTGCCCGTTTTCAGGTTTTCCATTTCTCCTCCCCCGTACTCCATCCCGTCCGGACAGAGCAAAAAATTCGGGAGCTACATGCAATATGTATTCTCAAAACATATCATATTGAAATTTATAATGTTAATGTTTACCTTGACGATCTGTCACCACCAGAATGCATTATTAATGTGCGTCACGGGAGCTGAAAGATCCATGTTGGTGCATTCACGACGAATCGACGGCAAGGCGAGCCTGCTTCCAACTACGGTTGGTGGCGCCAGGGTGCCGGTTTATAGTTCGGGCAATTCATAGCGACAGCATCGATCCATGCCTGCCACTACGCCAAATGCATCGGTCGCCCCGGCCGACGCGAAAAAACCAATTGCGCCGGGCGTGCCCCAGAAGCAGGCCGACCGCAGGCTGACCATCGAGCTATTGCTGCCGGACCTGGTGGCCGACAAGCTGATTGCCCAGGAGACGGCCGACAAGCTCATCTTGCTCAGGCGCAATTTCCGCAGCACCGACGTGCATCCGCTGACCATACTCGCGGACCAGAAGTGGAAGGACCCGCGCAATCCCAAGAAGCTGCTGACCCTGGAAGTGCTCACGGAATGGTTGGCCGGCAAGGTCGGCCTGCCCTACGTGCACATCGATCCGTTCAAGATCGACTTCGCCGCGGTGACCAAGGTGATGTCGAACGCCTACGCCGAGCGGTTCAAGATCCTGCCGATCAGCGTAAGCACGACCGAAGCGGTGATCGCTACCTGCGAGCCCTACGTTCGCGAATGGGAGGCGGAACTCGCGCGCATCCTGCGACTGGAGATCCGGCGCGTCATCGCCAATCCGCAGGACATCAACGGGTTTCTGGTGGAGTTCTACAACCTCGCCCGTTCGATCAAGAGCGCCACGGACCTGCACGGTACCGCGATTTCCGACATCACCAACTTCGAGCAGCTGGTCCAGCTCGGCAGTAGCGGAAAACTCGATGCGAACGACCAGCACGTCGTCCGGCTGGTGGACTGGCTGCTGCAGTACGCCTTCGACGAAGGCGCGAGCGACATCCATGTCGAGCCGCGACGGGACGTCGCCAACGTGCGCTTTCGCATCGACGGCGTGCTGCACCAGGTTTACCAGATACCTTCGCCCGTCGTCGCCGCCATGACCAGCCGCATCAAGATCCTTGGCCGCATGGACGTCGTCGAGAAGCGCCGGCCGCAGGATGGCCGCATCAAGACGCGCACCTCCGAAGGCGAGGAGATCGAGCTGCGCCTGTCGACCATGCCGACCGCCTTCGGCGAGAAGCTGGTCATGCGGATTTTCAATCCCGACGTGATCGTGAAGGAGTTCAAGGAGCTCGGTTTCTCCGACGACGACCGCGACCGCTGGGAGCGCGCGGTCAAGCAGCCCCACGGCATCGTCCTCGTCACGGGCCCGACGGGTTCCGGCAAGACCACCACGCTTTACTCGACGCTGAAGCAGCTCGCGACTTCCGACGTCAACGTCTGCACCATCGAAGACCCGATCGAAATGGTCGAACCCACGTTCAACCAGATGCAGGTGCAGTCGGGCATCAGCCTGGATTTCGCATCGGGGATACGCACCCTCATGCGCCAGGATCCGGACATCGTGATGGTCGGCGAAATCCGCGACCTGGAGACGGCCGACATGGCGATCCAGGCCGCCCTCACCGGTCACCTCGTGCTGTCGACCTTGCATACCAACGACGCGCCGTCCGCCGTGACGCGATTGCTCGATCTTGGGGTACCGCCCTACCTGATCCATTCCACCATCCTGGGCATCATGGCCCAGCGCCTGGTTCGTACCCTGTGCCCGCATTGCCGCGAGGCCGCGGAAATCGACGCGGAAACCTGGAACATGCTGATCGCGCCGTGGCAGGCCGAGAAACCCCAGCAGATGTACTACGCGAAGGGATGCCTGGAATGCCGCATGACGGGTTACCAGGGGCGGATCGGCATCTACGAGGTCCTGCTGATGTCCGCGGCGCAACGGCCGCTGATTACGGCCGACGCCGATTTCTCGCTGATCCGCGACCAGGCCTACCGTGACGGCATGAAGCCGCTGCGCGTATCCGGCGCGATGAAGGTCGCGTCGGGGGTCACGACCGTGGACGAGATCCTCAAGGCCGCGCCGCCGCTCGGAGGAGATCGCAGGAAGAAGACCTGAACGAGCGTTCGCGATCGCCGTTCACACCAGGAACTTCCCGAGGCACCGATTCCTTCGCCCTTTGCCCGTCCATGAAAGACACGCTCAAGCCCGGCCTTGCCCACGTTTTCCGGTTCAGGATCCCCGAGACCAAGACCGTTCCGCATCTGTATCCGGAATCGGGGATGTTCCTTGAAATGCCGGCAGTGCTCGCCACCGGCTACATGGTCGGACTGCTTGAATGGGCCTGCATCGAAGCCATACGGCCGCACCTCGACTGGCCCGCCGAGCAGACGCTGGGAACGCACGTGAATTTCTCGCATGAAGCCGCGACGCCGCCGGGACTCACCGTCACCGTGAACGTGCGCCTGGTTGCGGTCGAAGGCCGGAAACTGACTTTCGAGGTCGAGGCCCATGACGGGGTCGATCGCATATCGCGCGGCACCCACGAACGCTTCGTCATCGACGCGACGCGCTTTCGCGGCAAGGTTGCGGACAAAGCGACGCGCGCCGGAGCCTGACCGCCGCAGCAAGTAGAATCGCGCCAAATGGACAAGAAGCCGGGAGCGCGATGAAATCCACCCAACCTTGCGCAATCGTAACCGGCGGCGCCGGCGGCATCGGCGTCGCCACGGCACGCGCGCTCGCCCGTCGCGGCTTTCGCGTCGCCGTCGCGGACCTCAGGCTGGACGCCGCGCAGGAAGCGACCGAACTGCTGAAGTCGGAAGGATTGCCGGCGCAAGCTTTCGCGCTCGACGTCACCAGCGTCGCCAGCGCCGCGGACATGACTGCAAGCGTGCTCGCGGCTTTCGGCCGCATCGACGTGCTGATCAACAACGCCGGCGTTGAAAGCTCGCGGCCCTTCCTGGAACTGACGCTCGAGGATTACGAGCGCGTCATGCGCATCAATGCGACCGGCGTCTGGATCTGCTGCCAGGCGGTCATTCCGGTCCTGTTGCGCCAGGGCAAGGGCGCCATTGTCAACCTGAGCTCGGTCGCCGCGCAGCGCGGCGGCGGCCTGCTCGGCACCGCGGCCTACTCCACGTCGAAAGGCGCGGTCATTGCGTTGAGCAAGGCTCTCGCGCGGGAATTCGCCAAATCCGGGATACGCGTCAACGCGGTGGCACCCAGCCTGACGATGACCGACCTGGCCGATCGCCAGTTGCAGCGGCTGGCAGCCGGCACGCTGGATCGCGTCATCGCCATGACTCCGATCGGGCGGGTGGCGCAACCGGAGGAAGTCGCAGCATTGGTGGCCTTCCTGGCATCCGATGAGGCATCGTTCATCACCGGGCATGTCTACAACGTGGACGGGGGCACCGCGATGTAGGCGATCCGGGCGCCCCGGCCGAACGCACAAGACCAAGAGCCCGCAGGAGGAAAGCGAGTGGAACAGGATCGCGTACTGGCGAAGTACCTCATCGAAACGCCGCACCCGCTAGAGCGTGCGGCCGAGGTGATTGCCGGCGAGCAGTCGAGCGGCACTTTCGTATCGGTGCCGGGCGAAACGCCGGAACTCAAGCAAAAATACGGCGCGCAGGTGCGCGATATCCAGGCCCTCGAAACCGTCGACAAGCCCAGCCTGCCGGGATCGAAGCCGCCGAAGTCCGCCAACGGCATGCCGCGGTATCAGCGGGGCGTCGCATCGATTTCCTTCCCGCTGCACAACATCGGCCCCTCGTTGCCCGCGCTGCTGTCGACCGTCGCGGGCAATCTCTACGAGTTGCAGGAACTGTCCGGCGTGCGGCTGCTGGATCTCGAGCTGCCCCCGGCATTCGCCGAGCGCTATCCGGGCCCGGGCTTCGGCATCGGCGGCACGCGCCGGCTCGCGCAAGTCGAAGGCCGGCCGCTGATCGGCACCATCATCAAGCCCAGCATCGGCCTGTCGATCGAGCAACTGCGTCCGCTGGTGCGCGAGCTGGCCACCGCCGGGCTGGATTTCATCAAGGATGACGAGCTCAACGCCGACCCGCCCTATGCTCCGCTCGCACAGCGCGTGCCGGCCGCCATGGATGAAATCCACAAGGTCGCCGACAAGACCGGCAAGAAAACCATGTACGCCTTCAACATCACCGGCGACATCGACGACCTGCTGCGCGGCCACGACCTGGTCCAGCGCTTCGGGGGCACCTGCGTCATGGTGAACGTCAACTGCGTGGGCATCGCGGCGCTCGCCCACCTGCGTCGCCATTGCGAGCTGCCGATACACGGGCACCGCGCCAACTTCGGCGCCATGGCGCGCGATCCGCTGCTCGGCATCGGCTATACCGCCTACCAGAAGGTCTGCCGGCTCGCCGGCGTCGATCATTTGCACGTCGGTGGATTCAACAGCAAGTTCTACGAAACCAATGAAGAGGTCGGGCAGTCGATTCGCGATTGCCTGACGCCGCTGTTCGGTGACTACCGCGTGATGCCGGCGATTTCCTCCGCGCAGTGGGCTGGTTCCGCGGTGGAAATCTATGCCGCGACCAGGGCCATGGACGTGATCCACCTCGCGGGCGGCGGCATCATCGCGCATCCGGGCGGCACGGCAGCAGGCGTGCGCAGCATGCAGCAGGGCTGGGAGGCCGCGACGTCCGGCATTGCGCTCGACGAGTACGCGAAGACGCGCCCCGAGTTGCGCGGCGCGATCGACAAGTTCGGGTCGCGCGGCTGATGGACGGCTTGCTGCTCGCCTTCTACGGCGATGATTTCACCGGCTCGACGGATGCCATGGAGGCGCTGGCCCTCTCCGGGTTGCGCACGGTGCTGTTCCTGTCTCCGCCGGATGCAAAGCTCCTGCGCGATCGTTTCGCGGATGCGCGCTGCATCGGCGTCGCGGGAACCAGCCGCGCGATGACGCCGGCCGAAATGGACGTCGAGCTCGAACCGGTGCTGCGCACGTTGTGGGAAGCTCGCGCCCCCCTCTTGCACTACAAGGTTTGCTCGACTTTCGACTCCTCACCTGCCATCGGCAACATCGGGCACGTGGTCGACATGGCCCGGACAACACTCAATGGCGGCCGGACGATATCCGTCCTGGCAGGCGCCCCGCCGCTGCGGCGCTATACGGTGTTCGGCAATCATTTCGCCGCCGCGGGCGACACCGTCTACCGCCTCGATCGGCACCCGACCATGTCGCAGCATCCGGTCACGCCCATGCACGAAGCGGATTTGCGCGTGCACTTGTCGCGCCAGACGCAGGCATCGATTGCGTTGATGGCTTTGCCCGACCTCGAGGATGACGAGCGCGCGGACGCGCGCCACGCGGAGCGCCTGCGCGAACGGCCCGGCATGCTGCTCTATGACGTCCTCGACGATGAACGGCTGCGCATCGCGGGTCGCCTGATCTGGGAGGATGCGCAGCGCGAGCCGCATTTCGCCGTGGGCTCATCCGGCGTCGAATATGCGTTGACGGCGCACTGGCGCGCAACCGGCCTGATCCCGGCGCAACGGGCAAAGCTGCCGCCGGTTGCGCCGGTGAAGCAATTGTTGGTGATGTCCGGCAGCGCGTCGCCGATGACCGCGCAGCAGATTGCGTGGGCGTCCGAACACGGCTTCGACACGATTCGCGCCCCCGCCGAGGACCTTGTGCAGCCGACCCGCGCATCGACTGCCTATGCAGAGCTGCTGGATCGCGCCCTGGTCGCGCTGGCATCCGGGAAAAGCGTGGTGATCTATTCCGCGTCGGGGCCGGACGATCCCAGCATAGGCGCAACGCGCAAGCATCTCTCGGGCAGCGGCAACGCCGCGAAGCTGCTCGGCGCGCAAATGGGCCGCATGGCGCGCGAGCTGCTCGAGCGCACCGGCCTGCGACGGCTCGTCATCGCCGGCGGCGACACCTCGAGCTATGCCACGCGCGAGCTCGGACTCTATGCGCTGGAGATGGCAGCCGAACTGACTCCGGGCGCGCCGCTCTGCCGCGGGCATTCCAGTGAACCGCGCTTCGACGGACTGGAGATCGCGCTCAAGGGCGGGCAGATGGGCAAGGCGGACTATTTCGGCATGGCGCGGGGGGACCGCGCGTGAACCGGGACGCCGCGCCGGCGGCAAGACCGCTGCGGGGGCTGGCGACGACCATCGATACAGTCATCGGCACCGCATGCGCCTGGATCGTCGCGCTGCTCGTGGTGGTCGAGATCGTCATCCTGTTCGCCGGCGTGGTCTCGCGCTACGTGTTCCAGCAACCCATCCTGTGGTCGGACGAGCTCGCGTCCATCCTGTTCCTCTGGCTCGCGATGCTGGGATCGGTCGTCGCCCTGAGGCGTGACGAGCACATGCGCATGACCGCGGTCGTCGGCATGGTCGGGCCTCGCGCACGGGCTTTCCTCGATGTCTTCGCGCTGGTCGCAGCGCTCGCCTTCCTCGTGCTGATCATCGCCCCGGCGTACGAATTCGCACATGACGAAGCCGCCATCTCGACGCCCGCGCTCGACATCTCCAACGCGTGGCGGGCGGCGGCGCTGCCGGTCGGCGCGGCACTGATGATCGTGATCGCGCTGCTGCGGCTGTTGCGCGCGAATCGCTGGGGCCTGGCCGTCGCCTCCGCGGCAGTCGTGTGCATTGTGGCCGGCGTCCTGCTTGCCCTCGGTACCGTGCTGCAAAGCCTGGGCAACGTGAACCTGCTGATCTTTTTCGTCGGCGTGGTTTCGGCCTGCGTGTTCGCGGGCGTGCCCATCGCCTTCTCGTTCGCGCTCGCCACCTTCGGCTACCTCGGCATCACCACCGGCGTGCCGATGCCGGTGGTCGTCGGCCGCATGGACGAAGGCATGTCGCACCTGATCCTGTTGTCCGTGCCGCTGTTCGTGTTCCTCGGGCTGCTGATCGAGATGACCGGCATGGCGCGCGCCATGGTGGCATTCCTCGGCAACCTGCTCGGACACGTGCGCGGCGGCCTGCACTATGTGCTGGTCGGCTCGATGTACCTGGTATCCGGCATTTCCGGCTCCAAGGCCGCGGACATGGCGGCGGTGGCGCCGGTGCTGTTTCCGGAAATGCAGGCGCGCGGCGCGAAACGCGGCGATCTCATCGCGCTGCTGTCGGCGACCGGCGCGCAGACCGAAACCATCCCGCCCAGCCTGGTGCTGATCACGATCGGCTCCGTCACCGGCGTGTCCATCGCCGCCCTGTTCACCGGCGGCCTGTTGCCCGCGGCAGTGCTCGCCGCGGCGCTCTGCTGCGTCGTGTGGTATCGCTATCGCGGGGAGGATCTGTCAGGCGTCAGGCGCGCGAGCCGGCCGGAAATCCTGCGCAGCTTCGTCATCGCCGTGCCGGCGATCGCCCTGCCTTTCATCATCCGCGCGGCCGTGGTCAAGGGTGTGGCCACGGCCACGGAGGTCTCGACGATCGGCATCGTCTACGCGGTCATTGCCGGCCTGCTGATCTACCGGCGCTTCGACTGGCGACGCCTGCAGCCGATGCTGGTGGAGACCGCCGCGCTGTCGGGGGCCATCCTGCTCATCATCGGCGCGGCGACCGCGATGGCGTGGTCGCTCACGCAATCGGGCTTTTCCCAGGATCTCGCGCGCTTCATGGCCGGCCTGCCCGGCGGCCCGGCCGGCTTCCTCGCGGTATCCGTGGTGGTCTTCATCATTCTGGGCAGCGTGCTCGAAGGCATTCCGGCGATCGTGCTGTTCGGGCCGCTGCTGTTTCCGATCGCGCGAGAGGTGGGCGTGCACGAGATCCATTACGCCATGGTCGTCATCCTGGCGATGGGCGTGGGCCTGTTCGCCCCGCCATTCGGCGTCGGTTACTATGCGGCCTGCGCGGTCGGACGGGCGCAGCCCGATGAGGGCATCCGGCCCATCCTCGGATATCTTTTCGCGCTGGTCATCGGCCTGGTCGTCGTTGCGGCGGTGCCGTGGATATCGACCGGTTTCCTGAAGTGAGCGGCGCGCACGACAACAAGCAAATCCTCGAGGAGAACAGCATGTCCCTAGTCACCCGGCGCCGCTTCGTGCAAGGCGCGGCGGCAGTTTCCGTGGCCGGCCTGGCCGGCATTGCCTCGCGCGTGCATGCCGCGGAATTCACCTACAAGTTCGCGAGCAACCTGCCCGCGACCCATCCGCTCAATGTGCGCATGCAGGAGGCGGCTGCGAAAATCCTGCAGGAATCCGGCGGCAAGCTCGAGATTCGCGTGTTTCCCAACAACCAGCTGGGCGGGGACACCGACATGCTGTCGCAGCTGCGCTCGGGCGCGCTCGAGATGTTCACGCTGTCGGGCAACATCCTGTCGACATTGTCCAAGCCGACCTCGCTGTACGGCGTGGGCTACGCGTTCGCCGATTACAAGCACGTCTGGGAAGCGGTCGATGGCGACATGGGCAAGCACCTGCGCGGCCTGATCGAGAAACTTGGCCTGCATGCGCTCGACAAGATGTGGGACAACGGCTTCCGCCAGATCACCAGCAGCACGCATCCGATCAGCACGCCGGACGACCTGAAGGGATTCAAGATCCGCGTGCCGGTGAGCCCGCAGTGGACGTCGCTGTTCAAGTCCCTCGGCGCCTCGCCCACCTCCATCAACTTCAGCGAGGTCTACTCGGCGTTGCAGACCAGGATCGTCGACGGCCAGGAAAACGCGATCCAGCTCATCGAGAACGCCAAGCTCTACGAAGTGCAAAAGTACGTTTCCGTCACCAACCACATGTGGGATGGCTTCTTCTTCCTCGTCAACGCCCGCGCCTGGGCGAAGCTGCCGGCGCCACTGCAGGAGATCGCCGCGCGCAACATCGACGCCGCGGCGCTCAAGGAGCGCGAGGACCTCGCCGGAATGAACAAGGCCGCTGAAGACAAGCTCAAGAAGGCCGGCATGGTGTTCAACAGCACCGATCCGGCGAAGTTCCGCGCGGTGCTGTCCGCCGCCGGCTACTACAAGGAATGGAAGGCGACGTTCGGGCCGGAGGCGTGGGCACTGCTCGAAAAGTATTCCGGCAAGCTGGACTGAACGGCGCTTTCGCCCACAGGAATCGGGGAATCCATGGCATCGCAACCTCAGCAACGCATCGCGCTCGTCACCGGCGCCGCCAAGGGCATAGGCGCCGCCATTGCCGACAAGCTCGCGCGCGATGGCATGCACGTGCTCATCGCCGACCTCGACGGGAAAGAGGCGGCATCCAAGTCCGATGAATTGAAATCGGCCGGATTCGCCGCTGCGCCGATCCTGATGGACGTCGGCAACGCTTCGTCGGTGGCTGCCGCCTTTGCCTCCATCGACAACCAATGGGGACGTTGCGACATCGTGGTAAACAACGCCGGCATCGCCAAGACCTTTCCCTTCGTCGATTTCCCGCTGGACAGCTGGCAGGCGCACATGAACGTCAACGTCACCGGCACGTTGCTGTGCGCCCAGCATGGCGCGCGCCTCATGGTGCGCAACAAGTGGGGACGCATCATCAACATCGCGTCGGTTGCCGGCATGCGCGCGGTCGGCGTCGGTCGCACCGGCTATGGCACGTCGAAGGCAGCGGTGATCGGCCTGACGCGGCAGATGGCGGTCGAACTGGCGGAACACGGCGTCACGGCCAACGCGATTGCACCCGGGCCAGTCGATACGCCGATGACGCGAGTCCTGCATTCACCGGAATTCCGCAAGAGCTACACCGATGCGATCCCGATGGATCGCTACGGCACGCCCGAGGAAGTCGCTGCCGCGGTGTCCTACCTGGCGTCCGACGGCGCCGCCTACGTAACCGGAATCGTCATCCCGGTCGACGGCGGATTCCTGGCCTCCGGCGCGCGCTGAACGTCAGACAGCGGCGCGCCGCAGTTCGCAATTCCACTCCAACTTCCGGGGAAGGGCGTCCTGCCCGCTTCGCCGGGTGGTCCTTTTTCGCCGCATTGGCCGCAATCCTAGATCGATTCGAGGAAATGGCACTTAAGTTGCTGTGCCACATGTCGATTTGCTCTCTTGAGACGTCAGATAAAGCGCGGTCCGGGCAGGCTGCGCGAACCAACCCGGACCCCGCCTCATGCTATCGCTCGGCGAAGTACAAAAATGGCTGGAAAATCATTGCCATGAAAAAGAAAACGTAGTCGGGGGCCTGGTCACCCTGGCAAACTCGCGCAACGAATCGCCGGTCGTCGCCGCGCGCTGGCCTGATGGAAGCGCGGACAACAAGGACCTCGTCGCCGCCGCGGCAGATTCCATTCGCGGCAGGAAATCCCACTTTCGGGCAGACGTCGCCGCGACCGAGGTAAAAGCAACGGCAGGCAACGTCGTTGCGCTCCCCTTGCAGGTCGGGCAACGCGCGGTCGGCGCAGTTGCCCTGAAGCTTGCTTCCGGCGACGCCGAAATCACGCGTGTGGCGCTGGCGGAGCTGCAACGGGCCGCGTCGGAACTTGCCCGCGAGGTCCTGCCCACGCCGGCGTCGGCGGCAAGCATCGACGCCGCCACCAGCCTGCAATTGCAGGCAGCGATCCTTTCCCGGAAAGCTTTTTCGGCTTCGGTTTCAGCGTTCGCCAACGATGCGGCCGCAACGCTGCATTTCGACCGCGTCATTGTCGGCTTCATGGAAAGCAGCCACGTCGCCGTCGTCGGCATCTCCGGCAGCCGCGAATCCCGTCCGAAGGGAGAACTGGCCGAACTGGCGGGCGCAGCGATGGATGAAGCGCTGGAGCAGGATGCCATCATCGTGTTTCCCGGCTCGTCGAACGACGTGCCGCGCATCACGCTCGCGCATGCCGCGTTCGTGCGCCGCATGGGCGGCAGCGTGTTCACGATACCTATGGCAAACCACGGGCAGGCGTTCGGGGCGGTGACGTTCGTGCGCGCCGCGCCGGCGGCGCCCACCGTCGCGGAAATCGCCCAGTGCGAGCACGTGGTCGCCTTCGCCGGGCCGGTACTCGAGCTCAAGCACGCGGCGGCGACGCCGTGGCACAAGCGCGCCTGGAAAAGTGCCGCGCATTCCATTGGAACGCTGCGCCGACCCGGACACGCCGTCGCCAAGGCCGCCGTCGCCACCGCCGCTGTCGCGATCGCCGCGCTGACATTGATCCCGGTCGATTACCGCGTCGGCGCGCCGGCACGCATCGAAGGCGCGGTCCAGCGCGCGCTGGTCGCGCCGACCGACGGATTCCTGCGCCAGGTCAACGTGCGCCCGGGCGACCAGGTGAAGACCGGCCAGGTGATGGCCGAACTCGCCGAGGACGACCTGCAGCTCGAGCGCCGCAAATGGGAAAGCGAGCTGGCGCAATACGAAAACTCGGCGTCGGCGGCATTGGCGCGCACCGATCGCACGCAATTCGTCATCAGCCAGGCCAAGGCGAACGAAGCGCAGGCGCAGCTCGACCTCGTCATGGGGCAGCTATCGCGCTCGCGCGTGGTCGCTCCTTTCGACGGCGTCGTCATCCAGGGCGACCTCAGCCAGTCGATAGGCGCGCCGGTCGAGCGCGGCGACGTATTGATGACCGTCGCGCCGGCGGGCAGCTACCGCGTGATCGTCGAGGTCGACGAGCGCGACATCGAGGACGTGCAGGTCGGCAAGGCCGGGCAAGTCGCGCTCGGCGCGTTCGAGCAATCCGTCCCGTTCAAGGTAATCAGGATCACGCCCATGGCAACGGCGCGCGACGGGCGCAACTTCTTCGAGGTCGAGGGCGAGCTGGCGAGCGCGCCGGCATCGCTTCGGCCCGGCTCCCAGGGCGTGGGCAAGATCGAAGCGGGCGAACGCACGCTCGCATGGGCCTGGACCCATCGCCTGTTCCAATGGGCGCGCATGACGCTCTGGGCCTGGGGTGCGTGACGTGACGACGTCGCTGTTCAGCTCACAGTGGTATCGCGTGGCGGAGCATTGCCCGCAACTGCGCGGGGACGTTCGCATCCAGCGCCAGGACCAGCGGGACCAGCGCTGGTACGTGCTGTCCGGTGCCCTGGACGCGAATCAGCTTCGCATCAACGAGCAGGCCTGGCGCTTCGTTGGCCGTTGCGACGGCACGCGAACGGTCCAGCAAATCTGGGATGCGCTGCTGGACGAATTCCGCGACGAGGCGCCCACACAGGACGAGGTCTTGCGCTTGCTGGGCCAGCTCGACGAACGCGGCCTGATTGCGCATGACGCTCACGCGGGACGCCAGCAGGAAGAGCGTGCCCGGCCCGCCAAAGGCTTCGTGAATCCCCTCGCCCTGCGCATTCCGCTCGGCGATCCTTCCCGATTGCTGGATCGGCTCGGCCGCTTGCCGGACTACCTGTTCAACATGCCGGCCTTGTGGATCTGGATAGTCGTTGCCGTCGCGGGCCTCCTGGCTGCCGCGTCGGACTGGAATGCGCTGGCACTGCATGCGCGGCAATACATGGGCACGCCGCGTTACCTCGCGCTGGCCTGGATCGTGTTTCCCTTCCTGAAGCTGCTGCACGAGCTGGCGCATGCGCTGGCGGTGCGCCGCTGGGGCGGTCGCGTGCGCGAAGCCGGATTCAGCCTGTTCGTGCTGGTGCCGGCGCCGTATGTCGATGCATCCGCGGCCAATGCCTTCCGGTCGCGCCATCAGCGCGCGATCGTCGGACTGGCCGGCATCATGGCGGAATTCGTGGTTGCGACGATCGCGCTGGTCGCCTGGTTCAACGTGCAACCCGGCCTCGTGCGCGACATCGCCTTCGTCACGATGTTCATCGCCGGCGTATCGACCGTGTTGTTCAACGGCAATCCATTGCTGAGATTCGACGCCTACTACGTGCTTTGCGACGCATTGGACCTTCCCAACCTCGCCTCGCGCAGCCGCAGGTGGTGGATGGAACTCGCGAAACGGTTGCTGCTCGGCGGACCGGTGTCCGCGCCGCTCGTCGCCGCGCGCGGAGAACGCAAGTGGCTCATCGCCTACGCGCCGCTCTCCCATGCCTACCGGCTTTTCGTGTCCGGCCTGATGGTACTCTGGCTCGGCGCGCATTCCTTCCTGGTTGGCAGCCTCGCCGCGCTATTGATGGTCGCGCTGCTGATCGTAAAGCCGGCCTGGTCGGCGATCGGCGGCCTGCTGTCGACTGCGGGCAGCGAAGCGCGACGCGGCCGCGCCATGGCGGCGATATTTCTTGTCGCAATGGCGCTCGCCGCCGTCCTCTGCCTGGTGCCGCTGCCCTATCACACGGTGGCGAGCGCGGTGGTTACGGTGCCCGACAAGGCACGCCTCCGCCCGGCAATCGATGGATTCATCGTCTCGCTTCCCGTCGCGGATGGGGCGCGCGTCGCGGTCGGGCAACCCTTGCTCGTGCTGGAAGACCCTGCCCTGCAGGCGGAGCGCGAGAAGCTCGAAAGCCAGCTCGAACGACTGCAGGCCGGGCGCTTCAGCGCGGTGAACCGCGATCCGGGCGAGGCGCGCAACGCCGAGGAAGAAATCCAGCGGGTACAAGGCGACCTGAAACGCGCCGAGGAAAAAATCGAAGGCCTCGTCTTGCGCGCGCAGGTCGGCGGTGTGCTGGTCATGCCGCACCAGCAAGACCTTCCCGGTACCTTCGTGCACCAGGGCACGACCGTCGGCTATGTCCTGGAACAATCGGACATCCGCGTTCGCGCCGCGGTTCCGGAATTCGACGCGCCGCTGGTGCGCGAGAGTGCGCGCGCCGCGGAAGTCCGCACCGCGGAGACCGGCAACGCCATCGTCGCGGCGCAAATCGTCCGTGATATCCCCGCCGCCACCACCGTGCTGCCCAGCGTCGCGCTGGGCGACCGCGGCGGCGGCGCGCACGTCACCGATCCTGCGGACGCCGATGGCCTGCGCACGCTGGAGCCGATCGTGCTGGTAGATCTAACGCTTCCTTCCACGAGCCTGCGCAGGGTCGGCGGCCGCGCCTGGGTGCGTTTCGACCACGGCTTCGAGCCGCTCGCGCAGCGCTGGTACCGGCAGTTGCGCCAGTTGCTGCTGCAGCATTTCAATCCGGTCAGCTAAAGAGGCGGCTGCATGAAAAACGCTGCGCTTCCCGTCCCCGGCATCCTGTTCGGCGCCTACCCCGAGCGGCGCGCCGCCGCGGTGGCGCGCGTCGCCGGACCTCGACGATCGCCGTCTCCGTTTGCAGCCTTACCCGGCGTGCCGGCGAGCGGGCAGTACCGGCGCTTCATTGCAAGCGTCCGTGCGATTCAATCCCGGACGCTTCCAACCGCGAAAGCTGATGCGCCACGCCGCGTCCATGAATTGCGTTCGGCATTCTCGCGACACGGATTGACCGAAGCATTGATGGCGGAGGCGTTCGCGCTGATCGCCGAGGCCAGCGCGCGCCTGCTGGGCAAGGCACCCTACGACACGCAACTCATGGCGGCGCGCGTGATCCTCGACAACAGGCTCGCCGAAATGGCAACCGGGGAAGGCAAGACCCTCGCGGCAGGCATCGCCGCCGCCACCGCCGCCCTCGCGGGAATCCCGGTGCACGTGATCACGGCCAACGACTACCTCGCGGCCCGAGATGCACAAGCGCTGCAGCCGGTGTTCCACGCACTCGGCCTGACCGTCGGCAACATCCTGCCGGCGATGAACAGCGACACCAGGCGGCGCAACTATGATTGCGATCTGGTCTATTGCACGGCGAAGGAACTGGCATTCGATTATTTGCGCGACGGGCTCGGCAGGCAGCGCCATCGCAGCGAACTGGAGCGGCGCGCGGCAGAGCTGGCGACGGGCAACGCGCCAGGCACGCGCAAGACCCTGCTGCGCGGACTGTGCATGGCCATCGTCGACGAGGCCGACAGCATCCTGATCGACGACGCCAGGGTTCCGCTCGTGATTTCCGAGCCTTCGCGCAATCCGCAGTCCGCGCAGTATCTCGCGGGGGCGCTCGAGCTCGCGGCATCGCTGATTCTGGAAACCGAATTCACGCTCGACCGGCCGGGCATGACCGCAACCTTGACGACGCAAGGACGAGCCCGCATCGAAGAAGCTTGCGTATCGAACGGGACGGCCTGGCGCAACCGCCTCCATCGCGAGGAAACCGTATGCCAGGCACTCGCGGCGCTGCACCTGTATGAGCGGGACCGCAACTACCTGGTGCGCGAAGACGGCATCGTCATCATCGATGAAGCCACCGGACGCGCCGCGCCCGGCCGCGTCTGGTCGCGCGGCCTGCACCAGTTGATCGAGGTCAAGGAAGGCCGCGAGCCCACGGGAGAAACCGCCACGGCCGCCCAGATCACCTACCAGCGCTTTTTCCAGCGCTATCTCGCGCTTGGCGGCATGAGCGGCACGCTGCGTGAAGCCCGCGCGGAGCTCGCGTCAGTCTATGGCCTGCGGATCATCGAGATTCCCACGCACCGCCCGTGCCGCCGTGAAGTCCTTCCGACACGGTTGTTTGGGGATCGCGCCGCGCAGATGCGGGCCGTCGTGAGCGAGGTCGCGACCCTCAGCCACAGCGGCCGGCCGGTGCTGATCGGCACGGATTCGGTAGCCGCGTCGCAGGAATTGTCCAGGCTACTTGCTGGCGCAGGCGTCGCGCACAAGGTGCTCGATGCAAGCCAGGATCGCGAGGAAGCGCAAGTCGTCGCTCTCGCCGGACAGCGCGGTCGCGTCACCGTCGCCACGAACATGGCGGGCCGCGGTACCGACATCGCGCTCGGAGAAGGCGTCGCGCAACTCGGCGGCTTGCACGTGATTTCCTGCCAGCTCAACGCCTCTGCACGCATCGACAGGCAGCTGGCCGGCCGCTGCGCCC
>DASZTG010000047.1:0-8852 GCA_035548375.1 Burkholderiales bacterium
TCGTCTGCCGACACTGCAGGCTTGTCCTGCCCGCCGACGCTCACGAAAGGCGCAAAGTCGGTCCGCTTGCCGGCAAGGCTTTCGGAAAACTGGAAGCAGGCGCGCGGGGACGCGGAGTCTGCATCGACCGTGTAATCCAGCAGGCGGAAACCGTGGTCGTCGCGCAGCTTCTCATACTGCATGCGCACGTCGGCCACTTCGCGCAATTCGAGCGAAAGGCGCAGCGCATCAAGCGCCGGGCGCCACAATTTTCGGTCGGCAAAACTGCGGCCCAGGATGAGCAACGCATCGGCCTCCTCGCCGCGATCGGCGGTTCGGCGATAGGCGATGTAGGCGGCGGTGCTGGCGCGCTCGAGGAGGAGTGTACGCTCACGGTCGTCGCTCGGCCGGAGCTGCCGCACGGTTCGGGCGAGCCGCAACCAGCTTGTCGCGTCGTCCGGGGCGACGGCAAGCACTTGGCCGAGCAGTTGAAGGGCCGAGCGGAAATCCTTCTTGTCAAAGGCGGCATCGACGTCGCGGCGCAACTGGGCAGCGGGCTTGGTCACCGCACCGGCGTCGCTTTTGATCTGCGCTTCCAGGCGGATCGAGGCGTCGGCGAGATCGTCGCGCTGAAATGGCTTGTCGGCGGCAAAAGACGGCAGACACACCAAGAACGTGAGCGCGGCAAGCACGCCCGCACGGACGATCGCAATCATTGAAATTCCTCCTCCCCGCGGCTTATGCCGTTCGGGCCAGTATCAGGTCAGCGACAAAAGGTGTCGAGGTCGTGACGGAACTCGTGTCCTGCCGCGGAATCCGATGCCGTCAAACCCCGCGGCTTGCCTGTGTCGGCGATCCGGCGCTTCCGGTTCGGACATGGACCGCAATTTCTTGCGGAAAGACACCCTCGGAGACGCAATCGCCGTCTCAAGCGTATGAGTCGCATTAGCGATTTGCACCGCTATTTGTCGTATGAAGAGGCTACGGCCCCGTAGCTCAGAGGATTAGAGCAGCAGCCTTCTAAGCTGTTGGTCGGAGGTTCGAATCCTCCCGGGGTCGCCACTTTACTTCATCCTCCGTTAAGCTAGAGCGAGCCGGGGGAAGTGGCTAAGGTGATAGCGGGTTCACCGTGAAAGGTTCCCGGATGCCGCCAAGCCGGCTTGGAATGCACAGCTTCGATATTCCTCGTTCGGCCTTCGAATTCATCCGGCTCGTTTTCGTCGCGGCCATCTACGTCGCGCTGGCCAAGGGCGGCCTCGCCCTCGCCTCCATCAACCCGAGTGCCACTCCGATCTGGCCGCCAAGCGGCTTCGCGCTCGCGGCGATGCTGGTCGTGGGATATCGGCTGTGGCCGGGCATCATCCTCGGTGCTTTCATCGCCAATGCCACCACGGCCGGCAGCCTGGCGACGTCGCTCGCGATCGCGTGTGGCAACACGCTCGAATGCGTGACGGCCGCCCTCCTGATCAACGCCTGGTCGGGGGGCCGGCAGACCTTCGACACGCCCGGAGGCGTTTGGCGCTTCGCCGTTCTGACGCTCGGTCCGTGCGCGATCAGCGCGACCTGCGGCGTGAGCGCGCTCACACTTGGAGGCTTTGCTGACGCGGGGCAGTTCGGGCGAGTGTGGCTCACGTGGTGGATCGGCGACATCGCCGGCATGCTCGTGCTGACGCCGCTCCTCGCGCTGTGGGCGGACTTTCAACCGCGCGTGCCGAACCGTCGCGAGGCGCTCGAAATAGTCGGGATCGGCGGTGCGACCATCCTGATCGGCGTTGTTGCTTTCAGTCCCCTGCTCGCGCCCGCGGCTGGTCGTGGGCCAATTGGCTTTCTGGCCGTGCTGCCGCTCATCGCCGCGGCGCTGCGGCGCGGTTCACGCGAGACGGCAACCGTGGCAGTGGCGCTGTGCGCCTTTGCCGTCTGGGGTGCCTATGCCGGCAGCGGTCCTTTCGCCCAGACGAATTTGAACGACTCGTTCCTCCTCCTCCTGATGTTCATGATCAGCGCGACGCTCCCAAGCCTGGCGCTTGCGGCGGACGCGGCCGCCCGCCGGCGGACGGAAACCCAGCTGCGCCAGACGCAGACAGCGCTCGATGCGCGAGTCGAGGAACGCACGGCGGAGCTTGCGGCCGCCGTTGGTCAATTGCGCCATGAAATTGACCAGCGGAGGGAGGCGGAAGCGCAATTGCGCATGCAGAAGACCCACCTCCTCGAGGCCCAGCGCGTGGCCAATCTGGGCAGCTGGGTCTGGAATCTGCGGACCGGTCAGATCACCTGGTCCGAACGGCTCCACGAAATCTATGGCCTAGGGCCCGACCAATTCGGGGGAACTTTTGACGAATTTACGGCTTATCTCCACGCGGAGGACCGTGAGCGCGTGACGGCGACCATCGCCAGGGCGCTTGCGGAGGGTATCGAGTTCCAGATGACCGAACGCATCGTGCGGCCGAGCGGGGAAATTCGCGTGCTGCAAAGCGCCGGGGAGATCATCAGAGACGATGCGGGTCACCCCTCCCACATGGTCGGCGTCTGCCAGGACGTGACCGAGCGAACTAAAGCCGAAGCGACATTGCATCAGCGCGAGATGCAATACCGGCTCATTGTCGAGAGCATCCACGACTACGCCATCTACATGCTCGACCCGGAGGGGCACATCGTCAGCTGGAATCCGGGCGCCGAGCGCATCAAGGGCTATTCGGACAAGGAAATCATCGGACAGCATTACAGCCGTTTCTTCCCCGATGCCGACCGCGAACGCAGGCTGCCCTGGGAAGCGCTACGCATCGCCGCCGAAACCGGAAAATACGAGGCCGAAGGCTGGCGCGTGCGCAAGGATGGGAGCCGGTTCTTCGCCAGCGTCGTCGTGGACGCCGTGCGCAGCACGACCGGCGAACTGCTCGGCTTTGCCAAGATTACGCGTGACATCACCGAGCGGCGGCAGACTCAGATCGCACTCGAACAGGCACGCGAGCAACTGGCCCAGGCGCAAAAGATGGAAGCGCTCGGCCAGTTGACGGGCGGGATTGCGCACGACTTCAACAATCTCCTGATGATCGTCAGCGGCCATGCGCAGCTGCTGCAGCGCCGCCTTTCCGACCCCAAACAACTGCAGGCGATCGAAGCGATCCGCTCGGCCGCAACGCGCGGCGAAAACCTGACGCGGCAATTGCTCGCTTTCTCCCGTCAGCAGGCGCTGACCCCGACCGTTATCAATCTGCGCGAGCGAATTGAAGCGTTGCAGGAAATGCTGGGAAGCTCGCTGCGAGGCAATATCGAACTCATCCTGGATATTCCTGAAGACGTCTGGCCGGTCGAAGTTGATATTGGCGAACTCGATCTTGCGCTCGTCAACATCGCGGTCAACGCGCGCGACGCCATGCCGGATGGCGGCACTATCAATGTGTCGGCGCGCAATGTGGCTCTCGCTCCCGGGACGGTCCCGGACGTGGCTGGCGAATTCGTCAAGCTCACCGTAACCGATACGGGGAGCGGCATCCCTGCCGAAATCCTGCCGCGCATTTTTGATCCTTTCTTCACCACCAAAGCGGTCGGAAAGGGCACTGGGCTTGGTCTTTCGCAGGTCTACGGCTTCGCGCAGCAATCGGGCGGCGCAATCCGCGCTACGAGCGTTGTCGGCAAGGGCACGACGATCACAATCTACCTACCGCGCAGCCACAACAGCGTGGCATCAAGCAACGACTCGCAGCCTGTCGAATCCCCTTCCTCTGCCGAAGGTCTTGTCCTGACCGTCGAGGATAACCCCGATGTCGCCGCAGTAACCTCGACCCTGATCGAGGATTTCGGATATCGGGTGGTACGCGCGGAAAACGCAGCCGATGCGCTTAGGTGTCTGCATGAAGACGAGACGATCGATTTGGTCTTCAGCGACATCGTGATGCCCGGCTCGATGGACGGACTTGCCCTGGCGCAGGAGATCCGCCGGCGCTATCCGAAGATGCCGATCATTCTGGCGACCGGCTACAGCGAAGCAGCCGCGTCTGCGGAGCTGGAATTCCCTGTCCTGCGCAAGCCCTTTTCTGCCCCCGCTCTCGAGCGCGTCCTGCGCGAAGCCTTGCGCCATGCCGAACAGCGCGCCTGAGAAATCGCCCGCGTTCGCACCCGCAAGACAAATTTAAGCAATTTGGAGCACTCATCTTGAGTTTGGACGCGGCGTCCGCCGCGGCGCCGGACCTGTGGCCTGTGAATGACAGAACCCGCCCCCACCGCGCCAACGGCTGATGCTCCTGCTGACGGCGTCGCAGCGTCACACGACACTCGGTCGGGCCGTACACCGCTTTGCTTCGTTGTCGACGAAGAATCCAGCATCCGCCATTTCGTTTCGCTGGTGATGCAGGGCTCCGGCGTCGATGCACAGGAATTCGTAGACGGTCTCAGCTTTCGTGAGGCCGTTGGACTCCGGACACCGGATATCGTCTTCATCGACGTTCCGCTGGAAGCGGGCGAGGCCATCGCCTCGATCTCCGCTCTTGCACACAAGGAATTTCGCGGCGCGGTCCAGCTTATGAGCACGCGCGGCGGCGCCGTGCTCGAAAATATGAAGAGCATCGGCGAGCAGCATAACCTCACCATGCTGCCCGTCCTGAAGAAGCCGTTCGACTCAGCATCAATTGTGAGGGTCATCCACGAGCTGAAGATCGGGATTCCACCGACCGTTGCCGCGCGTATCGATCTGGAGGATGCGATCAACAACAACTGGCTGGAATTCTGGTACCAGCCGAAAATCGACCTGCGCCGCAAACAGCTTGCCGGAGCGGAAGCATTTGCGCGCGCGCGCCACCCCGAATTCGGCGTGCTGCCGCCCGGCGCGTTCATGCCCGGCGCCGGCGAGCCGGTCGTGCAGAAGCTGTCCGAGCTGGTCCTTGCGCGCGCGATCCAGACTCAATCGAAATTTTCCGAACTCGGCGTGCATCTGCGCATAGCCGTGAACATCCCCGCTGCCGCATTGCGCAAAATACGCATCGACGAAATCGTGCGCAGCCAGAAAGGCAACAGCCTCGACAATTGGCCCGGGCTTCTCATCGATCTGCCGGAAGAACAGGCTATCGGCGAAATCGACTTGATACGCGATCTCAGCGCGACGCTTTCGCCGCTGAAGGTCAATTTCGCCATCGACAATTTCGGCCGAGGCCACTCAACGCTGATGCGTCAGGTCGATATTCCGTTCGTCGAGGTAAAGCTCGATCAGAGCCTTGTCATCGATTGTTCAACCGACAAGGCGAAAGCACCCACCTGCAAGACTGTCATCGATCTGGCCCATAACTTCCGCAGCACGGTGGTCGCGGTCGGGCTTGAGAAGGCGGCCGACCTCGTCGCCATGGTCAGCATGGGCTGTGACTATGGGCAGGGATTTCTGCTCGGACAGCCCATGCCCGAAGAGCGCTTCCTCGCGCTTCTGCGTCAGCGCGCCAACACGCCGCGCCCGGCAGCGTCGGCCATTCCGGTCAAGAAGGCGTCCTGACACTCCGTCGGACGCTTAGTGCGTCCACAGCCCGCGGCGCTGGAAGGCGAAATTGTCCGCATAAGCGATGCCCCGCCGCGCCGGCTCGTGTGCTTCCGCGACCTGATAGGGAATGCCACGGCGCTCGCAATAGGCAACCGCCTCTTCCCTGGTCGCAAAGCGCAGGCGGATCTGGCTCTTCATGTCGGCCGACGATGTCCAGCCCATGAGCGGTTCAACGACGCGCGCCTCATCAGGCTCATAATCGAGCACCCAATCCCTGGTCTTCGCCTTGCCCGACTGCATTGCTGTCCGCGCAGGCTTGTAGATGCGTGCCACCATGTCCGCAGGTCCGTCGTTGCTACCCCGGCCACAAGCCGGATCGTTGGTCGGGGCAGCAGGATTTGAACCTGCGACCCTCTGCTCCCAAAGCAGATGCGCTACCAGGCTGCGCTATGCCCCGAATTCGCCCTCCTCATATGGAGATCGGCGGCGCGGCGCAAGCTCTGGCCACGCCGAGGCCTTGCGCGTCGAAGGCCCGGAGTTGGCCTAGTGCCCACTGAAAATGGGATGGGCAACCTGGTCGCCGGGCGCAATGCCGAGTTTGCGCGCGGTGCCGCCGATGACCTCAAGCACGGCTCGCACCGGGCCGCCGGACGGCACCGTTTGCGTCGACAGCGGCGTCGTGTTTTCGGCGATGCGCAGGATACGTCCGTTGCCGCGGATGAAAATCATGTCGAGCGGGATGTAGGTGTTCTTCATCCAGAAGGCGACGTCCTGGTCGTGCTGAAAATCGAACAGCATGCCGCGGCCCTCGGGCAATTCCTTGCGAAACATCAAACCTTGTGCGCGCTGCTCGTCATTCACCGCGAGTTCGACGGAAAAGACATGCACGCCCGTCTTGCTGACGATCTCAAGCGTGTTGGGATCGGCCGCACGGCCCGGGGCGGCAGCGAAAAAAAATAGAGCGGCTGCCAGAAGGAGCCGCTGCCAAAACCGGTGCCGCAACGAATACGAAATTGTCTGCACGCGAACGCTCTCAGTGCGAGGCGGGTCCGTGCGGTCCACCATCCGGTTGCACTTCCGCCGCCATCAGGCCCTTGGGGCCGGGTCCGAACCGCACCAGAACCGTCTGGCCTGGGCGCAATTCGGTAATACCGTAGCGGCGCAGCGTCTCCATGTGGACAAAAATATCCGGCGTGCCGTCGCCGCGCGTCAGGAAACCGAAGCCGCGCAGGCGGTTGAACCATTTGACCATGGCGCGTTCGAGGCCACTGGTGGGCGTGACCGTGACGTGGGTCCGTGCCGGCGGCATCTGCGCGGGGTGGATCGCCGTCGACTCATCCATCGACAGCACGCGAAATGCCTGCAGGCCTTTCGGACGCTGCAGCACTTCGCACACGACTCGCGCGCCTTCATACGCGGTTTGGAATCCGTCGCGCCGCAGGCAGGTCACATGCAGCAGAACATCCGGCATGCCATTGTCAGGAACGATGAATCCAAATCCCTTGGACACATCGAACCACTTGATGATGCCGGAAATCTCGATGACGTTCGCTGCGGTTTCATCCGCAACGTCCACGCCCCTGTCGAGTCCAATGCCGTAGGCTTCGCTCGGCAACTTTGGCCCCATTCCATCCGACGCCATGACCGCCGCCGCGCCGCCGCTTCCTGGCGCCTCTTGATGGGCGCTTCAACGAATCTCTCAAATGAAGATAACACCCGTTGGCCAGCGGAAAAGTGGAAAATGGGCCCTTGCCGCGACATGTGCGGGACCTGTGCACAAGTTACCACAGCCCGAATCAGGCGGTGATGAAGGGTTCCAGCGCGGCTCCGATGTCATCGCGAACGACGAGATCGGCAATTTCGTCGAACTCCGTCGGCTCGCGATTGATGATGACGAGACGCGCACCAGCACGTTTTGCGCGCAAAGGGAATCCTGCAGCCGGCCACACGACAAGAGAAGAGCCGATCGCGACGAAAAGATCGCAAGTCACGGAGAGTGCTTCGGCTTTTTGCATTGCCTCCTCGGGCATTGCCTGTCCGAACGACACGGTCGCGCTCTTGACGTAGCCACCGCACCCCTCGCAATCGGGCGCCTCGCCGCCTGACGTCTCGAATTTTTCGCGTATCCAATCAAGCTCATAGCGTCTGGCGCAACGCAGGCAGCGCGCATAGCTCGTATTGCCATGCAGCTCGACCACATCCGCATCGGCAAGTCCCGATGCCTGGTGCAGATTGTCGATATTTTGCGTCAACACGGCGGGAATCTTGCCGGCACGATACAAACTTGCGAGCGCGCGGTGCCCGCGGCCCGGCCTTGCAGACGCAAAATGCGGCTCCATCGCAAAACGGCGGCGCCAGGCCTCATTGCGCATCGCCTTGCTGGACAGGAATTCGTCAAAGGGAATGGGCTTGGTCGTTGCCCAAAGCCCTCCAGGGGAACGAAAATCGGGGATTCCGCATTCGGTTGAAATGCCCGCGCCGGTGAATGGCACGAGGGTGTCGGCCTGCTCGACCAACAAGCGCAGCCGCTCGATCGCAGTCTCAAGGTCGGGCGCAATCATGTATATGTTCGGTCCCTGTTCTCCACATGGATCGATTTTGACAAGGCAAGGAGGATTTTCGAATGCGATATCTGCATACCATGTTGCGCGTGCGCGATCTCGACGCGGCGCTTGATTTTTATTGCAACAAACTAGGCCTCAAGGAAGTTCGCCGCTACGACGACCAAAAAGGCCGGTACACCAATGTCTTTCTGGCCGCCCCGGACGACGAGGGACTCGTTGCCGACAGCGTCAAGCGCGGATTGCGTCACGCGCCGCTGGTCGAACTGACCTACAACTGGGATGCGGAAGATTATGGCGAGGCGCGCTATTTCGGCCATCTCGCCTACGAGGTCGACGACATCTACGCCACCTGCGACAAGCTGATGAAGGCCGGCGTCACCATCAACCGCCCGCCGCGCGACGGCCGCATGGCCTTCGTCCGCTCTCCGGACCGCCAGTCGGTCGAAATCCTGCAGAAGGGTGATGCCCTTCCTGCGCAGGAGCCCTGGAAGTCGATGCCGAACACCGGCCATTGGTGAGCCGCCGACGCTGGCCAATGCCTTGATCGCGCGCCTTGGCCTCTCTATACCTCGCCCCGCGCTTTGGCGGCCGTCAGCGGCCGGCTTCGGCGCGCTGCGCCCTTCGTCTAGCGGTCCAGGACGCCGCCCTTTCACGGCGGAAACACGGGTTCGATTCCCGTAGGGCGCGCCAATGATCCCCTCGCTTCGACCCACGATGGCACGTGTTCGGTTGCTTCGCGCGCCGGCATTGGCGGGCGTGTGTGCTCTCGTGGGCCTTTTCGTCGGGACCATTCCGGCTCACGCTGCCTCGGGCATCGACGGCGCGACGCTCTCGGCGTTCTGGGCCCT
>DASZTG010000048.1:0-77559 GCA_035548375.1 Burkholderiales bacterium
CCTGCAGGCAAAGGGAGTTCGTTCTCTGTATCAATTGATTCCTGGCCGCAGCATCCGCGCCGTGACCAGCAGCGATGGCCGCCTGGAGACGCTCACTTACCTGAACACCGATGGCCGCCGGCTCCATGTCGCCCGTTCCGATTCAGGTTTTTCCGCGACGGAGGAGGCGCCACAGACGGAGCAATGGGTCATGCAGAGCTCCGGGCAAATCGAGACATCGCTATTTGGCGCAACGGACGCTTCAGGCATCCCCGAAGTCGTCGCGCTTCAGATTGCGGAAATATTTTCGAGCGACATCGATTTCCATCGCGACCTCAGGCGCGGCGATCGCTTCTCGGTCATCTATGAAGCCTTGGCCGCCGACGGTGAGTTCGTGGGCTTCGGGCGCGTGCTGTCCGCCGAGTTCGTCAACCAGGGCCATGCGTTCCGCGCGGTTTACTTTCGCGACGACCAGGGCCGGAACGGCTATTACACGCCCGATGGCCGCAACATGCGCAAGGCCTTCCTGCGCTCGCCGATCGAATTTTCGCGCGTGACCTCGGGTTTCTCGAATTCGAGATTCCATCCCATCCTGAACAAGTGGCGCGCACACAAGGGAATCGACTATGGCGCGCCGTCCGGGGCGCGCGTGCGTGCGACTGCGGACGGGCATGTTACGTTCGCCGGGAAGAAGGGCGGCTACGGCAATGTCGTGGTTGTCCGCCATCCGAACGGCTACGAAACGCTTTATGCACACCTGTCCGGCTTCGCCGAGGGCGTGCGACCTGGACGCCGCGTCACCCAAGGCGAAGTGGTGGGATTTGTAGGCAGTACCGGACTGGCGACGGGACCGCATTTGCACTATGAATTCCATGTAAACGGCGTGCACCAGAATCCGATGAAGCTCGCCATGCCGCCGGGACCGCCCATCACGTCGCAATCGCGCGCGGCATTCGACGAGTCCAGCCAGCCATTGCTTTCCCGGCTGGACCTGCTGCGCAATACCGATCTCGCCCGCCTCGACTGACGTCGCACCGATGTCGCATGCAGGCCGTGCCGGCTGCTAGACTGCGCGGCCATGGCAAATCGCGAGCTCTACGTCGGGTTGATGTCGGGAACGAGCCTCGATGGGGTCGATGCCGTCCTCCTCGAGTTCACCGGCGAACGTCATCGCATCGTCGACAAGGTGTTTCTGCCGTTCGACGATGCCATTCGCAATAGGCTGCTGGCACTGCACGATCCGGGTCATGGCGAGATCCACCACGCCGCGACCACTGGTAACGATCTCGCAAGAATCTACGCGACCGCGGTCGCCAGTCTTCTCGCGAAGAGCCGAACGAAAAGCGCTTCCATTCAGGCGATCGGCTGCCACGGGCAGACCATCCGCCATCGGCCGGACGCGGGTTATACGATCCAGATCGGCAACGGCGCGCTGCTAGCGGAGCTGACAGGAAATATCGTCGTGTGCGATTTCAGGAGCCGCGATATCGCCGCTGGCGGCGAGGGCGCACCGCTGGTTCCGGCTTTTCACCAGGCAGCGTTCGCCGACGCAAGGATCCACAGGGTCATACTCAACATCGGCGGCATCGCCAATGTCACCGACCTGCGCGCGGATGCGGTGCTGGGATTCGACACCGGGCCCGGGAACCTGCTCATGGATGCATGGATCAAGCAGCATCTTGGCGAGAATTTCGATAGTGATGGGCGATGGGCCCAGGGGGGCAAGGTCATTCCTCGGCTACTCGCCAATTTGCTCAAGCCTGATTATTTTATTCGCAAGCCCCCCAAGAGCACCGGCCGCGACTTCTTCAACCTGGAGTGGCTGCAAGGGGCCTTGACCGGGACAGAAGATGCGCGCGACGTGCAGGCGACGCTGCTGGAATTCACCGTGTCGAGCATTACGCGGGCAATCGAATACTTTTGCAAGGGCGCGGAGGAAATCTACGTCTGCGGTGGGGGCGCATCGAATCCGGCACTCATGCAACGACTGGCTACCGCAGCGCCAATACCGGTCAAGACGACTGCCGCATTGGGCATCGACCCGGACTGGGTAGAAGCCTGCGCGTTCGCATGGCTCGCGAGACAAGCGTTGCACCTGCGTGCCGGCAACCTGCCCTCGGTCACCGGCGCGCGCGGCCCGCGGGTGCTAGGCGCGATCTACCCCGCCTGAGCCATCGTACAAAACAAAAGGGCGGCAACCACGCCGCCCTTTGCATACCTGACCGGTGCTCTCAGGCCGAGAATGAAGACCCGCAACCACAGGTGGACGTTGCGTTCGGATTCTTGATGACGAATTGAGAACCTTCGATACCTTCCTGATAGTCGATTTCCGCACCGACCAGATACTGGTAGCTCATTGCATCGATCAGCAATGTGACGCCGTTCTTCTCCATCGACGCATCGTCTTCGTTTGATGCCTCGTCGAACGTGAATCCATACTGAAAACCGGAACAGCCGCCGCCCGTCACGAAGACGCGCAGCTTCAACGAAGGATTGCCTTCTTCGTCGATCAGTTCCTTGACCTTCCTCGCGGCGCTATCGGTGAAGATCAAGGGCGCCGCCGGCATTTCAGCAACAGCATTCATCGCTTGCTCCCGAAAACATTTCCATATCGATCATTATCCGGCGACGGCGACGGGAGGGTCAATCTCCGCCCGACCCCTTCAACGACACGACTTTTTGTCCCCTGTCCTCGTCCTGGTGCACCAGTCGACCCTGCACGACCGCTCCGAGCTGGATCTCCAGGGTCCTGTAGTGCACATCCCCTGTGACATTCGACTTCGGTTGCAGTTCGACATACTCGGAACCGTGAACCGGACCGATCACCGTTCCGTTGATAACGGCATGCGACACGCGGATCTCACCCTCAATTTGGGCCTTTTCGCTCAAAACCAAGGTACTCGGCTGGTCGTCGGACGTCGATACGTTTCCCCTGACGCGCCCATCGACTCGCAGGCCGCCGCTAAAGGAAATGTTGCCTTCGACTATCGTGCCAGCGCCGATGAGGCTGTCGATGCGATTCTGGGGTTTGGTGGGTTTGGGACCGAACATGTCTCAGGCTCCGCTCACGGCAGATTCAGACTTTGCGTCGACACCGGCGTCGGGTTGCCGGCCTCGAGTACGCGAACCTGCACTTTCTTCAAGACAGCGCCGGGCGGCACGAGAAATGTGCCTTCGACGCGCTGATAAAACTTGAATGCCAGATTATACGCTTGGCTCGTTTCGCCCTCCTTCGGGAAGCTGATGACTTCCGACTTGCCGGCGATTTCGAGGTCGACGATGAATTGCAATCGACCGCGAAAATCCTTCACGCGCTGCTTGGATTGCGCGATCAGCAAGCGGTAACGGTATTCGTTGGGAAGCGCGTCGGGCTGGATGCGAAAGCGGTTGATGCTGATGCCGCCCGCCTCGCCGCCCGAGGCCATCAGCGTCTGGAAGAATGCGAGGTCCTCCTTCAGCAACGCGTTTTCTTCCATCAGGTTGTGAATCTGCGTCGACAGATTTCCGTGCGTGGCCAGTTCGATTTGCAATTGGCGTTCGGCCGACGCGACCTCCCGCCTCAAAGAGGCATTTTCGTCGTGAAGGCTCCAGTTCAAGTCTTGCAGGCGACCCTTCTCGCGCTGGGCCTCGCTGTTGTCGAAGCCCGCATACTGGCGCCCGAGATCATAGGTAAGCCATCCGCCACCGAGTACCGCACCCGCAAATGCGGCAATCGAAAGCCCGCGCCAATACCACGGCACGTGGGTGTGAATGGCGACCCGCGGGGCCGCGATTCCGAAACGCCGCTTGATGGACTTGATGAAGGTCACGATCCGGTCCGCACGCGCGCGCGAGTCATCGGTTCACATTCCCGATCCGACTAGAGAACGCTGTTCCAATTGGCATTGGGCGCGCCGCAATAATTCCGATTTTCTTCATTTTACCCATGGGCTTACGAGTCGAATTGATGATATAGCCCGAAAACCCGTTGGTGCAAATAAAAAAGCCGCCCATTTGGGCGGCTTTTTCGGATTGCGGCATCAGCGCTTGGAAAACTGCTTGCGCCGGCGGGCCTTGTGAAGGCCGACCTTCTTGCGCTCGACCTCCCGCGCATCGCGGGTAATCAATCCCGCCTTGCTCAGCACCGGCTTGAGCGACGCATCGTAGTCGACGAGCGCGCGCGAGATGCCATGCCGGACCGCGCCGGCCTGGCCGGATTCTCCGCCGCCATCGACGTTGATGAGAATGTCGAAGGTGTCGAGATGATTGGTGAGCACCAACGGCTGGCGCACGACCATTCGCCCCGTTTCGCGCGAGAAAAATTCATCGACCGGCTTGTCGTTGACGATGATCTTGCCTTTGCCCGGCTTGATGAACACGCGGGCCACGGCGCTCTTGCGCCGGCCCGTGCCGTAGTTGTACTGGGGAGTGGCCATGCGAATTCCTAGACGTTGAGGTTCCGGGGCTGCTGCGCCGTGTGCGGATGCTCGGCGCCGCCGTAAACCTTGAGCTTCTTGAGCATTGCGTATCCGAGCGGGCCCTTGGGCAGCATGCCCTTGACGGCTTTCTCGAGCACGCGACCCGGGAAGCGGCCGTGCAGCTTGGAAAACGTCGAACTGTAAATGCCGCCGGGATAAGTCGAATGCCGGTAATAGATCTTTTGCTGGGCCTTGTCGCCGGTGATACGCAGCTTCTCGGCATTCACGACGACGATGTAGTCGCCGGTGTCGACGTGAGGCGTGAAAGTGACCTTGTGCTTTCCGCGAAGGCGCTTCGCGATTTCGGAAGCAAGGCGCCCGAGGACCTTGTCGGTCGCGTCGACGATGAACCAGTCGCGCTTGACCTCGTGTGATTTGGCAGAGAACGTCTTCATGGCGGAGATTCCGCGTGGGGCCGATTAACGAAAGCCGCGTAGTGTAGTGGAACGCCGCGATCATTGTCAAACCCGAAAAACAGCCTCAAGTAACGGATTCCCAAAGAGTTATGCCGTCCTGCCTGCGCATTTGCACGGATCGATTCTTTTTTGACGCAGACAACGCCCGAAGCGGCTCGGATGGCGCAAGCGCTTTTAGGACAAGGCCATTTGGTGAATAATGCGCTTCCCGGCATGTCCACCGAATTCCTTCTCCTCCCTTCCTGCCTCCGCGGATGCGCAAGCTCTGGCTCATATTTGCCCAAGCGGTCACGATCAGCCTCGCCGCGCTGTTCGTCGTCGTGACGCTGCGACCGGATCTCGTTTCCTGGAGCGGTCATGGCGGCGGAATCGTCACCGTCAGGGAGGCGGCGGACGGTCCGCGCGAACGGCCGACCCTCACGACCTTCAGCCCGGCGGCAAAGAAAGCGATGCCATCGGTGGTGAACATCTTCACCAGCAAGGACGTGAAAGTCCCCCGGCATCCCTTCATGGACGATCCGCTGTTCAAGCGATTCTTCGGGGATCAACTCGACGGCGATACGCAACATAGTTCCAGCCTCGGATCCGGCGTGATCGTCGGACCGGAAGGCTACATCCTGACGAACCATCATGTCGTGGAAGCAGCCGACGAGATCGAGCTCGCGCTGGCCGATGGAAGAAAAAGCCCGGCGAAAGTGGTGGGAACCGATCCGGAGACCGATCTCGCCGTGCTCAAGGTCGACATTGCAGGCCTGCCTTCGGTGACCTTCGGCAATCCCGACAGATTGTCCGTCGGCGATGTCGTCCTCGCCATCGGCAATCCCTTCGGCGTCGGCCAAACCGTCACCATGGGCATCGTCAGCGCGACCGGACGCAGCCACCTGGGCATCAGCACGTTCGAAAACTTCATCCAGACCGACGCGGCGATCAACCCGGGGAACTCGGGCGGGGCGCTCGTCGATGCGTCCGGCAATCTCGTTGGCATCAACAGCGCGATCTACTCCCGAAGCGGCGGATCGCTCGGCATCGGTTTCGCCATTCCGGCGAATCTTGCCAAGCAGGTAATGGAGCAGATCGTACGCACCGGAGCGGTGACCCGCGGCTGGATCGGCGTGGAGGTCCAGGATTTGTCCGCGGAGCTGGCGGATTCATTCAAGCTGTCCAACATCCACGGCACGCTGATCGCCGGTGTATTGCGCGGCGGTCCTGCTGACAAAGCCGGCATCAAGCCGGGGGACATCCTGGTGGCCGTCGAGTCCAGCGAGGTCGTCGATTCCACCAGCATGCTGAATCTGGTTGCGGCGCTGGAGCCTGGCAAGCTGGCTACGCTGAAAATCCTGCGCAACCGCAATGAGATGTCGGTGAAGGTCAGCGTCGGCAAGCGGCCGAAGCCGGCACGCCGCAACGAACTCGAGTAAGACGGTTTCCGGCAATCAGCCGGCCGATCCGGAAGACTCCGACTGCTTGACCTCCGGTTTCGTGATCCATTGCGAGACGAAAATCCCGGCCTCGTACAGGATCCAGAGCGGCACCGCGAGCATGACCTGCGACACGACGTCCGGCGGCGTGAAGATCGCGCCGACCACGAACGCGCCCACGATCACATAGGGACGGATCTGCTTCAACGTCGCGACGGTCACCAGCCCCATTTTCACCAGGATCACGACCGCCACAGGGACTTCGAACGTCACGCCGAACGCAAGGAACAGCGTGAGGACGAAATCGAGGTATTTGCCGATATCCGTCATGACCGCGACGCCAGTCGGCGCGACGGACACCATGAAATGGAAGACGATCGGAAAAACCAGGTAGTAGGCGAACGCCATCCCGCACAGGAATAGCACCGTGCTGGTGACGATGAGCGGCGCAACCAGTTTCTTTTCGTGCGCGTAGAGCCCGGGCGCGACGAAGGCCCATACCTGGTAGAGCAAATAAGGAAGCGCGATAACGAAGGCCGCCATCATCGTGACCTTGACGGGCACGAAAAACGGCGCCGTCACCTCGGTTGCGATCAATTGCCCGCCGGCCGGCAGCGACGCGATCATCGGTTGGGCCAGCAGCGCATAGAGGTCGCGAGCCCAGGGAAACAGGCAGATGAAGACCAGCAGCAATGCCAGCACACAGCGCAGCAACCGATCGCGCAACTCGATCAGGTGCGACATGAATGAATCTTGCTCGGCCATCGTCGTTAAAATCGGGAATGTGCGTGACGGCGAAGGCTCAGGCGGCGCCTGATTTGTCGCCGGTACCGGCGGGGGCCTTGTCGGATGTCGCCGCAGGCGCTTCAGCTGCGGCTTCGCCAGCCGGCGCATCTGCAGCGGTTGCATCCGGTGCCGGCGTGGCGGGCGGGATCAGCTGTATTCCAGCCGCGGGCGCGACCGCGGATTCGACCTGCTGCTGGATGTCGCTGCCGGCCTGCTTGACTTCGCTCTCGATGTAATTGACTTGCGTGGAAACGGACTGCTGGATGCCGCGCGCCGCATCCTCCATCGAGGATTTGAACTTGCGCAGTTCCTCGAGCTCGATCTCGCGATTGATGTCCGCCTTCACCTCGTTGACGTAGCGCTGCATGCGTCCGAACAGGTGGCCCAGCGTCTTTGCGACCCGCGGCAGCCGCTCCGGGCCGATCACGATGAGCGCGACGACCCCGATGACGAGGATTTCGGAAGCTCCGATGTCGAACATGACTGCGGCGGCGAGGGCTGAAGACGATCAGCTCTTGGACTTGTCCTTCACTTCCCCTTCGAAGGTCTGACTGCCGCTCGCGCTGTCGATTCTCGCCGCGGGCTTCTCCTCGTCGCTTTTCATGCCTTCCTTGAACCCTTTTACCGCCCCGCCGAGGTCCGAGCCGATGTTGCGCAGCTTCTTCGTGCCGAAAATCAGCAGGACGACCACCAGGACGATCAACCAGTGCCAGATGCTGAAGGAACCCATTTTCCGTTACTCCCAGATCGAAAATCTAAACCGTACGTTGGATCATTCCCGGCAAAGGCTCTTTGCCGCCGAGAACATGCATATGAACGTGATACACATCCTGTCTTCCGATCCGGCCGGTGTTCACGATGGTCCTGAACCCTTCCGCGGATCCTTGCTCGCGCGCCAAGCGGCTCGCCAGCACCATCATCTTTCCCAATACCGATTGATGGCGATCCTGCGCGTCCTGCAACGACGGCACGTGTTCTTTCGGGATCAGCATGAAATGCACGGGCGCCACCGGGTTGATGTCGTGAAAGCCGAGTATCTCGTCATCCTCGTAGACTTTCCGACTCGGAATCTCGCCCTTGACGATCTTGCAGAAGATGCAGTTCTCGGCTGTCGTATCCATTTGTCTTTTCCGCCGCGGCATCGCCGCAGCTTCGGGATGCCGACCACTTCAGCCGGTACGCGATTTCTTCTCGTCGATACCCGATACGCCTTCGCGCCTTTTCAGTTCCGCGAGCACATCTTCCGGCGACAGCCCGTGCCAGGCCAGCATAACAAGACAGTGGAACCAGAGATCGGCGGTCTCGCGGACGATATGAAGTTTATCACCGTCTTTCGCCGCGAGCAGGACCTCGGCAGCCTCCTCGCCCACCTTCTTGAGCACGGCATCGTGCCCCTTGGCGAACAGGCTGCTTACGTAGGAGCTTCCCGGATCCGCGCCTTTGCGCGATTCGATGGTGCTCGCCAGGCGGTTCAGGATTTCCGCTTCTGTCATGACTTCGAGTCGTAAATTTGATCCGGCCGCTTCAGCACGGGTTCCGTCTCCACCCATTTCCCATTCTCGAGCCTGCGGAAGAAGCAGCGCCCGTGACCGGTATGGCAGGCTATCCCGCCGACCTGCTCCACTTCTAGAAGCAGGACATCCGCGTCGCAGTCGATCCGGATCTGCCTCAGCACCTGCACATGGCCGGATTCCTCACCTTTGCGCCACAGGCGTCGTCGGGAACGCGACCAGTATACCGCCCGCCCCGTTCTCACCGTCTCCTCGACGGCCGCGCGATTCATCCATGCCATCATCAGCGTGCGCCCGCTGCCGGCTTCCTGCGCGATCGCCGGTATCAAGCCTTCGGCGTCGAACTTCAGTTCATCCAGCCAGGGTTCATTCAACCAGGCGTCATTCACAGCCGCACCTCGATGCCGTTGTCGGCCATGAATCGCTTTGCTTGTTGCACCGTCAACTCGCCATAGTGGAATACGCTTGCCGCCAGCACGGCGTCGGCCTTGCCGACCAGAACGCCGTCGACCAGGTCCTGCAGTCCGCCCACCCCTCCACTGGCAATGACGGGAATTTCCAGCGCTTCGGAAAAGGCCCGCGTGATTTCCAGGTCGAACCCGGCCTTCGTGCCATCGCGGTCCATGCTCGTGAGCAGGATTTCTCCGGCTCCGGCGGCCTGCATTCGCCGCCCCCATTCCACCGCATCCAATCCGGTCGGCTTGCGCCCGCCGTGAGTGAACACTTCCCAGCGCGCCGCCGCGCCCGGTACACGCTTGGCATCGACCGCGACTACTATGCATTGCGAACCGAATCGGCCCGACGCCTCTTCGACCAGATGCGGATTTTGCACCGCCGACGTGTTGATACTGACCTTGTCCGCCCCCGCATTGAGGAGACGCCTGACGTCGGCCACTTCGCGAACCCCACCTCCCACCGTGAGCGGAATGAAAACCTTCGACGCCACCTGCTCGACGATGCCAAGAAGCAGTCCGCGATTGTCCGAGCTCGCCGTGATATCCAGGAAAGTCAGTTCGTCGGCGCCCTGCTCGTCGTAGCGCCTGGCGATTTCCACCGGATCGCCGGCATCCCGCAACTCGACGAAATTGACGCCCTTTACCACGCGGCCGTCGGTGACGTCGAGGCAGGGAATGATGCGTTTAGAAAGGCTCATCGCCGGCGCAGGAGGTGGAATACGTTTGGGATTGATGGACCCGCGGCATTTCCGGCGCACCGGGTCTTGCGTGTGCCGGATGCCGTCAGGCAAGAGCTGCGAAGGTACCCTATATCTTCCCGCCGGAGGAGCCCGCCGATTCCTTCATCTTGTCGGCGAGTTTCTGCGCCTCGGCGAAGTCCAGGGTTCCTTCGTAGATTGCGCGGCCGGTGATGGCGCCGATGATGCCGTCGTTTTCCGCCTCGCAAAGCGCCTTGACGTCCTTCAAGTCCGTGATGCCGCCGCTGGCGATAACCGGGACGGACAACTGGCGCGCAAGATCCACCGTCGCATTGACGTTGACGCCGCTCATCATGCCGTCGCGGCTGATGTCGGTGTAAATGATCGCTTCGACGCCGAGGTCCTGGAATTTCCGGGCGAGATCGAGGACATCGTGTCCCGTGACCTTGGACCAGCCGTCCACCGCCACCTTGCCGTCCTTCGCATCCAGGCCGACCATGATGTGGCCGGGAAACGCGTAGCAGGCGTCATGCAGGAAGCCCGGCGTCTTCACCGCGGCCGTGCCGAGGATGACGTAGGAAATGCCATCGTCCAGGTAGCGCTCGACGGTATCGAGGTCGCGGATTCCGCCGCCCAGCTGAATCGGGATGTCCCCCCCGATCGCTTTCACGATGGCTTTGACCGCCGTCTCGTTCTTCGGCTTGCCGGCAAAGGCACCGTTGAGGTCCACCAGGTGCAGGCGGCGAGCGCCCTTGCCAAGCCACAGGCTGGCCATTGCCGCCGGATCGTCGGAGAAAACCGTCGAGTCCGTCATCGAACCTTGCTTTAGGCGGACGCAATGTCCGTCCTTGAGGTCAATTGCCGGAATGATCAGCATGGTGTGGTATCGATTCGCCGCGGGGACGGACTGGGATGACGCTTAAGCCGGGGACTGGATTATCGGATGTACGGGGGATGTCAGGCGTTGTTGGCTGCGGGAACGACGCCGACCTCGGCGCTGGTGCGCTTGCTCCCATTCCAATGAACGAAATTCGACAATAGACGCAAGCCCGCTGCCTGGCTTTTTTCCGGGTGGAACTGCACGGCAAAAATATTATTCCTTGCAATCGCGCAGGTAAAGCTGGATGGGTACCGGCTGGTGCCCGCCACCAACGTCATGTCCGGTGCATCCACGTAGTAGCTGTGAACGAAATAGAAGCGGCTGCCGTCCGCTATCCCCTCCCACATGGGATGGGACAAGCCCTGATATACCTGGTTCCAGCCCATGTGGGGGACTTTCAATTTCTCCCCGCCGTCCTTCATCGCCGCTGGAAAGCGCACGACCTTGCCGGCAAGCACGCCCAATCCCGGGGTATCCCCCTCCTCGCTGTGCTCGAACAGCATTTGCAGGCCGATGCACAAACCCAGGAACGGCTTGGATTTGGCCGCATCGAGCAAAGGCGCGCGCAATCCTCGCGCGTCCATTTCCCGCATGCAATCCGGCATGGCGCCCTGGCCGGGGAATACAACGCGCTCCGCGGAACGTATGGCCTGCGGATCGCTGGTGACGACGATGCTCTTCGCCGGTGCGACGTGCTCCAGCGCCTTGGCGACCGAGCGCAGGTTGCCCATTCCGTAGTCGATGACCGCGATGTCGATCATGAATCAGCTCTCGTGCGGCAGCGATACTCTCACGAACAAACGCTCAGAGGCTGCCCTTGGTGGACGGCAGCGTTCCAGCCGCGCGCGGGTCGAATTCCACGGCCATGCGCAACGCACGGCCGAAAGCCTTGTAGATGGTTTCGGCCTGGTGATGCGCGTTGCGGCCTTTCAGGTTGTCGATGTGCAGCGTGACGGACGCGTGATTCACGAATCCCTGGAAGAATTCATGCACCAGGTCGACGTCGAATTCACCGATCAGCCCGCGGGCATAGTCTACCGAGTATTCCAGGCCAGGCCTGCCCGACAGGTCGATCACCACGCGCGAAAGCGCCTCATCCAGCGGCACATAGGCGTGGCCATAGCGGCGCACGCCCTTCTTGTCGCCGATCGCCTTGGTAAAAGCCTGGCCGAGCGTGATTCCGACATCCTCGACGGTGTGGTGCGCGTCGATATGCAGGTCGCCCTCCGCCTTCACGTCGAGATCGATCATGCCGTGGCGCGCAACCTGGTCGAGCATGTGGTCGAAGAAGCCAATGCCGGTGGCCAGGCTGGATTTGCCGCTGCCGTCGAGGTTGAGGCGAACCTCAATCCTGGTTTCGAGGGTATTGCGGGTGACTTGGGACTGGCGCATGGGAAAGCGGTCGGGAGTAGGCGTCAATGCTAACCCAATTCAGGGCATTGCCGAGGAAAGGCTGCCCGCGGGCATCCCGAGTATCTCGCCCAGTGCGGCAACCAGCATGTCACATTGCGCGTCCGTGCCGATCGTGATCCGCAGATACGGGGCGATGCGCGCCGGTTTCTGGAAATTGCGAACGACGATTCCGCGTTCGCGCAATTTGGCGGCGAGCGCCGTCCCCGCGAGCCGCGAATGCCGGACGAATATGAAATTGGCCGCCGAGGGCACGATCTCGAAATCGAGTTTGCCCAGCTGAGCAACCAGCCGCGCCCGCGTTTCGACGACCCGGCGCCACGTCTCCTGGAAATAGGCTTCATCCTCCAAGGCGGCCACCGCGCCTGCTTGCGCAAAACGGTCCAGCGGATAGGAATTGAAACTGTCCTTGACGCGGTTCAGGGCCTCGATCAGATCCGGATTCCCGATCGCATATCCCACGCGCAATCCCGCCAGTGCGCGCGACTTGGAAAGCGTGTGGATGACGAGCAGGTTGGGATGGCTGGAGACGAGCGGCACGGCTGACACGCCGCCGAAATTCACGTAGGCCTCGTCGACGACGACGACCGATCCGGCATTGGCAACCAGAAGCGCCTCGATGTCCGGTACCGACAAAAGTCGCGCCGTCGGGGCATTGGGATTCGGGAAGATGATTCCGCCGTTGGGCATCAGGTAATCGTCGACCCGCAGCTCGAAATCCTCCCCCAGCGGGATCTCCCGGTAGTCGATGCCGTAGAGCCGGCAATAAACCGGATAGAAGCTGTAAGTGATGTCCGGGAACAGCACCGGCGCATCATGTTTCAGCAAGGCCTGGAAGGTGTGTGCCAGGACTTCGTCCGATCCGTTGCCGACGAACACCTCGGCCGCCGATACGCCGTGGCGCGACGCGACGGCCTGGCGCAGGCGATCGCTGACGGGATCCGGGTACAGGCGCAGCGAATCCGACGCTTCCGCGCGCAGCGCCTCCAGCACCCGGGGACTCGGTCCGTACGGGTTCTCGTTGGTGTTCAGCTTGACGAGGTTGGCAAGCTTGGGCTGCTCGCCCGGCACATAAGGCGTCAGGCCGTGAACGACGGGGCTCCAGAACCGGCTCATCGGTGTATGCGGTATTGCGCCGCCCTCGCGTGCGCCGGAAGTCCCTCGCCCCCGGCCAGTTCGGCTGCGACGAGCCCCAGCTTGCGCGCGCCTTCCGCCGAGACCTGGATCAGGCTGGTGCGCTTCTGGAAATCGTAGACGCCCAACGGCGACGAGAACCGCGCCGTGCGTGACGTAGGCAAAACGTGATTGGGTCCGGCGCAGTAGTCGCCGAGCGCTTCGGAGGTATACCGACCAAGAAATATGGCGCCCGCATGGCGGATTTCCGCTACCCATTTCTGGGGATCCTCGACCGACAGTTCGAGGTGCTCGGGCGCGATGCGGTTCGCGATCGCGCATGCCTGGTCGAGATCGCGGGTGCGGATCAAGGCGCCGCGTTCGCGCAGCGATGTCCGGATCACGCTTTCCCTCGGCATCTCCTTCAGCTGGCGCTCGATGCTGGCGGCAACCTTCTCAATGAATCCGGCGTCCGGGCAAAGCAGCAGCGCTTGCGCCATCTCATCGTGCTCGGCCTGGGAGAAAAGGTCCATCGCGATCCAGTCCGGATCCGTCGTGCCGTCGCAAATGACCAGGATTTCCGATGGGCCGGCCACCATGTCGATACCGACGACGCCGAAGACCTTGCGCTTGGCGGCGGCGACATAGGCATTGCCTGGCCCGACGATCTTGTCCACCTGGGGGATGGACTGCGTCCCATAGGCCAGCGCGGCTATCGCCTGGGCACCGCCGATGGTGAATACGCGATCCACGCCGGCCAGGCTTGCCGCGGCGAGCACGAGATCGCTGCGTTCGCCGCTTGGCGTCGGCACCACCATGACGATCTCCTCCACACCCGCCACCTTGGCCGGCAGCGTGTTCATGAGAACCGTCGACGGATAGGCGGCTTTTCCGCCGGGAACATAGACCCCGACGCGATCGAGCGGCGTGATTTTCTGTCCCAGCGTGGTGCCGTCCGGCTCGGAGTATTGCCATGACGTCATCGCCTGCCGCTCATGGTACGCACGGATGCGCATCGCAGCCTGCTCCAGGGCATCGCGGCGCTGCGCCGACAGGCCGCGCAGGGCCGCATCAAGGTCCGCCGACGGAACTTCAAGCTCGGACAGCGAGCTCGCGGCAAGCCGGTCGAACTTCCTGGTGTACTCCAGCACGGCTGCATCGCCGCGAGCCTTGACGTCCCGCAGGATGCCGTCCACTGCTTTCTCGATGCCCTCGTCCTGCGCGCTTTCGAAGGCAAGCAATCCCGCCAGCCTGGAATCGAAATCCGCATCGCTGGTCGACAGCCGCGCGATGGTGCTCATTGCCGTGCCGCCTCCTTGACCGCCGCCGCGCGGAAGGCATCGATGACGGGCTGGATAGCCGTGCGCTTGAGCTTGAGGGCCGCCTGATTGACGACCAGCCTCGCGCTGATCGGCATGATTTCCTCGACCGCCTTGAGCTGGTTGGCGAGCAGCGTATTGCCGCTGGAAACCAGGTCCACGATCGCATCGGCGAGCCCGACCAACGGCGCCAGCTCCATCGAGCCGTACAACTTGATGAGATCGACGTGGACCCCTTTCGCAGCAAAATGCTCGCGTGCAGTCTTCAGGTACTTGGTGGCCACGCGCAGGCGCGCGCCCTGCCTCACCGCGGTTTCGTAGTCGAAACTCGCCGGCACCGCCACCATCATGCGGCACTTCGCGATGTCCAGGTCGAGCGGCTGGTAGAGGCCGGTGCCGCCATGCTCGAGCAGCACGTCCTTGCCGGCGATGCCGAGGTCGGCCGCGCCATATTGCACGTAGGTCGGCACATCGGAAGCGCGCACGATGATCAGGCTCACGTCCGGCCGGTTCGTCTTGAGGATCAGCTTGCGCGACGTTTCCGGATCCTCGGTCGCGACGATGCCCGCGGCCTTCAGCAGCGGCGCGGTTTCCTCGAAAATCCGCCCCTTGGACAGGGCGATCTTGATGCTCATGGCTGTCATGTCGCCTTGTTCAATGCGCGCGCTTGATGCGCGCGCCAAGCTGGCCAAGTTTTTCTTCGATGCATTCGTACCCGCGATCCAGGTGATAGATCCGGTCCACCATCGTTTCGCCTTTCGCGACCAGGCCGCCGAGGACCAGGCTCGCCGAGGCGCGCAAATCGGTTGCCATGACGCTGGCTCCCTGCAGGTCATCGACGCCGTGCACGATCGCGGTATTGCCCTCGACCTCGATGTTGGCGCCCAGGCGGCGCAATTCCTGCACGTGCATGAACCGGTTTTCGAAAATGGTCTCGGTGACCACCGCCGTGCCTTCGGCAACGCTGTTCAGCGCCATGAACTGCGCCTGCATGTCCGTCGGAAACGCCGGGTAGGGTGCGGTGCGCAGGCTAACGGCATTCAGCGCACCGTTCGTCGACAGACGGATCCAGTCCTCGCCTTGCTCGATGTGGGCGCCGGCTTCCTGCAGCTTGCCAATGACCGCATCGAGGATGCTGCCCCGCGTGCCCTTGAGCCTGACATCGCCGCCGGTTGCGGCCGCCGCGCACAGGAAGGTGCCGGTCTCGATGCGATCGGGCATGATCCTGTGGGTGGCGCCGCGCAGGTCGCTCACGCCTTCGATGGTGATGACATCGCTGCCCGCGCCCTTTACGCGCGCGCCCATGGCGTTCAGGCAATCCGCCAGGTCGACGACCTCGGGTTCGCGCGCGGCATTTTCAAGCACCGTGACGCCATCTGCCAGCGCCGCCGCCATCATCAGGTTTTCCGTGCCCGTCACGGTTACGAGGTCGAGCACGATGTGCGTGCCCTTCAATCGCTTGGCCCGCGCCAGGATGTAGCCTTGCTGGATGTCGATTTGCGCGCCCATCGCCTGCAGGCCCTTGATATGCAGGTCGACCGGGCGCTGCCCGATCGCACACCCGCCCGGTAACGAGACCCGCGCTTCGCCGAAGCGCGCCACCATCGGCCCGAGCACCAGGATCGAGGCGCGCATGGTCTTCACCAGCTCGTACGGCGCGGAGAGGTTGTGAAGGCGCGCGGCCGTCAGCCCGACGCCCAGTTTCTCGTCGAGTGAAACCTCGACGCCCATCTGGCCGAGCAGGTTCAGCGTCGTGGTCACGTCGCGCAAATGCGGCACGTTCTGAAGCCTGAGCGTCCCGGACGTGAGCAGCGAGGCGCAGAGAATCGGCAAAGCCGCGTTCTTGGCGCCGGAAATGCGAACTTCCCCGGTCAGCGGCACGCCGCCCTGGATGACGAGTTTGTCCACTTTTTGCGGGAGGCTAGCGGGCAGCCCAGTCTTCAGGGGTGAAGGTTTTCATGGACAGCGCGTGGATTTCCTCGCGCATCCGGTCCCCCAGCGCCTTGTAGACCACCTGGTGCTGCTGGACGCGCGACTTTCCCCTGAATTCGGAACTGACGATCACGGCTTCGAAGTGGTGGCCATCGCCCGACACGTCGACGTGATCGCACGTGAGGTTCTGCTGGATATAGGACTTCACCTGATCGGGGCTGACCATAAAAACGACTTTCAGTGCCGCAGCTTGTAGCCGCGTTTCAGTAACGACAAGGTCACGAATGATAAGGCCAAAAGGCAGGCCCCCACAATCGCGAAACTGAGCACGGGCGACACGTCCGAGACGCCAAAGAAGCCGTAGCGGAAGCCGTCGATCATGTAGAAGAAAGGATTGAAGCGGGACACTTCCTGCCAGAACACCGGCAGCGAATGGATCGAATAGAAGACGCCTGAGAGGAAGGTAAGCGGAACGATGATGAAGTTCTGGAAGGCGGCAAGCTGGTCGAACTTGTCCGCCCAGATGCCGGCGATGATGCCCAGGGTTCCGAGCAGCCCCGAACCCAGCAAGGCGAAGCCCAGTATCCAGAAGACATTCTGCAACGGAATCGGAACGAACATCGCGGTAACCGCGAAGACGCCGAGGCCGACCAGCACCCCGCGCACCACCGACGCCAGGACATAAGCCGCGAAGAAATCCAGGTGGGAAAGCGGCGGCAGCAGGACGAAAATGATGTTGCCGGTGATTTTCGACTGGATGAGGCTGGATGAGCTGTTGGCAAAGGAGTTCTGCAGCAGCGACATCATCGCCAGGCCGGGAATGAGGAATGCCGTATAGCGAACGCCTGGATAGACCTGAACATGATCTTCGAGGACGTGGGAGAAAATCAGCAGGTAGAGCAACGCCGTCAACACCGGCGCGAGCACGGTCTGGAAACTCACCTTGCGAAAACGCGTGATCTCCTTGCGAAACAGCGTCGAAAAACCGCTCGCCTGGCGGGACGCGTTCATGACCAGTCCCTGCGCATGATGCCGACGAACACTTCCTCGAGGTCGGGCTGTTCCAGTTCCATGAAAGCGACCGACAGGCCCGCTTGCCGGATCTGCGCAAGCACCGCCTCGATTTCGGAATAGTCGCGCAAGGCGAGCAGGAATTCGCCGTCCGCGGGCGTAGTTGCCAGCATGGGCAGCAGCGCATCCGGCAACGCTCCCTGCGCCAACCTGAGCCGAAGGTGCGCACCGGAATGACCTTTGAGCAGGTTCTCGGTGGAATCGAGCGCAACCAGCTTGCCCTGCTTGAGCATGCCGACCCGGCTGCATAAGGCCTCGGCTTCGTCGAGATAGTGCGTGGTCAGGACGACCGTATGGCCTTCGCCGTTGAGTTGCCGGATGAATTGCCACAATCCCTGGCGCAATTCCACGTCCACGCCTGCGGTGGGCTCGTCGAGGATGATGACCGGCGGCTTGTGCACGAGGGCTTGCGCCACCAGTACTCGCCTCTTCATGCCGCCGGAGAGCGACCGCATGTTGAAATCGGCCCGGTTCGTGAGATCGAGCCGGGCCATGACCTCGTCTATCCATGCGTCGTTGCGACCGAGTCCGAAATAGCCGGACTGGAACTGGAGCGTCTCGCGCACGGTGAAGAAGGGATCGAATACCAGCTCCTGAGGCACCACGCCGAGCGAACGCCGGGCGTCCCGATAGTCGAGCACGACGTCATGGCCCATGACCTTCAGGCTGCCCGAATCCGCCCTGGCCAGGCCGGCCAGGATGCTGATCAGCGTCGTCTTGCCGGCGCCGTTGGGACCGAGCAGCGCGAAGAACTCGCCCTGCGCTATGTCGAGCTCGATGTCGACGAGCGCCCGCACTTCTCCATAGGTCTTGGAGACCTTCCGTATTTCGATGGCGGGTTGCACGGATCGATTCGAATCGGTGGAAAGGGAATGCCCGGTGGAACGCTAGCTGGCGCAGGGTAGCAGATCGATGACCCCGTACATCCCCGCAAGGTTGCGCAGGTTCGGGCCGAGGTTGGCATAGGCGATGCGCCGCCCGCCATTGCGCGAACGCCTGGTCCATTCCATGAGCAGGCTCAGGGCGGACGAATCCGCGGCAGTGACGCCGGCAAGATCGACGATGATGTCGCTTCCTTCCATCGCATCGCCTTCCGCAAGGAGGGCGGCGGCGGTGGCGAACGTCATCGGCCCTTCGACCAGGTACCGGTCGGCCTTTCTGACGATCATTTGACGGCCGGCGGCGGGGGCGTCTTGGCGGAATTCTTCTCGACCAGGCTCTTGATCAGCCCGTCGATGCCGCCGTTCTGGATTTCCTGCGCGAACAGGTTGCGGTAGTTGATGATCAGGCTTGCGCCGGCGACCCGCACGTCATAGACCTTCCAGCCTTCCGGCGTGCTGTTCATGTCGTAGTCGACGCCGATGGGCTGGGCGCCGCCGGGCAGCTTGATCAGGGTCTGCACGCTTGCCTCGGTATCGCCGGGCTTCATCTTGAAGGGACGGTACTCGACGGCAATTCCGGCGTAGGCGGTGAACGCCGCTGAATACGAGCGCACGAGCAGGGTGCGGAATTCCTTGATCAGCGATTCGCGCTGTGGCGGCGTCGCGTCGCGCCAGGGACGTCCGACCGCGAGCCGGGTCATGCGCTCGAAATCGAAGTGCGGCGCGACCTTGTCCTCTATCAGCTGGACGATTTTCGACACGTTGCCGGCGCGGATGTCCTTGTCGTTGCGCACGACCGTCAGCACTTCCTCGGTGGTCTTGCGCACGAGAACGTCTGGCGGCGAATCCTCCGCCATCGCCGGCAGTGCGAAGGCCTGTGCCGTCAAAAGCGCCGCGAGCCACCGCCACGTCGTTGCTGCTCCAGATTGCCGCATGGATGCCTTTCCGTGTGAACTACTGTTTTCCAGGATTGTTCTCCGCCGCCTTGCCGTACAGGAACTGGCCGATCACCTTTTCCAGCACGATCGCGGACTGAGTAACCTTGAGCCTATCCCCGTCCTTCAGGTTCTGGTCGTCGCCGCCGCCATCCATGCCGACATATTGCTCGCCGAGCAAGCCTGCCGTCAGGATGGATGCCGAAGAGTCTTTCGGAAACGGGTAGCGCTTGTCGATGCGCAGCGCAACATTCGCGCGGAAGGTATGCGTATCGAGCGAAATACCCTCGACCCGCCCGACCACGACTCCCGCGCTTTTCACCGGCGCGCGTACCTTCAGTCCGCCGATGTTGTCGAATGCCGCGATCACGCGGTATCCATCCGACTCGCTCACGCTGCTGGCGTTCCCGACCTTGAGCGCCAGCACGAACAGCGCGGCGACTCCCGCGGTGACGAAAATACCGACCCATAGATCCAGAGTTGTCCGTTGCATGATTCAGACTCCCGTAAACATGAAGGCCGTCAGTACGAAGTCGAGGGCGAGGACGGCAAGCGCCGAGGTCACGACCGTGCGTGTGACGGCATGCGACACGCCTTCCGCGGTTGGCGGCGCGTCATAGCCTTCGAACAGCGCGATCGCGGTGACGGCCGCGCCGAATACGATGGTCTTGATGACGCCGTTGACGATGTCGTTGCGCAAGTCGACGTTCGATTGCATTTGCGACCAGAACGCACCCGAATCCACGCCGATGATGACGACGGTAATCAGATAGCCGCCGAATATCCCCATCACGCTGAAGATCGCGGCCAGCAGCGGCATGGAAAAGAATCCGCCCCAGAACATCGGGCTGATGACCCGTGCGAACGGGTCCACCGCCATCATCTCCATTGCCGAGAGCTGCTCCGTCGATTTCATGATGCCGAGTTCGGCCGTCATTGCCGAGCCTGCCCGGCTGGCGAACAACAAGGCCGCGACCACCGGGCCCAGCTCGCGCACGAGCGCCAGCGCAACCAGCGTACCCACCGCTTCTGCGGAGCCGTAGCGCTTGAGCGTCTCATAGCCCTGCAGGCCGAGGACAAGCCCGACGAACAGCCCGGACACGATGATGATGATGAGCGAGAGGACGCCGGCGAAATGCAGCTCGTCTATGGTCAGGTGGAAACGGCGGAAGGACATGCCCGATCGCAACATGACGAGGCCCATGAATCGCGTGGCCGCGCCCAGGCGCCAGACGGCATTGATGGACCTGCGACCCACCAGCCTGATTCCCGCGGCAAGGGTGTTGACCATCAGCGCCCGAGTCCGAGGTCTTCGCCATAGGAAGGCGAGCTGTAGTGAAACGGCACCGGGCCATCGCCTTCGCCGTGCACGAATTGATGCACGAACGGCACCGTCGAGTCGGCGACTTCCTTCGGAGTCCCTTGCGCGACCACCTTCCCTTCGGAAAGAAAATACACGTGATCGACGATCTTCAGCGATTCCTGGACGTCATGCGTCACGACGATGGAAGTCGCGCCGAGCGCGTCGTTCAACCGGCGAATGAGGTTGCCGATGATGCCCACCGAAATGGGGTCGAGGCCGGTGAAGGGTTCGTCGTACATGATGAGGGCAGGATCGAGGGCGATGGCTCGCGCCAGGGCGACCCGTCGTGCCATTCCGCCAGAAAGCTCGGCGGGCTTGAGGGCGTGCGCACCGCGCAGCCCGACCGCATGCAGTTTCATCAGCACCAGGTCCCGGACCATCGATTCCGGCAGGTCGGTGTGCTCCCGCATGGGAAAGGCAACGTTGTCGAAGACGCTCAGGTCGGTGAACAAGGCGCCGAACTGGAACAGCATGCCCATCCTGCGGCGCAGCGCATAGAGCTCATCGTGCGCCAGCGCATGCACGGCCTTCGATTCGATCCGGACTTCGCCGCCGGAGGGCTTCAATTGCCCGCCGATCAACCGCAGTATCGTCGTCTTGCCCGTTCCGCTGCCGCCCATGATCGCGATGACTTTTCCGCGCGGGAAGGCCATGTCGACGCCACGCAGGATGGGACGCCGGTCGTAGGAAAAATCGACACGCGAAAATTCAACGAAATTGTCGGTGGACACGTAAGAGTCGACTGGTGAAAACTGGGCCGCATTGTATCGGAGTGTGGCATCCATCGGCGTGCCGGCTCCGTGGCGTGTTCGACTTCCTCCATGCCGCGCGAGTTGCAGGCGATCCCATTTCGATCGCTGCGAGGCGCGCCCGCGCGAGGGCACGTAAGTCTATGAACAATCAAGCCCTTATGGCACAATGATTATCGATTGCACAGGGGCGGGAATTGATCGCATGGACACCAAGGGGGCTGTTAAGCCAGAACTGCTGATCGTCGATGACGATCCGCTCATCATCGACACGCTGAGTTACGTGCTGGGCAAGGACTATAGCGTGCGTGCCGCGAGCTCGCGATCGCAAGTAAAAAGCCTGCTGCGCCAGCTGGACGCACCGCCGGAACTCGCACTGGTGGACCTGGGCCTGCCGCCGACGCCGCATCGTCCGGACGAGGGATTCCACCTGATCACGGACCTGCTCGCGTACTCTCCTTCCATCAAGATCCTCGTGCTGTCGGGCCAGAGCGACGAGGCGAATGCGCGCTACGCGCGAACGCTGGGCGCGGTGGAGTTCGTTTCCAAGCCCTGCGAACCCGATGTCCTCAAGACATTGCTGGCCAAGGCCCGGCGCATGGCCGAGGTCGAGCAGTCGTCCGCCAAGACGGACACCGGCATCGTCGGCGCGGGCCATGCGATCACCAAGCTGCACCAGCAGATCGCCCAATACGCGACCGCACCCTTTCCGGTGCTCATCGAGGGCGAATCTGGCAGCGGCAAGGAGCTGGTGGCGCAGTCCCTGCACAAGCAAGGCCCTCGCGCCGGCAAGCCCTACCTCGCGCTGAACTGCGCGGCCATTTCGCCCTCGCTGGTCGAGCCGACGCTGTTTGGCTACGTAAAGGGGGCGTTTACGGGTGCTACGTCCTCGCGCTCCGGATATTTCGAGGACGCCCATGAAGGCACGTTGTTCCTCGATGAAATCGGGGAATTGCCGCTTGAGCTGCAGGCGAAACTGCTGCGGGTCCTGGAGAACGGCGAATACCAGCGCGTCGGCGAAACGCAGAGCCGCGTATCCAACGCCCGCGTCATCGCGGCGACCAACCGCGACCTGCGGCAGGAAGTCCGGTCCGGGCGCTTCCGTGCCGACCTCTACCACCGGTTGTCGGTGTTTTCGGTCGCCGTTCCCTCGCTGCGCGAGCTCGGCGAAGACAAGTCCAGGCTGCTTGATCACTTCGCTTCGCTCTATGCCCGCCAAAGCAATGCCCAGCCCTTCAAGCTCGACGCAAAATCGCGCGAACTCTGGATGCAGTACGGATTTCCCGGCAATGTGCGCGAGTTGCGCAACATCGTCATCAGGCTGAGTACCAAATTCCCCGGCCAGACCATCAACAGCGAGCAACTGCTGGCGGAGTTCGACTGGGAAGAGCCCCTGGCGACACAGGCGGGCGAGGCACATGCGACCGACTTCAAGTCGTCGATGGAAGCGGCGCGCAAGCACCTGCAGACGAAGAAGGGCTTCCTGCTCGATGAAGCCCTGCGGGACCTGGAAAGGAGCTACGTCGAAGCCGCGCTGGACATCACGCACGGGAACCTGAGCCAGGCCGCCAAATTGCTCGGCATCCACCGCACCACGCTATATAGCCGGATGCAGAATTACGCGCCGGGAACGGAGGAGGGCAGCTGATGTATTACGAATTTTTCGGCCTCAGCCATGCGCCTTTCAAGATCACCCCCGACACCGACGTGTTTTTCGAGGGCGGCAACCGCGGTGCCATTCTCGAGGCGCTGATTTACGCCATCACTCACGGCGAAGGCATCATCAAGGTCACCGGCGAGGTCGGCAGCGGCAAAACCATGCTCTGCCGGGTGTTGCAGACCCGGTTGCCGGCCAACATCGAAACGGTCTACCTCGCCAATCCCAGCGTTTCGCCGGACGAGATCCTCCATGCGATCGCCTTTGAGATGCAGTTGCGCGTGCCGCGAGACGCCAGCAGGCTCGAAGTCATGCACGCTTTGAACGAATACCTGGTCGAGCGCCACAGCCAGCAGCGACAGGTGGTGCTCTTCGTCGAGGAATCGCAGGGCATGCCGATTTCCACGCTGGAAGAAATCCGCCTGCTGTCGAACCTCGAGACCCGGCATCACAAGCTTTTGCAGATCGTGCTTTTCGGGCAACCCGAACTTGACGACAACCTTCGCCAGCAGAACATCCGGCAACTCCGGGAGCGCATCACACACAGCTTCCACCTGCTGCCGCTGGATGCGGAGGATGCCAGGGCCTATCTGAATTTTCGCCTGCAAGCAGCCGGATATCGCGGCCCGGACTTGTTCAACAGGAGAGTAACTGCTTACATGTCGCGGGCTTGCAACGGGCTGACGCGACGCCTGAATCTGGTTGCGGACAAGGCCTTGCTGGCGGCTTTCGCGGAAGGCACCCATAACGTAAGCCTCGAGCACGTCAAGGCAGCGGTGCGGGATAGTGAATTCAGCAGCGTCGAGGTCGCCAGCAACGGTCGCCCGATAACCTACGCGGTGGCGGGGCTAGCGCTGGGCGGCATATTGGGTGTCGGAGCATTTGCCCTCTATCAGGCGTTCAATTCCGCCAAGGACGCGCCGATACCTGCTGCAGCGAGCAGCGCGACGCCGGCGGCCGTCGAAACGACTCCACCAGTAGCGGCCAGTGCGCCGGTGGTGGCTGCGGCGGCCGTACCGGCGGTGGAGCCTCCACCGGCGGTGGCGGCAAGCGCCGACATACTGGAACAGCGCTTGCTGGCAATGGACCAGTGGCTGGGCGAGCAGAAGGCGACGAGTTTCAGCATTCAATTGCTGGGATCGGACGATCCAGAACTCCTGAGAGAATATTTCAAAACAATCGCTAAATATCTTGAAATTGAAAAGGTTTATGTGTACCGTACCACTGCGAACCGGCACCCCTCCATGACTGTTTTATATGGCACCTTCGCAACCCGGGATGAGGTGACGCGGACGCTGCAGAATCTGCCGGATGAATTGAAATTCAACCGGCCCTATTACCGGACTATTCAGGGCATTCGCGCTGAAATCGCCCGTCAAAGGTCATAAAGTCAAAGAATTGAATGCGTCCGCGTCGGGCGGATGTACCTGGTGAGTACAAAAACTTTTTGACGGGTTCGAGCAATGATCATCAAGGGGGGTAAGACTGCTGCGCTGGCGGACGCCACGATGGGTGGCATGGAGCCTCCTGCCGTCGAGCGTCACCTGTTGCCGGTCCGCGTTCTGGCGATCGCCCTCGCCGCCATCGTTCTCGTTACGAACGGCTGTGCCACTTACAAGCCGACGGTGCCTCCTTCGAAAGGGCACATCAACGCCGACCAGTTCCCCGACAAATCGGCGGACGACAAGATTCTCCCGCCGGTCACGACGAGCAATTACGTTCCCCCGCCCAAGCCGCAGGTGAAGGCGCCGACGTACAGCGTCGTGGTCAACGAAGTCCCGGTGAAGGAACTCCTGTTCGCGCTCTCGCGCGACACGCGGCAGAACATCGACGTCCATCCGTCGATCCAGGGCCTGGTGTCGTTGAACGCGATAGACGAAACGCTGCCCGCGATCCTCGAACGCATCGCGCAACAAGTGAACATCCGCTACAAGACCGAAGGCAAGACCATCGTCGTGCTGCCGGACCTGCCCTATTTCCGGACCTACAAGGTCAATTACGTCAACATGAGCCGGGACACCGCCTCCAGCATAGGCGTAAGCGGCGAAATCACCGGCACCGTCGTCGCCGCGACGGGCCAGCAATCCGGTTCGCAGTCGTCGGGAAATACCTCGAATACGAAAGTCGACAGCAAGGCAACGAACAATTTCTGGGACATCCTGCGGCAGAACATCGAATCCATCCTCGCCGCCAGCAAGGCGGTCGCCCAGTCCGCGGACCAGCGCGCGGCACGCGGGGAATCCGAGCGCGCCGCCCGCGAGGAAAGGATTGCGCAGGCCGAGGCAGTTTCGCGCGCCGGCAGCAACGCTGCTTCGCTGTTCTCGGCCGCTTTCGGCCCGGCGTCCACGACGCCAACGGACGCCAAGAACGAAATCGTCGTCAATCCCGTCACCGGCACGATCTCCGTTCTGGGAACGGAGAAGCAACAGATCCTGGTCCAGCAATATCTCGACAGCGTAACGGCATCTTCGCAGCGCCAGGTGCTGATCGAGGCCACGATCGCCGAAGTCACGCTGTCGAACAATTACCAGGCGGGCGTCGACTGGTCGCGCTTCACCCGTGCGGCGGGGGACGGATTCAAATTCCAGCAATCGCTGATCGGCACCAACCTCGCGGCGCCGCCCGTGGTCGCGCTCAGCTACGCCAATCAGCCTGGCTCCAACCCGAGTTTCTCGGCGATGCTCAAGCTGCTTGAGCAGTTTGGCAACACACGCGTGCTTTCCAGCCCGAAATTGATGGCCATCAACAACCAGACCGCGCTGCTGAAGGTGGTCGACAACCTCGTTTACTTCGCCGTCGAAGCGCAAACGCAAACCAGCGCAAACGTGGCGGCAATAACGACTTTCACTTCCACCGCCAAGACCGTGCCGGTCGGCCTCGTCATGAGCGTCACGCCGCAGATTGGGGACTCCGGTTCGGTTTCGCTCACGGTTCGCCCGACCATTTCGCGGCGCTTGCGGGACGTCCTCGATCCGAACCCGGACCTTGCGAGGGCGAACGTCCAGAACCTCGTGCCCGAAATACAGGTACGCGAGATGGAATCAGTCCTGCAGGTGTACAGCGGCAATACCATCGTCCTGGGTGGCCTCATGCAGGACAACGTGAGCCGCAATCGCGATGCTCTGCCCGGCGTCGGGAAATTGCCGTCCCCGATCGGTGACGTATTCAGTTACCGAGACGAGCAGGTATCGAAGACGGAATTGATCATTTTCATCAAGCCCACGGTGATCAGCAATCCGTCCCTCGACAGCGATGAGCTGAAGTCATTCCGTCGCTTCCTGCCTGTGGTCGATCCGACGGGCAAGAATCCATGAGCCTGTTGCTCCAGGCCCTGCAGAAGGCGGCGAAAAGCCGCGAGGAAGGCGAGGTCGATCTTTCCGCCGACGCACTGGCAATGGCGGACGAGCTGGCGCTCGAGTCGCCAATCCCGCCGGCGCGCGCGATCCCGGAACCGACATCCACGCCGCCGGCAGGTTCGGCGAAGGCGGCCGCCGTCGTTCAGGCCGGAAGCATTCCGGCATTCAGTCCGATGGACTACGCGCGCGAACACTACATGCTGACGTTCATCGGCGGCGCGTTCCTGGTTGCGCTGGCGTACGGTGCGTACGTGTATATCCAGATCAACCGGCCGTTCCACAGCAGCGCACCTCCGGCGTCTCCCGTTGCCGTGGCGCCCCATCCCCCGACCCCACCGGCCGCGAACCAGGCGACGCCGGCCAGCGCGAAGATCAGCGGGTTGCCTGGCACGACCGCGGCGAGCGCCGTCCCGGAAAATGCCGCGGCAGCGGCCAGCGCGCCAGCGCCGGCGGTCGTTCCCGCCACTGCGACGGCAATGAAATCCACGGCGGAAAATACCGAGGCAATGCCGGCAAGGAGCGCAATCGAAGAACCGATGCGCAAGCCGCGAAATGCCAGGGATAGCACCGCACCGAGAGTTGTGCGAGCCCAGGCTGAGAAACGGAATCGCGCAGGTGATGCGCCCCCGCTCGTAGATGCCAGCGATTCCATCGAAACGGTCGTCGTGCCGTCATCGCACGCCAAGGCGACCTCGGAGAGCAAGCCGGCAAAGGATATTGCCGTGCGTCGCGATGTCAACGGCGAGCTGCCGGTCAGCCCGACGTTGACCCAGGCGTACGAAGCCCTGCAAGGCGGAGACAGGGCCAAGGCAAAAGGATTGTATGAGCAGGTCCTTCGGGCGGATCCGAAGAACATGGACGCCTTGCTGGGAATGGCGTCAATTGCCCTGAACGATGGCCGCGTGGAAGACGCGGGACGCTACTACCAGCAAGCGCTGGAACTGGACCCGCGCAATCCCTACGCGCAGGCAGGCCTCATTTCCATCGTCGGCGGCGCGGATCTGCAGGCAAGCGAATCGCGCCTGAAGCAGCTGATCGCCCGCGATCCGTCGGCATACCTGTATTTTTCGCTCGGCAACCTTTACGCCGAGCAAGCCCAATGGCCGGCCGCGCAGCAGGCCTACTACCAGGCGTTCCAGATGCAACCCGACAATCCCGACTACGCCTTCAACCTGGCGATCGGCCTGGAGCACCTCGGTCAAAGACGGATCGCGCTGGACTACTATCGCAAGGCCCTGGACCTGTCGTTCAAGAAGGGCCATGCCAATTTCGACCAAAGTCTCGTCATCCAGCGCGTAGGCCAGCTTTCCACCCGCGTCGAGCAGTGAGCCAGCCAGATGTCCGAGCAGCGTAAAAAGCTACGTCTGGGCGAGCTGCTGGTCCAGCAGGGGCTGATCACGCACGACCAGCTCCGGATTGCGCTGACCGAGCAGAAGAGCCAGAACATGCCCATCGGGCGGCTTCTGGTCCGGCTCGGATTCGTCACCGAAGCCGTCATCCGCGACATCATGGCGCGGACCATCGGCCAGGAGAGTATCGATCTTTCCCAGGTGCTGGTGGATGCCGAGGCGCTCAAGCTCGTGCCCCAGGAATTCGCGCGGCGGCACCGACTACTGCCAATCGCCTACGACGCCGACCAGAACCTGTTGATCGTCGCCATCACCGAAGTCTTCAACGTGGTTGCCCTCGACCAGTTGCGCGCAACGCTCGGGCACAACATCCAGATGAAGACCGTGCTGGCCGGGCAGGCTCAGCTGGACGAATTCATCGACCAGTTCTACGGCCACGAACTCTCGGTGGACGGGATCCTGCGGGAAATCGAAACCGGGGAAATCGACTACCAGAGCCTGCAGCAAGGCGGGCTCGACGAATACACGCAGCCTATCGTGCGCCTGGTCGGTGCCTTGCTGGTGGACGCCGTCAAGCGCGGCGCATCCGACGTCCACTTCGAGCCGGAATTCGCCTTCCTGCGCATCCGCTATCGCATCGACGGCGTGCTCGAGCAGGTGCGCAGCCTGCACAAGAACTACTGGCCGGGCATTGCGGTGCGCATCAAGGTCATTAGTGGCATGAACATCGCGGAAACTCGGGCCCCGCAGGACGGGCGTCTTTCGCTGAACCTGAACGGCCGCCCGGTGGACTTTCGCGTCTCCTCGCAGCCAACCATCTGGGGCGAGAACATCGTGCTGCGCGTCCTCGACCGCGAAAAATCCATCATCAGCCTAGAGCAGATGAAGCTGCCCAAGCCGGTCATGTCGCGGTTGAACCTCATGCTCGCGCGGCCGGAGGGCATCCTGATCCTCACCGGCCCGACAGGCAGCGGCAAGACGACGACGCTGTATTCGCTGCTGGCAAAGCTGAATGTCGAATCGGTCAACATCATGACCTTGGAGGATCCGGTCGAATATCCGGTGGCGATGATGCGCCAGACCTCGGTTTCCGAAATGGCCAAGGTGGATTTCGCCAACGGCATTCGATCCATCATGCGCCAGGACCCGGACATCATCCTGGTGGGCGAAGTCCGCGACAAGGAAACGGCGGAGATGGCGTTCCGTGCCGCGATGACCGGGCACCAGGTGTTCACGACGCTGCATACCAATTCGGCCCTTGGCGCCTTTCCGCGCCTGCTGGACATCGGCATCGCGCCTGACATCATGGCCGGCAACATCATCGGCATCATTGCGCAACGCCTGGTGCGCGTGTTGTGCACCTATTGCAAGGAGGCCTACACCCCGTCGATCGAGGAACGGCAACTCCTGAGCGGAGAATCGGGCGGGGATTTCAAGGTCTATCGTCCAGTTGGCTGCAATCGCTGCAACCATCGTGGTTATCGCGGCCGCACGACTGTCATGGAGATCCTGCACATGGATGCGGATCTCGATGAACTCATCGCACGCCGGGCCAGCCCGAAGGAAATACGCGATACCGCGTTCGCCAAGAATTTCCGTTCTCTTGCCGAGGAAGGCGTTGCGCGCGTCGTGGAGGGAACGACGAGCCTTGCCGAAGTGGCCCGCGCCATCGATTTGACGGGCCGCGCCAGGTAAACCCGGCGCGGACAGCCGATGGCAGCCTATCAATACAAGGCAATCGACCGAACCGGGCGCCCGGCACGAGGCAAGCTCGATGCCGCCAATGAGGTGGACCTGGAGCTGCGCCTCAAGAAAATGGGGTTGGACCTGATCACCGCGCGCGCGGTGCGCAGCCAGGGCGCGTCGATAGCCGGTGGCAGCATCACGCGCCAGGACCTGATCACGTTCTGCTTCGACCTGGAGCAGGTCACGCGCGCCGGCATCCCGCTGCTCGAGGGCATGCGCGATCTGCGCGAAGGCATGGAAAACCCCCGCTTCCGCGAAATCCTGACTTCGGTGCTGGAAGACATCGAAGGCGGCAAGACACTGTCGCAGTCGCTCTCCGCTTTCCCGCGGGTCTTCAACACGGTGTTCGTCAGCCTGATTCGCGCCGGTGAACTGTCGGGCACGCTGACGGAGGTATTCGAGAATCTCGCGGCGACGCTGAAATGGCAGGACGAGCTCGTCTCGCAAACGCGGCGGCTGCTGGTCTATCCGAGCCTCGTGTTCGTCGTGGTGACGGCCGTCATGATGTTCCTGCTGCTTTATCTCGTGCCGCAGATCACGCAGTTGCTGAAAACCATGGGCATGCAGTTGCCGATCCAGACCCGCGTGCTGATCTGGTTGTCCAATTTCGCCTCGCAGTGGTGGCCGCTGCTCATACTCCTGCCGGCGGTCACGGTTGCCACCATCGTTTTCATGGTCCGCACGCGTCCGCGCTCGCGCTACCTGTTCGACTACGCGATCCTTCACCTGCCGGTCACCGGGGAAATCCTGCAGAAGATCATTCTCGCGCGCTTCGCGAATTTCTTCGCCTTGATGTATCGATCGGGAATCACGGTGCTGGAAGCAGTCAAGACGAGCGAGGACATCGTCGCGAACCGCGTGATCTCGGACGGTTTGCAGCGGGCGGGACAGCAGATCAACGCCGGCGAGAGCCTTTCGGAAGCGTTTCAGAATCTCGGCATGTTTCCGCCGCTGGTGATCCGCATGCTGCGCGTCGGCGAGACGACAGGCGCACTGGATACCGCCCTCATGAACGTCACGTATTTCTACAATCGGGACGTCAAGGATTCCGTCGACAAGGCGCTCAAACTGCTCGAGCCCGCGCTGACGCTGCTGCTGGGGGGAATGCTCGCCCTGATCCTGTTTTCGGTCTTGACCCCGGTGTACGATGTCATCGGGAAGCTGAAGCTCTGACGCGATGGCATCCAAACTCCTGATTTGCGTTTCGAACGACCAGGCCACCGCCGCAATATGGCGGCGTCGGCACCTGGTCAATTGCACGCGCTTCCAGAACGACGAGAGAGGCTGGTCCGAGTTTGCCGCCTACCTGCGCGCGGTCCACGGCGCGCCCGTGCACATCATCGTGGATACGGTCGAAGAGGACTTCCGCTTCGAGACCATGCCGCACATCCGGGGCAAAGACCGGATCGAGATGGTCGGACGCAAGCTCAAGCAGTTGTATCGCACCACTCCGTACTATTCGCACGCGCTGCAGGAACGGGAGGGCGACAAGCGACGCGACGATCGATACCTTTTCGCCGCCCTGACGAATCCCGAGGTGATGGTGCCGTGGCTGCGCGCCATCGAGGCGGCTGGCCTGCCGGTATCGGGGATCTATCCGCTTGCGCTGGTCGGCTTGACCGTCATCGAACGGCTCAAGCTGAAGAACCCCAACCTGCTGATCATCAGCAAGAACGCGGCGGGCCTGCGCCAGACCTTCTTCAAGAACCTGAAATTCCGCATCAGCCGTTTGACGCCATTGCGCACGAGCGCGGACGTCGCCGACCAGCACTACGCGGACGAGATCAGCAACACGCGCATGTACCTCGATGCGCTGACCGTCACGCACGTCGACGACGTGCTCGAAGTGATCGTGCTCGACCAGGATGGCTCGCTCGGCGGCTTGCCCGGCGCGATCATGGGCGACCGGCCGAACATGCAGTGCGAGTACCTCGACATCCAGGCCATTCACAGTCGCTTCGGCATTCCCCTGGCCGAACTCGAAGCATCGAGCGACGCATTGCATTTGCACCTGCTGGGCGAACAGGCACCGACGCTCAACCTCGCGCCAGCCTATCTCACACGGACCTACCAGCGTTTCGCGGCTGGCCGATGGGTCTACGCCGGTTCCGCGGCGATCGTCGCGGGTGCCCTGGTGTGGAGCGGCATCAACGTTTACCAGGCGATGGGCATCGATGCGGATACGCTGCAAAAACACCGGCAAACGCAGGATTACCAGTCAAAATACCAGCAGGTCACGGCGCAGTTCCCGGATGCGCCCACCACCGCCGAAAATCTTCAACACACCGTCGAAGCCGCGGAACAGATACGCACGCAATTGCGCTCGCCGGACGCCATGTTCACGACCATCAGCCGCGCCCTCGATGTTTCTCCCGACATCCAGGTACAAAGGGTTGAATGGCACTATGGCGATATTCCCGCGGCGAAGCCTGGCACGGCGCCCGCCGCAACCGCCGCCGCTGGCAAGCTGATACAGGTCGGCATCGTGCAAGGCGAGATCTTGCGCTTTTCCGGGGACTACCGGGCGGCCATCGACGCGATCCAGAATTTCCTGCAAGTCATCGCGCAGAATTCCGCGGTCGAGGAAGTGAAGGTATTGAAGTTGCCGCTGGACGTGCGCTCCAACACGGGCCTGAGTGGCAGCACGGCGGGCATCCCGGGCAAGGAAACGGCGCAATTCGAAGTCGAGGTCGTTTTCAGGAGCGGGGCCTGACATGCAGCTGACAGCCAAGGACTTCCGGGCCATAAGAATGCCGGCGATCGCTTTGGTGATTGCGATCGCCGCGGCCGTCGCAATGGTGGAATATTCATCGAATCAGCGCTTGCGCTCGGAAAAGCAATATCAGGATGAGCTCAAGGCATTGCGCGAGGCGCAAACCAAATACCAGCGGTCCGGCGAAGAGCGCGAGACGGTAACGCACTATCTGCAGGCTTACCGGCAACTGGAAAAGATCGGCTTCATCGGCAACGAACAACGCCTGAACTGGCTCGAAAGCCTGCGCACGGCCAACGCGCAGGCGGGACTTTTCGGCGTCGACTATCAGCTCAGTGCCCAGGAATCCTATCCCTACGTGGCACCCGAAAATCCGCTGGGTGGTCGAATCAAGCAATCCAGGATGCGCCTTTCTTTCGGCGTGCTGCACGAAGGCGAGCTGTCGCGCCTGTTCCAGGCACTCGCCGCGCAGCAGCCCGGCCTTTATGCGATCAATAGCTGCTCGCTAGATCGCGCAGGCAGGCAGGGTCCGCCGGTGCCGCGAAAGGCAAACCTCACGGCCGACTGCGAGTTGTCATGGCTGACGATCGATCCGAAGGGCGACAAATCATGAAAACCGGCTTCGCCATCGCCAGCGCAGCGTTAGTTTTTCTTTCGCCAGCGAGTGGCGCTGCCGATGCACTGGGCCGGCTCTTCTTCACGCCGTCGCAACGCGATGTTCTCGACAAGGGCAAATTCGTCAGCGCTCCCGTACCCGAGAAGCCGGTTCCGCGAACCATGCAATTGTCCGGCGTCGTCACGCGCAGCGATTCGGACCGAACCGTCTGGGTGAATGGAACGCCGTATCACAACGCTTCCCCGGATGGGGTTCAGATCAAGACCGACCCGTCGAAGCCGGCCACCGCTTCGATCAGCGTGCCGGGAAAAGCCGCGAACAAGATCAAGGTCGGACAGCAACTCGAACTCAATTCCGGACAGGTGCGCGAGGGCATTGCGCGCGAATCGTCGTCGAACGCCGCCGAAACCGCGCCCGCAAGCAGCGGTGTACCCACGACAGGTACGACGACGATGCCTGCGGCACGGTCCAAGGGAACGGACGGCGAACCTGGCAAGGACTCGCCACCTGCGCGGTAAGTCCGTCCGGCGTGCCGTTCATTCGTCACCCAGTCCGGTCATGAAGCCAACGAGGAAGTCGTTTTCAGCGCGGGTGGCGTCGGCACAGCACGGACAGGTCATCATTCTGATGATTCTCCTCGTTGCGCTCGGCTCCGGGTTCCTCGTATACAGCATTGCCTCATTCCGTTCGATCGACTACGAAAAGAATGCGAAAACCGACGCTGCCATGAGACAAGCCAAGCAGGCCCTGATGGGCTGGTCGGCGGCACGCACTCCCAACTCCACAAACACGACTTATCGGCCCGGCGAGCTTCCCTGCCCGGATACCAACAATGACGGTGTAGCGGAGTTCAGCTGCGTGGCCGGCGCAATAGGGCGGGTTCCCTGGAAAACGCTGGAAATTCCCGAGCCCAAGGACGGCTACGACGAAACCTTGTGGTACGCGATATCCGGGCCGTTCCGATACAAGCCGCAAGCCAGCGCGCCGATCACGAGCGACACACTTGGAACGCTGACCGTGTACCAGGGCAGCAGCGCGACGACCGTGACGAGCCAGGCGATCGCAGTCCTCTTTGCCCCCGGCCCCGCCGTCGGCACGCAGGCACGGGGCACGGCCAGCGCGCTGTGCTCGACCACGGGCACAACCATCGCGCAGCAGTATTGCGCGGCCAATTACCTTGAGTCCACAGGTGGCGGGAATAATGCGCAGACGAATGGACCTTTCATCCAGGCCGCGTCATCCGCGACGTTCAACGATCGAGTCCTGCCGATAACCAATGCCGATTTGATGCCGCTCGTCGAGCAACGGGTCGCCGTCGAAATGATGTCCTATCTGAGCCAATATCGGGCTGCCGCACCGACTCATGTCTACCCCTGGGCGGACCTGGGCGACGGCAATAGCAACGGCAACCCTGGAACCGACGCGTATACCCGGGGACGTTTTCCCTGCGGCACGGCATCCCCAACTGATTGGGGGAGCGGCGGGACCCCGACGCTTCCGGACTGGCTGACAAATGGGTGCGATTCCACGTCCGGCTGGGCGGGGATAATTTACTATGCCGTCGCTACGAACCTGCTAGAAAATGGGGGTAACGGTTGCACGACGCCCGGTTGCGCGGATCACAGCAGACTCAATTTCACCAATTCCGGCTTCGCCTATCTATGTACGTATGCGGCCTCTCCATTCGCATGCCGATTGAGCAGCTTCTCTTCGGGCCTCACAAATGCCGTCATCCTGATCACACCCGGAGGGTGGGACGGCAGTTCGCACGTCTGGTCCAATTCGGCATGGACCACGATTACGGGCTACTTCGAAGATGCGCAGAATGGCGACAACAACAACGACACCTTTACCCTTCCAACTTCGACAGCGACGAATCGTGACCGCATGTTCATCATGCAATGATCCCCGCGCAAAAGCGCGCGGGTTCAGCCTGGTCGAGCTTGCAATCGCCGTGTTCATCATGGCGTTGCTGCTCGGCGGCCTGCTCGTCCCACTTGGAAGCCAGGTCGAAAGCCGCAAGATAGATGAAACACAGCGCATCCTCGACCAGGCTCGAGAGGCATTGCTGGGATACGTCGCTGCTAACGGTTATTTCCCTTGCCCGGCCAGTGCGAGCAGCAATGGACAGGAACCGGCGACAACCGATCACACGGCCGGAACCTGTCCCGCTTCTGTGCTGGGTACGGGTGCCTATGTTGGATTTCTGCCGGCCGTCACGTTGGGATTTACGCCTGTCGACACTAGCGGCTACGCGCTGGATGCCTGGGGATTTCAGCAAAATCGAATCCGCTATGCCGTGGCGAACGCAAACGTGACGGCTACCTCAAGCTGCCCCGTCGCCTTGACCACGCCCTTCACCCGCATCAACGGCATGCGCAGGGTGACAATGGGCTGCATACAAACGCTGACCACGTTGCTCTACGTCTGCAGCACCGGGACCGGCGTATCGAGCACGGGCTGCGCAAGCACCACTACGGAATTGAGCGATAACTCGATCGCCGTAATCTGGTCGCTCGGCGCGAACGCGCCGACGGGCGGCAGCAGCCCGCATGAAGACAAGAATATCGACAATGACCGGGTGTTCGTGCTCGCGCCCTACTCAAAGGCCTCTGGGTCCGTGTTCGACGACCAGATAACATGGATCGGGCCGCCCATGCTGTTCAGCCGGCTGGTCGGCGCAGGCATGCTGCCGTGAAGTAGCCGCACCGAGCGGGTTCGCGGATGCAGTGCTTGCAATCGGCTCCGGAATCCGGCACTCAGGCCTTCAATCGCGACAGGCTGAAGCAGACCCTTCCAGTGTCGTTGCCGGACAAAGCGAGTTCGTAGCCTTGTTCGCGGGCAAAGCGGGCAACCTGATAGATTCCGACCCCCAGGCCGCTATTCGATTGCACCGGCGAATGGAATAGCTGGGCGGCAAGCGTATCCGGGATTGCATTACCGTCGTCGCATACCGATAGCACGAAACCGTCGCTCCATTGCAGCCTGACCAGGATGCGCAGATTGCTTTCGAGCTTCCTTTTCTCCATCGCGTTCTGCAGCAGGTTCTCGGCGACCGAGGCGAAGAGGTCCGCGGGCAGAACGGCCTCATCGGGTAGCGCGCCGCCCTCGAATTCGATCCGCTCGTGGGCATAACGCTGGCGCAGGTCCCGCCACCAGTCCTTGCCGCTCGTCTTGTCGTGACCGACGGGCGGCTTGGTATTGAGCTTGTCCAGCGTGATCTGCAGGCGCTGCGTGATCTGCGGCAACTGCCTCTGCATCAGGAGCCGCAGCGCTTCCGAATCGCTTTCGTCGCTGGTTTCGGCTGCAGCGCAAAGAGACCTGAGAGTCTGCAACAGGTTTTTCACGTCATGCGTCAGTCGCGAGCCGGTCTCGTAAATCGCCTGGACGTAGGCATTGCGACGTTGCTCCTGCTCGCGCATTTTCGCTTCGTAATAGTCGCCGAGCAGTCGTGCAAGCAGCCGGATGTGCAGGATGAGCGCCGGGCTCGGCGACCACCGCGTATAGAGTTTCAACGTCAGGCCGCCGAACGTGAACTCGGTGGAAAATTTCGTGATTTCCCCGGCGCTTCCGGTAGAGCTTTTCGATTGCCAGCCTATGCCGGAAAGCCATGGCAAGCCGGCCATTTCGTGGGCGGCGACGATGACGAACTTGTCGGGATCGCGTTCCCTGTCAGCCAGGCCCGCCAGGCTGTGCATCCAGCGCTCGAAGGGCACGCCTATGCTCAAGAAGTAACGCGTGACCAATTGTCCGATGCCCGCGAATCCCGCACGGGGATCCCACAGCAGCGACAGCGCCACGAGCAGGCCGGCAGCAACGATCAAGGCCTGCGCCAGCGAGATCACATAGTTGCCGTGGCTGACCTGCTTGATGGCGAAGGCGCCGAGCACGAGCACGACGACCATCAGGAACAAGAGCAGGCTATAGAAAAGGTCGACCGAATAGGCCGACGAGGATTGCGATTTTTCCGTGCGCACGAAAAATATGGCGATGGCGGGGATCACCAGCCCATAGCGCACGAGGGCCCGAAACGGCTCGGAAAAGACTTCATCCGCGAACAGGTGGGGCACGACCCAGGTCAGCAGCACCGAGAGCAGATAGACCGCCGCCAGCAGCGAGACCAGGCGCTGGCGAATATTCTTGATGCCGGGAACATTGCCGCCGATCAGGGAAAACAGCACGGATATCCAGAGCGCCATCAACCAGTAGCTCGCTACGGCAATCAGCAACACGGCGGCGCCAACGATCAATGCGACCTGGCCGGGAATCAGCTTCTGGCCGCCGCGCCACAGGGGCTGCCAAAGCAGGAAAAACCCGAAGTGCGAAAGCATCAAGGCGCGTGCAAGGGGGTCTGCCAACTCCAGCATCAACGCGCAATGCAACGCCAGCAGGGCCAGCGACAGCCAGTGCTGCTGCCGGATGGCGGCAAGCCCGCGCTGGATGGAAGAAGGGGCGACGGCGTCGGTATTCATGGTTTCCGGCGGATTTTTCGTAAGAGTTTACCGTACCTCTCCCTTTGCCTCTCCCTGGATGCGTATGGGTGCCAAAAGTAAGGGATGGATCGCGCATGACAACGGCTTTTGCAGCCGCAGCGCATACGCTCATGCCGCACACGACTGACGAATATTCGACGCTTCCGACGGAAACTTAACTCCATCCCTCCGGATGCATTCTTGCACTGGACAGCCAGTCGCGTTGCGGATGCGCGACGCGAAACACAATAACCCTATGAAATATGGTCATTTGAGGCGAGTCATAGAAGCGGGATTTATGCTTTGCGCATCAAAACGGGATTTTTGGCGAATACTTTTTCGCGGCGGACGGGACGCGGGCACTGGCAAAAAATAATTTCGCGCTGGCACGTTTCTGGCATCGAACATGCCACTAGCCCATTCCGGGACATTTGGAGTCTCAAGATGAATCGCACTTCGAATCGTGGATTTACGCTGATCGAAATCGCCATCGTGCTGGTGATCATCGGCCTGCTGCTGGGCGGCGTGCTCAAGGGCCAGGAATTGATCAACAACGCGAAGGTCAAGAGCTACGCGACCGACTTTCGCAACATTCCGATCATGCTCTATGGCTATCAGGACAAGTTCAAGGCCCTGCCTGGCGACGACCAAAGCGCCGACACCCATTTGACCGGCGCGACAAAGGCACTTCTGCCGACCGGCTTGCAAGGCAACGGCGTCATCAACGGCGCCTGGGATACGACGGACAACACGACCGAGAGCTGCCTGTTCTGGCAACATGTGCGCCTGGCTGGCTTGGCACCCGGTTCCACCACGGTCAATTGCGCTGCGGGTGCGGACTATTGGCCGAAGAACGCGAACGGCGGCCAGATCGGCATCCAAAGCAATACCAGTTTTGCCACCATCACCGGCGGCACCATGCCGGGCAGTTACATCATCTGCTCGAAGAACATCCTCGGCCAGTTCGTGCTGCAGCTCGACGCGACCCTCGATGACGGCAATCCGGAAACCGGCTCCATGCGCGCCATCCTGCAATCGTCCATCCCCGGCGCCGCATCGACCACGGCCGCCGTGCAGGGCGCGCCCGCGGACAGCTTCACGGTCTGCATGAGCATCTAACGTCTTTTCTCGGATTTACCGCACCAGGATAGCCCGCCTTTGCGCGGGCTATTTTTTGAGGCCGGCCGTGGCTGTCCTGCTGCCGTATGGATTTTGAGGGTTTCTTTCGAAAGAACTCACGACCATGGCGCATTGGGGGAGAAACAAGGGATTCACTCTCATTGAAGTCGCCATCGTGCTGGTGATCATCGGCCTGTTGCTGGGCGGTTTCCTGAAGGGCCAGGAATTGATCAACAACACCAAGGTCAAGCGGTTCGCGGCGGACTTTCACAATATTCCGATCATGCTTTATGGTTACCAGGGCAGGTTCAAGACCCTGCCCGGGGACGATCCAGTCGCGCAAACGCATCTGACTGCGTCAGCCAATATCGCGAGCACGCCGGCCGGCACGATCGGTAACGGCGTCATCAACGGCACGTGGGATACCACCACCGATACCGATGAGACTTGCCTGTTCTGGCAACATGTGCGGCTTGCCAGCCTCGCGCCGGGCCCCATTGCGGTGAGTTGTGCAGCGAACGCCGACTATTGGCCGAAGAACGCTAACGGCGGCCAACTCGGCATCCAGAGCAATGTCGGATTCGGCACGATGACCGGGAGCATGCGCGGCAGCTACATCATTTGCTCGAAGAACATTCCGGGCCAGTTTGTGTTGCAGCTCGACGCCACGCTTGATGACGGCGATCCGCAAACAGGCTCGATGCGCGCCATTCAGACTTCGGCCGCCGGTGGGCCACCATCCACCATCGCGATCGTTGAGAACAACCCGGCCGACAGCTTCATCGTTTGCATGGGAATTTGATCTCGTTTACTGCGTAAAGCCCGCCGCCGGCGGGCTTTTTGTTTCCGGCAACGCGCGCTTCGGCGGGTCGGCGCACGATTGAAAATGTCACCCGCGCCGGGCGGAAGCGCGAAACGCATGCGCTATACTCGTCGGCGATGGCAAAACTTGGGAAGCTCAATTCCGAAACCGCGCTTGCATCGGGACGGCGCGTCCTCGAAATAGAGGCTCAGGCGGTACGGGATCTCGCGCAGCGGCTGGATGGGAATTTCGTGCGCGCGGCCGAAATCGTCTTCGGATGCAAAGGGCGGGTCGTCGTCAGCGGCATCGGCAAATCCGGCCATGTCGCCCGCAAGATCGCCTCGACGCTCGCGAGCACGGGAACACCGGCTTTCTTCGTCCATCCGGCCGAGGCCAGCCACGGCGACCTCGGCATGGTGACGCGCGACGACGTGATGATCGCGTTGTCGAATTCGGGCGAAAGCGGCGAACTGCTCGTCATCGTGCCCCTGATCAAGCGTATGGGCGGCAAGCTCATTGCCATGACGGGCAATCCGGATTCCTCGCTGGCGCGCGAAGCCGACGTGCATCTGGATGCGCGGGTCGCGGAAGAAGCTTGCTCGCTAGGGCTCGCCCCGACATCGAGTACGACCGCGGCACTCGCATTGGGCGATGCGCTCGCGGTCACGCTGCTTGAAGCGCGTGGCTTCGGACAGGAAGATTTCGCCCGCTCGCATCCGGGCGGCAGCCTGGGCCGACGCTTGCTCACGCACGTGCACGACATCATGCGCACCGGCGATGCGATCCCGCGGGTGGCGGAGAGCGCTTCGCTTGCCGACGCCATTCTCGAAATTTCGAAGAAAGGCATGGGCATGACCGCAGTGACTAACGGCGCGGGTCGGGTGGTCGGCATTTTCACCGACGGGGACTTGCGGCGTGCGCTCGCGAAGGCGGGCGACCTGCGCGACAGCGGCCTCCTCCAGCTGATGACCCGGAATCCCAAGACCGTCCAGCCGCAACAGCTTGCCGCCGAAGCAGCCGACCTCATGGAGCAGTTCAAGATCACGCAGTTGCTGGTGCTGGATGCGAACGCCAGTCTGGTCGGCGCCTTGAACATGCACGATCTGCTGCACGCAAAGGTCATCTGATGAACAAGCGGATCGTCGCCCGCGCGCAACGGATCCGCCTCGCCATCTTCGATGTCGATGGCGTGCTGACCGATGGCACCATATACCTCGGCGAGAAGGGCGAGGAGCTGAAGGCCTTCAATATCCTCGATGGCCTCGGAATGAAAATGCTCGCCGCAAGCGGCGTGGTGACGGCATTGCTGTCGGGGCGCAAATCAAGGATGGTGGCAGTGCGCGCCCGGGAAATGGGTATCGCGCACCTGCTTCAGGGCATCAACGACAAGCTCGACGCCTACTCCCACCTGCTGCGCAAATTGCGCGTGTCGGAGGAAGAAAGCTCTTTCATGGGCGACGATCTGCCCGACGTACCGGTATTGCGCCGTTGCGGACTCGCGTTCAGCGTACCCAACGCGCCGGAGATCGTGCGCACAAACGCCCATTACGTTGCAAGCGTTCCGGGAGGACATGGCGCAGTGCGCGAAGTCTGCGAATTCCTGATGCGGGCACGCGGGACGCTGGAGAGTCAATTGAGGCCTTACCTCGCATGAACGACAGGCTCATCACCTGGTCCCCTCTTATCCTGCTCGCGCTGCTGGCATCGATGAGCTTCTGGCTCGACCACAAGGTCCAGCCGCAGGCACGCAGGCCGGACGGCAGCACGCGCCATGATCCGGATTTCAGGATAGAAGGTTTCTCGGCGGTGAAAATGAACCCGGACGGGACGCGTCGCTACGGCCTCGCCGCCAAGACCCTGGTCCATTACCCGGACGACAACAGCACCGATCTGACTTTGCCGAGGCTCGTCTACTTCGACTATGCGCGTGCGCCGGTCACGGTACGCTCGGAAACCGCCAAGTCCACGCAGGGTGGCGACGACGTCTACTTTTACGGTGACGTGCAGATCATCCGCTCCGCATTCGCGGCGAATCCCGAGCTGGGAATATTCACCAGCTACATGCACGTGATCCCGGACAAGGACCTCGCCCAGACCGACAAGCCGGTGCGCATGGTGGAGGGCACATCCACGGCCAGTTCGGTTGGCTTAGAATTTAACAACGCCACCCACGAGATCAAGCTGCTGTCCGAGGTCAAGGCCATCTATGCCATTCCGAAACGAACGCCGCCGCAGAAGCCCGATGTTCCCGCCCGCCGGTAAGGCGTTGCTGGTCGCCGGATTGCTGGCGTTTACGCTGGGGCAGCCGATGTCCGCGCTCGCGGACCGCGCCGATCGCGACAAGCCGGTCAACCTGGAAGCCGACCGCGTCGATCTCGACGATGCGAAGAAGGAAGCCGTGTTCGTGGGCAATGTGACATTGACCCAGGGCACCTTGTCGATCAAGGCCGACAAGATCATCGTCAAGCAGGATGCCGAGGGCTTCCAGTACGGCATTGCCTATGGCAGCCCCGGCAAGCTTGCGAATTTCCGCCAGAAGCGTGAAGGCTACGACGAGTACATCGAGGGATTTTCGGAACGCCTCGAATACGACGGCAAGGCCGACAAGGTGCAGATGTTCACCAACGCCCGCATCATGCGCGGAGGAGACGAAGTGCGCGGCGACTACATCTCCTACAACGCGGTGACGGAGTTTTATCAGGTGATAGCGGGTAAATCGACCGATCGCGTGCGAGCCGTCATCCAGCCCAAACCCAAGGCCGGCGCTTCCGCGCCACCGACCGGCTCGGTGGACTTGAAGCCTTCCAAATCCGTCGAACCGCCCAAGCAATGACGCCGCCTCGCACACATCGATCGAAATGAGCCAACTGCGCGCGGAAAAGCTCAAGAAGCGCTACAAGGCAAGAACGGTCGTCAAGGAGGTCTCCCTCGATGTTTCCAGCGGGGAAGTCGTCGGCCTGCTTGGCCCGAACGGCGCGGGAAAGACTACTTGCTTCTACATGATGGTCGGGCTGGTCGCCCTGGACGGCGGCGAGTTGTATCTGGACGAGCAATCGCTCACGCATACCCCTATCCACCGGCGCGCCCGCCTCGGGCTTTCCTATCTGCCGCAGGAAGCGTCGATTTTTCGCAAGCTTACCGTGGCGGAGAACATCCGCGCCGTGCTGGAATTGCGGGAACTGACCGAGGAGGAAATCGGCTCTCGCCTCGATGAGTTGTTGCACGACCTCCATATCGCCCATTTGCGCAACAGTCCGGCTATCAGCCTGTCCGGCGGCGAGCGTCGCCGGGCTGAAATCGCCCGGGCGCTGGCGACGCAACCGCGCTTCATCCTGCTGGACGAGCCGTTCGCCGGGGTCGATCCGATCGCCGTCCTGGACATCCAGAAAATCATCCGTTTCCTGAAGGAGCGGGACATCGGCGTCCTGATCACCGATCACAACGTCAGGGAAACGCTGGGCATTTGCGACCGCGCCTACATCATCAACGACGGCACCGTCCTCGCGGCCGGCAAGCCGGAGGAAATCGTTTATAATGAAAGCGTAAGGAAAGTTTATCTGGGCGAGCATTTCCGGCTCTAGGTAGTGGACGCCGTTAGCCCGAATCCGGCCTTGTTTTCACTGGCCCCGATACCGATGACCAGCCGATGAAGCACTCCCTGCAGCTCAAGCTTTCGCAGCACCTGACGCTCACGCCGCAACTGCAGCAGTCGATCCGGCTCTTGCAGTTGTCCACGCTGGAGCTCAACCAGGAGATCGAGACCTTCCTGCAAGAGAATCCGCTGCTCGAGCGTGACGAAGAGGAGGACGCGTCCGGCGCCCCCCCCGCACTGAATACCGCCAGCACGACGACCTCCACGTCCACGGAAGCCGAGAGCGGCAATGGTTCCGGCGAGGGCGAGAGAGAATCCGGCGATGAGCGCGCGGCGGGCGAGTCCGACTGGTCGCTGGACGACGGTTACGGCTCTTTCGGCGGCCAGGATGGCGATGAGGATTCCGAGGCGCCGCAAACCGCGGCCGAACCCGCGAAATTGCGCGATCACCTGTTCGACCAGATCAACCTGATGCAGATGCCGGATCGGGACAAGCGCATCGTCGCCTTCCTGATCGACAACCTGGACGACGACGGCTTCATGACGCAGGACCTCGTCGAATTGGCGGCGCTGTTGCCGCCCGAGCTGGAAATCGACGCCGAACAGCTGACCATCGGGCTGAAATACCTGCAAAGCCTCGATCCCCCGGGCATCGGGGCACGCAACCTGGGCGAGTGCCTGGCGTTGCAGCTGGAAGCGCTTCCCGAGGACACGACTTATCGGAACGAGGCGCTGCTGGTCGTCAGGCAACATCTCGACGTATTCGCCGCGCGCGACTATTTCCGCCTGAAAAAGCTGTTGCGCTGCGACGACGACATGCTGAGGACGATCCAGTCCATGATCACCGGCCTGAATCCGCGGCCGGCCGGCAATTTTTCCGGCGGTGACACGCGTTACATCATCCCGGATGTCGTGGTGCGCAAGGTCAAGGGCATGTGGGTGACGTCGCTCAATCCGGAAGCGATGCCGAAGCTGCGCATCAACCGCATGTACGCCGACATCCTGCACCGCAACCGCGACGCGAGCTTCCAGCAGCTCGCCGGGCAGCTGCAGGAAGCCAAGTGGCTCATCAAGAACGTCCAGCAGAGATTCGACACGATCCTGCGCGTGTCGCAAGCCATCGTCGACCGTCAGCGGCATTTTTTCGAGCACGGCGAAGTCGCCATGCGTCCCCTGGTCCTGCGCGAGATCGCCGAAACGCTCGGACTGCACGAATCCACCGTATCGCGCGTCACCACGCAGAAATTCATGCTGACCCCACGCGGGATTTTCGAACTCAAGTACTTCTTCGGTAGCCATGTTTCCACCGAAACCGGCGGCGCATGCTCGGCCACGGCCATTCGCGCGCTGATCAAGCAGATGGTCGGCGAGGAAGACACGCGCAAGCCGCTAAGCGACAGCCAGATTTCGGAAGTGCTCGGCAAGCAGGGCATCATGGTCGCGCGGCGCACCATCGCGAAATACCGGGAATCTCTGCAGATTCTTCCGGTCAATCTTCGCAAGTCGATTTGAAAACTGCCCGGAGGGGAAGCAAATGAATCTTCAGTTGTCCGGCCATCACCTGGAAGTCACCCCCGCCATCCGATCCTACGTAATCGACAAGCTCAACCGCATCTCGCGCCATTTCGACCACGTCATCGACGTAAACGTCATTCTTTCGGTCAACAAGCTGGACCACAAGGTCGAGGCCACGGTCCACGTGCGCGGCAAGGACATCCATGTCGAATGCGTCGATAACTATATGTATGCCGCCATCGACGGCCTGGCGGACAAGCTCGACCGCCAGATCCTGAAGCACAAGGAAAAGATCGTCGACCACCATCCGCAGCAATCGTTGCGCAACCTGCCCTCGTCCTGAGCTCTTCCCGGTAATTCCCAGCCTGACATGAGTCTGATCTCCAGACTGCTGCCGGTCGCCAACATCACGCTCGACCTGGACGTGACCAGCAAGAAGCGCGTGTTCGAGCACGTCGGCCTGTTGTTCGAGAACGCGCTCGGCATCGGCCGCAGCCAGGTGTTCGACGCGCTGTTCGCGCGCGAGCGCCTGGGTTCGACCGGGCTTGGCCACGGCATCGCCATCCCGCACGGGCGCATAAAGGGCCTGCGAGACGCCATCGGAGCGTTCGTGCGCACGGCGGGCCCCATCCCGTTCGAGGCGCCGGATGGCAATCCGGTCAACCTGATTTTCGTGTTGCTGGTGCCGGAGAAGGCCACCGACCTTCACCTGCAGATCCTGTCCGAGCTGGCGCAATTGTTCAGCGACAAGGAGATGCGGGCGCAACTGTCGACGCTACCCGACGCCGCGGCCGTGCAACGCATCATCAGCGAGTGGGAACCCCATGCCCCAGGTCAGCGTCGCGCAGCTGTTTGAGGACAATGCCGACGCGCTGAAGCTCGGCTGGATTTCGGGCCCGCGGCAGCCTTCCCCGTTCCTCGACAGCAGCGAAATCAACCAGGCCACGCAGGGATTGATCGGCCACCTGAACCTGGTGCACCCGAACTGGATCCAGATTTTCAGCAGGACCGAAGCGGCTTATTTCGCGGCCCTCGGGGAAGACGAGCAGCGCCAGGCGCTGGCCCGCCTGGCGAGCAGCGGCCTGGTCTGCATCATATTGAGCGAGCAGGAGCGCCCGCCGGCAACACTCGCCGAATTTGCGTCTTCCCGCAACATTCCGCTGCTAGCCTCGCCCCTGCACAGCCTGCAGATCATCTGGGTCGTGCGCACCTACCTCGGTCGCGCGCTCGCGGAATTCGTCACGCGGCACGGCGTATTCCTCGACGTACTCGGCATGGGCGTGCTGATTACCGGCGAAAGCGGCGTCGGCAAAAGCGAACTCGCGCTCGAGCTGATCTCGCGCGGCAGCGGGCTGGTGGCCGACGACGTCGTCGAGCTCTATCACATCGCGCCGGAAACGCTGGAAGGCCGCAGCCCGGAACTGCTGAAGGACTTCCTCGAAGTCCGCGGGCTGGGCATGCTGAACATTCGCACCATTTTCGGCGAGACAGCCGTGCGCACCAAGAAAAACCTCAAGCTGATCGTCCAGATGGAAAAGCCGGTCGGCGGCGTCATTCCCGGCCTCGAGCGCCTGCCGCTGAACGCGAGCTCGGAGGACATCATGGGCATCAGCATTCGCAAGGTGGTGCTGCCGGTGGCCGCCGGGCGCAACCTCGCGGTGCTGGCGGAGGCCGCGGTACGCAATTACGTCCTGCAACTGCGCGGCATCGACAGCACCCAGGAATTCATCGCGCGCCAGGAAAAGCAACTAAGCCGGCGCAACTGAAGACGCGCGACCCGCCATGCAACTCATCATCATCAGCGGCCTTTCCGGATCGGGCAAGAGCATCGCGCTAAACGTGCTCGCGGACAGCGCGTACTACTGCGTCGACAACCTGCCGGCCAAGCTGCTGAACAGCCTGGTGCAATTCCTCGCGCAGGAGGGCTATGAGCGCGTGGCGGTCAGCATCGACGTGCGCAGCGGTGCCACGCTTTCCGAGCTGCCGGGCTCGGTAAAGCAACTCAAGCAGGACGGCATCGACGTCGATCTCATTTTCCTGGATTCCAAGACCGAGACGCTGGTGAAACGCTTTTCGGAAACGCGCCGCAGGCATCCGCTCGCCGACCAGGATCGCACCTTGCCCGAGTGCATCGACCTCGAGCGCGAGTTGCTCGCCGACCTGGGCGACCTCGGCCACCACATCGACACGAGCGACCTCGGCCCGAACGCGCTGCGTGCCTGGATCAAGGACCTGCTGCAGACCGGCGAATCGGGCTTGCGGTTGCTGTTCCAGTCGTTCGGGTTCAAGCACGGCATCCCGCTCGATGCGGACGTGGTGTTCGACGTGCGCTGCCTTCCCAACCCGCACTACGATCCCGAGTTGCGCCCCCTCACCGGCAAGGATGCCGCGGTGGTCGCTTTCCTCGAGGCCAACGCCGACGCCTGCGACATGCTCGCGGACATCCGGGGCTACGTCGAGAAATGGCTGCCCTGCTTCATTCGCGACAATCGGGCCTACTTGACGGTGGCCATCGGTTGCACCGGCGGACGCCATCGCTCCGTGTATTTCGCCGAGTCGCTCGCCGCGCATTTCCGCGGCAGCCGCAACGTGCTGGTGCGCCACCGCGAACTGCCGGCGTGACGACTCGCCGTCCGCCCTCCCGGGATGCCTTCCAAGCCTGAAACGATCACGCTCGCGTTGACCGGCGCGTCCGGCATGCCGTATGGCATCCGCCTGCTCGAGTGCCTGCTGAATGCCGGTGTTCGGGTTAACCTGCTTTACTCGCAGGCGGCCCAGATCGTCGCGCGCCAGGAAATGGATTTGTCGCTGCCGGCACGCGCCAAGGAAGCCGCAAGCATGTTCAGCGAACGCTTCGGCGCCGCGCCCGGGCAGCTGACGGCCTTCGGCCGGGAGGAATGGTTCGCCCCCGTGGCATCGGGATCCAATCCTGCGGATGCCATGGTGGTCTGCCCTTGCACGATGGGCACGCTGGCGGCGATTGCCGCCGGACTATCCGACAACCTGATCGAGCGCGCGGCCGATGTCATGCTGAAAGAGTCGCGCAAGCTCGTGCTGGTCACGCGTGAAACGCCGCTGTCGGCGATTCATCTCGAGAACATGCTGAAGCTTTCGCGCGCCGGCGCCATCCTGCTCCCCGCCAATCCGGGTTTCTATCATCATCCGCGGGACGTGCAAGGCCTGGTCGATTTCGTCGTCGCGCGCATACTCGACCAGGTCGGCGTTCACCACCAACTGCTTCCGCGCTGGGGAGATTCCGGCGGCGCCACGGATGCTGAAGGCGCTTGACGCTCCCCTCTTCGTGACGCTGTCCATCCCACTATTTCCGCTGAACACGGTGCTCTACCCCGGCAGCCTGCTGCCGCTGAAGATTTTCGAGCAACGCTATCTGGAGATGACCAAGGCCTGTGTGCGCGATGGTTCGCCGTTCGGCGTCTGCCGCATCCGCGAAGGACAGGAAGTCGGCACGCCGGCATCGACTGAACAAGTCGGATGCACCGCCTCGATCATCGAGTGGGACATGCCCCACATCGGGCTTTTCCACCTGCGCACGCGCGGGGAGCGGCCCTTTCGCATCCTCGAGCGCAGCACGCGGCCCGACGGGCTCATCCGCGCGGACATCGAATGGCTGGAAGATACGGCGGGAGAGATTCCCGCGGAGGCATATACGCTTTGCCGGCGCGTGCTCGAACAGGTCGTCGAGAAAATAGGGGCCGATTACTTTCCGCCGCCTCTCGCCTTCGACGATCCGCGCTGGGTCAGCTATCGCCTCGCGGAAGTTCTCCCGCTCGCGGGCGACGAAAAGCAATCGCTGCTGGAACTGCGCGACGACGGCGCACGGCTGGCGCGCCTGCACGCCTGTTTGCGCCGGACGGCCTAGCGCTGCGGCGCGCGATTCAATTGCCGCAGGATCTCGCGCACGGGCGCGGGCACGGCGGCAGCCATCGCGTCTGCCGGCGCCAGCCAGAGATATCCCGGCGCCTGCGCCCGGCGCTCCAGCTTCGTGACACGCAGCAAGGCCGGCCTGATCGTGAGCGCGTAGTGCGTGAATCCGTGCCGCACATCGGGCAAGAGGCCCTCGGTCGCCACTTCCGCGCCGAAGCGCGTCAACATGAAATCCGCGGCATCGTCTAGCCGCGCAATTTCCGGAAAGCTCCACAGGCCGCCCCAGATACCCGCCGCGGGCCGCTTCTCCAGCAGCACTTCGCGATCGCGTTGCAGGATCAGCATGACGGTCGATTTATGCGGCAATGGCTTTCTTGGTCGCGGCGCGGGCAACGCGGCAATGCGCCCGTCGCGCAGGGCCATGCAATCATCGCGCAGCGGGCAGGCCTCGCAACGCGGACGCCCGCGCGTGCAGATCCCCGCGCCCAGATCCATCAGCCCCTGCGTGTAGGACTGGACGTCGCGCGCCGGCAGCAATTCGACGGCACGGGCCCACATCGCCGACTCGATTCTCTTGTCGCCGGGGAAGCCTTCGATGCCGAACGCCCGTGCGAACACCCGCTTGACGTTGCCGTCCAGGATCGCGTGCCGAGCGCCGAACGCGAACACGGCGATTGCGCCCGCGGTCGACCGGCCGATGCCCGGCAGGTCGACGATATCGTCGAAGGCCCGGGGAAACCTGCCGCCGTGCTTCTCCATGATCGTCTGCGCGGCGCGGCGCAGGTTGCGCGCGCGCGCGTAGTAGCCCAGGCCGCTCCACAGCTCAAGGACGTCGTCTTCCGACGCCGCAGCGAGACCTTCGATATCGGGAAAGCGCGCCAGGAAGCGTTGATAGTAGGGAATGACCGCCGCGACCTGCGTCTGCTGCAGCATGATCTCCGACAACCAGATGCGGTAGGGATCGCGCGTGTTCTGCCACGGCAGGTCATGGCGCCCGGCGTCCTTCTGCCATTCGATCACGCATCGCGCAAACGATTTCATCGGGTCGACGCCGGGTCAGAACAGCTTTTTCAGCTTGTCCTTGATCTTGTCCTCTGGCTTCTGCGGGGTGGCGGGCGCCTGGCCCGGAGTGGCCGGCGCGGTTTCGTCCGGCTTGCCGAGCAGCTTGGACTTGAGCTGGTCCTGCAGCTTGTCCTTGATCTCGTTTTTCTTCTCCTCCAGCTTCTGCTTGGCGGAATCGGATATTGCCGAGCCGAACTCGATTTTGTATTTGAGCGCCGTGAACGGCCCGCTTGCCCGCACCGGCAGCGTCAGGCCCGCGAGGTCGGCAATGTCCTTGCCGCCCTGGCCGCTGCTGCTCGCCACTACAGATGCCTTGGCCAGGTAATTGAGGCTGCTCTCCGGAATGTTGATGTCGCCCTCGCCGGCCAGCCGCACGAAGGGCGACTTCATCGACAGGTCGCCGTTGTGGGCGATGCCGTTCTTGATGTCGAAACTGGCAGTCAATTCCGAGAAATCCGTCTTCTCCCCGGCCGTAGCCGCCTGCTCCGACTCCTTCTTGCCGGCGCCGAACATCGACTTCACGTTGCGCAGCGATTGCGCGAGGTTGATGCCCTTCAATGCACCATCCTTGAGGGCCAGGCTGGCCTTCCCGTTCAGGGTCTTCTTCATGGAGGACACAAGGTTTCCGGCCGTTGTCACGTCGAGCGCGATGTTGCCGCGGCCGTCGAGCATGTCCACGCCGGCGGCATCTTTCAGCAGGGGACCGATCTGCACGCCGGCCAGGTCCTGCTTCACCGCGATCTGGTTGGTGTTTGCATTCACCGTCGCCGTGCCCTTCAGCGTGCCCTGGTACAGATTCGCCGACAACGGGTTCACATCGAGCTTGCCATCCTTGAGCTTGATATCGACGCGCACGTTCTGCGTTTTCACGTTGGATGCGACGAGATCGCCGATGCGCACGCTGCCCGATACGTCGCGCCCCTTGATGGGCGAGAAATCGATCGGTTGCTCGGCTTGCGACGGCGGCGGCGCCTTGGCCGGCTCTGCGGCCTTTTTCGGCGGCAGATACTTGTCGACATTGAGCTTGTCGATGGCAACGTCGAACGTGCTGCGCAGCGCCGCGAAATCATTCACCGATGCTTTCGCCTTGATGTTGCTGTCGTCGACCTTCAATGCCAGGTCGGCGTTCGCTAGCTGTTTTTTCATGTCAGCCAGCATGCTTCCCGATAGTGCCAGCTTCATCGCCTTCGTCGGCAAGTCGGGAGAGGCCACGTCGAAATTGCCGGCCAGCTTCGGCAGCTGGAATACCCGGCCCTCGAGGTTGGCGAGGACCGGGGTCGACAGCGATCCCTTCACCACGTTGGCCGCCTGCTTCGCATCGAGTGCGATGGCCAGCTGGCCAATGCGCACGGCTTTGCCGGTGCCTTCGATGCCGGCCAGCTTGAGGTTGCCGCTGGCGTCCAAGCCGGATCCTTGCGCCTTGAATTGCAGGACGACGTCGCTGCCGGTCGCCTTGTCGGGCGCGATGTTGATTTTCGGCGCGTCGAGCCTCGCGTCGAAGCTGTTCGCATCCTTCTTGCCCTTGGCCGTAAATGTCACGCCATCGACGAGGACGGTCTGCTTGTCCAGATTCATGACGAGCCGCGGCACGCGCAAATTGCCTTCCGACAATGTCATGCCGCCCACGGTGCCGCCGATATCGCCGACCAGGCTCTCCACCGAAAGCGCGCCCGCATTCAGCTCGATCTTCGGTGCGGAGAGCTTGGCCTTGAACGCGTCCGCGCGCATCTTGCCCGAGGCTTCGATTCCGAGCTTCGTGATGCCCACGAACTGGCTTGCCGTGCGCGCTTCGATGTCCGCGCGCAACTCAGTCGCCAGGCCGTTCACCCCCGCGGCGTCGCCGTTCACCTTGACCGACAAGCCGGACACGGCGAATACCTGCTTCTCCAGGTCCGCGTTCAGCGTTCCGGCGACTTGCAACTTGACGTCGGTCTTCGGCTGCGTCGCGCGTATCTGCGCGGAAAGCTCGAACTTCGTCGGCACGCCCGGCGCGACACGGCCGGTCTTCAGCGAGAAATCGGATATCGCATATTGCGCGCCCGTGCCCTCGTCTTTCCACGACAGCGCGGCCTTGCTGATGCGCACGCCGTCGACTTCCAGCCGGATGGTTCCTGGCGCCGGCTTTTCGACCGATGGCTTCGCCGGCGCTTCCTTGCTCTTCCCGCCGCCGAGCAGGTCGTCGATGTTGGTCTTGCCGTCCTTGTACTTGACGAGTGCCGCGCGCAGGCCGTCGAGCTGGATCTGGTCTACGACCACCTGCTTCGACAGCAGCGGGATGAGCTCGAGCGATACGCGCATGTCGTCGAGGCTCGCGAAATCCTTGTCGCTGCCGTGTTCGGAGAAACGCGTCTTGCCCAGGTGCACGCCCAGCTTCGGAAACAGCATGAGGCGGATGTCGCCTTCGATGGTCAGCGTCCTGCCGGTCTTTTCCTTGACCAGTTCGGCGACCTGCCCCTTGTACTGGTTGGGATCGAAGGTTGCAGCGATGAATGCCAGCGCGGCCGCGAAGAGCAGGATAAGGCCGCCTGCGACGATCAGGACCCACTTGAGCAGCTTCATGGACGGCTTCCCGGGCGGAACATGGCGGCATTATCGCGCCCGTGCGTTGCGCGCGCCATCTTCAATCGCCATAGTCGAACCAGAGGCTTCTCACCCCCGCACCCGCGAGGGCCATGAAGCGTGAGCGCAATGGACTGGAGCGGGTGAAGGGGTTGTGTCTGGCCCGCATTGCCTCTGCGGGCCAGCCATCCCGAAAGGTTCCGCCGAGACCTTTCGGGACCGCCGCAGCACGCCATGCTGCGGCGTCCAATGAACAGTCCACCGGACTGTTCATTGTCGAACCAGAGGCTTCTCACCCCTGCACCCGCGAGGGCCATGGAGCGTGAGCGCAATGGACTGGAGCGGGTGAAGGGGATCGAACCCTCGTCTAAAGCTTGGGAAGCTTTCGTTCTGCCATTGAACTACACCCGCACGATGCGGATTCGACGATAGTCGGATGCGCAGCGTGTCGGTCGGAAGCGGGTGAAGGGGTCGTGCCCGGCCGCCGGGCTGCGTGCTAGCATTCGATCACGTCAATCGTCTGACCGCCGCGAGAGCCGTGATCGCACTGACCATCAATGGAGAGTCCCGCTCGTTTTCCGGGCCGCTGAACGTGGCCGGCCTGATCGAGCGCCTCGATCTGCAGGGCAAGCGCGTGGCGCTGGAGCGCAACGGCGAAATCGTGCCGCGCAGCAGCTTCGGTTCGATGGAACTCCGTGACGGCGACGCCCTCGAAATCGTGGTGGCCGTCGGCGGGGGTTGAGGCCGCGGCAGGCATTTTCCGCTCGTTGTTCATCGACTATCGTTCACCGAATCCATGGATCCACTCGTCATCGCCGGAAAATCCTATTCGTCGCGCCTGCTGGTCGGCACCGGCAAATACCGCGATTTCGCGCAGACGCGCGAAGCCATCGACGCCAGCGGCGCGCAAATCGTGACCGTCGCGATCCGTCGCACCAACATCGGCCAGACGCCGGGCGAGCCGAACCTGCTCGACGTGTTGCCGCCGGAGCGCTACACCATTCTTCCGAACACCGCGGGCTGCTACACGGCCCAGGACGCGGTGCGAACGCTGCGGCTGGCGCGCGAGCTGCTCGACGGCCATGATCTGGTCAAGCTCGAGGTGCTCGGCGATCCGCAGACCTTGTATCCCAACATGGTGGAGACGCTGGCCGCGGCCGAAACACTGGTGGGCGAAGGGTTCAAGGTCATGGTCTATTGTTCGGATGACCCGATCCTCGCGAAGCAGCTCGAGCAGGTCGGCTGCGTGGCCGTCATGCCGCTGGCCTCGCTGATCGGTTCGGGCATGGGCATCCTGAATCCGTGGAACCTGCGCATCATCATCGACAATGCCAAGGTTCCGGTGCTCGTCGACGCCGGCGTGGGCACGGCCTCGGATGCCGCCATCGCGATGGAACTGGGCTGCGACGGCGTGCTGATGAACACGGCAATCGCCGCTGCGAACAATCCGGTGCTGATGGCCAGCGCCATGAAGAAGGCGGTCCAGGCCGGACGCGAAGCCTGGCTCGCCGGGCGCATGCCGAAAAAACTCTATGCCGCGGCGCCCTCCTCCCCCACCGGCGGCATGATCGCCCCAGATAGCCACAACAAGGCCGCGTGATCCGGAAATAGGCCGGGAAACGGCCTTTATTCGCCGCTAGGCCGGTTGCCCGCCTGCGGATAATCCGTCCAACTCCCCGATGTTTTTTTGGGGCACCTGGAACGAGGACGGATCCGATGTCGACAAGAAATACCCCGGCGAATCCCGCCCAACATGCCGCGTCGCATGCGGGCTGGGACGGCGACCTTTCCCAGTCCCCTGCCATGCATGCCATCCAGGAGGCGGTCGAGCGCGTCGAAGCGCAGACGAGCGCCACCGTCGCCGCACAAAATCGCGCGCAGCGCGAGCTTCGCGCCAGGACCGCCGCCGACGAACGCACACGGACCGAGGCCGAGGCCGCGCGCCTGATGGAACAACGCAGCCGGGCCGACGAAGACGCCGCGCAAGCGGCACTTGCCGCCATCGAAGCCGAGCGCCTGGCGCTCGCCGCGGCAGAGCAACGCAAGCGCGCCAGCCTCGCGGCCATTGCCGAATCGCGCCGGCGCGAGGAAAGCGAAGCCAATGCCGCGCGCCTGGCCGAAGCGCAAGCCGGCACCGATCGCACGCTCGCTGAGCGCGCGCGCATACGCGCCGAAGAACTCAAGCGCCAGCTCGATGACCTGCAAGCCGCGCACGAGCATCGCGAACAGGAGGAAACGCGCGCCGAAATGCAGGCGCAGGCCCGCACCGAAACGCAGCGTCAGGCCGTCGAGCAGGCGCGCGCACGTGCCGAGGCCGAGGGCCGGTGCGCGCAGGAAGCCCGCGACCGCGCAGCAGCCGAAGCCCGGGCGCGCGAGATTGCCGATTCGCGGGCCAACATCGACGCGCGCCTGAAGATGCTGGCACTCGCTCGCATCGAAGCGGAAGCCGCGGCAGGCGCGGAATCCGAAGCCCGCATCAAGGCTGAGCAGGCCGCCGCCGCCGAAGCACAGGCGCGCGTGGCCCACGAATCCCGCGCGCGCGCGGCCGCCGAAAACCAGCTGAGGCTGGAGCAGGAACTCTCCGCGGCGGAGAAATCCCGCGCCGACGAGGCCTGTGCCTTGCAGCATGAAACCGAATTGCGCCATCGCGCCGAGCAGGAAGCGCAGGGCGAGATGCAGGCGCGCCGCGCGGCGGAGCGCAAGCAGCGCGAGGCCGCCGAAGGCCGCGCACGCGCGGAAGCCGACCTGAAGCGGGCCGCGCAGGCGCGTGCCCAGGCCGAGCAGGCCGCGCAGGAAGCCGCCGATGCCCGCGTCGAAGCCGAGGTCCGCGCGGAGCAGGAAGCCAGCGCCCGTGCGCTCGCCGAAACGCTTTCCCGCGAAGCCGTGGAGGCGCGCGCCGAGGAAGACCATGCCGAGCGCATGATCGCGGAACAGCAGGTCAAGCTCGATGCGGCGGCGTGGGAGGCGCAACGCGCGCGCAACGAGGCGCAGCGGCAAGCCCAGGAAATCGCGCGCCGGCAAATCGAAAAAGAGCAGGCGGCCGGCGAGGAAGCCCGGGCCGCCGTGGAAGTCGCGGCCGCGCAGTTGGCCGAGATCGAGCGGCGCATCGAACAGGCGGTCCTCGCTCGCGAGGCGGCCGACGCGCAGGCTCGCGAGGTGGCACAGGGCCGTCTCGACGCGGTGGAAAAAGCCCGGCAAGCCGCGGAAGCCCGGCTGGCCGCGGAAAAGCAGGCGCTCGCGGAAACCGAGGCCGAAACCGCGGCGGAAGCCCAGGCCGGCAAGGCGGCCGAGGAACGCGCGCGCATGGCCATTCGCGCCCGCGCCGCCGCGCTGGCGAAGGAGCGCGCCGAGAAGGAACTCGCCGCGGCTGAAGTCCGCCGCGCCGAAGCCGACCTCGAAGTCGTGCGCGCATGCCGCACGAGCGAGGAAACCGAGAAACTGGCCGAGAATGCCGCCAGCGAGCGCATTCGCGCCGAGCAGGACGCGACCGCCGCCGCGCAGTTGCGCCTGCAAGCGGAAGCGGCGGCCACCGAAGCGGCGACTGCCCAGGCCGCCGCCGAACGGGAAGCGCAAACGGTCGCGGAAGAACTGCTGGCCGTGGAAAACGAGCGCATCGAAGCCTTGCGCGATTCCGCGGCAGCCGCGCGGCGCAAGATCGCCTACAAGCGCAACCGCATCAAGGCGGCACGCAATCGCACGCGCATGCACGACGAATCGGCGGAACTCGAGGCGATGGCCGTCGAGGTGGACGAGCACGAGGACTTCGCTACCGACCTGTCCGATGCAAAAACGTCGTTGATACCGGTCGCGCATACCTTGGAATCGGAAACGTTCGGCACCGGCACATGGCTGCGGCGGCACGAATCGGCGTTCGACGACTTTGCCGACGCGGACGATTCCACGGTATCGGACGATCCGGAGGTATTCGCCATCGAGGCGCTGAACGAGCGCATCGCCAGCGAAATCGCGGTGCAGTCGACGCAGGATACGGATGCGACGATGCTCGAAGGCATCCAAGGGACGTCCGTCCCGCCGGTGTCGGAAACCGCAATCGACGACTACACGGCGGATCCCGCCTACCGGCGCGCGCGGCGTTCCTATCGCGGCGCCATTGCGGGCGGAATCACGGTTGCTACCGCGGCCGTGCTGAGCTGGATTTTCGTGGGGTGGGCGCCCAATCCGGCATCGGCGCAAGCCGCGCATGATGAGACTGCCAGGGCCTTCGTCCAGAACCCGCGCAAGACCCGCGAGCCGGCGCCGCGGCTTTCCACGCTGGACCTGCCGGGACTCAGCCTGCGCATGCGGCTGGCCGAGCCGCTGCCGTCAGCCGAGGACGCCGCACAGCCCAAGCCCTGATCGGCCCATCTGGCATTACGGGCGGCGCAGCGCTATATTCGCGCGCCGTGATTGACGACCGCCACAGACCCATCCGCAGTTTCGTCCTGCGCCAGGGCCGCGTATCGAATGCGCAGCGCCGCGCCGTCGACGACCTGCTCCCGCGCTTCGGCATCGCCTTTGCCCCGGCCCCGTTTGACTTCGATCGCGCATTCGGCCGCGCGGCCCCGCGATTCCTCGAGATCGGCTTCGGCATGGGCGAGAGTACCGCCCGCATCGCCGGCGAGCAGCCCGGACATGATTTCATCGGCATCGAGGTGCACACGCCCGGCGTCGGCGGCCTGCTGCGCCTGATCGAGGCGCAGGCCCTCACCAACATTCGCATCGTCCAGCATGACGCGGTGGAAGTCGCCACCCACATGATCGGCGAGGCCAGCCTGGCCGGCATCCATGTGTTTTTTCCCGATCCCTGGCCGAAGAAGCGCCACCACAAGCGCCGGCTGCTGCAACCCACGTTCGTGCGCTTGCTCGCGAGCCGGTTGCGGCCCGGTGGCTATCTGCATGTGGCCACCGACTGGGAAGACTACGCGACGCAAATTCTCGCGGTGCTGTCCGCGGAGGCCTTGCTGAAAAATTCCGTGGAAGGCTTCGCGCCGCGGCCGGCGCATCGGCCCCTGACGAAATTCGAAAGCCGCGGTCTGAAGCTCGGACACGGCGTCTGGGACATCGTGTTCCTGCGCCGATCAGTCGCCGGCTGAAGCCGGCAGGAAAATCTGCAGCAGGTCGTTCAGGAAGCGCTGGCCCTTCAAGGTCGGCCGCACGCGCACGTGGTCGCGCTCGATCAATCCCAGCGATTCGGCCCGCTCCAGGCGCTTGAGAAGCGCGTTGGGGGACAAGCCGGTGCGCGATTCGAACAGCGCCAGCTCGAATCCATCGATCAGCCGCAGCGCGTTCATCATGAACTCGAAGGGCAGGTCGTCGATGCCGACGACGGTCTCCTGCTGCATCGCCTGCCCGGCCTCCGCGTTGTCCATGTATTCGCGCGGCTGCTTGTAGCGCAGCTGCCGCAGGATGCGGTTCGCGAACGAGAGCTTGCCGTGCGCGCCCGCGCCGATGCCGAGGTAGTCGCCGAACGTCCAGTAATTCAAGTTGTGCCGGGATTCCAGGCGCGGCCGCGCGAACGCCGAGGTTTCGTAGTGCCGGTAGCCCGCGTCGGCCAGGCGCGCCTCGATGGCCTGCTGCATGTCGGCCGACAGATCGTCATCCGGCAATGCGGGCGGCTGCCGGTGGAACAGCGTGTTCGGCTCGATCGTCAAGTGGTAGGCCGAGACATGCGCCGGCGCGAAGCCGATCGCCGTGTCGATGTCCTCAAGCGCCTGCGTCAGGGTCTGGCCCGGCAGCGCGTACATCAGGTCGAGGTTGAAATTGTCGAAATTTTCACGCGCGATCCCGATCGCAGCGCGCGCCTGCGCCGCGTCGTGGATGCGGCCCAGCGCGCGCAGGTGGGCTTCATTGAAGCTCTGGATGCCGATCGACAGGCGATTGACGCCGAGCGCGCGGAATGCCGCGAACTTGCGGGCCTCGAACGTTCCCGGGTTCGCTTCCAGCGTGATTTCCGCGTCGGGCGCGAGATGCAGGCGCGCGCGAATCGCCGACACCAGCTCGTCCAACGCGGTGGCGGACAGCAGCGAGGGCGTGCCGCCGCCGAAGAAAATCGTATAGACCGTGCGACCCCAGACCTGGGGCAGCGCGCGATCCAGGTCCTCGATGAGCGCGCGCACGTAGCGCTGCTCCGGCGCGGCGTCGAGATCCCTGGCAGCCGGCGCGGAAGAGCGGATTTCGTGCGAATTGAAATCGCAATACGGGCATTTGCGCACGCACCAGGGAATGTGCACATAGAGCGACAGGGGCGGCAATGCCGCGAGCGAAACCTGCCTGCCCTTCGCGGGCGATTCGAGGATCTGCATGGCTCGGCTTGAAGAAGTTGCGCTTTCTACTATAACCTCTGCGCCGAATGATCCCATCCGGCAGCGACAATCCGATCGGCATCTTCGATTCCGGCGTGGGCGGGCTCACCATCCTGCGCGCAGTGCGCGAAACGCTGCCCCACGAAAATCTCGTCTACGTCGCCGACGACGCATACGTGCCCTATGGCCAGAAGCCGCCGGAACAGATTCGCAGCCGCTGCCTGGCGATCGCCGACTTCCTGCAAGCCCAGGGCGCCCGCGCCATCGTCGTTGCCTGCAATACCGCGACGGCGGCGGCCATCGACGCGATGCGCGAGCGCTGGTCGATTCCCTTCGTCGGCGTCGAACCCGCGGTGAAACCCGCGGTGGCGGCCACGCGCAGCGGCGTGGTGGGCGTACTCGCCACGCCCGCGACCTTGCAAAGCCCGCGCTACCTGAGCCTGCTCGAACGCTTCGCCGGCGCAACCCGCATCGTCGGCCAGGCATGCGCCGGACTCGCCGAGCACATCGAGCGCGGCCACGCCGACGACGCGCTCACCGAACGGCTGTTGCGAAGTTTCGTCGATCCCCTGCTCGCCCAGCGCGCGGACGTCATCGTGCTCGGCTGCACGCATTATCCGCTGGTCGCCCACATCATTCGGCGCATCGCCGGCCCGGACGTCGCCGTCATCGAGAACGGCACCGCGGTCGCGAAGGAACTGGCGCGCCAGCTGGCCGCGCGCGGGCCTGGGCGGCAGGGCGGAGCAGGCGGCGAGTCGTTCTGGTCGAGCGGATCGCATGAACGCATGCGCTCGTTGCTGCGGGAGTTGTGGAGTCCGCATGCGCAACTGCAGCCGCTGCCGGAGTCCCCGGCGCGGGGCTGAACTTCAGCGCAGCATGCGAATGAAGCGGATCACGCGCAGCACGCCCATGAGCAGCAGGCCGCTGCGATAACCCATGCGCAGGATCTCGCCGGGCCCGACGGCGATCAGCGCCACGGCAATGAGGGCGGCACCCAGCGGCCGGCTCTTGAGGTTGCGATAGCCACGCCAGGCCAGGTCGGCGAAGGCCAGCGATTGGCGCACGGACGCGGCGTGCGCGGCCAGCTCGCCGCGCTGCTCCGCGGCCTGGGCAACCAGCGCCCGCCGCTTGAGAACGATGCCGCGCAGGCGCTCGTTCATGGCGACCGCCCGCGGCTCATCGTTTTCCCACCAGCCGGTCGCGATCCTTGGCGAGCTCGTCCAGCGTGGCCTCGAACAATTTCGGCCGCCCGAGGGCCACCGCGCGCACCCGCAGGAAGGAAACCAGCGCCGCCAGGGCGAACAGCGCGGCAAGCAGTACCGCCACGAGGATGCGGTTGGTATCCCAGAATGCGACCAGCACGGCCACCGCGCCCATCACCACCGCCGTGAAGACCAGGAAAAGCGAAACGATGGTCCACAGCAGCATGGAGGTCAGGCGCGCGACCTGCTCTTCCACCTCCGTGCCCAGCAACTCGATGCGCGTGTGCGCGATGCCCACGAAAGTCGCGAGCAATTGCCTCACGGACTGGAACAGCCCCAGCGGGTGTCCCGGCGGCGGCTCGGCCCGTGACTGTTCTTCGCGATCCTGATCGTCCATGCGCGGTTACTTGCGAGACAGCAGCACGCCGACGACCAGGCCCACGGCCGCGGCGATGCCCACCGCGGTCCAGGGATTCTCGTGCACGTAGTCGTCCGTCGCCTTGGCCGCGATGCGCGTCTGCTCGCCGGCGGCATACCCGGCCTGGGCAATGCGTGCCTTGGCGGCCCCAATCGATTCCTGCGCCCGCGCCCGCACTTCGGCGACTTTTTCGCCGGCCTGCCCCGCCGTGGCCACCAGCAATTCCTCGGCGTCAGTCACGATCAGGCGCAGGTCGTCCATCAGCTTGTCCATCGATACCGCCTTGCTCTTCATCTTGCCCTCCTGGTTCGAATCGTTGCGAAGCCGTTGCGTTCGCCATGGAAGTATCACATGCCCGGATCCGGTCAGGCTTGGGACTTCAGCGTGTCGACGAGCCGTGCCAATGCCTTGCCGCGATGACTGATGAGATTCTTCCGATCGGGCGCAAGTTCCGCTCCGGTCTGGCGGAATTCCGGGTCCAGGAACAAGGGGTCGTAGCCGAAGCCGCCGCTGCCGCGCGGTGACCGCAGGACCTCGCCCCGCCAGACGCCCTGTGCGATCAGCGGCTGCGGGTCCTGCGCGTGGCGAAGCACGACGATAATGCAATAGTAATGCGCGCGGCGATCGTCGAATCCCTGGAGCTCGGCGAGCAGCCTGGCGTTGTTGCGCGCATCCGAACGCGGCTCGCCGGCGTAGCGCGCCGAATGCACGCCCGGCGCGCCGCCCAGCGCATCGACGCAAATGCCCGAATCGTCCGCCAGCGCAGGCAGGCCGGTCAGCGCGGCGGCATGGCGCGCCTTGGCCAGCGCATTCTCCACGAAGGTTCCGTAGGGTTCCTCGGCATCGGGAACGCCGAACGCGGATTGCGGCAGCGCCTCGATGCCCAGCGGCGCCAGGATTTGCCCGATCTCGCGCAGCTTGCCGGCATTGCCGGATGCAATGACCAGTCGCTCGAACATGTTGCCCAGCCTTCAGGAACCGATGCCGAGTGCGCTTTCCTGCGCTGCCACGAGGCGGCCGATCCCCAGTTGCGCGAGGTCCAGCATGGCGTCCATCTCCTTGCGGGAGAACGGTTCGCCTTCGGCCGTGCCCTGCACCTCGACCATCGCGCCGCTGCCCGTCATGACGACGTTCATGTCCGTGTCGCTGTTGGAATCCTCCGCGTAATCGAGGTCGAGCACCGGCGTGCCGCCGAACATGCCCACGGATACCGCGGCGACGAAATCGCGGATCGGCCAGCCTGCCAGCGCGTTCCTGCCCTTCAGGAAGGTCAGGGCGTCGTGCAGCGCAACGAACGCACCGGTGATGCTCGCGGTCCGCGTGCCGCCGTCGGCCTGGATGACGTCGCAATCGATCTGCACCGTGCGCTCCCCCAGCGCCGCGAGGTCGGTTACGGCGCGCAAGCTGCGCCCGATCAGCCGCTGGATCTCCTGCGTGCGCCCGCTTTGCTTGCCGCGCGCAGCCTCGCGATCCGTGCGCGTATTGGTCGAGCGCGGCAGCATGCCGTATTCCGCGGTGAGCCAGCCCTGTCCCTTGCCCTTGAGGAAGGCCGGCACCTTGTCCTCGATGCTCGCGGTACAAATGACTTTGGTATCGCCGCACTCGATGAGCACGGAGCCTTCGGCATGGCGGGTGTAGCGGCGGGTCACGCCGATTTTCCTGAGTTGATCGGGTGCACGTCCGCTCGGTCGCATGGCAGGGTCTCTCGCAGTGGATGTCGTCGGCAGGGGCAGGGCCTTGAAGCGCGACGCGCATCGACGACGGTCGCGGAAGCGGATGGAGGCCCTGATTTGTATGCTATCTTTTCAGCTCGCCAATTTTGGTGAACTCCCCCGCCCTTGTAAAGCACCCGGGCCGCCCGATGATCTACAGCATGACCGGTTATGCAGTCACGGCCGCCGAGCTTCCGTTCGGCGCGCTGAACCTCGAACTGCGATCGGTGAACCACCGCTACCTCGACATCCAGTTCCGCATCCCGGATGAGCTGCGCCCGCTCGAGTCCGGCTTGCGCGAGAAGGCGACAGCGCGCATCGGCCGCGGCAAGGTGGAGATGCGCATCGCGGTGAGCAAGTCGGCCGCGTCGCAATCGAACCTGCAGATCGACGCGCCGTTGCTGGCCCACCTGGCCGCGCTCGACGAGCGCGTGCGGGCCACGCTGCCGAAGGCGCACGCGCTCTCGGTGGCGGACGTGCTGCGCTGGCCCGGCATGCTGGGCAGCGATAACCTTGTCGCCGAGGAATTGCAGGAGTCGGTCAACAAGCTGCTCGATCGCGCGCTCGACGAATTGACCGCCACCCGCGCGCGCGAGGGCGAGAAGCTCAAGAAGCTGCTGCTCGATCGCATCACCTCGATGGAAAACCTGGTCGCGAAGCTGGCGCCGCGCATGCCGCAACTCGTGACGAGCTATCGCGACCGCCTGACCGCCCGGCTGAAGGACGCGATGGTGAGCCTCGACGACGAACGCCTGAAGCAGGAACTGGTGCTGTTCGCATCCAAGATCGACGTCGACGAGGAACTGTCGCGGCTGGGTGCGCATTTCGGCGAGATCCGCCGCATCCTCGACAAGGGCGGCGCGGTCGGCAAGCGGCTGGACTTCCTCATGCAGGAACTCAACCGCGAGGCCAATACGCTCGGCTCGAAATCGGTGGACATGGAATTCACGCAGACGTCGATGGACCTCAAGGTCCTCATCGAGCAGATGCGCGAGCAGATCCAGAATATCGAATGAACCCGGGCGCGAGGCACGAGGCACGAGGCGCGTGGCACGTGGCGCGAAGCACGAGGCCCGACGCCTCGACTCTCGAGCCTGGCGTCTCGTGCCTCGTGCCTGCGCTGGCGCTTGCGCCGCGATGATCGGAAACGTCTTCATCATCTGCGCGCCCTCCGGTGCCGGGAAAACCTCCCTGGTCGCGGAGCTGCTCAAGCGCGACCGCCGCGCGCGCCTGTCGATCTCGCACACCACGCGGGCGCCGCGCCCGGGCGAGCAGGACGGTGTCGACTACCACTTCGTGACCCGCGCCGTTTTCGAAGCAATGATCGAGCGCGGGGAATTCCTGGAAAGCGCCGAGGTGCACGGCAACCTGTACGGCACGTCGCAAGGCTGGATAGACGTGCAGCGCAAGCAGGACGTCGACATCATCCTGGAGATCGACTGGCAGGGCGCGCAGCAGGTGCGCAGGCTCATCGCCGACGCGGTCGGGGTGTTCATCCTGCCGCCGTCCGCGCAAACGCTGCGCCGGCGCCTGGTGGATCGCGCGCAGGACAGCAGCGACGTGATCGAGCGGCGCCTGGGTGCCGCCCGCGGGGAGATCGCGCATCTGGCCGAATTCGACTATGTTATTATCAACAATAACTTCGATGACGCCGTCGAAGACTTGGCGAGCATCGTGCGAGCGGCGCGATTGCGAACCGCCTTGCAGGTCTCCCGGCACGACAACCTGATCAACAGCCTGAAGTGAGCGGCCCATGGCGCGAATAACCGTAGAAGACTGCCTCAAACACCTTCCCAATCGCTTCGAGCTCACGCTTGCCGCCACCTATCGCGCGCGGCAGCTCGCCACCGGCGCGTCCCCGCTGGTCGACACCAACAAGGACAAGCCGACGGTGATCGCCCTGCGCGAAATCGCGTCCCAGAAAGTCGGGGCCGAGATCCTCAAGACTGCGAAGGTCTGAGGGTCCCGCCCGGCCAACGTCCAGGAGGCTTAAGCCCGCTCACGCAACCGCCGGTACGCGCGTTTTTCCGCACCGGCCGCGGCTGACGCCCATGTCCGAAGCCGAGCTTCTGATCAAGAACGCCGCCGGCTATCTCAAGCCGGAGGACATCGTTCAACTGGAGAGCGCCTACCAGTTCAGCGAGTCCGCGCACGAAGGGCAATTCCGCAAGACCGGCGATCCCTACATCTCCCACCCGATCGCGGTGGCGCAGATCCTCGCGCAGTGGCACCTCGACGCCCAGGCGCTGACCGCCGCGCTGCTGCACGACGTCATGGAGGACACGGCGGTCACGAAGGGCGAGATCAGCGACAGGTTCGGCAAGCACGTCGCGGACCTGGTCGACGGCGTTTCCAAGCTCGACCGCATCGAGTTCCAGACGCAGGAAGAAGCCCAGGCGGAAAATTTCCGCAAGATGCTGCTGGCAATGGCGCGCGACGTGCGCGTCATCCTGATCAAGCTGGCGGACAGGCTGCACAACATGCGCACGCTGACGGTCATGCACCCGAAGAAGCGCGCGCGCATCGCGCGGGAAACGCTGGAAATCTACGCGCCGATCGCGCACCGCCTGGGCCTGAACGAGCTCTACCAGGAGCTGCAGGAGCTGTCCTTCCGGCACCTGTACCCGAACCGCTTTAACGTGCTCTCCAAGGCGCTGCTGCGAGCGCGCGGCAACCGCCGCGAAGTCGTCGACAGGATCCTCGAGGCGATCAAGCAGAAGCTCGCCGATGCCCACCTCGAGGCCACCGTCAGCGGGCGCGAGAAGAACCTCTACAGCATCTACAACAAGATGCACGAGAAGAACCTGTCCTTCGCGGAGGTCTTCGACATCTACGGCTTTCGCGTCATCGTGAAGGACACGTCGTCCTGTTATCTCGCGCTGGGCGCGCTGCACCAGCTTTACAAGCCGATTCCCGGCAAGTTCAAGGACTACATCGCGATCCCGAAGGCGAACGGCTACCAGTCGCTGCACACGACGCTGTTCGGCCCGTTCGGCACGCCGATCGAGGTGCAGATCCGCACCCTGGTCATGCACAAGATCGCGGAAGCAGGCGTCGCGTCGCACTGGCTCTACAAGGAGAACGACGCCCAAATCAACGAGCTGCACATGAAGACGCACCAGTGGCTGCAAAGCCTGCTGGAAATGCAGTCCGAATCTGGCGATTCCATCGAATTCCTCGAGCACCTGAAGGTCGACCTGTTCCCGGACGAGGTCTACGTCTTCACGCCGAAGGGCAAGATCCTGTCGCTGCCGCACGGCTCGACCTGCGTGGATTTCGCCTACGCCGTGCACACCGACATCGGCAACCGCTGCGTGGCGGCGAAAATCAACCACGAGCTGGTGCCGCTGCGCTCGGAGCTGCGCAACGGCGATCGCGTGGAAATCATCACCGCCGCGCACGCGAAGCCGAATCCCGCCTGGCTGAGCTACGTCGTCAGCGGCAAGGCGCGCTCGCACATTCGCCACTTCCTCAAGACCATGCAATACGAGGAATCCTCGCAGCTCGGCGAACGCCTGCTGAACCAGGCGCTGAACGCCCTGAATGCCGATCCGGATACCGTCAGCGAAGCACAATGGGAACGGCTGCTGAAGGAGAACAGCGCCAAGTCGCGCCAGGAGGTCCTCGCGGACATCGGGCTGGGCAAGCAGCTCGCGATCGTGATCGCCCGCGAGTTGCTCTCCATAGCCGAACCCAAGGGCAGCAAGCACGAGAAGCTGCCCGGCAGCCTGATCATCCGCGGTTCCGAGGGCATGGCGCTGCAATTCGCGAAGTGCTGCCACCCGATCCCTGGCGACCCGATCATCGGCTTCCTGAAAAAAGGCCACGGCCTCGTCGTGCACACGCACGACTGCCCGGTGGCGCGCAAGACGCGAGGCGATCCCGAGAAATGGCTGAACGTGGAGTGGGCGCCCGACACCAAGAAGCTGTTCTCCGTGAACATCAAGATGGTGGTGTCCAACAACCGCGGCGTGCTCGCCAAGGTCGCGGCCATGATCAGCGAGACGGATTCGAACATCGACAACGTCAGCCTCGAGCAGGGCGACTCCAGCGCCTACACGATCATCCACTTCACCTTGCAAGTGCACGACCGCCAGCATCTGGCGCGCGTCATGCGCAGCCTGCGGCGCGTGCCGGAAGTCATCCGCATCTGGCGGTTGAAGGGTTGACGGGCTGCGCCCGGGGGCGGAGAATGGTTGCCAATTGAAGGGGAGTAGCCTCACAGCGGTGGCCGTCAGGACGGGTTAGCAGCCCCGGCGCCGCTGGCAGCGAAAGCTGTCGCGAGACCTTTACCGGCCGGTAAAGGTTTTTTTTCGTCCCGACTTTCCCGCCCGTTCCCCATCCCCGGGACGATGGATCTTAACCATGGACTTCCTGTCTCCGGAGATTCTCTCCGCGCTGCTTGCCATCGTCGTCATCGACCTCGTGCTGGCCGGCGACAACGCGATCGTGATCGCGCTGGCCGCGCGCTCGCTTCCCCCCGCCCTGCAAAAGAAAGCCATCGTCTGGGGCACGGTCGGCGCCATCGTCGTGCGTGCCGCCATGACGATCGTCGTGGTATGGCTGCTGCTGATCCCCGGCCTGCGCTTCCTCGGTGGCCTGGCGCTCGTCTGGATCGCCTACAAGCTGCTGGTGCCGAAGCACGAAAGCAAGGATGCCCACGCCAAGCCGGCGGAAAGCTTCTGGGGCGCCATGAAAACCATCGTCATTGCCGATGCGCTGATGGGACTCGACAACGTGCTGGCGGTGGCCGGCGCCGCGAAAGGCAGCTTCGTCCTGGTCGTCATCGGCTTGCTGATCAGCATTCCCATTGTCGTCTGGGGCAGCACGCTGATCCTCAAGTGGGTCGATCGCTTTCCGGCGTTCGTCTACGTGGGCGCCGGCGTGCTGGCGTTGACCGCCGCGCAGATGATGCTGCACGAGCCGATGCTTGGCCCTTACCTGGAAGGCCGCGCTCTCCTGAAGGCCGCGGTCTACGTGGTCGTGATAGCAGGCGTGCTGCTTGCCGGCTTCCTGGCCAGCCGCCGGAGGCTGGCTGCCGTCACGCCTTCGGGAGACCTATAATGGCCGTGTATCAACCGCATGGAATTCCCGACCTTGTCCAGACTGTTCGCTGCATGCGTGCTCGTTTTCGCGGTGGGAACAGCGACCGCCGAAGACCAGGTCTCCAGGGTCCCGCGCACCGATTCCCTCGAGTTGCCGGGCCTTACGGCCTGCCATATTTGCGAATGGCGTCCCAAGCTGAATCAGATGCCGGCCGCGGAGCAATGCGGCACCGAGGAATCCGGTACCGGCAAAATCGGCCTGTTCGAGTGCGGTTTCTCGCAGGAGTGCGAACGCGAATGCCATTTCCTGCGCTGCGGCAGCCTTTGATATGCCATTTCAATTGCGCCCTCCCCCGGGGTGCCGCTTTTTGTAGCTTTTGAGCAGCGCGGTCGTCCGGCGACGACGGAATTCACAGCCTGGAAGCCGCGTTCCTGCCAGTCGCGCAGGGGGGCTCAGGTAACTGGTTGACCGCCGTGGGATATTCGTCGTTGGCACAGGCGTTGCAGATAGTCCTCGCAGAGATTCATTTACGAGGATTAGCTGGCCATGATGTTCGATCCGTTTTCCGAAGTGACCGACCGTCCGGCGCGCGGCGTCCTGCATATCCTGCAGGAAGGCGTGCAGACGCTGTTCCATCTGATGCTGTTTTCCCTGCTGCTGCTGGGCCTCGGCGGCCTGATCTACAAGTCCCTGCGCAGCGGCGGCTGGATCGAATCCGCGCTCGGCGGCATGTGGGCGCAGCATCCGGCACTGACGATCGTGATGTTGCTGCTGGCCGTTGGCATAGGCACCCTGGTCAAGCGGTTCTTCGATCATCGCGCCACCTTCGGCAAGCGCGGCGACATCCTCGTCTACGGCTGTCTCGCCCTCGGCCTGTTCTTCGCCTTCAAGCTCGCCGTCACCGGCACCCTTTAGCAATACCGTCGCTCCGTTCGCGGTCCCTCCCCCGCGGACGGGGACGACGGCCCCATGCCCATGTCGTTCGCGGGCAACACGCTTAATCCCGGATTTTTATCGCAATCGAATTTCCAGCCCGCGCCTTGTCGCTTGCGGACGACCCGCTGTCGCGCCCGATCACCGTTAAGCGGTTGTTTTTGCCCGCTTACATAAATGGCATGCGAGTTGCAAAACCGCAGGGCGACAATTCCCGGCAGCGCAAAGCACGCGGGCGTGAAGTCCCAACCCGCGACGACTGGAGGAACGCGAATGCGGATGAATTACTTCCTGTTGTTAGGCAGCATTTTCGCAACTGCCCCGGCGCTTGCGGCCGACCCCAGGCCTTCCGCGGCGGCCAGCGCGAAGCAACAGGCCATCGAATCCGAAGCGCGAAGCCCGCGGCCGGACAGCCTGATGGCAAGCGACCAGCTCCATGCTCGTCCAAGCAACAAGGGCCGCGTCCGCTATACCTTTCCCCCAGCGACAAAGCGCATGTAGCAAATGAAAAAGGCCGCGGAATCGCGGCCTTTTTCGTGTGGAACCGCAGCGTCAGCTCAGGGACGCTCCATCTTGCAGGTGGTGGGTGTCGCGGTGTCCTTTGCCTCGACGCGACCTTCGGTCTTGAAGCCCATGCCGGTGCGCTCGACGTCGTACTTCGCGCCTTTCACGCCCGCCTTCACGAAACTGGATATGAACAGCGGTTGCAGCAGCTCGTGGTTGTCGGCGCGCATTTCAACTTCCCCGGTGGGCGCCGTGTACTTCATGCCCTCCAACGCCTTCGCGACCTTCGCCGGGTCGTCGGACTTGGCCTGGTTCATGGCCTTGGCCAGCATCTCCACGCCCGTCTTCAGCGATAGAAAGAAAAAATCGTCCTTCGCGTCTGGGTAGCGCTTGCGATAGGCCTCGACCAGCGCATTCGACGCGGCATCGCCGACGTTGTTATGCCACATGCCGACCTGGCGCACGTCCTCGCCGGCCTGGCCGATCGCGGTCGGGCTGCCGACGATGCCGGCGTAGTAGGTGAAGAAGTCCGCCTTCAGGCCGGATTCCTTGGCGGCCTTGACGAGCAGCGACAGGTCGTTGCCCCAGTTGCCGGTGATGATGCTGTCCGCGCCGGCGGCTTTGATCTTCGAGATGTAGGGCGCGAAATCCTTGACCTTGCCCACGGGGTGGAGGTCGTCGCCGACGATCTCGATGTCCGGGCGCTTCTGCGCCAGCATGGCCTTCGCCGAGCGGGACACGCCCTGGCCGAAGGCATAGTCCTGGTTGATCAGGTAGACCTTCTTGATGCCCTTCTGGCCGGCTATGTAGTTGGTCAAGGCCTGCATCTTCATTTCGGTGTCCGCGTCGAAGCGGAAGTGCCAGAAGCTGCACTTGTCGTTGGTGAGGCTGGGATCCACGGCGCCATAGTTCAGGAACAGGATCGATTGCTCGGGGTTGCGGGCGTTGTGCTTGGTCACGCCATCCGAGAGCGCAATGGCGACGTTGGAGCCGTTGCCCATGAAGAAATAGCGGATGCCCTTGTCGGTGATCTGCTTCAGCGAGATCAGCGCTTCCTGCGGGTTGCTCTTGCTGTCGAAGGTTTCAAGCTCGAATTTCTTGCCCCCGAGCACGCCGCCGGCGGCGTTTACGCCTTCGATCACCAGCGCCATCTCGCGCGCGCCATGCTCGCCCACGTTGGCGAAAGGCCCCGAAAACGGGTCCATGAATCCGATCTTGATGGTATCGGCAGCCAGGGCGGGCGCGCCCGCCAGCACCGCCAGCAGCCCGAACAGGCCGCCACAGGTTTTCCCGAAATGCATGTGCTCCTCCTAGTATGTTTGGGTCTGGGTTCTAATCGTTTTCCGTCCTGGGCGCCATTCTGCCACGCCTGCAACGCCGGAATCGCTGCGATGCAACGCTGGCGGGCGGTCCTCTCTTCTCCTCGCCGGGCGTAAACGCCCCGATCGAGGATTCCGTTTACCGCGTCTTGCGCGCCTTCACCGGGTTCGAGAGGACGCCGAGGCCGTCGATGCGGCATTCGGCGACGTCGCCATCGCGAATGACGACCGCCCCGGGCGTGCCCGTGCTGATGATGTCGCCGGGATACAGGGTCGCCACGTACGAATGGAAGGACACCAGGTAGTAAGGCTGAAATGCCATGTTCGCGACGAAGTTCTCGCGGTGCAGCTTGCCGTTGTTGTACGTGCCGACCTTCACTTTCAGCACGTCCGGTACTTCGTCCGGCGTGATGAGTTCCGGCCCGAACGAAAAGAACGTGTCGAAGTTCTTCGAGCGCGTCAGGAAGCGCGGATTCTTCTGCAGGATGTCCTCCGCGGTCATGTCGATGATCAGGCAATAGCCGGCGATGTAGTCCGGCGCCTGCGCTTGCGTGACGTCGCGGCACACGCGCCCGATGATCACGCCGATCTCGGCCTCGGCGGTCACGCGCTCGGACTGCGACGGCAGCTCGATGGCGTCGCCCGGCCCGATGATGGTGTTGTCGCACTTCATGAATGAAGCAGGCTCGGTCGGATAAGGCGCGTTCAGGTCGGCGGCGTGGTCACGATAATTCAACCCGATGCCGAGGATCTTGCGCGGATGCCGGTAGAGCGGCCCGTACTGCACCGTGGCCGGATCGAGCTTGACGCTGGTCTTCTCGGCGTCGGCCAGGATGCCGCGATCGATACCCTTCAGGATCAGGGCATGTAAATCCTCAGGCCAGGATTTGCGCAGTTGCGCGTTGATGTCGGGTACCGGGACGATCCCCGACCTCGTGACGACGGCGGCATGCTCGCCGCCGTTGCGTTTGATGGTGCAAAGACGCATTGAACCTCCCGCCTGGATAAGTCCGCGGATTATACGTGGGCCGCGACGCGCAAAAAGAAGCCGGCCCGCAGGCCGGACCCCCGGGACCGGATTTCTCAGCCACGATCGCGGCCGTGGTCGTGGTCGCAGTGATGCAAGGAGGTCTGCTGTGCCTTGAAGCCCGGCAGCACCCAGGGCTCGACGGCGAAGACGAAGTTGTTGCCCTGCATGGCGACGAAATCGTCGTCGTTGGTCAACCCCAGCGGGATGACGCGCTTATTTCTCGGCGATAAAACGGCCGCCGCCCAGCGTCCCTGCCTGCACGAGGGCGACCAGGCGCGCGTAGGAGCGGTAGAAATCGTCGTCTCCCGACGGGGTGCCGAGCCTGGCGGTCTCTTCGCGCAGCGCGCGGTACATCGCGAATCTCTGCTCGAGGATTTTTCCCCAGTCCGCCGTCAAGTCCTCGGCCCGCACGTCGCGGAAACCGATTTCGCCAAGCATTTGCGCGTACCCGGTGAAGCTCTGCACCGACTGGGCGGCGATGCCGCGCCACATCGATTCCGCATCCGCGGCGTCGAGCGGCCGATGTTCGGCCCAGTCCGTGAAGGCAATGCGGCCGCCGCGCCTCAACACGCGGAAAGCCTCCGACAGCGCGGCACGCTTGTCGGGAACATGCAGCAACGCCTCCTGGCTGATCACTGCGTCCATCGATTCCGCCGCGAGCGGCACGCGCATGACGTCGGCTCGCACCACGCGCACGCGCTGCGCCAGGCCGACGCGACTCGTTAGATCGGCCGCGGCCGGCGCGCGATGCGGGTTGATTTCCACGCAAGTGAGGATCGCGCCGTACTTGTGGGCAAGATAGCGCGCGGGGCCGGCCAGGCCGGCGCAGAAATCGGCGACCTGGCTGCCAACGTGGATATTCGCGCGCTGCGCCAGCGCATCGACGACTTCCAGGCCGCCGTAGTGATCCTGGTCGAAGGGAAACAGGTCTTCGGGCGCAAGGCCGTCGAGGCTCCTCCGACGGGATTGCACGCCGGCGAGGATCTGGTCCCGCGAAATCGGATGGCGGCTGTAGAACGCGAGCACGTGCTCGCGTCCGGTTGGAGACTTCATCGCGGGCGCAATCATGGGGCGCTCAGTCTACATGGCTATCCCCTATAATTTCCGCCGGCAGGACCAAACAAAAAACATCGGGAGAGAGTCATGAAGGAAACGTTGCTGGCGGGCGCGCTCGCGCTGGCTTGTTGTGCGCCGCTGCATGCCTTCGCGGCGAAATCCGATTCCTGCGCGCATTGCCACGGCACGGATGGCAACTCCGCCTCGAGCGCGTATCCCAGCCTCGCCGGCCAGACGAAGGAATACCTCTATCGCCAGATCAAGGCGTTCAAGGAAGGCACGCGCAAGAACCTCATGATGTCGCCGGCCGCCGTGGTGCTGTCCGACGAGGACATGCGGGATCTCGCGGACTATTTTTCCAACCAGACGCTGGTGCGCAGCACGGCGAAGACGGACCCGGCAATCATCGAGCAGGGCAAGAAGCTCGCGGCCGAGGTGCAATGCGTGGCCTGTCACCAGCCGGGGTTCAAGGGCCTTAACGAATTTCCGCGCCTGTCGCGCCAGAAATATCCCTACCTCGTGAAGCAGCTGAAGGATTTTCGCGACGGTAACCGCGCGAGTGACACCATGGCGCCGACCGCCAAGGGGCTTACCGACGAACAGATCGACGCGCTGGCGCAATACCTGACCAGCCTGTGACGCCGGAGGGCGCCATCACGTTGCATAAAAAACAGGGGACGGCGTGTGCCGTCCCCTATGTCTTGGTGGGCCGTGAAGGACTTGAACCTTCGACCGTTGGATTAAGAGTCCACTGCTCTACCAGCTGAGCTAACAGCCCTTTTTTCGAAGGGGCGAATTCTAGCAAAATTTCGAGCGAAAAGGCCGGAATTCGTCGGTCCGTTGGGGGCTCCGCATGCGCCTGCAAGTCCCGGAAGCGACTCGAAAAACCCCGGCCCCGAGGGGTTTTCCGGTGCGGGAACGGTTCCTGCATAATGGTTCGGCAGCATGTCGTGCATCGGCTGGAAGCGAGTAACTCCGAGCCGTTTGCCGCCCGCTGGCGGCAGTCGCGTACGTTTCGCGTCACGCATTCCGCAATATCCGGTCGTGGCGCAGGGAGCATGAATTGAAGACCGATTACAAGGCAGCCTCCGTATTGGAACGCATCAGCGAATCCCTGTCGGACGCGGACCTGGACTACCAGGCCGGCGAGGGCATCCATGAGTTCATCGTGCGCCTGGGCGGCATGCGCCACGTCATCGACTTCACGGACGACCTCATGGAACGCAAGAACGACAAGGACCTGAGCGTCGTCATCCTCGGCATCGTCGAGCGCGCCGCGATGCAATCGCTGCCGATCCATTTCATGGTCCGCAACGACAATTTCGAAAAGGTCATGCAGGACCTGAAGCACTGAACCAGCCTGCAGCGCCATGCATGCGAAGGGGCCGGCGAATGGCGGCCCCTCATTTTTTTGGGCCAGCGCTTTCCGGGATTCGTGGCGCGACGTGCCGGGAAGGTTCTACTTTCGCGCGCGCATCGATAGAATGACGGCCCGCATCATTGCTTCCATTAGCCGCACCTCATGGCCTCACCACGATCCAAGCCCCTCTACGTCGTCCGCAACTCCGTCATCCATGGCAAGGGCGTTTTCGCAAGGGCGCTGATCCGCAGGGGAACCCGGATCATCGAATATCGCGGCATGCGCTCGACGATAGAGGCCGAACTCAAGAAAGACGTCCTCGACCCGGAAAATCCCCACCATACTTTCTTGTTCGAATTGAGCGACGGCTCGGCGATAGAGGCGGGCATCAGGGGCAATTCCGCGCGCTGGATCAACCATGGCTGCCGCCCGAATTGCGAGGCCATCGAGGAAGACGGTCGCGTATTCATCCACGCGAAGCGCACGATCCAGCCAGGCGAGGAATTGACCTACGACTACCAGCTCACCGTGCCCGGTCGCGTTTCCGCAAGAACGAAAAAACTCTATGCGTGCGCCTGCGGCGCGAAGACATGCCGCGGAACCATGCTGGTGGATGCGCCCCGCTGAACCGGCGTAGACCTCAGGGCGCCGTCGCGATCGCCGAGAAGCTGCCCGCGCTCGAACTGGTAAGCGTCGTCACCGGTGCGCCGGTCGTGGCGGTGCTGGCGTTGTTCACGACATAGACATCCGTGATGCCCGAGGCAAGAGCGTAGAGTCGATTGCCGACCGGCGCGAGGGCCAGGCGTTGCGGAAGGCTCGGCAAACTGATGACCCTCGGGGCGACCACTGCACCGCTCAACGTGCTGACGCTGTCGAAAACCAGCACCGAATTTGCGGACTGGTCGGCAATGAAGAGCCGGTCGTTCGCGCCGTCGCCGACTATGTCATTGATGGTGTCGGGGAAGGTCAATTCATGGTCTATGGTGGGCGTGCCGGTGGGGATGGTGCTCGCGGAGTTGTACTTGAGCACCACATCATTTACTCCACCAGACCCTACATGTCCGGCGACGTAGAGCGTGTCGTGCACGGTATCGACGAACACGTCCTTGACGGGGACACCAACGGCGCTCCGGTTTATCGTCAGTGTGCGATTCGCGACAAACGATCCATTCAGGGTGCTGGCGTTGTCGAACGCAAGCACGGTCGAGCTTCCATAAGTCACGTAGAGGATATTTTTGACGGTATCGAGGTAGATCGCGACGATCGTGCTGGGAATCGAGCTGCTGGTGATCGTCCGATCCGGCGCGTTCGAGCCGTTCTTGGTGCTGGCGCGGTTCATCACCATGATCGACCGGTTGTTGACGACGTAAAGCATGTCGGCGGCCGCGTCGTAGGCCATATCTGGCATGATGTTGCTAATTGCGGTTCCCGAGAGCGTCCTGTCGATCCTCAGCGTGCCTGCCACAGGATTGGGATTGGCAAAAGACACGACCGTGGCGCTGCCGGAGTCCGCGATGAACACCTTGCTGGAACCGCCACCGTCCGGCGTACCGGTTCCGCCGCCGCCTCCGCCGCCCCCACAGGATGCCAACAGGCACGCAAGAACTGAAATCAAGCGGAAGCGAATGCACGCTCGCATCGGAATTCTCCGGATATTGGATCGTCGTACGTGTGATTTGTCGACGACGATAAAATTCCGCGGCAAATCGCAAACCGGAAAATAAAAACGGCCTGCGAAGGCAGGCCGTCGAACAGACTTGTTTGGTAGGCGGTGCCAGATTCGAACTGGCGACCAACGGATTAAAAGTCCGCTGCTCTACCGACTGAGCTAACCGCCCAAAAAAAGAGCCGGATTTTACCGGCCCGCGCATCGAAGCGTCAAACCGGTTGCGCTGTTGCCGTCTCCTTCAGCATCAGGCGGTACTGCACTTTCATCGTTGCCGTCGCGCCGGCAACGATCGAGAAAAACACGACGAAAGAGCCGATCGCCAGGGTCGAAACGCCGGTGATGCCCTGGCCGATCGTGCAGCCCATCGCGCAAACGCCGCCGAATCCCATGAGGGCGCCGCCAATCATGTGATTGCGCAGGTCGGCTGCGGACGCGAAGCTTTCCCAGTGGAAACGCCGCTTCGACACGGCATAAACAAACGCTCCCGCAAGCGTGCCGGCGATCACCGCCACGCCAAAATTGAGGCGAGCGGACTTGTCCGTCCAGAACTGCAACAACTCGAGCGCGTTGGCCGCGGGGCCGATGAAGGTGAAGGACTCCGGGCGCGCGCTCTTCGTGCCGACGTAGGCTTCTTGCAAGGTCTTCGGATCCTCGGCGATGAAGCCGACATGTCCCGTCACGTACCAGCCACCGACGATGACAAGGCCGATCACCGCGGCAGCAAACAAACGCGTCCGATCCGACCGGAATTCGCGATCCTTCAGCACGAATGCGAACAGCGGCAGGGCAACCAGCGCCGCAAGCCACGGCTGCACCACCCGCTTGCCCGTTCCCAGCGTCGAAGCAAGCAACCACGAAAGATCCTGGCCCTGGTCGAAGCGGATCGGGAAGGCGCTCAACACCTGCGTGCGCAGCGGAGAGAGCACGCCGCGTATCGTCATTTCCGCCCCCAGCGCCAGGAACAGGATCGCGACGACGGACTTGAGGTTGCCGCCGCCGATGCGCACCAGGCTGCGGCTGCCGCAACCCGACGCCAGCGTCATGCCGACGCCGAACATCAGGCCGCCGGCGATATGCGCAAGCCACGGCCAGCCCGGCGCCGGATAGGCGGAGCGTGAAAGATCGACGAGGCCGGCGAGATCCAGCGCGTTCGCGCCCGCGATCGCCACCGCGATCGCGAGCAGCCACATGCGCATGCGCGTCCAATCCCCCATGTTGACGATGTCGGCGACGGCGCCCATCGTGCAGAAGTCGGTCTTCTGCGCGGCGAACCCGAACACGAATGCGAGTACGAACCCTGACGCGACGACGATCCAGGCAAGTTGCGACGTTGCTTCCATGACGGCTAAGCGGCCGGCTTGTAGCGCGTCGGGTCGGCGACGTTGGCGCCGGCGAATCCCGCGCGACGGATCCTGCAGGCGTCGCACGCACCACACGCAGCGCCTGCGTCGTCGGCCTGGTAGCACGAGACGGTGATCCCGAAATCGACGCCCGCGCCGATGCCGGCGAGGATGATCTGTGCCTTGGTCATGCTGACCAGTGGCGCGTGGATCTTCATCGGCAAGCCTTCGACCGCGGCGCGCGTGGCGAGATTGGCCATTTCTTCATAGGCACGCAGGAATTCGGGGCGGCAATCCGGATAGCCGGAATAATCGACGGCGTTCACGCCGATGAAAATGTCCCCTGCCCCCAGCACTTCGGCCCACGCGAGCGCCAGCGACAGGAGAATCGTGTTGCGGGCGGGAACGTAGGTGACGGGAATTCCTCCGGTGCTTTGGCCGATCGGCACGTCGATGGCGGTATCCGTCAGCGCGGAACCGCCGAAGGTTCGCAAGTTCAGCGGAAAAACGCGATGCTCGGTCGCGCCGAGTGCCTCGGCCACGCGCTTCGCGGCCGAGAGTTCCGCCAGATGGCGCTGGCCGTAGCTCACCGAGAGCGCATGGCACTCGAATCCGCCGCGCATTGCGAGCGCGAGCACCGTTGCGGAGTCGAGCCCGCCAGACAGCAGTACCACCGCTTTTTTCATTGGAACCCGATTTCGCCGGCGCGGTGCGCGACGGCTATTTCAGTTTTGCCAGGCGTTGCCTGGCCTTGTCCGCGGATTCGCTGGAGGGGTATTTGGCGATGAGGTCTTCGAAGGTCTTGCGTGCGGCAGCGGTGTCGCGAAGGTTCGCCTCGGAGGTGCCGATGATGAGCATGGCATCGGCGGCCTTAGGGCTGTCGGGATACGTGCCGAGCAAGCGCTGTTCGGCCTCGATCGCGGAACGAAAGTCGTTCATGCGCGAGTACGAATCCCCGACCCAGTATTGCGCGTTGCCCGCAAGCTCATGCTTCGGGTAGGACTTCACGAAAGATTCGAACCCGCGTATCGCCGTCGGGAAATCTCCCAGGCGGTAGTTGCTGTATGCATTGTCATAGGCACGGCGTATCGCGGCCTGGTCGGTCGCTGACAGCGTTGCGGGCGGCAGCGAGGTCGATGCCGATGCGGCAGGTGCGGAAGCCGTTGCGGCGGCGGCCGGTGCGACCGTCGCAGGCGTACTGCTCGTCGCGCCAGCAGGGGGCGGCGTGGCGCCTGCGGCGGGTGCAGCGGAAGAGGACGTCACCGGCGGCGGAATGGTCGCCGGCGTGGCCCCGCCCTGTTCGAGCCTGCGAATACGCTCTTCCAGCGCCGAGATCGCTTCCGCATCCTTCTTGCCGGCACCACCCTGCTCCATGCGCCGCAGCCGGGTGTCGAGATCGACGTACATGTCGCGCTGGCGCTTCTGCGCGTTGGCGATGTCGTTGGAGAGCACTTCCATCTGCCCGCGCAGGCGGTTCAATTCGCCGTTCAGCGCTTCCACCTGGTTCAGCAATTGCACGACGCCCCGATTGTTCGCGGCCGGGGCGGTTTCCGCCTGCGCCAGCAGGATCGTCATGTCCCCCTGCAGCGCTTCCCGAGTTGCCGCCAGTTGCGAATAGCGGTCCGCGAGGCCGGCCGGCTCCTGCTCCACCGATGCTGCCTGGGACCGATACGCCTCTTGCAGGTCGAGGATGCCGGAACTGCCATCGCCATCCGCGGCAAATGCATTCAGCGAGAGCGCCGCCAGCGCCGCAAAGCCCAATCGACGTACGCGAGATGCGCGGCCCGAAAGGATCGAAGCTCGGATCGTCATGGCTGTAACCCCACCGTAAAAGTAAAAAGGCGCGCCCCGC